>CAZOJJ010000004.1:0-65253 GCA_964580105.1 uncultured Rhodothermales bacterium | reverse complement strand
CGAGGGCGGCGCCTCCGAGGGCGGCGCCTCCGAGGGCGGCGCCTCCGAGGGCGGCGCCTCCGAGGGCGGCCTGCTTGAGGAAGCGGCGGCGGTTCGTCATGATGGTGTCCGAGGGCGCGACAGATCCCCGGGGTCGTAGGAACATGGCGCGCCGTGTTCTACGTCAGTCCCCACTCCTGTCGGAGCGTGGCGAGGCGGTGGAAGGCCGGCTTGGGCTCACCCTGCGCGTCGCGCACGAGCCCGCCGTTGGGGAGCCACGAGGTCCCGTCGAGGAAGTCGTACCAGTTGCACGCCTCGATCCACGGCTTGCTGTACGCGAGGGTGTAGACGGCTTCGAGCCAGTCGGCCTGGAGCGCTTCGTCCCAGTGGCGGCGCCAGACGGGCGGCTCGGTGGGCAGGTCGAGCGAACCGTCGAGGAGGGTGCGGCGCGAGGGGCCGGAGGTGACGCCGACCTCGGTGAGCTGAACGGGCCGCCCGAACGCGGCCATCCGCTCGACGGCCATGATGGTGTCCTGGAGGTCGCGGTACGGGAAGTACATCTGCTGCCCCGTGATCGTGAAGTCCACCCCGGCGTCCACGAGGTCGCGCATGAACTCCCAGGGTGTCCGCTGCGGGTACGTCGCGTCGAGTTCGCCCCACGTCTTGAGCTGGACGTACTCGGCGAAGGGGCAGCAGTTGTTGATGAGGCGGTGGACGTTCGGGGCCGTCGCCTTGGCCACGTCGCAGGCGAGCCGGGTCAGCTCGACGGTCTGCTCGGGCGAGAGCCGCACCTCGTTGGCCCAGTCGTGGAGTTCGTTGACGACCTCCCAGGCGTACATCCCGTCGCCGTAGTGGCCGACGACCTCGCGCACGTGGCGCTCGACGTAGCGGAGGAGGTCGTCGTAGCGCTTGTAGCGCAGCCAGTCGGGCGTAACGGTGCGGTAGGCGTAGAACAGCGGGCGCCCCTCTACGGTGATGCCGCGCCCGCGGAGCCTGTGGAAGAGCGCCTCGCGCGTGTCGAAGCGCTTGTCGCCCTCGACGGGCTCGAAGTCCGGCACGCCGGTGTGGCCGATCGTGAGGTAGTGCGTGATGGTGGCGTAGTCGAAGACCTCGGCGAAGCGGTCGAGGAAGCGGTCGGGGTCCATCTGGTAGAACGCCCGGGCGTCGCAGCCGAGGAAGAAGTCACGCGGCCCGCGCCGGGCGATGGCGCGGCGCGCCTGCTCCAGTTCCAGCGCCTCGGCGGCAAGGAGCGCGTAGCGGAGGGCGTCCTGCGCGAGCCGCCCCTTCCGGGCCTGGTCGGCCACGCGTTCGGCGTCCTCGAAAAGGCCGTCCGAGAGCGCGAGCAGGGCCTCGACCTCGCGCGAGGGCACGTAGCCGTCGGCCGCGTGCTGCGCGAGGCGGCGGCGGTTGCGGAGGACGCGGCTCTTCGCCAGCTCCAGGTTCAGGTTCAGTTCGCGCGTCTGCCCGGCCGGTGGGAGCGCGTAGTGCGCCCCCCCGCCGTCGGCCGTGAGGAAGAGGTAGCCGAACCCCTCCACGTGCCAGCGCACGTCGATGCCGAAGCGGTCGTGCCCCTCGGTGTCGGAGATCACGACGCCGGTCTCGGGCGAGACCGTGATGTTGGAGTGGAAGGCGTCCCACTTGGGGTCGGTCGCGTAGGCCCAGTCGAGGAGGTGGGGCCCCGGACCGCGCTGTACGAAGGTCGGGCGGAAGCGGAGGGTGCCCGCCTCGGTGCGCGGGCGGACGCGGCGCGGCGTGAGGACCGTCGGCGCGGCAAAGGCGGCGGGCGCGAGGGCGGCGGCGGCCCCGCCGAGGGCGGCGGACCGCAGGAAGTCGCGGCGGTGGAGCAGGCTCATGAGGCGAGGACGGGGGCGAGCCGTCGGGGCTCGCGGACGAACAGGAGCAGCCACAGGGCCGCAACGAAGGCGAGGGCGGCGGCCACGACGAAGACGGCCTCGTAGCCGTACGCGTCGGCGAGGGCGCCGCCGAGGAGACCGGCGAGGGCGAACGGCGCCGTGAGCGTGTTCGTGAGGGCAACGTACGTCGGCCGCTCGGCCTCCCCGCTCAGCTCGGCGATGATGGACAGGCGCGAGATGGAGGTGAGGCCGAGGGCGAGCGCGGAGCCGGCAAAGGCGAACAGGTAGATGCCCGGCGTCGGGGCGTAGAGGGCGGCCAGGCAGGCCAGCAGCGTCGTCGCGGCCGTGAGCGCGAGGTTGAGCCGGTGCCCGATCCGGTCGGCCACGTAGCCGAAGACCAGACTGCCGGCCGCCCCGCTCGCCATGAGCACGACGGTGAACGTACCGGCGTAGGCCTCGGAAAGTTGGAAGCGCTCGAAGGCGTGGACGGTGTAGAAGGCGTCGGCCGTCGCCGCCGTAATGAGCAGTGCATCAGCGACGAGGAAGCGGCGGAAGTTGCGGTCGCGGCGGAGGATGTCGGGGAGCCGCCGCAGGAAGGCGCGGTAGGGCTGGCGGGCCGGCGGCACCGTGCCCGGCACGCGCTCTTCCTTCACCTGGGCGAGGATCGCGTACGACCCCACCATCACGGCGAACGCCAGCCCGAACAGGAGCGCGAAGCCGTCCGTCGAAGGGGACCGCGCGAGGACGGCCGCCACGACCGCGCCCCCGAGGACGCCGAGGAGCGAGCCGAGGACGGTCCGCAGCGCGAAGAGCCGGCCGCGCAGGCGCACCGGCGTCAGCTTCGCCGTGAGGTCGAACCACCCCGGCAGGTTCAGACTGCCGCCGACGGCGGCGAGGGTGTAGAGGACGAAGAAGACCGCCAGCGCCCACCCGGGCGGCAGCTTGCCGAGCCACAGGAACGTGGCGACGGCGAGCAGCAGCCACGGCAATCGCTGAACCAGACCCGTCCTCAGCACGAGGCCCTTCTTGGAGGCGACCTGCCCCGCGTGGTGGGCGATGGCGAGCTGGGGGAGATGGAAGCCGAGCGTCCAGAGCACGGGCAGGAGCCCGACGGCGAGGTTGCCGCCGCCGAGGTGCTGGACGAAGAGCGGCAGCACGGTCGTCCGCGCCGCGAAGCTGAGGCCGAAGGCGAAGACGGCGCCGTCGAGCACGTTGAGCACGAAGTTGCGACGAACGGGGTCGCTCGGATGCTCTCCTGCCATCCCCCCGTTCATGAGAAGCATCGCCTGCGGCTCAGGCTCGCCACGAACGGTCTGCCTCCAACGAGAGAGACCACCGTTCGGCCCCTCGCTTCGCTCCGGTGCCGAGCGCTGGGCGAGCATAGCGCGGTCCTTACGCACGGTAGACCCGCACCTCCCGGGGGGCGAGGCGGACGGAGGCGGCGGCTCCCTCCCCGCTCGGCGTCCACGTGAGGGCGGCCTTCCCGAACTGCTCCTCGGCCTCACCGTCGAGCGGCACGGGAACGGTCACGGACGCCCCGACGGGCTCCGCCTCCAGGTTCTGGAGGATCACCATCCGCTCGCCGGCCTCGGTCGCGAGCACGTCCACCCGCACGCGTCCGCCCTCCACCTCGGGCCGCGCGCCCAGGCCGGCCAGCTCGACGAGGCTCGCGAGGAGCGCGCCGTTGGCCTCGTGCCCCTCCCGCCGGTACGGGCACGCGACGTAGGAGCCGACGAGGATGCCCTGCCCCTTCCCGTACCGGTGGCGCGTCACGGCCGCCTCGCCGTCGGCGAACCTCGCCAGCACCTCGGCGCCCTCCACGAAGAACGTCTCCTGCGCGAGCATTCCGTACACCCTCTCCCCTTCCGCGAGATGAGCGAGCCCGGGGCCGGCGATGATCTCGACCCGGCCGTCGGCGGCGGGCGGCACGGCGTTCTTCTGGCGGACGCCGAACACCTCGTGCAGCTCGTAGCCCGGTACCGTCGTGTGGTGCCGCCCCTCCTCCACGTCCCACCCCGCGAAGTATGCCTCGCCGATGAGCGTGCCGCCGGCCTCGACCCACGCCCGCAGCTTCTCGGCGATCGCCGCGCTGAGCCAGTACGGGAAGGGGCAGACGAGCACGCGGTAGCGGTCGAGCACGCCCGCCTCGATCTCGCTCGGGTGGACGAGGTCCACGACGTGGTTGCGTTCGTAGAGCGCGGCGTGGGCGCCGAGGACGGCGTCGGTGGCGGTCTTCTCGTTGCCCGTCGCGGCCCAGGCGAAGACCTGGTTGGGCGGGCTGTAGAGGACGGCCACCTCGGCGTCGGCCGGCTTCGCGTCGAGGATGAAGTCGGCGTTTCTCTGCAAGACCTGGCCGACCTCGGCGAAGGCCTCCAGCCAGGGGGTGGACGAGCCGTCGAGGTGGGCGAGACCCCACGTGGGCGCCTCGCGGCCGAGCGTCTCGGGGCGGAACTGCCAGAACAGGAAGCCCTTGAGGTTGGCCGCCACGCCGG
Organism: uncultured Rhodothermales bacterium; assembly: GCA_964580105.1. GTDB lineage: Bacteria > Bacteroidota > Rhodothermia > Rhodothermales > Rubricoccaceae > CAZOJJ01. The sequence goes on along the minus strand of CAZOJJ010000004.1, from coordinate 60,929 downwards.
TGAACACGTTCCGCTTGACGTCGTCGGCCGAGATCGCCTCGGGAAGGTCGAGCGTGTAGCCCATGAGCATGAGCATCTCGGCGGAGATGACGGGCTTGCCCCGGGCGCACGAGCGCAGCACGTCGCACATCATCGGGTCGTCCATCTGGGTAATCCCGTGGAGGTCCCCGAAACGGCCCACGTTCCAGGGGTCGCTGGCCGTCGAGGTGACGGGGAAGCCCTGGACGAAGACGTGGTGACACATGAGCGGGTGCTTCCCGCCGTCGGCCGCCTTCGCCACCTCGAACCGGCGCCCGACGTGCGCGCCGAGGCTGTCCACGAAGAACATCCGCCAGTCCACCACGTCGTTGAACGTGTTGCGCGTGCGCGGCACCTCGACCTCCTCGAACGAGCGGTAGTTGCGGTTCCAGGCCGTGTTGAGCCGGTCGAGGTCGCCCTCGTACTTCCGTTCGAGCCACCGCTTGAAGGCGCGCACCGCGTGCTCGTTGTAGTCGAGCATGTCGCCCAGCTTCGAGGCGTCGTCGGCCCAGAGGCGCAGCTCGGCCATGGACTGCGTGAGCTCGGGCTCGGAGCCGACGTTCCAGATCTCCAGCGCCGGGTGGTCGGTGTAACGGCGGACGGCCGCCTCCAGCCAGCGGAAGCAGTGGTCCTGCACGGCCTCGTGGTGGAGGCAGAGGCCGAGGCCGCCGATCTGGCGGTGCGGCTGCGTCTGCGGGCCGACGGGCCGCCCGGAGAGCGTGACCATCGAGGCGTCCGGGTACCGCCGGTAGATCCACGCCGGGCCGACGTCCACGATGGTGTTGAGCATGACCCTGAGGTCGCGCTCGGCGGCGAGGTCCATCAGCCGGTCCACGTCGTCCCAGTAGAACCGGTCCTCCTCGGGGTGATTCCAGCGCCACTGGAGCCAGTACTTGACCATCGTGAAGCCGAGGCGGGCCATGTGGTCGAGGTCGCGCGCCCAGTCCTCGGGGCGGGGCGAGGGGGCGCGGTAGTACTGCGAGCCGAAGGGGACGTACGACGAACGGAGAAGAGCGCGCATGAGATGGAGCGACAAGAGCCTGCGCAAACGTTTGCGCAGGTCGATAAAAAGTAGAGCGCCCCCGCCGCCGAAGCAAGGACGCCCGTGTGAATCAGACGAACCGGGCGAGGTGCTCGCGGCCGAGGCGGAGGCCCTCCTTCACGTCCGCCTCGCTCCCCTCGTACTCCGGGTCCTCGTGCTCGATGGAGAGCGCGCCGTCGTAGCCGGCTTCGCGGAGGGTGCGGACGAACGAGCCCCAGTCGATCTGGCCCTTTCCGGGCATCCGGTAGCGCCACCAGCCCGACTTCCAGGGGTCGGCGTCGAGCTGCCGCCAGAGCGTGCCGTAGCGGTAGCGGCCCTCGGGGAGGATCTCGGTGTCCTTCGCGTGGGCGTGGAAGATGCGGGGCGCGTACTCCCGCACCGCGCGCTCGTGGTCGATGCCGAGCCAGAAGAGGTGCGAGGGGTCGAAGTTGAGGCCGAAGCTCTCGCTCGGGACCTCGTTGAACAGCGCATCCCAGAGCTCGGGCGAGTAGGCGTAGTTGCCGGGCCGGCCGAACGTCACCCAGTTGTCCATCGGGCAGTTCTCGATCATCAGGCGGACGCCTTTGTCCTCAGCGTACTGGACGAGCGGGCGGAACGTCTCCCCGATCTCCTTCAGGATCGCGTCCGGCGTCCCGTCGTGCCCGCCGACGAACGTCCCGACGAGGCCTACGCCGAGCTTCTCGGCCGCGTCGATGACCTTGCGGACGTGGGCGAGGTGGGCCTCGCGTTGCCCGAGGTCGGGGTGGAGGTTGTTGTCGTAGTAGGCCATCGCGGAAATCCGCAGGCCGTGCTCGCCGAGGAGGTCCTTGACGCGTTCGGCGTCGTCGCGCGTGAAAGCCTCGGCGCGGACGTGGCTGGCCTGGTAGTCGCGCGAGGAGTCGTACGGCCAGGCGGCGAGTTCCAGGGCGTCGAAGCCCTGCGCGGCCGCCCAGGGGGCGATCTGGTCCAGCGGGACCTGAGGAAGGCAGGCGGTGAGGAATCCGAGTTGCATGGCGGCAAACGGGGTTGAAGCGATGAATCCGTCATCCTGAGTGTAGCGAAGGACCTATTCACGAAGCGCCGGTAGCCCCTCGAAGTCTTCCTCGTACCGGGGCTGGATCCTTCGTCGCTAGCGCTCCTCAGGATGACAAGGAACGGGGCGTGGCTACACGTCCACCCAGCGGCCCTCGCGATGGCTCGTGAGGACGGCCTCGACGAGGCGGACGGCGCGGAGGCCGTCGGCGAAGGTGGGGAAGTCGGGCGCCGCCGGCAGGCCGTCGCGGACGGCGCGGTAGACGGCGAGGAAGTGGTTCTTGAACCCGTCGGGGTAGCCCTCGGGGTGGCCGCCCGGGTAGTGGGCGAACGGCCGGGCCGACGGGTCGAGCAGGCCGGGGTCCTTGATGAGCGTCTCGTTCGGCCCCTCGCGGCGGCCGACCCAGAGCGCGTTCGGGCGCTCCTGATCCCAGGCGAGGGCGCACCGGCTGCCGTCGATCTCGACCCACTCGCGGTTCTTGCGCCCGGCGCTCACCTGCGAGATCACGACGGCCCCCCGCGCGCCGCCCTCGAACTGGAGCAGCACGTTCGCGCCGTCCTCCGTCTCGACCGGCACGGCCTCCGTCGCGCCCTGGCCGCTGCGGAACGTCTCGGCGGCCTCGGTGGGACGGCGGCGGGTTTCGTGGACCCGGAAGAGGTCGGCGAAGACGCGCGTAATGCGTCGGCCGGTGACGAACTGCACGAGGTCGCACCAGTGCGAGCCGATGTCGGCGAAGGCGCGGCTCGCGCCGCCGGCCCCGGCCTCGACGCGCCAGTTGTAGTCGGTCTCGTGCAGCAGCCAGTCCTGCACGTAATGACCGTGGACGAGGTGGACGGCCCCGACCTCGCCGGCCTGCACCAGCGCGCGGGCGTGCCGGACGAGCGGGTAGAACCGGTAGTTGAAGTTGACTGCGTTCACGACGCCGCGCTCGGCGGCCAGGCGCACCAGTTCCTCCGCCTCGGCCACGTCCACCGTGAGCGGTTTCTCGGCGACGACGTGTTTACCCGCCTCCAGCAACCCCCGGTTGACCTCGAAGTGGAGGTGGTTCGGCGTGCAGTTGTGGACGACCTCCACGTCCACGAGGTCGAGGACGCGGCGCCAGTCGTCAAAGGCGTGTTCGACGCCGTACTTCGCGGCGAGGGCCTCGGCGCGCTCCTTCCGATGGGAGGCGACGGCGGCGATCTCGACGCCCGGCACGCGGCGGAGCGCCTCGGCGTGCGCCTCGCCCATGAAACCGGTCCCGATGACGGCGGCCTTGATCGTGCGCATGGCTCAGACGGTGGTGGGTGGGCGCAGGGAGCGGGCGCGGGCGAGCAGGGCCTCGACCTCGGGCCCGTCCATCCCCTGCCGGCGGCTGTAGAGGACGAGGCCGGGGACGACGCCGAGGGCGGCGTAGGCCGCCTCCTGCGCGGCGAACGCCGGGCTCGAAGGGTGTTTCGTGAGCAGGTGCGCCACGAAGCGCGTGTGCGGCCCGAAGAGCGTCGTCGAGACGGGGTGGACGCGGCGCCACGGCCGCTCCCCCTCCATCCCGTGCACCTCGCCGATGCTGTCGATGCCGTGGATCTGGACGAACGGCAGCGCCGGGAGCACCTGCTCGTTGAGCCCCTCGCCCGCGAAGAGGACGCCCGGGAACGCCCGCTGGAGGCGCCGCACGTGCTCCCGCATCCCGACGACGAAGTTCGGCCCGTTGCTGACGTTGAAGGCGAGCAGCGTCTGGTCGAGGAAGACGGCGTCGAGGCCGAAGTCGCGGATGAGGCGGCCGAGGGTCTCCTCCATCAGGTCGCCCCAGGCCGTCGCGGCGGGGTTGATGTAGGCGAAGAACGGCTCGGGCAGCCAGTCGCCGTCCATGTCGTTGCCCCATCCGAGCTTCTGGCCGAAGGGGTCCTGCACCTGGTGCTCGGCGAACTCGGGCCAGCGCGGGTGGGCGTACGTCATCCCGAGCACGTTGGTGTGGATCATGACGCGGTAGCCGAGGTCGTGCGCGCGGTCCACGAGCCGCTTCAGCCCTTCGTCTCCGCCGAGCGGCTCGCTCGGGTTGTAATCCGGGATGCGGGAGTCCACGCCGCCCTCGGCGTAGCCGGGGAGGTAGAGGAGCGTCTGCTCCGGCGGGTGCTTGCGGGCGAAGGCCTCGATCCGCTCGATGGTGTCGGCGAAGGTGTGGGCGGGGCGGCCGAGGTCCTTGCGCATCCCCCACACTTCGAGGACGAAGGTGACGTCGGCCGCCCAGGCCGGGAAGTGCGGGTGCTTGCGGTAGGGGACGAGCCCGAAGGTTTTTTCCAGCCACCGCCGGTGCGTCTCGGTCGGCGCCTGCCAGCCGCCGGCGTAGCCGTCGAGGAACCACGTCGCCTCCAGCGTGGGCTCGGTGATGGGGGCGTCGGCCTCGACGCCGAGGCCGAGGGCGAACCGCCCGGCGTCGGCCTCGGCCTTGCGGACGCGGAGGACCTTGAAGCGCGGCGCCACGTCCATCGTGCGGAGCCAGACGCCGTCGCCGCCGCCCATCTCGCCGAGGGCGAACTGGGCGTTCCACCAGAACGGGTACTTGTAGGCCACCTGCTGGTCCGGCGGCATGGCGGCCGAGAGCGCCTGCCCGCCGAGGGCGGGGACGACGACCTCGGCGAGGTCGAGGCCCGCGAGCGACCACTCGGCCATCCAGATCGGCTCCGGGCCCTCGGCGCGGAGCGAGAACCGCACCCCTTCCTCGGCCGCCTCGACGGCGACGCGGGCGCGGAACCGGCCGGTTTCGTCCGATACGGTGAAGGCGAGGCGGTCCTCGCCGGGTTCCTCGTCGGAGACCTCGGTGAGGTGGACGGGGTCCGACGGGGCCTTCGGGAGACGAAGCAGGAACCGCTGCTCGCCGCCGTCGCAGACGACGCGCCCGCTCGGGCGGTGCGTCACGCGCTCGACGCGGAGCGGGCTTCCGCCGAAGGTGATCTCGACGCGCTCGGTGGTGGGCATAAGGCGAAGCGGCCGAGATCAACCTTCGACGGAAAGGGGGGCGAGGTCCCGCTTGGTCACGTCCTCCTGCGGCGTGCCGCGCCGGAAGACGACGAAGTAGGTGGCGGACTCGCTCTCGACGGGCAGGCAGGCGCTGTGCCACACGCCCGGCCCGATCACGACGGCCTCGCCGGGCTCGACGCGGAAGACCTCGACGGCGCCGGCCTCGTCCATGACGGGGAGGAGGAACGGGCCGTCGGCGGGGATGAGGAACTCGGGCGTGCGGTCGTGCCGCTCCATCCACGTCACGCGCGGGGCGTCCTGGCGGTAGACGGTGCAGAGCCCGACCTCCGTCTCGCCCTCGATGCGGTAGTGCGCGAGGTCGGACCAGTAGCGGAACGTGGCGTCGGCCGCCGTCGGCTCGGCCGTCGGGGCGGGGACGACCGAGCCGAAGCGGGCGAAGGCCTCGGGCGTGGCACGCTGCGGGTTGACGGGCATGGCAGTCAGTCTTTGGCGAGGTGGAGGACGTAGACCTTCCCGCCCTCCATCTCCTCCCACACCATCGTGCGGGCGTCTTCGCGCAGGACGTTCTCGTTCTCGTGGGGCCGGCGCTCGCCGAGTTCGTCGTAGGCCGTGACGTCCCCGGCGAGGACACGGGGGATCGTGATTCTGAGGGTCTCGCTCCGCGTGTCCTCGTGCATCCCGTCGCCCACGTCGTTCTGCTCGCCGACGCGGCGCGTCTGCAGCCAGCCGACGACGATCACGTCGCCGTCTTCCTGCTCGAAGGCGTGCACGACGACGTCGGAGTCGGCGGCCCGTTCGAACGTCACCTCCTCGCCGATGGAGCGCATGGGCTCGCTGTAGAGGCGGTTGACGAAGGCGAGGGCGTGCTCGGCCGGCTTCGGGGTGTGGTCGTTGTAGGCGACGCCGAGGTGGCGGTTGTTGTTGTCGCCGATGACGTCGTCGGCCGGCGGGAGGTCTTTGATCTCGTACCACGCCAGCGCGGCGAGCTTGTCCGTGGCGAGCGCGGCCGTGATCGTCTTGACGAGTTGGACGGCCTGGTACTCGGGGGTGTGCTCGTAGGCGTAGTAGGCGGTGTAGTCGTCGGAGACGCGGGCGCCCTCGCGGACGGAGGAGTAGCCGACCTCGGCCATCCAGAGCGGCTGCCCGTCGCCGTAGCGCTCGACGACCTCGTCCACGCGGTGGATGTACTCCCCGATGTGCTCGACGGGGCCGTGGTGCCACGTCTCGTAGTAGTTGTGCATGTTGACCACGTCCACGTACGGGCTGACGCCGTGGTCGCGGAAGAGCGTGCGGATGAAGTCGGGCTGGTAGGCGATGCCGCCGAGGACGATGGTGGCCTCGGGGTCGGCGCGGCGGACGGCCTCGGCGCCGACCTTGACGTAGTCTGCGAACGCGGCGGGCGTACCGCGCCAGTACCACTCGATGTCGGGCTCATTCCAGAGCTCCCAGGAGTGGATGCGGTCCTTGTAGCGGGAGACGAGGTCGAAGACGAACTCGCCGAACTTCGAGAAGTCCTCCGGCGGCGTGCGCCAGAAGACGTCGTCGCCCTTGTCCGGCGAGGCCCACTTCGGCGTGTACATCACGTAGGGGATGAGCGTGATGCCGTAGTCGTCCACGGCCGTCTCGACGAAGTCGTCCCAGAAGAGCCAGTCGTACTCGTCGTCGGCCTCGGCCTCGATGCCGTCCCAGCCGAAGGAGATGCGCAGCAGGTCGATGCCGGCGCGCCGGAGGAGCTCGAAGTCACGGACGTAGATCTCGCGCGTGGTGGTCTCCTCGGGGTAGTCCTCGCAGAGACCGAGGGGGACGTGGTGGAAGGCGTCGGCGTCGTCGCGGAGGAGCCGGGCGTAGTGGGCCGGCTGGGCGAGGGCCGGCAGCGCCCACGCGCCGCAGACGACGAGGAAGAAGACGGTACGGAGTCGGTTCATGGACAGGAGGGGTGGTGATAGCCGTAGGGACACGGCGCGCCGTGTCCCTACTCCGATGGCGGGAATGGTCGGGGGAAACGGGGGAGGGTGCGGGCGGCAGTCATCATCAAGTTCAGGCGGGCTCGACCTCATTCCCGGCAGCGCAAGGTTCAGCCGAAGGTGACGCCGGAGCAGAGGATGACGTTGGCGTAGGGCGTGGCCTCGCCGGTGCGTACGAACGCGACCACGCCGTCCTCGCCCGAGAGCCGCTTGAAGTCCTCGTGCGAGACGGTCTGCACGGGCACGTCGGCCAGGGCGTCGCGGAGATCGCGGTGGACGCCGCCCTTGACGTCGGCCAGCTCCTCTGCGATCACCGCGCCCTCGACCTTCAGCTCTTCCAGCACCACGCGCAGCGTCGCCATGAAGCCGGGGATGCCTTTCGTGAGGGCGAGGTCCACGACCTCCTTGCCGCGCGGGATGGGGAGGCCGCAATCGCAGATCACGAGGCGGTCCGTGTGCCCCATCCCCGCGAGGACGCGCGCGAGCTGGGCGTTGAGGGTGCCGGTTTTTTTCATGCCAAGAACGGATCTGTCGGTAGTGGCTCTATCGGTAGCCGCGCTATCGTTCGACGGCCCCCACCTGCGCGGGGGCGGACGTGCCGTGAGCGCGGAGGAACGCGTCGAGGGCGGCGCGGTCCGGCATGGAGGGCTGGGCGCCACGCTTCGTCACGGCGCAGGCGGCGACGGCGTTGGCGAAGCGGACGGCCTCGCCGAGCGGCTGCCCGTCGGCGAGGGCGTAGGCGAGGGCGCCGTTGAAGGCGTCGCCTGCGGCGGTGGTGTCCACGGGCGCCACGCGGAAGGCGGGGACGCGCTCGGCGCCGGACTCGCTCAGGAGGAGGACGCCCTCCTCCCCCACCGTCACGAGGACGTGGCGGACGCCCCGGCGCAGCAGCTCTCTCGCCGAGACCTCGGCCGTGGTCGTCCCGTCGGGCGCGAAGCCGGCGAGTTGGGCGGCCTCGGTCTCGTTCGGCGTGAGGAAGTCCACCTGCGCGAGGAGCGCGTCGGGCAGCGGGCGCGCGGGCGCGGGGTTGAGGATGAACAGGGCGCCGTGCTCGTGCGCCAGTTCGGCCGCGCGGGCGACCGTCTCCAGCGGCACTTCGAGCTGGGTCAGCACCACGTCGGCCTCGGCGAAGAGGTCGGCGTGTGTGTCGAGGTCGGCCGGCGTGAGCCGCATGTTGCTGCCGGAGGCGACGACGATGGTGTTCTCGGCGTCCCCGTCCACGGTGATGACGGCGACGCCCGTGGCCGCCTCGGCGTCGGTCAGCAGCCCGTCGAGGCGGACGCCGTCGCGGCGGAGGCCGGCGGCGAGGGTCTCGCGAAAGGGGTCGTTGCCCATCTTGCCGAGGAACTGGACGCGCCCGCCGAGGCGGGCGCAGGCGACGGCCTGGTTGGCGCCCTTCCCGCCGGGGAACATGGCGAAGTCGCCGCCGAGGACGGTTTCGCCGGGCCGGGGGAAGCGCTCGCACGCCACCACCATGTCCATGTTGGCGCTGCCGACGACGAGGACGAGCCGCTGCGCCAACGTTTGCGCACGTTCGCGGACGGCGGGGTTTTCGTACGGGGATTCCATCGGTCGCCTCGGTGGGAAGGCTCGCCTCAGCGGGCGAGCGTATAGCGGTGGGCGTGGACGAGGCGGGGCTGCGCGCGCAGGCCCGAGGCGAGCGTGACGCCCTCCAGGATGTTGATGAGGGTGTTCGTCACGCGCAGCTCGACGGTATGGCGGCCGGGCGCGAGCGTGTCGGTCAGGTCGAGCCGGTACGGGTGCCAGGGCGCCACGCGGGCCTCGCCGCCGTCTACGGACACGCTGAGCACGTCCTCGCCCAGCTCGGCCTCCAGCACGAGCCGGCCGCCGGCGTAGGCCTCGGGCACCTCGACCTCGGCCGTGTAGACGCCGGTGCCGGAGAAAAAGGGGTAACCCTGCTGGGTCCAGTCCCCGACGGCCATCTCGGCGCGCGGCGCGGCGATGGCCCATCCCGCCTCGGGATCGCCGTCGAGGGCGAAGGTGCCGGTGATCTTGAGGAGGTCGAGGAGCCCCTCGGTCCGCTTGTTCACCACCAGCTCCAGGGCGACGACGTTGCGGCCTTCGCGGAGGAACCCCGTGAGGTCCACCTCCTTGATCTCGGCGTCGAGGTAGGAGCGCGTGCCGGGGTCGGTGACCTCGCGGCCGTTGAGGAAGAGGCGGTACCGCTCGCCGCGGAAGCCGTCGATCATCAGGCGCGGGGCGTCCGGGAGGGCGTGCACCTGGAAGGTGGTGCGGTACTGGACCGTGACGGGGTACGTCGCCTCGTCGCGCTCGGCGGGGAGCTGCATCTCCCAGGCGCCGTTGGTCACGTCGAGCCAGTCGCCGTCGTCGAAGTCGGGGGCCTCGAACCCGTCTCCGCGCTCGCCTTCGAGCATCCGCATCTTGAAGTTGCCGAGGAGGAGCACGTTGGGCTCCTCGGTGCGGAAGGCGTAGCGCTCGGGAAGCACGAGGGGCGGGAGCGCCTCGCGCGCCTCGGCCGTGCGCCGCCGGCCGTCCACGACGGCGAAGACCGCCTCCCCGCCCTCGGCGTAGCCGACGACGGTGTCACCGTCGAAGGTCACGGCGTCGAGGTTGGTCTCGGTGACGTGCGGCCCCTCGATCTCCCCGCGGATCACGACGACGTGGGCCTCGCTGGGCGGGAAGTCGAGCCAGAGGACGAGGCGGCCGTCGCGGACGTCGTAGACGTGGACGGGCTCGGTCGCGCCGGTGTTGGGGTTCCACAGCTCGGGGCGCCCGACCTGCTCGAACGTGACCTCGACGCGCCCGCGGTCTTCCTGCATCGTATTGGCGAGGAAGTAGACGTCGTGGCCGTCCTTGACGCGGTGCAGGTAGAACACGTCGGGCTCGGAGATCGTCACGTCGGGCGTGATGCAGCGGTCGAGCGCCGCCTGGAGGGCCGCGCGGGCCTCGGCACCCATGCGCGCGCCGGGCGAGCTCATGCCCTCGCCGTCGAGCGCGCGGCGGTCCGTCTTCGTCGCCTGGTCGGCGCTGAGGCCGGGGCCCGTAATCACGATGACGTGGCCCGTGCCGTCCGGGCCCGTCCCGAAGCGCACATCGTACGGCCCGGCCTCGCCGGCCACGAACCGGTCGTGGAGCGCGCGGGCGTCGAGGCCGAAGAAGCCGGAGACGTCCCGGGCCTCGCCGTTGGGCGAGACGGGCGCGCTCGTGCCCGGCTCGATGAAGTGCGTCGGCAGCAGGGTGTCGGCGATGACGCTGCCGCCGGAGGCCACGAGGCGCTGGATCTGCGCGAACGTCGTCGGGCGGATGTGCGTCAGCGGCGGGAGGATGAGCACCTCGAAGGCCTCGTCGCGGACCCTGATCGCGCCGTCCTCGACGGTGGCCTCGGCCAGCACCTCCTCGTCGAGGTAGTCGAAGTCGACGTGGAGCCGGAGGAGGGCGTCGGTCATCTGGTTGAAGTCGCCCTCGATGATCTTCGAGACGGGGTCCTGGTGCTGCGGCGTGAAGTTGGTCCAGATGCTGGCGATGGGGTAGAGCACGGCCACCTTGGCGACGTGGCGCCCGCCGGAGAGGACGTGGCTCAGGCGAGCCATGTAGTCGGTGAAGTGGGGGTAGTGCTCCCACCAGGTGTGGTGGTAGAACTGGCTCGGCGGCCAGTCGCGCTTGCGCTCGCCCTCGATGGAGTAGTGGTAGCCGTGGTTGTTGAAGAGGTTGACGCCGAGGGCGTACTCCCAGTTGGCCTGCCACTTCATCCGCTCGAGCGTGCAGTCCCAGTACGTCCCGCCCATGCTCTCGCAGAGCAGGCGCGCGGAGCCGAAGTGGTGCGCGGCACTGGAGGCCAGCTTGAGGGCGACGTGCTGGTCCGGCTCCTCGGGGCTGCCGATCTTGGGATAGAGGTGGTCCACCCCGATCACGTCCATGTGGCGGAGGTAGCGGAAGAGGTTGCCCTCGCAGCGGGCGTGGAGGCGCAGCCACTCCTCGAAGAGCAGGTGCCCGGTGAAGAGCGTGCCGTTGTCGCGGCACCAGTCGCCGATGCGCTTGTAGTAGGTCTCCTCGTACTGCTCGGTGAGCGTCTGGAAGAAGTCGAAGCGGACCTGTGCCGTCTTCTCGCCCATCGAGGTGTAGAGGGCGGGGAGGTAGGGCTTGAGGTCGTAGCCGCGCCGCTCGCGGAAGATCTTGAACATCTGGCGGGACCACGGGAGGACGTGGTTCTGCATCCCCACCTGGTAGTAGTACATCGCCGGCTCGTCGGTGAAGAAGCCCGGCACCTGCTTCCCGAACTCGTGGCCGACGGCCGCCTTGTACTTCTCGTGCGTCAGCTCCAGGAAGCGCTCGGTGCTCTCCGGGTTGAGCGTGTCGATGTACCACGGCGCCTCCTTCTCGAGGAAGTACAGCAGCACCCACTTCCCCTCGGGCGCCTCCCAGGGCACCGTGTTCTCGAAGGCGATGTGCTTGTTGAGGTCGACGACCGACTCGATCCCGTTCAGGAACTCCTCCTTGCGCACGCCGAAGGCGGCGATGGCGTTGGCCGGGCCGGTGTTGACGTAGCGGGAGTCCTGCGCTTCGAGGAAGGTGAAGAGCGGGCCGTCCACGTTGAGGGCGACGAGCTCCATGTAGCGCTGCGCGAGGTGGGGGTACGCGCGGATCACCTGCCGCTCGGCCGTGCCGCTCGGCCAGTCCATCTCGTCGTAGACCCACGTGTCGATGCCGACCTTCTTGGCCTCCTCGACGGCGAACTTGACGCGGTCGAACCAGCCCTCGGAGAGGTAGGGCACCTTGAGGCCCATCCGCCCGTGGAGGAACAGGCTGCGCACGCCCTTGGCGTGGTACTCGCGGAGTTGCCACGCCATCTCGTCGTAGTCGAGTTCGCCGTTCCAGAACCAGAACGGGACGATGCCCATCTCCAGGGGCGGGGTCTGGAAGCTCTCGCGGGTGAGGGGGAGGCCGTGAACGACGGCGTCCTGGTAAGCCATGCCTGGGGTGGTGGAAGGGGTGAGGACGGAGAAAAGAGAGGGCGGAGGAGATGGAGGGACAGGAGCGAGGGCTTCCCCCTCTCCTTCCGTACCCTCCGTCCCCCCTTGCCCTAGAAGGCGAAGCCGACGCTGAGGCGGTGCGGCGCGGTGAGGAATTCGTAGCCGACGTAGGCATAATCGACCCGCATCCGCATTGCCCCGACGGTCGGCGTGAGCCCGGCGCCGACGGACCAGTTGCCCTCGGCGTAGTTGAGGCGGTAGCCGCCCCGGAGGGCGAAGAGGTCGTTGAACGTGTACTCGAGGCCGACGTGGAGCCGCTCGCTGAAGTCGTTCGTATTGATGGCCTCGACGGCGGCGACGAGGCGGTGCGGGCCGCCCATCTGCACGAAGGCGTCCGGGCCGACGAGCGCGCCCGAGACGCCGACGCGGAAGACGAGCGGGAGGTCGTAGCCCTCGGTGCGGTCGGTGAGGCTGTCGGGCCGCCAGCTCACGGCGCCGGAGAGGTTCTGCGCGCTCATGGCGAGGCGGAGGCCCCGGTAGCCCACCTCGTAGTTCGTGCCGACGTCGAAGGCGACGGTGCTCGCGCTGTGCTCCCAGAGGTTCTCGTGGAGGAACTTCACGCCCACGCCGATGGCGAGGCGGTCGGTGAACTCGCGGGCGTAGGAGAGGCCGGCCATGAAGTCGCCGCCGGAGACCATGTTGCCGGTGCGGGGATCCGCGGCGCCGGTACCCAGCACGGCCTCGGGAATGTCGCCGTAGTCGAGGGCGGCCACGGAAAGGGCGAAGGTTCCGATCCCCCGGGCGCGCATGCCGACGGCGGCGCCGGCGTAGTTCATGTCGGCCAGCCAGCGGGTGTAGGCGAAGGCGGCCTCGTAGCGCTCGATCCCGGCGATCCCGGCCGGGTTCCAGAAGGCGGCGGAGGCGTCGCGGACGAGGGCCACGCTGGCCTCGCCGAGGGCGGCCTGCCGGGCGCCGACGCCGATCTTGACGAACTGGAAGGCGGTCCGACCGCCCCGGTTGAAGTCGTCGCCCCGGCCGAGCGGCGGCCCCTCGTCCTGGGCGAGGGCGGGCGGGGCGAGGAGGCCCGCGAGGAGGGCGAGGAAGCCCGCGAGGAGGGCGAGAGGCAGAAGGCGTGTACGCATGGGTTCTCTCCTCTAGCGGATGATCATCACCTTGCCGGTGAGGGCGCCGGCCACGCCCTCGGTCTCCGACTGCACGTGGAAGACGTACAGGCCGGGGGCGACGAGGAGGCCGGAGTCGCTCTTCTGGTCCCAGGCGATGGTGCCGGAGAGGTTGCCGCGGTCGTCCGGCCCGTGGTCGAGCGTGCGGATGAGGTCGCCGGCGATGGTGTAGATGCGGATGGTGGCGCGCTCGGGGAGGTTGCGGAACTCGATCCGGTAGGGGTCCTCCAGCCCGAACGAGCGCATGGGGTCGCCGTAGACGAACGGGTTCGGGACGGCGTAGACGTCGAAGTGCTCCACGGGGCCGGCCACGGCGCTGGCCGCCTGGCTCCGGTTGTACTGGCCGGAGACGAGCTCGGGGAGGTCCGTGACGAGCGTGCCGTTGGCGGAGGTCCACGGGCCGGGGTCGGTGTTGTAGGCAGCGACGTAGTAGCCGTAGCGGCGTCCGAACTCGACGCTTTCGTCCACGAAGCGGTAGCGCCCGAGTTCGGCGTCGAAGTACTGCTGGGCCTCGGCGATGGGGATGTCCCGGAGGAGCGTCCACGCGGCGCCGCGGAGCACGGGGGGCTCGGTGTCGGAGACGAACTGGAAGTCGGTCGAGCGGTAGATGCGGTAGCCGTCGAGGTCCTGGCCGCCGTCGTAGAAGACGCCGCCGGAGCCGTCCGTGATCACGGCCGTCTCGGCGACGGTGTCCCAGGTCACGGCGATGGCGGCGACCTCGGTGCCCTCGGAGGCGTTGACGGCGTCGGTGGCCGGGGCGGGCGGCGGCTCGGGCACGTCCGCGGCGAGGGGGAAGCTCTCGCCTCCGGCGTCCACGGTGGCGCCGAGCCCCCATGCGACGGCGTTGCGCGCCAGTTCGGCGTTGGCCTCGATGGCGGCGATGGTGCTGTCGGGGAAGAAGCCCTCGGGGTCGCCCGCGTTGACGGCGTGGTAGTCCATCACCCCGGCAATCTCGGCGACGACGATGCGGACGGTCTCGCCCGGCGCCATCGTATAGGGGCCGTAGGAGAAGGTGAAGAAGTTGAACCGGTTGCCGTTGTTACCGAGGCCGTCCTGGAGGTCCGGCGTCGTCATGAAGTCATAGAACGCCTGCTCGCCCCGGCTGGCGATGGTGAAGAACTCGAGGTCGAGGTCGCGGCCCTGGAAGGAGCCGCCCTTGTGGGAGTCGATGCGGAGCACCTCGGGCGCCGGGCTGGCCGGGTTGGGGTCGCCGTCGGCGGGGTCGGCATAGAGGGCGAGCCAGCCGACGGCGGCCGGGCTCTGGAGCTCGGGGCCGAACCGCTGGAGCCACGCCTGCCCGTCCTTGAGCGGGTACGGGTCGTTGGGATGGGGCGCGGCGCCGCCGTTGACGTTGTAGGCGTAGGCGAGGGTGCGGTCGTCGGAGAGGGCGTAGTAGTCGTGGTAGGAGCCGGGCTGCCACCCGAAGCCGCCGGCCTGGACGGCCACCAGCTCGGAGTGGAAGTTGATCTGGCTCTTGGTCGAAACCGACATGCCGCCGTGGAAGGCGAAGAAGACCTCCTCCAGCGTCTGCTGGAAGTCCTGCACGTTGGGGACGACCTCGCCGGTGAGGTTCGAGACCATCCGGCCGGTGTTCTCGAACGTGTAGTCGTAGACGATGAGGTCGCTGTAGCCGGGGAAGCCCCAGACGGAGGAGCGGCGGGTGACGGTGATGCCGACGTCGGTGTCCCACGTGGCCTCGGTCCACTCCTCGGGCAGGAGAGGGTCGAAGCCGTCCGCCTCGAGGTAGTTCGTCCGGAGGAGGAGGTCCGGGAGCACGTTCGTCGTCCCGTACGCGTCCATGTTGGCGCCTGCGACGAACACCTCGACGTCCTTCCGAGTGGGACTGAAGCCCGGCGGGGTGCCGGGGACGAGGAGGTTCTTCACGCCGATCCACACGCCGCTGCGGAAGTTGTGCATGTTGGCGTTGACGTACGTGTCGATCGCGTTGCTCTCGCCGCCGATGGGGTGGACGTAGCCGGGAAAGCCGGGGAAGAGGCCCATCGGGCGGGGCGTGAGGTAGTCCCAGGCGCCGGGGTCGCCGATGTGGCCGAAGTTCCAGAGGCTCTCCCAGAGACGGCCCCGTCGGTGGACGGCCACGGCCTGGTCCTGCGCGAGGGCAGCCTCGGCGAAGGGGCCGGCGAGGAGGGCGAGCGCGAAGAGCCCCACGAGCGCGCGGGCGGGCCGGCCGGCGGCGCGGGCGGGCCGGCCGGCGGCGCGGCCGAGGCGGGCCGGCGGCGTGTCGGTGAGCATGGGGGTGCGGGGTGGCATTAGTAGCTGAGCGTGACGCCGAAGACGACGGCGCGCGGGAGGTTGCGATAGTAGCCGACGTCGAGGATGGGGTTGCCGGCGGCGTCGGTCTCGGGGAGGTCGTCGAACCCGCTCTCGACGAAGGCCCGCTGGTCCGCCTGCGAGGCCACCTCGACGGCCTGGAGGAAGATCCAGCGGTCGTTGAAGAGGTTGGAGACCTCGAGGTAGGGGCTGAGCCGGCCGAGGCCGTTCGGGAGGGCAATCTCCTTGCGGAGGCGGAGGTCGGTCACCTGGTCCCAGGGGCGGACGTACTTCTGGTCCTCGAAGAGGAAGAAGTCCTGGCGGAGCTCCTCGTTGGGGAGACTGGCGCGGTAGTCGAGGGCGAGGGAGATGCCGCCGAGGACCGCGCCGACGGGGCCCGCCCAGTCCGTCGGCGTCTGGTAGTAGAGGCCGAACTTGAGGCGGGGGTTGCGGTGGCCGATGAAGTCGCCCGAGGGGGCGTAGCCGGCGCCATCCGGGGCGACGGTGACGGGGTCGCCGCTGCGGCCGAAGATGCTGATGCCGGTGGTGAAGTTGGCGTAGCCGGAGACGGTGCCCCAGGCGTAGGTGGAGGGCACCTTGCGGAGCGAGAACTCGACGCCCCGCTCGTCGGCGTAGTCCCCGTTGCCGTTGGTGAAGTAGGTGCCGCCGTTCTCGGTCTGGACGGTGATGGTCCGGATGGTATTCCGGATGTCCTTGTAGTAGCCGGTGACGTCGAGGATGAAGTAGTCCCCGAAGTTCCGCTCGATGCCGACCTCGTAGGCGGTGGTGTGCTGCGGGCGGAGGTTGCGGTTGGCGAGCACCCACGGCAGCCCGGTGTCCTGCACGATGAACGTGTTGAGGCTGCCGCCGACGAAGTCGTTGCCCTCGCCGTAGTCATTGAAGGCGGGCCGCTGGAAGAAGTGGCCGTAAGAGAAGTGGAGGACGGTCCGGCTGTCGATGGGATGGGCCACGCCGATGCGCGGAGAGAGCTGGGCGTAGAGCGCGGTCTTCTCCGTCTCGGCTTCCGGGTCGAACGGCGCGAAGATGTCGGTGTAGAGGGTGTCGTTGGCGTTGTAGAAGTCGAGGCGGAGGCCGGCGTTGACGATGAGCCCGCCGAACTCGACCTTGCCCTGGGCGTAGGCCGCGCCCTGGTAGGGGTGGTAGGTGCGGTCGTCGAGGCGGCTGGGGAGCTTGGCCTCGTTGTAGTGGTCGAGGACGTAGTAGGAGAACTCGGCGCCGCCCTGGAGGGCGAGGAACTTGTTGACCTGCGAGCGAAGGGTGCCCTCGAAGGCCCACTCCGTGTTGTCGTCGGCGTAGCGGTAGTAGTAGCCGGTGGTGTTGAACCCGACGGGGTCAGCGTTGTCGCCGCCGACGTCGCGGGAACGGACGAGGCCGGGGGTGGGGCCGGAGGCGTCGAACCCGAGGGGGTCGTCGGGGAAGGGGTTCACCTCGCGGATGGCCTGGATGCGGGCGAGGCGGAGCTCGTAGAGGGTCGAGGCGCTGAGGACGTGGGCGAACTGGAGGCTCTGCCCGTTGGTCTGCTCGTACGGGAGCCCGGCGAAGTCGTAGTAGGCGTAGCGGGCGCGCGTGCCGTAGGTGGTGGCCCAGAAGTAGTCGTTGAAGAAGCCCCAGCCGGTCTCCTCCTGCCCGTAGAACCCCGAGGCCAGCAGCTTCATCCCGCGGCCGAGGGGGACGGCCACCTTGAGGTTGCCGTCGAAGAACTCGCCGCGGTCGCGGTAGGCGTTGCCGAAGAGGGGCGCCTCGGAGCGGTACTTGACGGTGCCGTAGAAGGTGGCGTCGCCGAAGGGCAGCGGGCCGCCGAGGCCGACCTCGGTCTGGTACGTCGGGGTGTGGGTGTAGTCGGTGAGCGGCTGGTGGGTGTCGAGGTAGTGCTGGTAGGCCTCCTCGGGCGTCCAGATCGCGTAGGGGCTGCTGCCGAGGTTGCCCTCGGGGTCCACCCACTGGTCGGTGTTCTCGACCCACCACTCGGGGTGGAGGGCGTGCGTGTTCTCCCAGAAGAGCGGGCTGGAGCGGTCGTAGAAGGCGGTGCCGAAGTGGCGCTGGCCGGGCGGGGTGTAGCGGGCGTCGAGGTAGAGCTCGAACTCCTCGCTCCCCTCCTTCGTGATCACGTTGATGACGCCGGACTGGGCCTCGCCGTACTCCGCGTTGAACCCGCCCGTGATGACCTCGATCTCCTGGATCGCCGAGAGGTTGACGCGGGTGTAGGGGTCGTGGTTGAGCGGGTTCCGCGAGCGCGCCCCGTCCACGACGAAGGCGACCTCGTCGAGCGTTCGCCCGCGCACGGTGATCTCGCCGTTCTCGACGTTGATGGACGGCAGCGTGGTGAGCACCTGCGTCAGCTCCGTCGTCGGGCGGTACGAGATCTCCTCGGTCTCCAGCCGCGTGACCGACGTGGTGTTGTCGCGCTCGACGAGGGGCCGCCGCGCCTCGACGACGACCTCGCCGCCGACGTCGAGCGTCGTCTCGCGGAGCGCGAAGTCCACCGTGGCCGTCGCGTTCGGGTTGACGTCCACGCCGGTGACGGTGAGCGCGTCGTAGCCGATGAAGGAGGCGCGGACGTCGTAGGTGCCCACCTCGAGGTTGGCGATGAAGTAGTCGCCGTTGGCGTCGGTGGAGGTGCCGAGCGCGGTGCCGGCGATGACGACGTTGACGCCGGGGAGGCTCTCGCCCGTGGCGGCGTCGGTGACGCGCCCGGCGATCTTGCCGCGGCTCTGCGCCGAGGCCGGCGCGGCCGCCCCGATGAGGAGCGCGGCGAGCGCGACGCCCCAGGCCAGGCGGCCGAGCCGGTGACTCCTTCCCCTCCTGCTGCTGTCCATAGCGGTGATGGCTGGCGCCGCGCTCAGGCGGCCCCGTTGAACGTGATGATGCCTTTGACGAACCCCTCCTCCTTGGCCGAGGCCGTCTCGAAGCCCCGGTTGATCTCGTCGAGGCGGTAGCGGTGGGTCACGAGCGGACCCATGTCGAGCTGGCCCCGCTCGATCATCCCCATGCCGATCCGCATGCCGTCCACGTAGACGGACTGCGTGCGGGTGTGGCCGTTGATGATCTGGAAGGCCATCCAATTCCAGTATCCCCACTCCACCGCCCGAGGCGGCCCCTGGTGGAAGCCGAACACCTCCAGCTTCCCCTCCATGCGGACGAGCTTCGTCGTGAGGTCGAGCGTGGCCTGGAGGCCGGCCGCCTCGATGCCGATGTCCACGCCCCGGCCGCCGGTGAGGTCCTTCACGGCGTCCTCGGCCTCTTCGGGGAAGAGGGCGTGCGTAGCGCCGAGGCGGCGGGCGAGGTCGAGCATGCTCGCGCGTCGGTCGATGGCGATGAGGTCGCCGCAGCCGGCGGCCTTGAAGACCTGGAGCATGATGAGCCCCATGAACCCGCACCCCACGAGGGCGACGCGGTCGCCGATCTCGGGGCGCGCCTTGCGCACGCCGTTGACCGAGCACGCGATGGGCTCGCCGAGGGCGTGCTCGAACGGCACACCGTCGGCCAGCTTCACCGCCCACGCGGCCGGGACGACGACGTGCTCGGCGTAGCCGGCGCCCTCGGCGTAGAGCGCCACCCGGTCGCCCTCGGCGAAGCCCTCGACCCCCGGCCCCACCGCGTCCACCACGCCGGCCGGCTCGTGGCCGATGAACCGGGGGTAGGTCAGGTCCGGGTTGACGCCCTCGAACATGTCGAGTTCGGAGGTGCACATCCCGCACACGGCGGTGCGGATGCGCACCTCGCCCGGCCCGGGTTCGGGCATCGGGCGGTCGCCGACGGCGAACCGGCCGGGGGCTTCGAGGACGGCGGCTTGCATGGGGGACGGGTGTGGAAGGGGCGGAGGGGCTGGAGGGAGCAGAGGGAACGGTGCGCCCCTCCACTCCCTCCGTCCTCATCCATCCTCGTGATCAGCGGGCGTGCGTGACCCGGCGCGTGGCGACGACGGCGCCGTCCACGACGAGGCGGGCGGTGTAGACGCCGACGGGCAGCGTGGCGGCGTCGAAGGCGGCCCGGTGCTCCCCGGCAGCGCGGACGCCGCTGTCGAGGGCGGCCACCTGGCGGCCGAGCACGTCGAACAGGGCGAGCTCGACCTGGCCGTTGTGCGGCAGCGCGTACGTGAACGCGGTCGAGGCGCGGAACGGGTTCGGGCCGCTCGTCGTGAGGGCGTAGCCCGGCGCGACCGTGCCGCCCGGCTCGATGGCGATGACGTCGACGAGGTTGAGCGTAGCAAAGCTGCCCGCGTCGGACATCACGGTGCCACCCGGATACTGGCAGAAGCGGTCGCCGCCTGGCGGCACGGGGTCACAGATCAGCCAGCTGAAGTAGGCGTAATTGGCTTCCTCGCCGCCCCCCGCTTCTGCTGCAGATTCCGGGCTGGCGTTGGCCCCACCCACGTTAAATCCGATCTGGGCCCCCATTGCCACCTCGGCCCCGAAGATCACCATCTCGACGCCCCACTCATAATTGTCATTGTCGACAAATACGTGCCCGTCCACGTACCCCTCGGCGACGGGGTCGATGCCGTCAAAGCCAAAGTTTGCCGTGATTCCGCCGCTCCCATCTCCAAGTGCCCCCGTGATCTTGTATGCAACGGGACCAAGGTTGGGCAAGTTATCGGGCCAGCCAGAGAAATTGGGATCGGGCGTATCGGAATCCTCGTGGGCGAGGTCGACACCGACGAGCCAGTGCTCACCGTTGTTGGGAGAGCCCGGCTCACCGAAGAAGAAGTCCGTGAAGTCCGTGCTGTGGATGAAGACGTAGAGGGCGCCGTCATCCCAGAGCAGCTTGGTCGTGACGGCGATGTCGGGGACACCTGGCTCTCCACAGCAGTCGAACCATCCGGAGTCCCAGTGCTGGGTCATGTCCACTTCGGTGGCCTTGTCCCAGTCGGCCTCGCTGGCAACGCCGTCGAGGGTGATGGGGCCGGTAGCCTGGGGGACCTGGAGATTGATGCCACTGCCGTACTGCGCCTGCGCAGGGAGCGCGAGGGCGAGCGCGAGCAGCGCGATGAACGGGGGGAGGGAGTAGCGGTTCGGTCTCATGGCGAGTACCTCCGTTGGTGGGAAGAAAGGCGCTGCCGCCCTCCGGCCTAGTCTTTCAGGCCGGAGAGGGCGATGCCCTGGATGAAGTGTTTCTGGGCGACGAAGAACAGGACGAGGATGGGGAGCGTGGCGACGACGCTGCCGGCCATGAGCGGGCCCCACTCGGTGGAGTAGCGGTCGCGGAAGATGGCCAGCCCGAGCTGGACGGTGTAGAGCTCCTGCGAGTTGACGACGACGAGCGCCCAGAGGAAGTCGTTGAAGACGCCCATGAACGTGAACACGGCGAGCGTGGCGAGCGCCGGCTTGGCCAGCGGGAGGATGATCTGCCAGAGCACGCGGAACCGCCCGCACCCGTCGATGAACGCGGCCTCCTCCAGCTCCTTCGGGAGCGAGAGGAAGAACTGCCGCAGGAGGAACGTCCCGAACGCCGAGGCCAGCCCGGGCAGGATCAGCGCGCCGTACGTGTCGATGAGCCCCATCCAGTGGAGGATCATGAACGAGGGAATCATGGTGACGTGGGCCGGCACCATCATCGTCCCGAGGAAGAGGTAGAAGAGGAGGTCGCGCCCCCTGAACTCCATCCGGGCGAAGGCGTAGGCCGCCATCGAGCACGTCACGAGCTGGCCCAGCGTGACGACGACGGCGACGAAGAGGCTGTTGAGGTAGAACCGCCCGAAGGGGGCGGCCGAGAAGGCGTCCGTGTAGTTCTCGGTGGTGAACCGCTCGGGCCACCACGTCGGCGGGTAGGCGAAGATCTCCTGGAGGTCCTTGAACGAGGTCAGCACCATCCACAGGAACGGCGCCACCGTGAGGAAGGCGAGGCCGTAGAGGAGCAGGTGGCTCCCCACGCTCCCGGCGATCCGCCGGGCGGTATGGGCGCGCGCGCCGGTCATGCCGCCAGGGCCCCCCGGTCCCGGAACGCCCGCACCTGCACGAGGGTGAGCACGAAGAGGACGGCGAACAGCAGGTAGGCCACGGCCGAGGCGTAGCCCATGTCGAAGAACTTGAAGGCGTGCTCGTAGAGGTAGTAGACGAGCACCTTCGTCGCGCCGAGCGGGCCGCCCTTCGTGAGCACGAAGACGACGTCGAAGACCTGGAACGAGCCGATCATCGAGAGGACGAGGACGAACAGCGTCGTCGGCGCGAGCAGCGGGAGCGTGATGTGGCGGAACTGCGCCCACGCCTGCGCTCCGTCAATGGCGGCGGCTTCGTAGTAGTGGCGCGGGATGGCGCTGAGGCCCGCCGCGAACAGCACCATGTTGATGCCGAACGTCTTCCACACGCCCACGATGATGAGCGCGGTCATGGCGGCGGCCCCGCTGGCCGTCCAGTTCACCGGCGCGAAGCCGAGCGCCTCCAGCGTCACGTTGGCCAGGCCGAGGTTGGGGTCGAACACCCACCGCCAGATCACGGCGGCGGCGACGGACGACACGACGACGGGCGTGAAGAACGCCGCCCGCAGCAGCCGCTTGCCCCGCACCTTCCGCTCCAGCAGCACGGCCACGCCGAGCGCGAGCGCCATGTTCAGCGGGACGGTGGCGACGGTGTAGATCGTCGTGTTCCAGAACACCTGCCAGAACGCGGGGTCGGCGAGGACGGCGCGGTAGTTCGCCGTGCCCACGAAGGCGTGGGTGTCGGAGAACAGGTTCCACTGCTGGAACGAGAGGTAGAACGAGAACCCGATCGGGAAGACGACGAAGACGCCGAAGACGAGGAGCGTCGGGGAGAGGAACAGCAGGGCCGTGAGGCCCTCGCGGCGGCCCGGCGCCCGGGCGGCCTTCGGGCGGCGCCCCGGACGCGGCGGCGTCACCGCCGCCCGGTCTCGGGCGACCTCGGCGGCGACGCGGGAGGCCCGCTGGCCCTGTCCGGTGAGCACCTCGGCCATCGCGCCCCCCTACCGTCGTGCTGCCGTGGTGGCCGTATCGGCCGGGGCTGCCGGCGCACGGTTCGCCCGGTCGAGCATCGCGTTGGAGGCCGCGGCGGCCTCTTCCAGCGCCGTGCGGGCGTCGAGGTTGCCGACGGTGGCGCGCTCGATGGCGACGGCGAGCTGCTGCTGGATCTCCAGCGCGTCGTACTCGATGGCGCGGTTGGCGCGCGCCACGTCCATCTGCTCGACGAACGCCTTCAGGCCGGGGTTTTCGTCGAGGTAGGCGCGGTATTCCGGCACGTCCACCACGCTGCGGCGGATGGGGAGGTACCCGCTCTCCTGCGACCAGAACGCCTGCACGTCCGGCCGCGTCATCCACTTGAGGAAGGTCCACGCCGCGTCGGGGTGCTCGCTCTGCCGGAAGATGGCGAGGTACTCCCCGCCGACGACGGTGGCCCGGCCCTCCGGCCCGGCCGGCAGCGGGGCGACGGCCCAGTCGATGCCTTCGAGGATGCGGGGGTAGTTGGGGAGGCTCCACGGCCCGTCGAGCATCATCGCGCCCTGGCGGGAGACGAACGCGCTCTGGTACTCGTTCGTGAAGGAGCGCTGGTTCTGCATCGCGTAGATCCGCTCCCAGAGGCCCAGCGCCTGCACGCCGGGCTCGTCGGCGAAGAGCACGCGCGTCTGCTCTTCGTTGATGAGGTCGCCCCCGGCCTGCATCAGGAAGGGGAGGAACTGCCACACCGTCCACGGCCCGTCGGGACCCGTACCCGGGCGGACGGGCACCATGAACCCGATGCGCTCGTAGCGGCCGTCGCCGTTGCGGTCGAGGCGGAGGCGCTCGGAATAGGCGACGAGGTCGTCCCACGTCTGCGGCGGGCGCTCGGGGTCGAGGCCGGCTTCGCGGAAGAGGTCCTTGTTGTAGAGGAGGCCGAGGTTGGTGGCCTCCATCGGGAGGCTGTAGAGCGTGCCCTTGTACGAGGCGTAGGTGATGAGGGCCGGGTAGATGTCGGCGAGGTCTTCCTCGGCGAGGCCGTCGGGCCCGTCGATGAAGTGGGCCATCGGGTAGATGGCGTCGGCGGCGACGAGGTCTTCGAGGTAGTCGGCGTGGATCCAGGAGACGTCCGGGGCGGTGTTGCTGCGGACGGCCGTGATGAGCTTCTGGACGAGCGCGTCGCCGGTGGGGATGTACTGCGGCTGGAGGTCGATCTCGGGGTGCTCGGCCTCGAACTTCGCCACGAGGGAGTCGAGCGCGGGGATGGTGGAGGCGACGAAGGAGTGCCAGAAGACGACGGGCGTCCGGCCGTCGTCCGCCACGGCGCCGTTCCCGCGGCAGCCGGCGGTGAGGAGCAGGAGGACCGCCACGCCTGCGAGCGTGAACCGGCGGTGTCGGTGCTCAATCATGCACGTCACGGGCAGGGCTCGTCGATGTCGAAGTTGTTCTTGAGGATGCGGAAGAAGGCGTAGCCCGGCGCGCTCGGCGCGAAGGACTCGTTCCAGTCGTCCGTCGTGGCCCAGAGAGTGTAGGTGGGCGGATCGACGTCGAGTTCGGGGTCGCCCTGCTCCTCGGGCGGATTGGGATCGTTGTCCCGCACGAAGTCCGTGAACGGGATCGCCACCTCGGCCCCCGCCGGCGTCGTACCGATGGTGACTGGGCTCTCGATCAGGGGCGGGCCGTCTTCGGGAGAGACGACGTGCCAGATGAGCCCCTGAAACCCGCCCGTCGGCGCCTCCCGGATGGCGAGTTGGCGGAAGGCGACCTCCGGCGTCCAGCGCACGAGGAGGCGCTCGCCGGTGAGCCGCTCGTCGCGCTCGATCTCGAACTCGACGTCGAGGCCG
This sequence comes from uncultured Rhodothermales bacterium, assembly GCA_964580105.1. Lineage (GTDB taxonomy): Bacteria > Bacteroidota > Rhodothermia > Rhodothermales > Rubricoccaceae > CAZOJJ01. The sequence goes on along the minus strand of CAZOJJ010000004.1, from coordinate 36,786 downwards.
CCTCCCTGCTGGCCGCAGAAGATGAGGCGGACGGCGAGGGTCGTGTCCGCGAAAGCGGCCGGGTCCATCCGCGTCGAGTCCAGCCCCACGTCGAGCGCCGATTGCTCGGCGAGCCAGAACGTGTAGGTCTCGCCGTCGGCGAGGCGGTCCTGCGGCGTGCCGCCGTGCGCGATGACGAACGACGCATCCGTCCGCTCGCCGACGGTCACGAACGAGCTGATGTCGTTGCCCGGGGCGGTGCGCGCCCACACGAGCGTGGAGTCGAGCGCGGCGCGCGTCCCCCGGTTGACGCCGACGGCCGCCACGCGCCCGCCGACCCACTGGATCTCGGGCGTGAAGCTCTGCGTGACCCGGAGGAGGTCGAGGGGGCGCTGCCCGGCGTAGGGAGCCAGCGGGTTGCCGTCCTCGGAGCATCCGGCGCCGACGAACGCGGCGCCGACGAGGAGCACGACCAGGCCGACGAGGCCGACGAGGCCCCCGAGGCGGGGCCGGGCGGCGGCAAGCTGCGGAGGGGTGGCTTTCATAGGTTTAGAAACGCTCGGCTCTCGCCGCTACGGCCGGCGCGCTCGCAACGCGAAGGCGCGCCGCACCGCTTCCGCGGATCCGGAGGGGCACGATGCCAAGAAAGCGCTTTTTTCGCTAGTACGCAAACGTTTGCGCAAAAAATGAGACCGCGCCCGCAGGCGCGGCTTTCACGAGGCGGCGGGTGCAGACGGCGCGGCCGGCGGGAGCGCGGCCACCGACTCCCGCACGACCAGCTTCGGCTTGAGCACGACCCGCCGCACCTCGTGGACGCCCTCCCCCATCTGCTCCACGAGGAGCTTCACGGCCAGCTCGCCCATCATCTCCCGAGGCTGGCGCACGGCCGTGAGCGGGCACCGGAGGTGCGGGGCGAAGTCGAAGTCGTCGAAGGAGAGGAGCGAGACGTCGTCGGGGACGGAGACGCCCTCCTCGGCGAGGGCGTCGAGGACGCCGAGCGTGATGAGGTCGCTCGTGGCGAAGAGCGCCGTCGGCGGGCGTTCGAGCTGGAGCAGCAGCTTGGTCTCGACGTAGCCGTTCTGCTGGCGGAAGTCGTCGCCCACGAGGAGCGCCTCGTCCACCGGAAGGCCGTGGGCGGCGAGGGCGTCGCGGTAGGCGCGGACGCGGTCGGTGTTGGTCGAGGTGCCGGGGAGGCCCTGGATCAACGCGATCCGCCGGTGCCCGGCCGCGATGAGGTGCTCCATCGCCTCGTAGGCGCCGCCGTAGTTGTCCACCGACACGCAGGGGACCCGCACGCCCGCGCCGCAGCGGTCCACGAGCACGAGGGGGGTTCCCTTCTCGGCCCAGTCCTCGAAGTGGTCGTAGTCCTGCCCCACCGGCATGGCGATGAGGCCGTCTACGCGCTTGCGGTGGAGGAGGGCCACCTGCTCGACCTCGAGGTCGAGGCTCTCGTCGGTGTTGCAGACGACGAGGCTGTAGCCGTGCCCGTGCGCGACGCTCTGGATCCGCTTGATGATGTGGGCGAAGAACGGGTTCGAGAGGTCGGGCGCGACGACGCCGAGGGTGTTCGTCTTCTGGAGGCGGAGGCCGCGGGCGAGGTGGTTGGCGCGGTAGCGGAGGTCTTCCGCCGCCCGGCGCACGAGCCGCTCGGTCTCGCTGCTGATGCGGTACTTCGCCGCCTGGCCGTTGAGCACGCGCGAGGCCGTCGAGGCGGAGACCCCGGCGCGCGCGGCGATGTCGTTGAGCGTTACGGCCATGGCGCGTAAGAACAGACGAAAGGGGGCATGGGTGAAAGGGGGAGGACGAGCGACTCGGATTTTTGCGCGTGCTCCCTCTCCCCTCCCGCTAATCGGCGACCTCGGGAATCCGTCGGATGCGGGGGTCGGTGAAGACGTCGAACTCGTCGCGGCTCGTGCTGGAGAACTCGGATACGATGGCGCCTTCGTCGCCGGCCTGGAACCAGTGGAGCGTGTTCGGCGGGATGGTGTACTGGTCGCCGGGCCGGAGTTCGACCTCGTGGAAGACGGTGTAGTATGCCTCGTCGCCTTCCGGCACGCGCGCCTTCGGCGACGCCGCCGGCTCGCCCTCGACGTAGAGCCAGACGACGCCGCGCCGGCACCGGAACGTCTCGCGCTTGCCGGGGTCGTCGCCCACCGGGGGATGGCGATGCTCGGGGCAAGTCTGGCGCGGGAAGAGCACGAGTTCCTTGGCGCAATAGCGGTCGTTGTTCTCGTAGACGACGAGTTCGAGGCCGGTGCGGTCGAGGTCGTCGAGGCCGAAGTCGGCCACCTCGATGGCCGCACGCTCGGCGTCGGTCAGGGCGATGCCGGCCTCGGCGAGCGCCTCGGCGGCGCGGGCCTGGGCGCGTTCGTGGTCGTGGCGCGTCAGCATGGGCGTCGGGGCGAGAGGAGGGAAGGAGGCGTGGAGGGCCGGAAGAAAGGAGGAGCGGAGAGGGCGCAGCGGATCGGCCTGCCCCCTCTCCCGGGCGCTCCCTGTCTCCGCGTTCTCTAGCGGACGCGCTGGCCGTCTACGAGGAACGGCTCGGCGAGCCCCTTCAGCGAGCCGTCGGGCTCCAGCACGGGGGCCGACGAGTACTGGAGGGCGTAGGCGCGGCGCAGCCGGTCGGTCGCGTTGGCGCCGGAGCGGTGGAACGTCGTGCTGGAGAAGACGACGATGGAGCCGGCGGGGCAGTTGGCCGGGATGCCGGGGTCGTCGCCGAAGTACCCCTCGCGGTCGCCGTTCTCCATCACCGTGTGCTCGACCTTCTCGCGCGTGCCGGCCCGCTCGTACGGCAGGAGGTAGACCGTCCCGTTCTCCTCGTTCACGTCGTCGAGGGGGATCCAGGCGTTGACGTAGGGCACGGGCGGGCCGTCGACGTAGCCGGCGTCCTGGTGCCATCCGAAGGCGGCTCCCTTCTTGTCCGTCCCCTTGACGACGAACTGCTCCCAGAAGAGGTACGCCGTATCCCCGACGGTGGCGCGGCAGACCTCCGCCAGCAGGTCGTTGAAGATGAACGCGCCGAGCTCCGGGCGGTCTTTGTAGGCAAGAAAGACGAAGTAGCGGCTGTTGCGGCGGCTGAGGTTGAGGGTGTCGGTGCCGAGGCGGTCCATCTCGGCGTCCTGCTCGGCGATGAGCTCGGCGCAGTGGCGGCGCACCATTTCGAGGTCTTCGTCCGGGATGACGCCGGGAAGGATGAAGAAGCCCTGCTCCTGGTACTGCCGCTTGTGCTCGTCGGTGACGACGGGGGTGGCGTGCGTGATCATGGCAAACTCCGGTGGAGGCGTGAGGAAAGGCTGGGAGGGCGCCGAGGTGTTCAGCACCGCGCCAGCTTGGTGAGCCGGCCGCCGACGATCCATTCGACGACGTAGAGGTTGCCGTCGGCGTCGGCCGCGGCCGAGTGGGGACTGTTGAAGAGGCCGGCGCGGATCTGCTCGGGGGCGACCTCGGGCCAGCCGGGGAGCGCGCACGCGGCCTCGTTCCGGCCCAGGTACCCGACGAGCCGGTCGTCGGCGTCGAGGAGGGTGAGGCGGGCGCAAAGCTCGGGCACGAGCAGGCCGTCTCCATAGCGAACGCCGGCGCAGGGGCATTCGAGCACGCCCTCCCCCACCGTCCGCTTGTAGCCGCCGCCGAGGTCGTAGACCTGGAGCCGCCGGTTGCCCCGGTCGGCGACGTAGAGTTCGGGTTCGGCGCGGCGGGTGTCCACCCAGACGGCGTGGGGGCAGTCGAACGCGCCCGCGCCTTCCTCGCCGGTGAGGCTGCCGAGGTAGCGGCCGTCGGCGTCGTAGCGGTGGACCAGGTTGGCGCCGTAGCCGTCGGCCACCCAGACGGCGCCGTCGCCGCCGTGGCGCGGCTCGTGGACGGCCACCCACGTCGGCGCGTAGCGCTCCGTGCCGTAGGCCGGGTGCCCCGGCGGGTCGAGCCGGCGGACGGTCTCACCGCTGAGGGTGAGTTGGGCCACCTCGCCGGAATGCTCGTCGGTGAGCCAGAGGCGCTCCTCGCCGTCCTCCTCCACGAGCGTGAGGCCGTGGGCCCCGGCGAAGCGGTCGCCCCAGGCGTCCGCACACGCGCCGTCCGGCTCCAGCACGACGACGGCGCGATCGGCCTGGCGGCAGACGACGACGCGCCCGTCGGCCGTGACGGCGATGCCGTGGGTCCGCCCGTTCTCCCGCACGCCGGGCGCGTCCGGCAGCGAGCCCCACCCGGGGACCCACTCGAAGGTGGCGTTCGCTACGACGAGTTCCATGACGCAGGAGAGGCAGGGCGATCTGCGCAAACGTTTGCGCTGCCGGGAACCTAGCGAGGAACTCCTCCGCGGTCAAGGGGCCTCCCGACCAACCGGACCGGCGGAGTCGCTCATTCCGCCGCCGCCGAGCAAGAAGCCCGGCGTTCGCGCGTCACCCTTCCCCGGTGTAACGACACCGTTTCAATATGTGCAGATGACCGAATTGCTCCTAAGGGTTCGCTCCAATCTCAGTGCCCCCTGGTACGGTACCTATTTACAGGATGATATACTCGCTCACGCCGCCGAGGAACCGCCAAGCATGAGCCTCATCCTGATCCTCCCCACTCCCTTCACACAGGACTGCCACGCCCTCCGAGAAAGCATGCATCAGCTTATTCGGCTGCGGACGCGCCTCCGCGCCCTGGCCGATCTCAAGGGCTGCGACACGGCTGCGCTCCATCGGCACATCGAGGAGGTAGAGGAGGCCATCATCCGCACCGAGTGCGCCTACCGCAAGCAGACGTGCTCCCTCGGTTCGTTCCCGCAGCCGGGCCCCCTTCCGCTACGATGGGGAGAAGGAGGCGGTGCATCTCCCCACGAGCAACCCCTCGCGGCACCCGCCTGAGCCGACGGGGAGATGGCGGATACAGCCCGCATGGGAGGAGCGATCCACCCGAACCGCGTGGCTACCTTCCCGCGCAGATCGCCTTCCTCGCCCGTGTCCGCTTCGCCCGACCCGCTCCCGACGATCGTCGCGTTCATCGAGTCGGTCGGCCTTCCCGTGTCGTTCGGGCCGCTGGACGCGCCCACGTTTCTGCCGGGCGTGCGCATCGAGCGGGGTGCGCTGCGCGTGGACCCGGACCGGCTCACCCACCCCGGCGACCTCCTCCACGAGGCGGGCCACCTCGCCGTCGCCGCGCCCGAGGTGCGCGCCACGCTCGACGGCGACGTGGGGGCGGGCGGGCCGGGTGAGGAGATGGCCGCCATCGCGTGGTCGTGGGCGGCGCTCGTCCACCTCGGCCTCGATCCCGCCGTCGTCTTCCACGCGGACGGCTACCAGGGCGGGTCGGACGCGCTCATCGAGAACTTCAGCGCAGGGCGGTACATCGGCGCCCCGCTGCTCCAGTGGATGGGGCTGACGCTCGATCCCGAGCGCGCGGCCGAAGCCGGCGCGGAGCCGTTCCCGGCCATGCAACGCTGGCTCCGCCCCTGACGACCTGCGACTGGCGTGGCGTAGCTGCGACGGCCGTCACGGCCAGGCGCAGAGGGTCGCGACCTCGCCCACGAGGTCGCCCAGGCCGTTCAGCGCAAACGTGGCGTCCAGCGGTTCGCCACGTGCGTCGGCCGTGCGAACGTGGAGCGACGGCGGGCCGACGAGTGAGCGGACGAACGGCACGCTCACGCTGTCGGCCCAGAGCCCCACCGCCTCACCGTCCGCCGACGCGACCCACTCGGCAGCCTGCTCGGCGCCGTCCCCGAGGCGGAGGACGACGGACACCGGCCCCTCTCCCAGTCGCCTCCCCCACTCGACGTATGCGCTCGTCGCTTCGTCGAGGCAGCCGATGACGAGGCGGGGCGGGGCCGCCCCCTCGGCGGTGCGGGTGAGCATGACCTCGGCGGGGTGGCCCTCGGCCGCCTCGGCGCGGTGCACGCGCCAGACGGTGGGCGTCGCCGGTGGCTCCTCCCGGGCACAGCCGGTGAGCGCGAGGAGCAGAACAACGAGGAGGGCGAGAGGAAAGCGCACGACCGGCTACCGGATACGGGTGACCGCCTGCGTCGTCGTGAACGTCTGGCCGACGACCTGCACGAAGTAGACACCGGAAGGCAGATCGCCCCCTTCGATGGGAATCAGGAACGGCACGCCGGCATCGGCGAAGCCCGTTTCGGTCCGGAGTCGCCGCCCGGCCGCGTCGAACACGCGCACCTCCACGTTCTGCCCGGTCTCCACGCGCAGGTCGAGCGTCGTGGCGGTGCGGAAGGGATTCCACCCTGCGACGGTGAGCGCAAAGCCGTCGGGCAGCGGGTTCGGCATCTCGTCCGGGAGGAGGTCCTCGCAGGCCGGTGCGAGCGACCAGCCGAAGTCGGCGAAGGCGCCGCAGACGACGGCTCCCGGCGAGCGGAGCACCTCGCCGTTGTTGATGAACGGCGTCATGAGCGCGCCCTCCGTCCCTCTCGGAAACGTGGTCTCGTCGAGGTGGGAATACGACGTACCGTCCGACCAGGTCTGGGGGATGTGAAGGCGCACCGGCGTGCCGTGGGCGAGGGTGGCGAGAGGACCGCCGAGGAAGGCGTCCTCCTGGAGGACGGCTGCCAGCTCCGGCCCACCGAACGGGTAGACCGACGGGTTGAGGAGCGAGCGTCCCTGCGCGTCCCGGGCGAAGCGGTCGTAGATGAACGGGTGCGGGTCGTCCCGCTCACTGGGGAGCCCGTAGACCCCCTCGTTGCCGTTGACGTCGAAGGAGCCGATGAAGCCGAGGCCGTGGCCGATCTCGTGGAGCACGATGGTCACGAGGTCCACCTGGTCCGAGGGCGGCAGGCCGTCGGTGCCGAAGTACCAGCGCTCGAACGTGCTGCTGAAGGTGGCCGTGATGTCGGGCTTGTCCGGCGCGAGGTCGCGCCCGGCGAGGGCGTTGGCGAGGGCGAGGGGGTACCACGTCCCGCTCACGGGCGCCCGGTTGAAGTCGCGAACGACGAGAGGGCCGGCAGAACCGAGGACGTTCGTTCCGAGCGGCGCCCACGTGGCCTCGATCGTGATCGGCACGTCCGACTCGATGAACTGCGCCCACAGGTCCACGGCCGTCTGGAAGGCCGCCTCGGCGTTGGGCGGGAAGTCGGTGTAGGTCACCTCGAAGGTGGCCGCCGCCGCGCCGGTCCGGCCGTAGGCGCCGAGCGGGGAGACCGGGGGGTGGTCGTGGGCCGCCGCCGCGCCCGAAGTCGGCGCGGGGTACTCCCAGATGAGCACCGGCCCCTCGCCGAGCACGCCGTCCTGGGCGGAGGCCGGGCCGAGGATCAGCGCCAGGAAGGCAAACGCCCCGAAGGGCCTCGCGAAGCGGAAGGGGCGGGGCGGGGCGGAAGAACGCATGGAGGAGCGATTGGGGTGGCGAAACCTACCGGCAGTCGGACCGCGCCGCAAGCCGGGACGCCGCGCCCTCAGAGCCGGCCGAGGGCCGTCCGGGCGCGCTGCTCCAGCGCCTGGTTGTAGTCGAACTCGGTTTCGTTGTCGAGCGCGGCGCGGTAGGCGGCACGGGCGGCGTCCCGGTCGCCCAAGGCTTCGTAGACCTCGCCGATGTAGAGCTGGCTCCACGGCCCCCACTTCGCCAGCGGGTCGCCCGGCCGCTCGACGGCGATGCGGTAGTGGCGGAGCGCCTCGTCCCAGTTCTGGAGCGACTGGTAGGCGCGTCCGGAGCGGTAGGCCGCCTCGGCGCGCTGCACGTCCTCCACGCTGGAACTGGTCAGGACGGGCTGGAGTGTCGTGATGGCCTCGCGGTCGCGCCCACCGTCGTAGAGGTTCTGGCCGAGGAGGAGCGTACGCTCGGTCTCCGTCAGGGGCCGTTCGAGGAGCTGCTCGGCGCGGCGCTGGGCGGCCTCGTCCGCGTCGTAGTCGTGATCGGACCGGATGCGGCGGTAGGCGGCCTCGGCGCGGTCGCGGTCGCCGGTCATCTCGTAGGCGAGGCCGGTGTAGAGGTAGCCCTGGGCGATGAGCGCCGAGCCCCGGTACGAGCGGGTGTAGCGTTCCAGGAAGGGAATCGCCTCCTCGAAGCGGTTCTGGCGGAAGAGCGCCTCGCCGAGGTAGAAGTCGATGTACGGGATGTCGGTGACGGCGTCGGGCTCCTGGAGGCGGAGGGCGTCGCGGAGAACGGCCTCGGCGGCCTCGGCGCGGCGGGCGTCGAGGAGGAGGAAGGCGTAGAGGTAGGCCGGCATGGGGCTCTCGGGGTAGGCCTCGTAGAGCGCCTCGACGTAGCGGATGGCCCCGCCCTTCCGCTCGTTCAGCAGCGCGTCCACCACGGCGAGGTAGAGCGCGGCCTCCTCGCGGCTGTACGCGCTGTTGCGGAGTGCCAGCTCCAGCTCCTCGATCCCCTGCTGCACCGTCCCGCCGTAGCCGAAGAGACGCAGCACCCAGCGGTACTTCCGGGGCACGGACCCGACGGCGACGTGGCTCAGCCCGAGGCCGCGGTACGACTCCCAGAAGTCGGGATGGCGGCGGACGTTGGCCTCGTAGCGCCCGAACGCCGCACGCATGGCGAGGGCGGCCTTCGAGTACCGCCGCTGCTTGGCGTAGATGATGGCCCGGTAGGCGGCGGCATCCGCCTCGATGTGGGTCTTCCAGGGGCCCTCCGGCATCGCCTCGGCGACGGCCTGGAGCGTGTCGTTGACGGCGAAGAAGCGGCCGTAGTACGGCTCGCGCTCGTTCATCAGCGCGCGCCAGAGGGCGAGCATGCCCCGGTGGTAGATCCCGGCCGGATTGCCCGGCTCGGCGCGGTCGAGCGCGTGGAAGGCGGCCTCGGCTTCGTCGAGGCGGAAGGCGAGGATGAGCGCGCGGCCCTCCTCCAGGAGCCGCCGCCCCTCGGCCGTCTCGACGCCCATCGCGCCGTAGGGCGGGACGGCGTCGGTCCGGAACGTCACCGGCGGCTCGTCGGGCGCCGGCTGAGCGCGCACGGCGCCGACGGCGAGCGCCGCCAGCAGCAGCCCCCGGACGAACCGCCCGCTTCTCCCCTTCCCGTTCATGGCGCGCATGGTTCGGCTCCTCGTGCGGTTCAGCCCACCGACAGGCGGATCTGGTCTTCGGTCTCGTCGAGGCGGGGCGGGCCGAGCTGGCCCTCGGACGCCGCCACCACCGTCGCCACGGCGCAATCGCCGGTGACGTTGACGACGGTGCGGCACATGTCGAGAATGCGGTCCACGCCGAGGATCAGCGCGATGCCCGCCGCGGGAACGCCGACGGCCTCCAGGATGATCACGAGCATGATGATGCCGGCCCCCGGCACGGCGGCCGTCCCGATGCTGGCGAGCACGGCCGTCAGGATGATCGTGAGCTGGGCGCCGAGGCCGAGGCCGAGGCCGAGCGTCTGCGCGATGAACACCGTGGCGACGGCCTGGTAGAGCGCCGTCCCGTCCATGTTGATCGTCGCGCCGAGGGGGAGCACGAAGCTCGACACCTCCTCGGAAACGCCGAGCTTCTCCTCGCAGCGCTCCATCGTCACCGGCAGCGTGGCGCCGCTCGACGAGGTCGAGAAGGCCACGAGCTGGGCCGGCGCGATGCCGGCGAAGAACGTCCGGAAGCCCATCGGCGTGAACATCTTGACCAGCGCCGGATAGACCAGCAGCATGTGCAGGAGGAGCCCGCCCAGCACCACGGCCGAGTACGCCCCGAGCGCGCCGACGAGGCGGATCACCCGGTCGGGGTCGTCGCCGGCGACCTGCGTGATGGTCGAGGCGAGCAGCGCGAAGACGCCCAGCGGCGCGATCAGCATGATCACGTCCACCAGCCGGATGACCAGGTCGTTGAGGCCGTCGATGACGGCGAGCACGGGGGCCGCCTTCTCGCGCGGAATCTGGATGAGCCCGATGCCGACCAGGATGGCCATGAAGACCACCTGGAGCATGTTGCCGTTGTTGGAGGCGGAGAAGAAGAAGTTGTCCGGGACGAGGTCTACGAGGAACTGGAGCGGGCCGCGGTTCTGGGCGGCCTCGGCGGCAGCCTGGCGCGAGGCGACGTCGCCGGAGTAGGCCGCGCTGAGTTCGGCCTGGAGCGCCTCCGGCACGGCGTTCCCCGGCTGCACCACGTTGACGAGCACCAGCCCGAGCGTCACGGCCACGGCCGTCGTGGCGAGGTAGATCCCGATGGTCTTGCCGCCGATGCGCGAGAGCTTGCGGATGTCGCTCAGGCTCGCCACGCCCATGATGAGCGAGACGAGCACGAGCGGGACCGCGATGAGCTTGAGGCCGTTCAGGAAGATCGTCCCGAACGGCGCGATCCAGTCGTCGGTGAAGGCCCCCCACCCGTTGATCGCCGCGACGACGCCGTAGACGAGGCCGAGGACGAGGCCGAGGATGATCTGCCAGTGGAGCTTCTTGTACCAGGGCATGAGGGTGGGGTCGGTGCAGACCGGAAGCTACGGCAGGCCGGCGCGTCGCGCAGGGGGCCGCGGCCCACGTCACGCCAGTGCGAAGGCAGCCATCGCCGCGAGGCCGCCGAGCAGGGTGCCGGCGAGGTTCACGCGGTCGTTGGTCATCCAGCGGACGCCCCGCGCCAGCGGCAGCGCGACGCCGCCCGCCTCGTCCCGCTCCGTGAGCCGGCCGTCCGGCAGCGCGTACCGGGCCTGGACGGAGACGCCCAGCACCGAGTCGAGCAGCGCGCCCGCGAGCCCCGCCGCCGCTACGCCGAGGCCGACCGCCTCGGGCGCACGACCGGCCAGGAACGGCCCGGCAAAGGGCCACGCCGACGCGACCACGACGACGGCCCCGGCCACGGCTCCGAGGGTCCCTGCCAGCGAGACGCCGCCCGACGTGCCCGGCGGCACGCGCCGGAACGTGCCGACCTGCCGCGTCGGCCCGCCGACGTAGGTGCCGATCTCGGTGCCCCACGTGTCGGCCGCCGCCGCCGCGAACGCGCCGACGAAGCCCCCGTAGAGCACGGCCTCCGGCACGAAGAGGTGCGCCACCAGCAGCAGCCCCGCCACGCCGCCGTTGGCCGCGACCTGCCCGGCGTCCCGCCGGCTCGACTTCTCGGCCAGCGCCTCGGCCGCTGCCTTCCTTCGCTTCCCGGCCTTCGAGAGCAGGCTCGACAGGACGAAGAACGCCAGCCCCGGCGCCGCCCACGCCCAGCCCCCGAGGCCGACGACGCCGAAGGCCAGCAGCCCCGCCGCCAGCGCCCCCGAGAGCGTCAGGAAGCGCACGGCGAACGCCAGCGCGCCGAACGCCCCGGCCAGGACGAGCGCGCAGGCCAGCCGCCCGCCCGCATCGGGTTCGAGGTGCAGCGCCGTCAGCGCCACGACCACCGCGGCGACGATGCCGAGGTTGTCCCATCCGCGCGCGCCGAGCGCCTCGGCCGCCGTCGCCAGCCCGGCCGCGACGAGCGCCCCGCCGACGACCCGCCCTGCCGTCCATCCGTCCGGCCCCAGCACGGCGAGCGCGCCCGCCACGAGCACGAATGCCGACGCGAAGAACGCCCCCGAGCCGGCCAGCGACTTCGCGTGGCCGTCCACGGCGTACCGTCCGGGCCGCGCCAGGCTCATCCCGACGAGCGAGGCGAGCGGGTCCGACACGGCCAGCACCAGGAAGGCGGCCTGGAGGACGTAGACCCGGGCGGCGTCGAGCGTCCAGCAGGTGACGAGCGCCAGAAGCAGCGCGAGCGGGAACGTGACCGTCCCCCAGCTCGGCCGCGCGATGCCGTGCATCCCCGGAAACAGCCCGCGCCGGACGGCCACGACGTTGACGCCGACGAACACGGCGGCCAGCCCGTAGATCGCCGTCGGCTCGTCGAACAGCCAGGGGCTGGCGACTACCATCAGCCCGACCAGCACGTGTACGGCGCGGCGCGACGACTCCGGCCGCCACCCGGCCCACGCGCGCAACCCCTCCCCCACCCCCACGGCCGCGAGCAGCGCCAGGCCGAACCCGGCGAAGGCCACGAGGTCGGTCATGGCGCGTCCTTCGCGGGGCGAGGGGCGGGAACGCGCACCATCAGAACTGGAAGCGCAACGAGGCCGAGGGGGTCGCGCCGCCCCGGCCGTCGGGGACGAGCGAGAGCTCGGTGTCCACGTTGAGGCCGCGGTTGTGGAAGCGCGCCGTCAGGAGCGCGTCGAGCGCGGCGAGGGCGTGGTTGAGCACGACGAGGCTCGTCGCGCGGGAGGCCCGGCGCAGCAGGGTGTTTGCCTCGGCGTGGTCCTCGGCGTAGTCGAAGAAGAGCCCCGTCTTGCCGGCGAACACGTCGCGGTCGGCGAACCCATCGATGGTGAAGCACTCGGGGCTGTCGGGGTCGCGGCCCGCGCACCAGTCGCTCCAGCCGGGGCCGTACTGGAAGTACTTCCCGATGAGCTCGTAGTACTGCTGCTCGCCGAAGTCTTCGAGGACGTGCGAGAACGTGGCGCCCGTCCCGCTCCCGTCCGCGTTCTCGTAGACCGACTGCCGCTCGGCGGCGCGGATCTGTTCGAAGAAGTCGAGCACGCGGCCCCGCTCCTCATCCGTCCAGGCCGAGGGGTTCTGGAAGTCGATGCCGGCCACCATCGAGACGTCGAGGCCGGGGCCGCCGTAGCCGGGGTAGGCGTTGAGCCACTCGGCGTAGCGCACCGGGCTCCACGACTGATGGGCGAACGCCTGGTAGGCGTCGCGGCCGTCGAGACCCCGTCCGCGCCACGTCACGTACCCCGCCCAGAGACCGATCTCGATGCCGGCGGCGGCGGCGGCGCGGATCCAGCTCCCGTTGTACGCCTGGCCGGCACCCGGGACGGCCGCCGAGAGGCCGAAGGCCAGCGCGGGGTTGCGGTACCCCTCACGGCCGAAGGCGCCCGAACCAAGAGGGCCCGCCTCGTCCGGCGCGGCCAGCAGGTCGAGGCGGACGTCGCCGGTGAGGGCGGGCGCCTCCGCCCGATCCGGCCGGAGGGGCGCACCCGGCTGCGCCTCGGCGTCGACGGCGAGAAGGACGAGGAGGACGGCGAGCGCGGAGCGGATCATCGCAGCGAACGGGGTAGGGCGGCCTAGAGGTCGAACTCGAAGAGGACGCCGAAGTGGAACTGCCACTCGTCGCCGTAGGTGACGAAGCGCTCGCCCTCGGGCGTAAGGAAGCCCTCCGGCAGCGCGAGGTCGAACCGGTCGAGCGCGTAGGTGGCCGAGGCGAAGAGGGCCGTCGGGAAGAGGTAGAACGACGAGAGGCCCACGCGCAGCTCGCCGCCCACGTCCTTGCGGAACGGGCCGGGGTCGAGCGCCGCGCCCGTCCACGCCGAAGCCGCGTCGGCGAAGAGCCGGCCGTAGACTTTGTCGACGTAGAGGAAGCCGACCTGCCGCTCGACCTGTGCGAAGATCGGGAACGTGTAGGCGGCCTGGAGCCAGAGCGTCTCGGTGCCGCCGAGCGCGTAGAACGGGTAGCCGCGCGCGCCCGTGAGCCCGCCCACGTAGTCGTTGAAGAAGTCGTCCACCTCGCCGCCCGAGGCGATGGCCGAGCCCTTGACGCGGAAGGCGAGGCCGTGCGGGCCGCCGAAGATGCGGCCGGGCAGGCGGCGGCCGTAGCGCGCGTCGAGCGTGACGCGGTGGAGGTCGAAGCCCTCGTAGACCGGCACGAGGCGGCCGTCCTCGACGTCGAAGCGGTCGAGCAGCTCGCTCGGTTCGTACTCGTAGCCGACGACGGCGCGGAGCCCCTCGGGGATCACGTCGGACGACCGGCTCGGGCGCATCGCCTCGAAGTAGGCCCGGAGCGTCACGGCCCGGCCCCGGAAGTAGGTGTCCGACGAGCCCGGGATGGTCAGGCCGTACTCGCGCGAGAAGAACGGCTCGGTGCGGACGCTGTAGGGACTGTAGCGGTAGCCGAGCTCCAGGAGGAGGAGTCGGTTGATCTTGCTCCGCGCGTAGAGGTCGGCCTCGATGAGGGAATAGGAGAGGTCGGCGTAGGTGGTGTCCGGGAGGCAGGCCGTGCAGGGGCTCTCCTCGATCTCCAGCCCGTCGGGCACGCCGCGCTTGAGGTTGTAGAGCTCGAGCGAGAACTGCGGCGCCCACCGCCTCGGCACGAACGGGAGCCCCTTCCGGTAGTCGAGTTGGAGGAAGAGGTCGCGGTCGAGGGCGAGGAGGCGGCCGGGGTCGAAGAAGTCGGCCACGTCCTCGGCGTCGCGGCTGGCGGGGGCGACGAGCACGCTGGAGATGAACGAGACGCCTTCGAGCACCTCGCGCGAGGTGGCGTAGAAGCCGACCTTGGTGTTGGCCAGCTCGCGGCCGAGGCGGCCCTGCTCGGCGTCGACGGCGCTCCGGCGCGGGGCGGCGTAGCGGTCCACGCGGAGGGCCGGGAAGACCTGGAACGAGGTGAAGGTGTTGCGGTAGGGCCGCAGCGTGCCGATGGGCGCCTCGGGCTCCGCCTCGGGCTCCGCCTCGGCGTCGGCGAAGGGGAGGTCGAGCGTGCGCTCGGTGCGGAGGCGCGTGAGCGTGTGGCCGCCGATGGGTCCGAGGTCGGTGTCGTCGTAGGCGTTGAGGCCCTCGTAGTCGAAGACGGTGGCGTCGGGCGGAGCCGCCTCGCCGTCCTTCTGCGTGACCGGCGGCGGGGCGTAGGCGACGGCCTCGAGGGGCGCGGGCGCGTCGAGCCGGGCAATCTTGTAGCCGTCGTGCTGGAACCGCGCGAAGGCGACGGCGCCGGTCGTAGGGCTGACGGTCGGCGTGAAGGCGCCGCCGAGGACGTTGGTGACGGCCTCGGGTTCGCCACCGAGCGGCGTGCGGTACAGGTTGTAGATGCCGGAGGCGTCGGAGGCGAAGTAGAGGGTTTCGCCGTCGGCGCTGAAGGCGGGGCTGCGCTCGTCCACCTCGGGGTCGTCGCGGACGACCTCGGCCTCGCCCCCATCGGCGGCGAGGCGGTAGAGGCCACGCCCGGCGTCGCGGCTGCGGGCGAAGTAGATCCACGCGCCGGAGGGGTGCCAGGCGGGGTCGGACACCTGCGTGCCGTCGTCGTAGACCGTGAGCGGCCGGATGGTGGCCTCGGGATCATCGGCCGTGAGGTCCATCGCCATCAGGTTGGCCGAGCCGTCGCCCTGCTGGACGAAGACGAGGCGCGTGCCGTCGGGGCTGACGGCGGGGGCGGCGGCGCGGCGGTCGTGGGTCAGCCGCTCGCGGTCCTTCGTCTCCAGGTCCACGCGGTAGAGGTCGGAGAACCGACGCCCGCGCGGGTTGTCGGCCACCTTCGCGTAGACGATGGCCCGGCCGTCGGGCGTCCAGGCGAACTGGCCGGAGACACCGCCGACGAGGGGCGCGCCGAGGGCGCACGCGTGGCCGCCGACCTCCTCGGCCAGCCCGTCGAGGTGGAAGGCGGACTCCTCGCCCGACGTGAGGTCGAGCACGTAGAGCGAGAGGACGTTGAAGTCCTGGCCCTTGTTGGAGACGTAGGCCAGCTTCGTCCCGTCGGGCGAGAACGCCGGGTAGAGGTTGGTGAACCCCTCGGGCTCGACCGTCTCGCCCTCGACGGGGTTCGCGCGGACGGCGGCCGTGCGGCGCTCGTACGCCACGGTGAGGCTGTCCTGCCACCGTCCGAAGACGACCGAGGCGGGCTCGCCCAGCGCGTCGGTCAGCGCGCGCTCGACGGTGTAGTTGCTCCAGCGGGAGAGCTCGTGCGAGAGCGTGCGGAGGACGTCCTCGCCGTAGGTGTTCGCGAGGAAGTGGGTGAAGGCGAAGCCGTGGTTGTAGACCTGCTCGCGCTGGAGCGAGGTCTTGGACGCGAAGTTGCCCATCTCGGCGAGCGAGAACCCCTCGCCCGCGAGAAGCTGCGTCCGCAGGAGCATGTCGCGGTGGGTGTCCCAGCGGTCATAGCCGAGGCCGGCGCGCTGGTACTGCGCCGTCCCCTCGGCCAGCCAGGCCGGGTTGTTGAGCACCGGCACGGGGTACGTCGCGATGGCGTTGGGGTAGCCGTAGAGGACGTCGGGGCGGCGGGTGTCCTCGTAGTCGAGGTACTGGAGGTAGTAGAGCGGGCGGCGGCGCGTGTTCTTGAGCGTCTTCTGGACCTGCACGATGTGGGTGAACTCGTGCGTGATGACGTTGCGCAGCCAGCCGTGCGCGCCGCGCAGCGGGGTGTCGAGCGCCGGCGCCCAGATGTCGATCTTGTTGTCGAGGAAGTAGGCCGCGCCGTTGGAGTAGTCCTCGTAATCGATGAGGACGATGGACACCTTCGTGTCGGGCTCGTGGTCGTAGAGCGCCGTGATCGGCCCGTAGACCTCCTCGGCGATGCGGGCGACGACCTGCGCGCTCCGGCTGCTCCCCGCCCCGAGGGTGTCGGCGTGGAAGTGGACGAGGAAGTGGTCCGTCTCGATGGTGTACCAGTCGAGACCCGGCCGCACGAAGTCCACCTGGGAGGGCCACACCTGCGCCGACGTCGGAAGACAGAGGAGGGACGACAGCAGCGAGAGCGCGAACACTCGCGCCCATCCCCGGCGGTGTCCCCTTTCGTCCTTCGCACTTCGTCCTTCGTACGTCATCGGATGAGGGCCATGCGGATGAGGTGGGTGGCCTCGCGGCCGGAAGCGCCGCGCGCGGTCACGCGGGCGAAGTAGACGCCGCTCGGCGCGTCCGTCCGCCACTCGATCTCGGACGGCGTCCCGCCCTCCGTCTCGGCCGTCAGCTCCGCGACGAAGGCGCCCGCGAGGTCCACGATGGTGAACGTCACGACGGCCTCCTCGGTGGTTTCGAAGCGGAGGAAGGTGCGGCCGTCGCGGATGGGGTTGGGCCAGTTGTACGTCTCGTCCACGACGAGGAGAGCGGCCGGGGCCGGCGGCGCCGGCGCCCCGGCCCGGGCGTCCACGGCGCTCGTGTTGGCGGCGTCGGCGTAGAGGCCGCCCCAGGCCACGGGGCCGGCGGCGTCGAGCGACCAGGCGCGGAGGGTGCCCGCCTCGGTCAGCGCGAGGAGCGTGCCGCCGTCCAACCTCGGCGTGGCGGCGAAACCGAGGCCGACCGGAAGCGGGAAGCCGGGCACGAGGCGGCTGCGGTTGCCGAGGTCGTAGGCGTACAGGTTGCCGTCGGCCGCACCGACGAGCACCTCGGGCCGGGGGCTCTCCGTGAGCACCGCCACGAGCGGGCGACCGACCGGCTGCGCGGGCACGGCGAGGGGAAAGCCTTCCACCACGGCACCGCCCTGCGTGAAGGCGAGGAGCGTCGCGTCGTAGGCCGCCACGACGTCGAGGCGGCCGTCGCCGTCGAGGTCGGCGAGGGTGGGGAGAGGAGCCGTGGCCGATCCATCGAGGTAGCGGGACACGTCGAGCACGTCCGAGTCGCCGTTCGCGAGGAGCCAGCGGAGCGAGCCGTCCCGGCGCGGAACGACGCCGACGAGTCCGGACGCGTCGCGGCCGAAGGCAGCCCCACCGGTCACCTCCTCGTCCGAGAACGCCCAGCCGGAGGCGCGCTCGGCCCAGACGCCCTCGGGGCCGACGGCGAGAAGGCCCGCCTCGGCATCGTAGGCGACGCCCCGCACGTCCGCCACGGCCCCGGTTTCGACGACGCTCAGCGCGTCGTTCGCGCGCCCGAGCCGCAGCAGCCGCCCGCCCTCGTCGGTTTCCGCGGCGACGTAGACGTCCTCGCCGACCGCGACGAGCGGGCCGCCGGCCCGGAGCGACTTCACCGTGCCGTCGGGCTCGTAGGCGAAGGCCATCACCTCGCCCGTCGCGTCGAAGAGGCGGAGGCGGAAGGAGCCGGCGAAGCTGTCGCCGAGGACGGCCACGTAGCCGTCGGGCGTGACGGCCGGGGCGGCGAAGGCGCCGTCGAGGCCGAGGATGGGCGTGCCGTCGCCGCGCAACAGGCGGAAGGGAGCACGGCGGCCGGGCCGCGTGTCCACCTGGACGGCAACCACCTCGGTGTCACCGGAGCCCATGCGAAGGACCACGGCCGTCGCGTCGGTGGTCAGCCCGAGATCCTGAAAGAGCCCCGTGCGCGGCTGGATGCCGGAGGCGGCGTCGGCGGCCGTCCGAGCGACGAAGCGCATCACGGGGGCGGAGGCGGAGAAGTCGGCCAGCTCGACGAAGCTCGGGCCGCCGTCGTTGGCGCCGGAGGACGGGACGGTGTCGGGCCCGAAGCGGTTCTGGTAGAGCCGGAGCGTGTCGCCCGCAGCGACGACGGCGACGGGGTTGCCCTCGAACCAGAAGTCGAACGGCGTGCCGAGCCCGGCACCCTCGCCGGCGCCGCCGAGGTCCGGCGCGCCGTCGGCCTCTTCCAGATCCACGCCCCGGCGATCCGGGTCGGCGTTGACGCGGTTGGCGCCGATCCCGTCGCGGATGACGCGTTCGTCCACGTGCCAGATCAGGAGCCCCCCGTCGAAGCGGCGGCCGAGGTCGGCGTCGCGCCCGCCGGGGAGTGCCCAGTCGTACGGGTCGGCGGCGACGACGACGCCGCCCTCGAAGGCCTCCACGTCGAAGCCGGAAAAGCCCTCGGCGCCGAGCGGAATGCGCTGCTCGTGGAGCCCGCCGTCGCGGTAGATCGTCAGCACGAGCTCGTCCGCCTCGGGCGCGCGCTGGCGGTTCTCGACGAGGAAGTACTCCGCTCCCGAGATCGGGACGCGCACCACGTCGGAGGCGCCGAGGACCGACGCGGCCGTGACGTCGAACGAGGCGGCCTGGGTGGGGTCGGCTTCGACTACGTCGGCCCAGCCGAGGAACTGCTTGGTCCAGGCGCTCGGCTCGGGCGGGAAGAGCCCGCTGAGCGCGAAGATGCCCAGCGGGTCCATCAGGCCGAACGGCCCGATGGCGCTTGCGCCCGTCTCGGTGTCGAAGAGGTCGGGCACGCCGAGGTAGGAGAAGAACGAGGCGGCGAGGAGGCCGTTGATCGAGAACTCGGCCACGAAGTCCTCGTCGGCGATGAAGTCGCGGCCGAGGCGGGACTCCGTCTCGGGGAGGATGAGCGTGCTGGTGACGGGGAAGCCGTCGAAGGTGATCGGGTCGCCGGGCGTGAGGCGAGCGAGGGCGGCGGCGTCGAAGAAGAGCGAGGGGAGGTCCTGCGGCGTGCGGTCGAGGCTGGTGCCGGTGAGCTCGATGTCCCGCCCGGCGCCGGCGTGGAAGAGCACGAACGCCGTCCGCTCGGGGTCGAACCCGGCGAAGTCGAAGTCGGCCTGCTCGGAGGCGAGGGCCCACGCCTCGCGGACGAGCGCGGCCAGCTTGGCGAGCTCGGCGTCGGAGCCGGCGTCGAAGCCGGTGGGGCTGTAGGCCGCCATCGGCTGCGAGACGCGGACGACCTCGGGGACGAGGTGGGTGTCCACGAGCGTGCGCCCGTCGCTGACGCGCTCGACGTAGTCGGCGAGGAAGTCGAGGTGGGCCTGGAAGTAGGCCGCATCGTGCGGGAGCGGGTCGATCGAGACGTCGATGCCGCGGAAGAGGCTGTCGGTGAAGACGCCCGGCCCGGTGGTGAAGCGCGAGGTGTCCGGCTGGAAC
Source organism: uncultured Rhodothermales bacterium (assembly GCA_964580105.1). Classification (GTDB taxonomy): domain Bacteria; phylum Bacteroidota; class Rhodothermia; order Rhodothermales; family Rubricoccaceae; genus CAZOJJ01. Next base: position 17,493 of record CAZOJJ010000004.1, on the reverse strand, counting down.
TCCACGCGGAGGGCGACGACGTCGTAGGCCGGCGCGGCCGGGCGCCGGAGCACGTCCAGCACGCCGCCACCGCCGGCGCGGAGGGGGTGCGAGAGCGCCGGCGTCTGGGCCCGGAGCCCGGAGGCGAGCCCGAGGAGGCAGAGGGAAACGAGAAGCGTTCTAACGAGAAGGCCGCGCACCGCCCGGGCGATGCGCGGCCCCCTCGAAGTCGAGCGTTCGGTCACGACGGCCGGCGTTCGGACGGGGTTAGCGGGCCACGTTGAGCATGACCGAGAAGCGGAGCTGCTCGGCCAGCGGGGAATTCTCTTCCAGCGCGTAGATGTAGGAGAGGTCCACGCCGACGAGGCTGTAGCGGATGCCTGCGCCGAAGGTGAGGAACTGGCGGTTGCCGTTGGCGGGGTCCTCGTAGAAGTACCCCGCGCGCATGGCGAAGAGGTCGTTGTACCAGTACTCCAGGCCGGTGCCGAGCGTGAGCTGGCGGAGCACGCCCACGCTCTCCGGCGCGTTGCCGCCCTCGCCGTCGAGGTCGACGGTGATCGGGCTCCAGGAGGTGAAGAGCGCCTGGTAGAACGGCGCATAGCCGCCGTCGTCCTCGCGCTTGACGAGGAGCTTGTTGAGGTCGAGCGCCCACGTGAGCCGGTTGTACTCGTCGAAGGCGTACTCGAGGGCGCCGCCGAAGCGGAGGTTCGTCGGAATGGCGTCGGACTGCTCCGAGTCCGAGTACTGGATGGTCGGCCCCATGTTGGCGAGGTTGAGGCCGAAGCTCGGCTGGAGCTTCTCGCCCCCGAAGGTGGGCCGCCAGAGCAGGCCGAGATCGACGCCCACGGCCACGCCCGCGCGCGTCTCCTGCCCACCCACCTCGACGCCGCCGGCGAGGTTGGAGTAGATCAGGCGGAGGCCGGTCCCGGCCGAGAGGGTCGAGGTGATTTGGGTGCCGTAGGAAGCGCCCACGGCGAGGTCGTAGCTCCGGAAGGTGCCGAGGTCCTGGCCCGTCTCGTCGGTGCGCTGCTGCTCGCCGAGGTTGAGGAAGGTGAGGTGCCCGGCGAAGGTGCCGATCCCCTCCACGGCGTACTTCCCGGCGAGGTACTCGTAGAAGAGGTCGGCCCCGAGAGCGGGCAGCCACGGCGCGTGCGTGAAGGTGACCTCGGCGCCCTGCTGGCCCGCGAGGCCGGCGGGGTTCCAGAAGAGCGCGCTGGCGTTGTCGGCGACGGCGACGCCGGTCATGCCCATGCCGGCGGCGCGGCTGTCCGGCTCGATCTGGAGGAACGGCACGGCCGTCGTCTGCACGATCTGCGCCGAGACCGGCGCAGCGGCCCCGACCAGCAGCGCCAGCACGGGGAGAAGGGAACGTCGAAGGGTCATGGACATGGAGGTTGTTCGGCGAAGGGGCCGTCCCGGGGCGGGAGCGGCCGGAAGGTACGGACAGGAAAACTCGGCGGCATCCGCTAGCGGATCACGGCGAGCCGCTCGATGCGCTCGGCGACGTCGGTGCCGCCGTCCGGGCGGTCGACGCTCACGCGGACGTGATAGAGGTAGATGCCGGTAGCGAGTGGGTCGAAGTCCTCGTCGAGGCCGTCGAACGGGATCTGGACGAGGTTGCCGGAGAGGGCATCCTCCCACTCCAGCGTGCGGACGGGCCGGCCGGCCAGCGTGTAGAGGCGGAGCTGCACGCGCGCCATCGTCCCCGCCGGCTGGTTGTGCTCGAAGAGAAAGCGCGTTCGGCCTGTCGTCGGGTTGGGGTAGTTGTAGACGTTCCGCAGCGCGAGGCCCTCGTCGCCCGTGACGACGTAGGCGAGCTCGACCGAGGACGAGTTGTTGGCCACGTCCCACGCGGTCACGCGGAGGCGGTGCGGCCCCGGCTCCTGCTCGGGCAGCGCGAAGCGTACGGTGCCGGCCTGGTACGAGTCGAGGTCGCCCTCGTAGAAGCGGCCGATCTCCTGGGCCGAGGCCGGGTCGCCGTCGAACGTGACGAGCAGCTCGTGCCCGACGCCGGTGCCGACGGTGTTGATCCCGCTCTCGTCGAAGAGGCGGACGACGAGGGTGGGCTCGCGGTTGACGAGGCCGCCGTCCACGAACGTCGTGTCGTTCAGGAAGGCGCGGATCTGCGGGCCCTGCGTGTCGTCGAGGGGCGGGCCGGCCGTCTCACCGATGACGAACGCCTCGCTGGTCCCGACGCCGTCCAGGCCCGAGGGGCCGCTGACGTAGGCGGAAATGCGGCCGGGCAGGCCGGAGTACGACACGTCGCGCGGGACGATGAACCGGGCGGAGAAGGCTCCGCCCCGGACGGTCGCCCGGCCCCGGTAGAGGCGGTCGGTACGGACGCGGTACTCCCCGTCCGTGTAGAGCGCGATGGCCGGGTCGAGACGGATCACCCGGGCGGCGTCGAAGACCTCCAGCTCGACCTCGCCGTCGAAGGTGAGGTCGGGCTGGCCGTCGAAGCCGAGCACCTGCCCGGTGATGTCGGCGAACTCGTTGGCGCGCAGCTCGGGCATGCCGGGGCCGCCGGGGCCCGTCGTCCCGGCGAGGGGCGTCCCAGCGAGGGGCGTCCCAGCGAGGTCGATCCCGTTGACGGACGTGATCTGGACCGGCCGGTGCGGGAGGCCGACGCGCATGGCGGGATCCCCGAGGAAGGCGAACTTCCGGTTGTTGCCCTGCGCGCCGACGTCGGAGGTCTTCGTCAGGCGCATCACGTCGCCGAGGCGGCGGGGGCGGCCGTCGTCGTCGCGGCCGAGGAGGTAGTCGGTGAGGCGGAGGTTGAGGCCGAGGTTGTAGCGGTCCGGGCTCGTGGACGTGTAGACGAGGCGGACGGTGGTGAAGAGGGCGACGGCGCCGCCGTGCGGGTTGAGCAGGAGCATCTCGGCCCCGCTCTGCTTGTCGACCATGTCGAAGCGGCCGAAGGAGCAGGTGGCCGTGACGAAGATGCTGAGGCGGTCGTAGTTGTCGAGGGCCTCGATGTCTTCGAGCGTGATGAGGCGCTCGTCGGCGAGGGCGTCGTGGCCGCCGTGGCCGCTGTAGTTCCACACGAGCGTGCCCTCGTCGAGGGCCCGGCGGATGTCGGCGGTGGCCTCGGGCACGCGGCGGCCGACGGCCGTGACTACGCTGGGATACGACGTGGAGTAGATCTTCTGGAGGTTGACGTCGGGGAAGTCGTCGCGGACGGCCTCAGCCACGACCTCGGCGTTCTGGACGTGGAGGTCGAGGTCGCCCGCGCTGGGGTACTGGTCGTCGGCCACGAACGTGAACCGGGAGCGCCACGCGCCGTGGGTGGCGGGATCCTCGTAGTGCAGGATCTTGGCGACGACGTGGGCGGCCTCCTCCGCGCTCCGCACCGGGAACCGGCCGATGCCGAGGTCCACCCGCTCGGGGCCGGGCGTGGGGTGACCGGGGTACGCCCAGACCCCTTCGTCCGGGTCGAGGAGGCCGAAGTAGTCGTCCGAGGTGTAGGAGACGATGAGGTTGAGGCTCTCGAAGGTCTGGAAGGTGGGGATCCAGTTGTTCGCCTCGCCGCCGGGCAGCCGCCCCCGGAAGTCGTAGTGGCCGTCGCCCATGAAGAGGGCGTAGCGCGGGAGCGCGTCGTCCGGGGCGCGGTCGTAGAGGAAGCGGAGGTAGTCGCGGACGGCGCGCATGTCCACCTGGCCGCCGGAGAACTCGTTGTAGACCTGGCCGATGTCCACGACGACCGTGGCGAGGCCGTCGCGGGTGCGCCGGTGGGCGGCGAGTTCCTCGGCGGCCTGGCGGAACTCGGCCGGCGCGATGATGACGTAGTCCGGGTAGCCCGCGAGGCCGTGGAGATCCTGGTTCGGCACGGCGACGCCGGCGGCGGGCGCGGCGACGCCGGCGGCACCAGGCTCGAAGGCCACCAGCTCGCGCGGGGCCGCGCCCTCGGCTACCTCGACCTGCACGAGGTAACGCCCGCCCTCGGCCCGAACGCCGAGCCGTCGGATCGCCGCGGGGTCGGTCACGTCCCACACCTGAGGTTCCGCGGTGAACCCTTCGAGGGCGAACTCGAACCGTCCGCTCCGCCCGCCCGGCGTGGGGAAGCGAAGCACGCCTTCGTGCGCGCGCAGCGCCTGCGGGAAGACGGCCTCGATCCAGTCGATCCAGGCGATGGGGTTGTTGGTCGAACCCTCCATCACCATGTCCACGGCGAGCCGGCCGCCGGATGCGGGCGGTCCCTCGAATGCCGCGATGCGAGTATGGGCGAGCGGGCCGTCACCGCTGCCGCCGAACGAGACGGGCTGAGGAGAGACGGCGGCCTGCTCCACACCGTCCACCCGGAACGAGAGCGTCACGGCCGGGTTCGCGCGGGCCGCCGCGCGGGCGCGGTAGCGGACGGCGCCCCCTGCGAGGCCGGGCGGCACCGTGTCGAGGACGGTCACGCGCGGCCGGCCGGTGGCGACCTCGGCCCCGAGCCACTCCAGCCCGGAGCCGCCCCCGTTGCGGACGAGGTTGACGAGGTCGTCCTCGGCGAAGACGCGGCCTTCGGCGGTCGCCTGGCGCTCCGCATCGGGGAAGGCCGGGAACGAGGCGCCGCCGACGCGGGCCGCGTTCGCACCGTCGACGCGGAGGAAGACGTAGCTCTCGTTCGTGAAGTAGTTGAGGCGGTGCTCCCAGTGCCCGTCGTCCGCATTCCAGACCCAGTCGCTCGGGCCGTCGGCGAAGAAGTAGAGGGCGTCGCCCGCGACGAGGGCGGCGTTCTCGACGAGGTCGGCCGGGCGCGGCGCGCTGTTCAGCTCCGGCAGCATGTCGCCGCCGTTGTGGAAGACCTGCACGCGGCCGAAGTCGAGCGAGGAGGCGCCCGCGACACCGAGCGCCTCGAGGTAGGCGCGGTCGATGCGGTAGACGCCGGCGCGGGTGATCGGGATCTTGAACCAGGTGCCGGTGGCGAGGACGCTGCGCGTGACGCCGAGGTGGGGGTTGTCGCCGCCCCGGACGAGCGCGCCCACGGGCGCCCCATCCGGCCCCATCCGGCCGGCCGTGTAGCCGACGCGTACGAGCACCCGGCGGTAGCGGCGGACGGTTCCCCGCGCCTCGTCCACGTGGAGCAGGCGCACCACGAGCGTGCCGGTGGGCCGGCGGCGCTCCACGCCCACGGCGACGACTTCGGCGGGCGGGCGGGTGAGCGCCTCGAAGGCGGTCTGGTCCGCCTCGGTCCAGTCCTCGACGGGGCGGCGGGCGCTCAGCGGCGCTTCCTCGAAGTCGGCGGCGATCACCTCCACGGACGGCTCGGCCACGGCGGGCAGCACGACCGACTCCGACATCGTTGCATAGCCCCGCACGGCGTCGAGGACGAGGGCGGCAGGGTCGGCCGCGAAGCGGCGGACGCTCTCGGCGAGGGCACCGCGCCACTCGGCCCGGAGCTCGTAGACGGCGCCGGTGGGTGTCGTCTCGACGAGGCGGAGGGTCGGGCCGTCGAGCGCAGGCGGCGTAGCGGCGAACCCCTCGGCCGAGGGCATGACCCGCGCCGCGTCACGGGTGGGGCGTTGCGCCTCAGGCGCGCCCGGCCGGCGCGCATCCACCTGCCCTACGGCCGGGGCCGCCAGCGCCGAGGCGGCGAGCAGGACGACGAGCCACGGGCGGGGGGCGACCGGGCAAAATCGAGGAAGCAGGCGCGGGCGACGCGTCGTCACGGGATCGGGCGGCGGCGGCGCACCGAGCGGGCGCGCGCCGAATCACGGAAGGTCTTCGGGGAGCAGCCGGGGGCTGCGAAGGCGTAACCGAGTCCCGATACGCGCGTCCTGCTTCGTGGGTGGGGCGGTGGCGAGGGGCGAATATAGAGCCGTCCCGGAGCGAGCACAAGGCGGAAGCCACCGCCTCGGCGGGGCAGATCCGCGTCCCCAGACGGAGCCGCCAACGTGCCGCCCGGACACACTGCGGCCCCGCGGTGGCGGTGCCGCGGGGCCGCGCTAGCCGGTCAGCGCGCGCGGCTCACCCGGCCGCCCGCGCCGCTCCCTTCCGGCCTAGCTGTTGATGTTCCGGTGGATCGCCTGGCGCGTGAGGCCGATGCGCTCCCCGAGCTGCGAGCGGTTGTCGATGCCGGGGATGCCGACGAAGCCGTTGACGAGGCTCGTGAGGTACTCCTGGCGCAGCCGGTTGATGGGCACCGGCCCGAGAATCTTGGCGATGTCGAGCTCGGAGAGGGCGCGCTGGCACGCGGCGGCGTCCTCCTCGAGAGCGTCCATGAGGGAGTTCCAGACGGGCGCCTTCTGAAAGGTGAGCCGGGCCTGGTCGTAGTACTCCAGCGCGAGGCCGTAGAACTTGAAGTCGTGGTGGTAGATGCGCGCGAGGGTGTGGAGCACGACGGCCTGCTCGGGCAACAATTCGTTGCGGCAGGCCAGTTCGTACGCCTTCTGCAGCTGCTCCTCGCCCTGCTGCCGCTTGCCCAGCTTGACGAGCGCGTACCCCTTGTGCATGAGCGCCTTCGGGATGTACTCGACGAAGCCGTTGCGGCGGCTGAGGTTGTAGACGCGCATGAAGAGCTCGATGCTCTGCTCGTAGAAGTTCTGCGAGACGAGGGTCTCGCCCTTCTGAAGCAACGCGGCGATCTCCCACGCCCGCGTACCGAGGCGGCGGGCCTCCTCCTTGACGCGGTCGAAGTACTGGTGGGCGGCGGCCATCGAGGCCAGCCGGTGGCGCATGAGCCACCCGAGGCGGTAATCCAGGACGACGGTCTGGTAGGCGTCCTGCGGCTCGATCAGCGCCAGCTCGGTCTTGACGCGCTCGATGGGCGCGTCGCGGAGGCAGCGCACGGCCTGGAGCTGGACGTGCGTCCGGCCGACGGCGTCGAGCTCGGACGCCTTGAGCAGCTCGTTGAACTCGAGGAAAGCGTCGTAGACCCGCGCGTGCTCGACGTGCTCGATGGCGCGGGCCCAGCGCTTCTGCTGGATCTCGGGGAGGGCGGCCAGGTGCTCGGCGGCGCGGTCGACGTGCTCGCGCTCGTGCGCCGGGATCATGGGGACGGACGGCATGAGGGCCTTCGGCTTGGGGAATCGGGGGGAGCCGGTCCGCCTCGGCCTCGCTCAACGCGCGGGACGGCGAACCGTAGTTCCGGCACCGCCTCCGGTATCGGCACCTCTCCGGGGTTCTTTAAGCCGGGGCGTCGCGCTCCTGCACCTTTTCCGTCCGGGTACAGCGCATCGGCCCTCCGAGGCGCGGCGCCCCGGCCGCGCTACAGCCGGTCCGCCGTCCCCAGCGCCGCCGCGATGCGCTGGCGCAGCCCCGCCAGCCGGTCCAGCGCCTCCGAAAGCTGATGCGTGGCGGACTCGATGTCTTCGATGGCCCGCGCGAGCAGCGGGTCCACCTCCATCATCCGCGTCATCTCCAGGAGGAACTGCGCGTTCCCGGCGATCACCGTCAGCGGATTGTTGATGGCGTGGGCGACGACGCCGGTCTCGCTCCGCAACGCCTCCACCAGCGCCCGGGGGTCCAGCATCTCGACGGCCGCCGGCTCGGGCTCTTCGGCGAGCTCCTCGACGCCGGCCACCCCGAGGCAGCGGCTGATCTCGGTCGCAAACTCGTCGGCCCCCTCCCCGTCCTCCTTGAGCACGAAGCAGGCCGTCGCGCCGGCCCGCTCGGCCTCCGCCGTGGCCGCGCCGTTGCGGCTCGTGCGGACGAAGATCGGGGCGTCGAGCTTGAGGCCGTCGCGGAGATCGAGGAGGGCAAGGCCGGAGCCGTCGGGCAATTCGTCGGCCGTACAGACGGCGTCGAAGGCGGTCCCGGCGAGGTAGGCCCGCGCCGAGGCGAGCGTCTCGCAGCGGGTGGCGATGAGGCCGGGGAGCGCGTGCGCGAGGCGGCGCTCCATCGCCTCGGCCAGCCGCGCGTCGGGCTCGACGAGGAGGAGCGTCACCGACACCGAGGCCGTCCCGCCTGCAGTGCCCTGTCCATTCACGTAGCGATCGAGCATGCGCGAAATGTGTGGTGGGTGATCGTAAGGTACACCAGCGTCACGAATCGGGATGCCTATCCCAGAGAACTCCCATAGAGCGTCTCCTAGAGCGCGTCATCCACGACGGCTTCGGCCGGTGGGGGCGCGGCGTCCAGCGTAGGCGCGGCCCCGCCCACGCTGCCTCCGGCCCGGTCTCCGGATGGCCGCTCGGCCCGCGGCAGATCCATCCCGAAAAGGACGCACCGCTCGGCCCGGCCGTCGTCGGTCGTGCGCCCCTTGCGCCAGAGCAACCGGCGGGGCACCCCGTCGGCGGCGGCCACGGTGGCGGTGAAGCTGCCCGCGTTGTCGCTCCAGAACCAGTCGGTGAACCGCTGCCGGGTGGGGGGGTCGAGGCCGAGGACGCTCGCGAACGCCGCGAAGTGGGGGACGTGCTGGACGCGGCGGCCGGTGAGCCCCTCGGCCGCGCGGCTCCAGCGGCGCGTGCCCCCGCCGCCGTCGAACGAGACCAGCACCACGCCGGCGTCGTCGAGCAACCGGCCGACGGAGTTGTTGCCGGCGGTGAGCTGAGCGACGCGCTGGTCCACCATGAGGTCGAGGGCGTCGGAGAAGGTGGAGATCTGGCGCTCCAGATTCCGCTGGTTGGCCACGTCGGTGGCCTGGATCACGACCCCCTCCTTCCCGTCGATCATGACGGCGCGGAGGGAGACCTGCACGGGCCGGCGGACGTCGTCCCGGTTGACGAGGGCGTACTCGATGCCCGAGATGGAAGAGCCCTCGCGGAAGCTCCGCCGCGCCAGCTCGAAGAGCGGCTCGATGGGCATCACCTCGTTGAGCACCTCGATCCGGTTACCGCGGACGGCCTCGAAGGGCAGCCCCGTCATCGCATAGAACGCCGGGTTGGCGTCTACGATGTGGCCGTCGAGGGTGCAGACGAGCACGTAGTGCGGGTTGATCTGGAGGAGGGCGGCCATGTGGCTGCGGGCCTCCTGCGTCCGGGTGTGGGCGTGCTCCAGCGCGTGCGCCACCGCCTCGAAGGGGCCGACGAGCGCGCCGAGGGCGCCGCGTGCCTGCTCGATGTGGCCCCACCCCTCGGCGAGCCGATCGGAGTCGAGGGTGCCGAGGCGCTCGGCCAGCGCCTGCGTGTGTCGCACCGTGCGCGTGCCGGCGAACCACACGAGGCCGTAGAGGCCGAAGGCGCCGAGGAGCCAGACGACGACGGCCGTGAGCGCCACGCGGCGAGCGAACGGCTTGAACGCGAGCCGCACGTCCTCGGCCGCGCGGAGGGCGACGGTGCGCACGGTGGCGCCCGCCCGGTCGGCGACGGGTGCTGAGGCGGCGAGGTAGTAGTCGTCCCGCCCCCACCCGACGAGCCAGGGGCCCGAGGCGGGCTCGCGGTCCAGCACGGCGGGCCAGTTCATCCCGGCCAGTCGGGCGCGGTCGCTGGCGGCGCGAACGCGGCCGCTGGAGAGCACGGCCAGCCCGGCGAGGCCCTCCGCCTCGGCCAGCCGCCCGAGGCGGGCGTCGAGCACGGACGCCGGGGCCGTGGCCAGGGTCGGATCGGTCGCCAGCGCGGCCACCGTGGCGGCGAGCTCGGCCTGCGCGGCCCGCTCGGCCTGCGCCCACCCGTCGGAGAGGAGGAGCCCCGTGGCCGCGATGCCCCCGACGGTGAGGAGGAGGAGGTAGACGAACGCGGCGCGGGCGGCGGGGGTGAGGTTCGACATGGGCATCGGGCGGCGAGGCCCGGGGCGTGCGCGCCGGGCGGCGCGCCCCTCCCCTCGTTACGGAATTACCCGCCCGGCCGCCCCGAAAGAGCGGCGGACAGGGAAATTCCGGACGATCCGGGCCTGTTTCCTGTCGGCCGCCCGTGGTTCAAAGCCCGTACCGATCCCCGTCGGCCGGCACGCGCGGCCCTTCCGGAAACCCGGCGGCCGGATTCTCCACGGCGTACCCCCTCCCGGTACGGACCAGCCGCGCCGTTGCCACCTCGGGGTCGTGCTCGAAGAACACCGTCCAGCCCTCGGCCACGGCGCGATCCAGGATGCGCTCCTTCTCGGCCAGCGTCACGAGCGGCTCCACGTCGTAGGCCATGATCCAGAGGAGCGGGACGTGCGCCGTGGTCGGGAGCAGGTCGGCGGCGTAGAGGAGCGCGCCGCTCTCGCCCCGGACGAGCGGGAGCTGCTGCCCGTGCGTGTGGCCGTCCACGACGAGCACCTCCACGTTCGGAAACGGCGTCGTCTCGCCGTCGAGCAGGTTCAGCCGGCCGGAGCGTTCGAGCGGGTCGAGGTTCTCGGCGAGGAACGAGGCCTGCTCGCGCGGGCTCTCGCGCGCCCAGTCCCACTGGCGGCGCTGGACGTGGACCGTCGCATTCGGGAACGCGAGGGCGAGTTGCCCGTCGGCGCCGCGCGTGGTGGTGCCGCCGCAGTGGTCGAAGTGGAGGTGCGTCAGCAGCACGTCCGTCACGTCCCCCGCCTCGACGCCGAGGCGGGCGAGCGACCGGTGCAGTTCGTGCTCGGTGTAGTCGAGCCCGTAGATCGCGGCAAACTTGGCGTCGGCCTTGTCCCCCACGCCGTCGTCGATGAGGAGGGTGCGGCCGTGGCCGCGGAGGAGCAGGCAGCGCATGGCAAGCGGAATGCGGTTCTGCGCGTCGGCCGGGATGCGACGCTCCCAGAGCGCCTTGGGCACGATGCCGAACATGGCCCCGCCGTCGAGGCGGAGGAAGCCGGCGTGGACGATGTCGAGTTGGTAGCCGCCCAGGTTCATAGGGGAGGAAAGGAAGCGAGGAGGAACGGAGGATACGCGGCCACGCCGGATGCCGAGGGCTGCACGCCTCACAGCTCGGGAAAGCCGGAGGCGTGGCCGTCGCCCTGGGCGCGGTGGCGGAGCCGGCGCGACTGCTCGATGCGCGTGAGCATCTCGCGGAAATGCGCCACGAGGAAGCGGATCCGCGCGTTCTCGGAGGGCATCTCCAGCAGCTTCTGCTTCTGCTCCAGCTCCAGCCCCGCGTTCTGCCCGACGACGAACGAGACCACCGGCGTGCCCTCGTAGCGCTGGGGCTGGATCGTCTCGCCGGCCAGCTCCAGCAGCTTCATGTGCTGCGTGATGACGCGCGTGCGCGCCGCCTCGTCCACCGGCCCGGCGTCGTGGTCGGGGTAGGGCTCCACGTCGGCCGTGAGGTAGGCTCGGTCGCGGTGGACCTCGCGGATGCGGAACCGCTCCTCCCCGATCACGACGATGTCGGACCGGCCGTCGTCGTAGCGGTTGAGCACGCGACGGATGCGGGCGGTGCAGCCCACCTCGGCCAGCGCCGACTCCGTGACGTAGACGACGCCGAACGGGCGGTCCTCCTCCAGACAGCGCCGCGTCATCTCGCGGTAGCGCGGCTCGAAGATGTGGAGGGGGACGGGCTCCTCGGGGTAGAGGACGATGCCGAGGGGGAAGAGCGGAAGGCGGTCCGAAAAAGGCATGGGGTGGTCAACCCGGAGGCACTCGCAAGGTTCTGTGTGCGAAACCATGTCGCCAACGCCCGCTGCCGGTTGCGGATTCTCGTGCGGCGCGCAGGGTCCTTCGCCCGCGCGAGGGCGGCGCCGGAATCGCCGGTGCGTACCTTGCCGCCCCACCCGCCGCCCCCTTCTCCGCGCCCCTCGCCGCCATCAGGGTACGCCATGCACGTCTTGGACTGGGTCGTCCTCGGGCTCTACGTGGCCTCCATCGTCGCCATCGGGTTCTGGGCCAACCGCCGGCAGACGGACACCGAGGCGTACTTCGTCGGCAACCGGCGCATGCCGTGGTGGGCGGCCGGCCTCTCCATCATCGCCACGTCGTTCTCGGCCGCCTCGATCCTCGGCATCCCGGGCTACGCCTACAGCGACGACCTGTGGTACCTCCAGTACTCGCTCGGGGACGTCCTCGCGGCGGTCGTGGTGGCCGCGCTGTTCATCCCGTTCTTCCACCGGGTCCGCGGCCTCACGACGGCGTACGAGTACCTCGAAGCCCGCTTCGACCTCAAGACGCGCCTGCTCGGCTCGGCGCTCTTCAGCCTGACGGTCCTGCTCCGGGCGGGGAGCCTCCTCTTCGGAGCCGCCCTGCTGTTCGACGCCGTCGTACCGACCGACTGGCTCCCCGGCCTCGACGGCGTCGAGGAAGCCGTCGTCATCTTCGGCGTCATCGCCATCGTCTACACGGTGATGGGCGGGATCTCGGCGGTGATCTGGACCGACGTCGTCCAGTTCTCGATCATGAGCCTGGGCATCCTCGCCTCGCTGTGGTTGGTGGTGGTGGAAACGCCGGGCGGGTGGGGGCAGGCTTTCGCCGAGGCGGACCGGTTCGGCAAGCTCGACCTCATCCACCTCGACGAGCCGGCGGCCGGGAAGGGGCTGCTCACGGCCGTCTTCGGGTACGGCCTCCTCGCCCTCTCGCTGTTCGGGACGAACCAGCAGCCCGTCCAGCGCTACATGACGGTCAAGGACCCGCGCGAGGCCCGGCGGGCGCTCCTCCTCGGTGCCGGGGCCGGCGTCATCGGCGTGACGCTCTCGCTGCTCCTCGGCGTGTTCCTCTTCCTCTTTTACCGGCACTTCCCGGACCTGCTGCCGGAGGGGCTCACCCCGGACCAGGTGATGCCCCACTTCGTGAACACCCAGGTGCCGCCGGTGCTCACCGGCGCGCTGGTGGCCGCCGTCTTCGCCGCCGCGATGTCGAGCCTGGACTCGGCGCTCAACTCGCTCGCCGCCGCGCTGACGGTGGACTGGCTCGCGCGGTTCAAGCCGGACCTCGCGGAGCGGACGCGGCTGTCGTTCGCGAAGGCCGTCGTGGTCGGGGCCGGCGTCCTCGGCATCGTGATCGGGATCTACGCGTCGCGGACGGGCTCGCCGCTGATCGACCTGATCCTGAGCTTCATGGGCTACTTCGCAGGCGGGCTGCTCGGGCTCTTCCTGCTCGGGATGCTGACGCGGCGGGCGAACGGGCACGGCGCCTTCGCCGGGGCCATCGTCGGCACGCTCGTCGTGCTGATGGTGACGAAGAACGACTTCGGCCTGCCCCGGCTGTACGCGTGGCTCGGTTTCGAGCCGGTGCCCTTCATCTGGTCCACCGCCATCGGCCTCGCCGTCACGCTGGTCGTCGGGTACGGCGTCTCCCTGCTGGGGCCCCGGGTTCCGCCCGAGCGGCTCGAGCACACCACGGCGTCGTGGACGTCGGCGTGACGGTGCCTGCCTCCCCCTTCGTTCCCGTGCGTCTCGCCCCCTTCCTCCCCCTCCTCCTGCTGGCGGTCTCCGCCTCGGCTCAACCGCTCACGTTTCCTGCGGGAACCTGGCGGTTCGGCTCGGCCGACGACCCGCTCGAAACGCAGCGCGCGTCGTTCGGCCGGAGCACGGGTGTCGTGGCGGCCTACGCGGGACCGGCGTTCCTGGGCTCGGCGTGGCGCGTGATGACGGCCGTCGAGGCGGAGGGGCGCACCGGGCCGCTCAGCGTCGGCCTCGGCGGCGCGCTCCACAGCGGCGTCGGCGGGTTCTACGACCCGGAGGTGGACGAGGCGTACGACCTGGCGCGGCTCCTCCGCTACGCCCGCCTCGACCCCCGCCCCGGCCTCCCCGTCTACGCCCGCCTCGGGCCGACCCGGCGGATGACGTTCGGCACCGGCCACCTCGTCCGCGGCTACCGCACGACGACGGCGTGGGACGAGCGGACCGTCGGGCTGGAGGCGGCCGTCGCCTCGCCCGGCGTCACCTTCGGCGCGTTCACGGGCGACGTACGGATGAGCGACGTGGCCGGCGCGTACGCCGAGGTGGAGCCGTTCGGGCCGGTCCGCGTCGGCCTCGGCGTGGTCCACGACTTCAGCCCCCCGTCCGACGCCGCGCCGACGGGCTTCCAGGTGGACGCCTCCGCCGAGGCGCTGCGGCTGTTCGAGTTCGTCCTCGCACCCTACGCCTCCTACGCGGAGTACCTCCACTACGGGCGGGGCGTCGGCTTCGGGGCCGACGTCGGCGCGCCCGCCTTCGCCGACCTCGCGCGCCTCCACCTCCGCCTCGGCGCCTTCGTCAACGGCGACGGCTTCACGCCCGGCTACGTCGGCCCCTTCTACGCCGTCTCGAACGGGGAGGACCGCATCGTCACGGCCGATTCGTTCTTCGGCGAGGGCGACCTCGCCCTTGCCGGGACGCCGCTGGGGGAGGTCGAGGGCGGGCTCGACGTGGTGACCGAGTTCGAGCTCGTCTTCTTTCGGGCCTTCGAGCTCTTCTACCACTTCCGCCGCCACTACGGCGACCAGGACCTGAGCGATTTCACGCTCCGCGCCGCCTTCCGCCCGCGCTTCGTGGACGGCCTCCGCGTCGAGCTCGGCCTCGACCGGCAGGGGCTCGGCAGCTTCTTCAGCCTCTTCCGCGACCTCCGCGACCAGAACACGCTCGTCTTCGACATCGACTACCCCGTCGGCGACCTCCTCCACGTGTCCATCCGCTCGCGCTACGGCTACCGCCGCCTGGAAGACGCCGAGGAGGGCGCGCGCCGGTTCCTCGTGCAGCGCCGGTTCGAGCCGCTGGTGGGCGTCCGCTACCGGTTCTAGCCCGGCTTCACCGTCGCACGGTCACGACGGCGGCCTCGCCGCCCGCGCGGACGACGTAGACGCCCGGCGGCAGCCCCGACACGTCCGCCTCGGTGAGGCCGTCGGCCGTGCCGCCGAGGCGGGCGCGGAGGACTTTTCGGCCGAGCACGTCAAAGACGACGGCCTCTTCTGCGCCCGGGGCTTCGACGTGGAGCACGCGCGAGGCCGGGTTCGGCCACACCCGCAGCGCCGCGCTCGTCTCGCCCGGCCCCTCCTCGGTAGCCGTCCCCTCCGTGACGGTGAGCGTGACGGGCACGGAGGCGGCCTCCTCGCCGTTCGGGCCGCCTTCCCGCAGCGAGACCTGGCCGTGGTAGACGCCCGGCGCCATGCCTTCGGCGTTGAGCCGCACCGTGAGCGTGTCCGCCTCGCCCGGCGCGATCTCCAGCGAGCGCGGCGCGACGGGCGAGGCGCGCAGCCAGCGCGGCGGGAGCGGGGCTGCACGAATGGCGACGATCCAGTCGATAGCTCCATTCTCGCCCTGTGTAAAGATAGCCAGGTACATCACCGAGGGATCAATGCGGCTACGGAGTACACCCATGACCCGAACGACCTTGCCCTGCCCGTCCGGCGATTCCAGCCGAGTCAGCGGTGTCTCCACGCCTGTGCTCCGTCCCCACCGGTCTGCCACCACCACCCGCTCATAGTGCTCGTCGCCTGGCAGCAGCACTCCGTAGTCGAGATACCTTCCCCCATCTGCACTGCGAGAGGCATCCAGACGAGCTTGAAGCAGTTCGTTGTCCCCGGGATCATAATCAACCAGAGCAATCGGATAGCCCCCAGCTATTTCCCCGTCCACATCGAGGGCGTAGAGGTCTTCGTTGACCCAATCGATGTAATAGAAGAGTTCGTCCTCGGCGTCGTAGGCTAGGCTTAGCGGGACTCCTCGGTCGAGCGACGGTGGGCCGGTCGTGCCCGGACCCGTGGCTAGCTCGACAGTGCGATCGGTGGGAGAACCGTCGAGGTCACCCTCAATGAGTAGCGTACTTAGGACTGTGCAGTTCGGCCCATCACAGTCAATTCCTACATCCATCCACCAGAGCGTGCCCTCGGAATACCCTTCCGGAGCATGCTCTGGCGGCATCCAAGCCAGCCCCAAGGTACGCGAATACTCGCCGGGATTAGCCTGGGGGTGTTCGAAGGATCGAAGGTATCCAAGATCTGGCGTGTACTCTCTTGTTCTGTGGCCGCCGGTATCATCGGCTACAAAGAGCCTGCCTCTCGATGTCATTGCCATTTCATAGGGATAGTGAGCCTCGCCCGGTTCGGTCGAGAAGAGCATCTCTCCCACATCTTCCGGTATACCTCCTTCAGGAAACGGCACTGCGAAGAGCTTCACTGCCATCGCGCCCTCGTTCTGCACCACGACAGAAACCTCACCCTGCTCGCTGGCTGGGAGCATGGTCTCCACCGTGGCGGGACTGGCCACTACCTGTGCCAAAGCCGGAACGGCAAGGCCGCACCCGAGAAGAGCCGGGGCACCCGCAACGAGCGCCCCGGCCACGAACTTCCGAAGTCCGCTCATCGCAGCACCGTCAGGCGCTGTGTGGACGTACGCGCACCGTCCACAACAGCACAAATGACGTACAGGCCCACCGGAAGCGACGAGGCATCGAAAGCCAGACGGTGCGCCCCCGCCCCAAACCGACCCTCGACCAGCGTTGCCACGCGCCGCCCGAGCACATCGTAGACCGCGGCCTCGACGTCCGCTGGTTCCGTCAATACGAGCGGCACCACGACCGCACCGCGCACAGGGTTCGGATACGGCGCAGCCAGCACGTGACCCAGCGCGGGAGCGGGCACCGTCGAACTTGAAGCCATCGCGGGCTCGGAGCCACCGAGGCGGCCTTCGGCCCCGGCACGCTCCGCGAGCGCCTCGACCACCACGCCCAGCGACCGCCGCATCGGGTCCTCGGCTTCCATCCCCGACAGCACCCCGTCCAGCGTGGCAAGCGCCTCGGCGTAGGCGCCTGCCTGCTCGGCCACCATCACGCGGGCCAGCGCGAGCGAGCGCTGCGCTTGCGCACCCTCGCCCGCGAAGCTCGCCAGCAGCCCGGCCGCCTCGTCGTAGTCACCGAGGCGGAGCGCGTCGTGGACCTCGGCCACGAGCGAGGCCTCGGCTGCGGCCCGCACCGGAGTCGGGAGTTGCCCCTCCCCGAGCCGGGTGCGCAGCACCGCCAGCAGTGCCATCGTCCGGCCGTGCTCACCGAGCGCGTCGGCGGCATCGAGGCGCTGCAAGCCGTAGAGCCGCCGCACGAGCGAGGCCGCGCCCTCGGCACCGGGCGCCGCTTCCAGGTCCCGCCGGGCCTCCCGGATGGCCTCGCGCAGCCAGTCGCTCCCCCGACCGGCCGGCTCATCCGGCGCAGCCACCACGGGCGAGGCCAGACGAGGCGCGCCCGTGGCCGAGCTCGTCCGGTAGGGCGTGTAGTCCACAGAGCCGGTGAAGGCGCCCGGCGGAGGCCCCGAGGCCGAGCCCCACCAGGTCTGCTCGGCCTCGATCACGCGCTCGGCGCAGATCATCCCGCTGCACGGTTCCTCGTTGTAGAGGAGGCGGTTGGAGGGGCCGAGCGTGGCCTCGTCGTAGACGTCGTTGTCGCCGCCTGCGGTGCCTTCGCCGAGGAAGAGGTAGCCGCCGTCCGAGACGAAGAGCTCGTGGCCAGCGTTGTTCGCCACCCGGTCAAAGCCCGGATCATTCTCAGGCACGTTTGTAGAGCTCAGGTCGGCGTTGTCGAGGACGTTGGCCCCGACCCCGCCGTTACCCTCAACGTGGGTCTCACGGAACTCGCTGAAGGTTGCGTTCCAGAGGTAGAGCCCGTCACCGCCGTTGCCGCTGATGACCGTGTTTGCCTCGCTGGACGCCCGGATCGCCACGTCCTCGGCGTTGCGGGCGAGGACGCCGATCCCACTGTTCTCGGTGACGGAGACGCCCTCCAGTGTGAAGCTGCTCGGCCCACCGAGGGAGCAGGGCGTGAGCCCGGGGCAGTAGTTCTGCACGTAGCCACTCCGGATGCCGATT
>CAZOJJ010000003.1:104332-105137 GCA_964580105.1 uncultured Rhodothermales bacterium | reverse complement strand
TCTCACTTCTCACTTCTCACTTCTCACTTCTCACTTCTCACTTCTCACTTCTCACTTCTCACCGCATATCCGGCGTAGCCGACGGCCCGCGAATCGGTGTACGTGAAGCCGAAGCCGGGGTGGATGCGCCGGTGGAAGACGGACCACCAGAAGGCCCGATCCACGACGGGCCGGACGCCCTGCACGTCGCGCACGGCCAGCCCCGCCTCGGCGGCATAGCCGCGCAGTTCGTCCGGCGTGATGAACAGGCGGTAGACGTGGACGTGCTCCGGTGTATCCCGCGCAACGACCTTCATGCCGTGGATGGCGAGCGCCCACGCGGCGGGCGTCCGGTTGAAGGTGTGGAAGACGACGAGGCCGCCCGGCCGCACCACGCGCGCCGCCTCGCGCAGTACGTCGCCCGGACGCTCGACGTGCTCCAGCATGTCGAGGAGGAGAACGGCGTCGTAGGAGCCGTCGGGTTCGCCCGTGGCGTAGGCGTCGGCCACGTCGAACGCGACGCCGAGGCCGGCGGGGGCGTGCCGCCGCGCCGCCGCGACGGCGCCTTCGGCGAGGTCGATCCCCTTCACGCGGAAGCCCGCCTCGGCCAGCGGGAAGGCGACGAGCCCGGCGCCGCACGCCACGTCGAGGATCCGTGCGCCCGGCCCCGCGCCCTCGCGGGCGAGCGCCTCGCGCGTGTAGCGGACCTTGACGCGGCTCTCGGCCCGCAGAAGCGCGATGGCGTGCTCGTCTCCCTCGAACCAGCGGTCGCCGAGATCGGTGTAGAAGGCGTTGTTGACGTCAGGCATGGCGCGGCGCGTTTCTC
>CAZOJJ010000003.1:100432-104232 GCA_964580105.1 uncultured Rhodothermales bacterium | reverse complement strand
CGATAGGTGCCCGTCCGATAGGTGCCCGTCCGATAGGTGCCCGTCCGATAGGTGCCCGTCCGATAGGTGCACGATAGCGCCGTGCCCCCTCAGGTGCCCGTCATCGCCAGCAGGTTCATCGCCACCGTGAGGCCGGGGCCAAAGGCGATGGAGACGATTCGGTCGCCGGGCTCGACGGCCGCGTCTTCCGCCATCGCGGCCCAGATGTGTGGGATCGTGGTGGAGGACATGTTGCCGCGTTCGAACAGCACCTGCTGGCTGTGGCGGACGGCCTCGCCGGGAAGCCGCAGCGCCTCGGCGGCGCTCTCGACCACGCGCGGCCCGCCGGGGTGGACGGCCCACCAGCGTACGTCGGCCACGCGTAGCCCGTGCCCCGCAAGGAAGCGCTCGACGGCCGGACCGAGGTTCGCCTGGATGTGCTGCGGCACCGCTCGGCTGAGCGTCATCCGGAAGGCCGCGTCGGCCACCCGCCAGGTCATCCCGTCGAGCGTGCCGGGCAGGATCACCTCGGCGTGAGCGAGGAGGGCGAAGCTGCGCGGGCGCGGTGCCGCGGTCACGTCGAGGCGGGCCGCGCCGTCGGCGAAGAGACACTGCTGGACGATCTGCTCCACGTCGGTCGTGGCCGGGTGGTGGTGGAGCGTACACAGCTCGACGAGGAAGACGGCCGCGCGGGCGTCCACCTCGGCGCCCCCGGCGGAGACCCCGGCGGAGACCCCGGCGGAGACCCCGGCGGAGACCCCGGCGGAGACCCCGGCGGGGACCCCGGCGGGCACCTGCGCCCGCACGACGTCGGCGGCGAGGGCGACGGCCGGGATGGCGGCGTAGCACCCCATGTGGCCGAGGTGAAGGAGTCGCGCGGCCTCGGTCCATCCCTTCTCGACGGCCACGTGCTGCAACGCCGTGGGGCTGTCGTACCCCGTGCAGGAGACCTGGACGAGGAGGTCCGGCGCCTCGGCGTCAGCGGCGAAGGCCGCACGGGCGAGTTCGAGCGCCGTCTCGGCGAAGACCTCCATGCGGGCGTCGAGAGCGGCCCGGTGCCAGGGCGCTGCCTCGGTCTGCGCCTGCCCGTCTCCGGCCGGCGGCACGGCGTGGAGCCGCATCCGGCCCCAGTCCCGGTGGGTGTAGTCGTCGAGGCAGGTGGTGCGGTGGCCGATGGCGGTGGTGCGGGCGAGGCGGTCGTAGAAGCGGAGCGCCCGGTCGAGGTCGGGGATCGGCTGCGTCGCGGCGGCCCGCTGGAGCGCCGCCTTCATCCAGGCGATGCCGTCGGCCTGGGGGACGGAATGCCCGAACGGCAGGGGCCGAGCGGTGAGGTAGGCGCGCGGGAGCATAACCCGTCGGTGAGGTGCGGGGCTACTAGCCCCACGCGCGGGACGCGGTTCCTTCCCGACCGCGGCCGAGGCCGGCATTCCGGGATGCCCCGGTCCGTGCGCAGTGCGCACATATCGCACAGTTAACCGACCTTCACCTCCCGATGGAGCGTGAGGGACGGCTGAGGATTGGGTGATCCTTACGGGAATCCGCAATTTTCGCGTTTTCCACCGTTATCATGGGGACGTCCCCCCGTGCTCCAGAACGGGCGTGCCGCGGGTGGCGCGCTCGTATCCCGTTCGGGCCGAAGCATATGTGGGGCGTCTGTCTCGTTACCGTCACTGGCCTTCGGACTAATCCGCCCTGCGTTACAGGCGCGAACGTGCGGTCCGATACCAGCGGTCGCATTCCACCACACCCCCTACCCTACCATGAACCGACTCTTTATCCTGGCGGCCTGTGCCGCGCTCCTTACCGGCTGTGACTTCGTGGGCGAGGCCGACGGCACGCAGGCGAACATCGCCGGCATTACCCTCACCGAGGCGCCGCTGCAGCGTGCCAACGGTGCCTCGTGGGACGAGGACGGCGCCCCGGACCTCTTCGTCGAAGTCCAGGACATCTCGGGCCATGCGTACTTCCGCAGCGAGGTCTTCGAGAACATGGAGGCGCTGCCGGCGGAGGGCCTCGACCTCGGCGCGGCGTTCGAGCTCCCCCAGAGTGGCCGCAGCTACTACCTCGTCCTGGTTGACGCCGACCCCGACGGCAACGAGCTCATGGGCGTCTCGAACGCCTTCCGTACCGCCGACCTCGCGTCGAGCGCGACGGTCGAGATCGGGAGTGAGAACGGCGCGCTCGGTGCCGTCATCCAGGTCACCCCCTGACCCGATCGAAATCGGTCTTCTGACGCGCCGGCCGGGCCTTCCGGTCGGCGCGTCCTCGTGTTGGCGTACCTTCGAACCCGTCCCCCCTACCACCGGTCCATGCGTCTCCTCTGGCTCCTGCTCGGCACGGCCCTCGTCCTGCCCGGCTGCGACTTCACCCGCGAAGGGTACCTCCCTCCGGCCGTCCACATCTCCGGCGTCATACTCCAGGACTTCCCGCTGACCCGCGACGGTAACCCCTGGGACCCGGACGGCGCCGCCGACGTGGCCGTGGAGATCCAGAACATCGGCGGCACCGCCTTCGCCCGCAGCGCCGTGGTGCCGAACGTGGCCTCGCTCCCCGAGAACGGCCTCACACTCGACCTCGACCTCGACGTGCGCGGCGAGCGCACCTTTTACCTCGTCGTGCTCGACGACGACGGCCCCACCTCCGAGATCATCGCCGTCAGCGAGCCCTTCAGCTACGCCGACCTCGAGGCTGCGGCGGCCGACACCATGTCCATCCAGGACGACCGGGGGCGCCTCCGCGCGCTGCTTCGGCTAACGCCCTGACCGAGGCGGGCCGCCTCAGAATCCGACCAGGCGCCGGACGCTGGCCCCGGCCGCCTCGCGGTCGAGCGTCCACTGGAAGCCCTGCTGCGCCCCGGCGGCGACGTGCTCCACGGGCACCGTGACCTCGCCCACGCGCTGGTTGGCCCCGTCGAACAGGCTCACGACCACCTGCACGCTCCGCTCCTTTTCGCCGTCGTTCACGACGACGCCCGAGACGGCCTGCGAGCCGTCCGGCTGGCGTACCAGGCGGAGGTTTTCGACCGAGAGGGCGCCCGTCGCGGCGCCGTCGCCGCCGCACCCGGCGAGCAGGGCCACGAGCAGCAACGGGAAGAGGGGGCGGTAAAACGGCATGAGGGGTGGAATCAGTCGAGCCCGTAGGCGGCGCGCCTCCGGGAAGGTATCGTGGAACGGGAGATCGGACCCGATGGCCGGCGCGTCCGCGTGCGTGCGGAGGCGGACACCGTCCAAGGGGCCGTTAGAGCGCGTCGAAGCCGGCAACGAAGAGGTGCAGCTCGTCGTCGGTGCGGCCGGCCATGGGATCGACGAACACGCGGGCCGGAAGGCCGTCGCTGTCGCGGTAGCCCACCTCCACCTCGTCGGCGTCCTGGTCGAAGCCGTCCTGCGCCGCGTCGAAGAGCGCGCCGATGGTGGGATACGGCACCGCGCCGGGGGCGACGGCGACGGTGGCGGAGTCGTGCGGGGTGGTGCGGGTGGCCTCGCGGGCCTGCCCGCCCCGGACGGTCACGACGTAGCGGACGCGGTTCTCCAGGCACGTGCACAGCCGGTAGACCTCGAAGCGGTAGTCACGCGGCCCCTCGGCGCTCCACTGGGCGCGGCGCTGGGCGAGCCCCGCCTCGGTCGTATCGGTCACCAGGGTGCTCTGGTCGATGGGGGTGGGCGGGTCGTACACCGGGTCCGGCGGGTTCGTCTCGGCGGTGTCGCAGGCCGCGAGGGCGAGGAGCAGGGCGAAAAGAAAGAAGGGGCGCATGGCGAAGAGCAAGGAAGAAGAGGAGCGGCGCTCTGTGCACGGATCGTGCACGGATCGTGCACGGATCGTGC
>CAZOJJ010000003.1:90949-100332 GCA_964580105.1 uncultured Rhodothermales bacterium | reverse complement strand
GTGCACGGATCGTGCACGGATCGTGCACGGATCGTGCCCGGCTCCGAGAGCGGTCAGCGCGTCAGGTCGGAGACGCGGAAGCCGAGCTCCTCGTCGGCCACCATGGCCTCGTAGTCGATGCTGGCCTCAGCAGGGTACCCCAGCACGGGGTCGAAGGTGACGCGGACGGACTCGGCGCCCCGGTCGAGCGCGTCCTCGACGGTGGCGAAGAGGCTGTCCACGGTCGGGTACGTGCGCCGCGCGTTGGCCGGCTCGCCCTGGTACGTCGCCGACGCCACGGCGCCGTCACGGACGGTGATCGCGAACGGGCCCCGGTCCTCGGGCAGGCAGAAACAGACCTCTTCGTAGACGAAGGCGTAGTCCACGATCCCGGCGGCGTCCCAGCGCGCGCGGGCGGCGTCGAGCGCGGCCCGCACCGAGTCGGCCGGCGGGCCCGGCGGGGACGGCTGCCCGGCCGGGGGCGGCATCTCCGGCGGGGCGGTCTGTGGCACACAGGCGCCGAGGAGCAGGCCCGCCAGCACGGCGAGCCCGAAGAGGGAGCGGCGAAAAACGGAAGAGGTGCGCATGGCGGCTCCAACGCACGGCCCGTGCCTTTCGTGCCCGCTCGTTCCTGAGGGTTGCCTGAGGATGCGGCGAACCTGTGCGATCCTGCCGAGGCCGCAACGTCCGGGCGCACGGCGGCACGCTCACCGGCGACGCGGCGCCGGACGGGCGCGCGAGCATCAACGAGTGGACGAGCGGCACGAGCGCGCCCCCGGCGTCTCAGCCGATCTCGGTGCCGAGGTCGGCGAGGTTGGCGCGGAGCTTCTGCAACTCGGCCGTCGCGTCGGCCGCCTTCTGGCGCTCCCGCTCGACGACCTCCGCGGGTGCCCGACTCAGGAACTGCTCGTTGCGCAGCTTGCCCTCGACGCCCCGCAGGAAGCCCTCCTTCTGCGCGATCTCCTTGCTCAGCCGCTCCCGCTCCACGTCGAGGTCGATCATCCCGGCCAGCGGGACGAACACCTCGTGGCCCTCGACCACGACGGCCGCCGAGGCGGGCGGCTTCTCCAGCGCCACGTCCACCCACAGGTTCTCGACGCCGGCGAGGCGCTGGACGTACGCGCGGTGCGCCTCGATGAGCGCGGCCAGCTCGCGGGCGCCCTCGCCGTGTCCCGCCTCGGAGACGCTCACGGCGGCGTCGATGCGCTTGCTCGGAGCCACGTTGTACTGGCTGCGGACGGAGCGGATGCCGGTGATCATCGCCTGCATGAGCCGGAAGAGCTCGGCGGCCTCGGCGTCCGTCGCCTCGTCGTCCGCCTCGGGCCACGCGGCGACGATGAGGGCTTCGCCCTCGGCGCGCGGGCGGAGGCGGTGCCAGAGGTCCTCCGTGATGAACGGCATGAACGGATGGAGCAGCGCGAGCATCTGCTCGTAGACCTCGACGGCGAGGGCGAGCGTCTCCTCGTCCATCGTGGACGGCCGGCCGTCCTGACCCGGCGCGGGCTTGATGAGCTCGAGGTACCAGTCGCAGTAGTCGCCCCAGAAGAGGTCGTAGATGAGGGCGACGGCCTCGTTGAGCCGGTAGCGCGAGGTGGCCTCGTTCACGGCGTGGATGGTCTCGTTCAGCCGTGTCAGGATCCACTTCTCGACGAGCTCCAGGTCGTCGAACGACCGCCGGCGGCGGTAGTCGCGGCCCTCCTCCATGAACCGCCCGAAGACGTTGAAGGCGTTCCAGATCTTGTTCGCGAAGTTGCGCCCCATCTCGAACTTGGTCGGTTCGAGCTTGATGTCCTGGCCTTGGGCGCAGAGGAGCACGAGCGAGAAGCGGACCGCGTCGGCGCCGTACTGCTCGATCATGTCGAGCGGATCGATGCCGTTGCCGAGCGACTTCGACATCCAGCGGCCGAGCCGGTCCTTGATCATGCCCGTGATGAACACGTCGGTGTACGGCACCCGCCCGGTGAAGTGCAGGCCCGCCATGATCATCCGGGCGATCCAGAAGAAGAGGATGTCGTAGCCGGAGACGAGGACGGTGGCCGGGTAGAACGTTTTCAGGTCGTCGGTCTCCTCGGGCCAGCCGAGCGTGGCGAAGGGCCAGAGCCAGGACGAGAACCACGTGTCGAGCACGTCCTCGTCCTGCACCATCCCCGCCTCGGGCTGCTCGACGGCCACCACGAAGCCGCGTGCCTCGTCCACCTCGCCGTCCTCATTCGTGTGGTACCAGACGGGGATGCGGTGGCCCCACCAGAGCTGGCGCGAGATGGGCCAGTCGCGGATGTCGTCGAGCCAGCGGGCGTACTCGTTCTTCCAGCGGTCGGGGTAGAAGGTGACCGTGCCGTCGCGGACGACGTCGAGCGCACGCTCGGCCAGCGGCTTCATCCGCACGTACCACTGGGGCGAGATGAGCGGCTCGATGAGGCCCTTCGAGCGGCTGGAGATGGGGACGCTGTGGCGGTAGTGCTCCACCTTCACGAGCAAGCCCTGCGCCTCCAGGTCGGCGACGATCCGCTTGCGGGCCTCGAAGCGGTCGAGGCCGGCGTAGGCGCCCCCGGCTTCGTTGATGGTGGCGTCCGGGTTGAGGATGGAGATCGTCTCCAGGCCGTGGCGGCGGCCGATCTCGAAGTCGTTCGGGTCGTGGCCGGGCGTGACCTTGAGGGCGCCCGCGCCGAAGTCCACCTTGACGTAGTCGTCCGCGATGACGGGGATCTCGCGGCCCACGAGCGGGAGGACGACCGTCTTGCCGACGAGGCCGGCGTAGCGCTCGTCCGCCGGGTTCACCGCGACGGCCGTGTCGGCCAGCATCGTCTCCGGCCGCGTCGTGGCAATCGTGACGTGGCCGGAGCCGTCCGCCAGCGGATAGCGGATCCACCAGAGGTGCCCGTCGCGCTCGACGTTCTCGACCTCCTCGTTGGAGATGACCGTCTGGTTCTCGGGGTCCCAGTTGACGAGGTAGTCGCCCCGGTAGATGAGGCCGTCCTCGTAGAGCCGGACGAACACGTCCTGCACGGCACGCGTGAAGCCCTCGTCCATCGTGAAGCGCTGGCGGGACCAGTCGGCGGAGTCGCCGAGGCGGCGCTTCTGCTGGAGGATGATGTCGCCGTACTCCTCCTTCCAGGCCCAGACGCGGTCCACGAACGCCTCGCGGCCCATCACCTTGCGGTCCTCGCCCTGCTCCCTGAGCTGCCGCTCGACGACGTTCTGCGTGGCGATGCCGGCGTGGTCGATGCCGGGGATCCAGAGCGCCTCGTAGCCCTGCATCCGGCGCATGCGGATGAGCGCGTCCTGCACGGCGTCCTGGAGGGCGTGGCCCATGTGGAGCCGGCCGGTCACGTTGGGCGGCGGCATCGGGATGACGAACGGCGGCTTGCCGGAGGATCGCACGCGATCCACGTCGGCGCGGAAGTAGCCGCCCTCTTCCCAGAAGCGGTACCAGCGGTCCTCGATCTGGGACGGGTCGTAGGCGGTGGGCTTGGGGGTGTCGGACATGGACGGCGGCGCGCGAGGTGAGCCCGGAAGCTACGGGCGCGCGGGGCGAAGCCGCTGTGAAGCGTCCGCCCCCGCTGCGCGCCCGAGGCGGCCGGCCTCGGGCACGCCGACGGGGGCCCTCGCGTATCTTTTCGGAGCCCGCCCGTGATCGCGCCGCATGCCCGCCGTCGTCGAGTTCGAAACGATCCCCCAGCTGTTCCAGCGGCTCGCCGCCCGCTACGCCGGGACCGGCAAGGCCGCCCTCGGCTACAAGGACAAAAAGACGAAGGCGTGGACGGACGTCACCTGGGACGCGCTCGCCGAGCAGGTCCGCACCTTCGCCGGGTTCCTCCACGCGCGGGGCGTCCGGCCGGGCGACCGCGTGGCGCTGCTCTCGGAGAACCGCCCCGAGTGGGCCGTGACCGACCTCGCCACGCAGCTCCTCGGCGCGGTCAACGTCGCGCTCTACACGACGCTCCCGGCCAGCCAGGTGGCCTACATCGTCCGGGACAGCGGCGCGAAGTGGCTCGTCGTCTCCACCGGCCTCCAGCTCCGCAAGGCCGACGGCCTCCACGCCGAGTGCCCCGCCCTCGAAGGCGTCGTCACGATGGCCGAGCCGCGCAAGGAGCACGCCCAGACGGTGACGTGGGACGCCGCGATGGCCGAAGGGGCCGCGCACTACGCCGCCCACCGGGCCGAGCTCGATGCCCTCGCCGAGGCGGTCCGACCGGACGACCTCTCGGCGCTCATCTACACCTCGGGCACGACGGGCCGGCCCAAGGGCGTCATGATGACGCACCGCAACTTCGCGAGCAACGCGAAGGCCGCCCACGCCCACCTCGACCTCTTCGAGGACGACGTCCACCTCTCCTTCCTCCCACTCTCGCACGCCTTCGAGCGGACGGCCGGCTACACGGCCATGCTCGCCGGCGGCGCGCAGATCGTCTACGCCGAGAGCATCGACGCCGTCTCGAAGAACCTGCCCGAGGTGCGCCCGACGGTTCTGATCTCGGTGCCGCGCCTCTTCGAGCGCGTCTTCAACCTGATCCAGAAGGCGGTCGAGGAGGGCTCGGCGCTCAAGAAGGGGCTCTTCCACTGGGCCGTCGAGACCGGGAAGGCGGCGGCGGCGCGGCGGCGCTCCAGCCACGGGCCGGGGCCGCTGCTCAATGCGCAGGCCGGCCTCGCCCACCGCCTCGTGTTCTCGAACCTCCACGCGAAGCTCGGCGGGCGCGTCCGCTTCGCCGTCTCGGGCGGCGCGGCGCTGCCCCGCGAGGTCGGCGCGTTCTTCGAGGCGGCCGGCCTCCCGCTCGTCGAGGGCTACGGGCTCAGCGAGACGGCGCCGATCCTCACGGCCAACCCGCTCGACGCGCCGCGCTTCGGGACCGTCGGCCACGTCCTCCGGGGCGTCACCGTCGCCATCCGGGACCTCGACTCGGGCCGCATCCTGGCCCAGCTCAGCGGCGACGACTACCCGTCCGACCTCACCTCCGGCGCGGGCGAGATCCTGGCGAAGGGGCCGAACGTGACGCCGGGCTACTGGCAGGACGAGGCGGCCACGGCCGAGGTCTTCGACGCCGACGGCTGGTTCCGCACCGGCGACGTGGGCCGCTTCGAGGACGGCTACCTGCGGATCACCGACCGCCTCAAGCACATGATCGTCTCGAAGGGCGGCAAGAACGTCTACCCCGGCCCCATCGAGGAGCGGCTCGCGGCGAGCCCGCTCGTGGAGCAGGTGGTCGTCGTCGGCGAGGGGCGCGCGTACCTGACCGCGCTGATCGTCCCGGCGATGGAGGCGCTCCGGACGCGCGGCCTCGCTCCGAACGGCGCCGAGGCCGAGCTGGCCGACCCGGCCGTGCAGCAGCTCTACGCCGACCTCCTCCACGACTATTCGAAGGAGGCCGCCGCCCACGAGAAGGTCCGCGCCTTCCGCCTCCTCGCCGAGCCGTTCACCGTCGAGAACGAGCTGCTCACGCCGACGATGAAGCCCCGGCGCCGCGCCATCGAGGCGGCCTACCGCGACCTCGTGGAGGCGATGTACGCCGAGGCAGCGTGAGCCGCCGGAGGGCGCCGCCGGAGGGCGCCCTCCGGCGGCGCCGAGGCGGGCGGGGTCAGAGGAAGCAGATGAGGCAACCCTCGCGCTCCTCCTCAGCCACGTCCATCCCGCCGAGCATCTCCACGAGACGGGTAGGGCGGCGGGCGGCGGCCTCGCGGGCCTCGGCCTTCGCCTTGATCTCGGCCATCCGCTCCGGCTTCTCCAGCTCCGAGAGCGGCTCCGTCTGGCACCAGTAGAACGCCTCCCCGTTCACGACGCTCTGCTCCTCGTAGCGCTTCGCCCGCTCGAACAGGTCCGGGTGGCGCTCCTTGAGCCGCACCCACTCGACCTTCTGCTGGTAGAAGCAGAAGTAGCAGCCCGAGCGCGAGCGGCCCCAGTCGAGGTACGGCGGCATCCCGAGGCCGGACTCCTCCAGGATGCGGACGATGTCCTCCTTTACGAGGCCATCCTCCCGGAAGGGGTAGACCGCGCGGATGTTGGGCTTGGTCGAGATGTACCCCTCGCGCAGCCGCTCGTCCGCCCGGAGGCCGACGTAGTTGACCACGGGGTCGTCGCCGACGTAGTCCTCGAAGGGCCGCAGCTTCATCATCTTCGTGCACCACCGGCGGTGGTTCGACGGGATCATGCCGCCGTAGACGACGAGCCAGTGGGCGAAGGGGTCGTCGAGGTGGGCCGTCGTCCTGACGATCTCTTTGCCGAGGAGGGCCTGGAGGCGGTCGAGGTAGTCGTACGTCTCGGGCAGCTCGTGGCCGGTGTCGTGGAAGACGTACTCCATCGCCGGGACGCGGTCGCGGAGGTAGACGGCCAGCGCGGCGGAGTCCTTGCCGCCGGAGAGGGAGAGGATGTGGCGTTCCTGGCTCATGCGGCCTGGGCGGGTTCGTCGGGCGCGTCGGCGAAGAGGCGGGCGAGGGCGCGGACGAGGGCGATCTGCTCCAGCCGGTCCTTGCCGCGCAATTCCGCCTCGGCCCGGGCGATGAGCGCGCCGAGGCGGGCGGCCTCGCCCTCGTGGATCACGAGCACGCGCATCGCCTCGGTCCCGTCGGCCTCGGTCACGCCGACGCGCACGGCCGCGACGCCGGACGGCGCGCCATCGTCCTCCGCATCGAAGGCGGCGAAGACGGCGGCCTCGGTGCGGAGGAAGTGCGCCGCTCGCCGGGCCAGCTCGACGCCGAAGCGCGCCTCGTCGTCGTCCGTCCAGCGGACGAGCGGCTTGGCGGTCACGAGTGCGGCCATCGCGTCGAGCCACTTGTCGAACGGCAGCGCGGCGTCGGCGAGGCGTCCGGCGAAGGCCTTGAGGTCGCGGTCCTGCACGGCGCCGAGGACGGCGGCGGCGCGGCGTTGCAGGGCGGCCCGCCCCGCCTCGTCCATCGTGTCGCCGAGGTCGAACGTCCCGGCGAGGCGGCGTCCGACGCGGGCACGGAGCTCCGGCGTCGCCGCGCGGAGTTCGTCGAGGGCGTCGCGGAGCGTCACGGCGAACGCCTCGGCATCGGCGTCGCCTTCGCGCAGCGGCGGGAGGCCGCACGCGGCGGGGAGGTCGGAGAAGAGGAGCGTGGCGGGCTCGCGGGCATCGAGGAGCGCCTCGCGGACCCGCTGCGCCGTGGGCGAGACGGCGGCCGTCTGGAGCGCGTAGTCCGGCAGCTCGGCCGCGAAGAGGCACAGCGGCGTCACCACGCCGAGCACGTCGAGACGCTGTCCGGGATCGGGTCCGGGATCGCCGGCCGACGGCCCGTTCGCCCCGACGACCTCCAGCAGCCGGCCGAACACGTCGGCGCGGACGCCCTCGACGGCGCAGTGCTGGAGGGCGAACCGCTCGGGCGCCTTGGCGAGGCGCTGGACATGCTCGGGTGTGACGCGCCGCACGAACACGCCGTCTTCGTAGACCGCCACGTCGCGCTCGTGGAGGCGGAGGAAGACGGCCAGGAGCAGGTGAAGCAGCCCCTCGCGCACGCCGAACGGCGGCGCCTTCAACGCGGCGAACAGGTCGGGCAGGGGCACCTTCGCGAGGTCGTCGGCCCGGAGGAGCGCGTGCATCCGCGCCAGCACGGGGCGGAGGTTCGCGGGGTCGTCCGCCTCGGGCGGGAGGTGGAAGCCCCAGGCGCCGTCCTCCTCGCGGTGGAGCCGCCCGGCTTGGAGGATCGAGAGGTACATCGCCTTCTCGGGGGGGGCGGCGTCCTCGGGCAGCCCGAGGAGCGGGCGGTGCGCCTGCGTCAGGATGCCTTCGATGAGCCGCATCCGCGCGGCGACGGCGGCCGACGACGGAGCCTCGCGGTTGATGAGCTCGTTGGCGACGCGCGGGGCGGCGTAAAAGACGCGGCTGCACACGTCGGACAGAAACGCGAGGACGGCCCGGCTCCCGGCCAGGTCCACGGGCTCGCCGAGGTGGAACCAGGCCGCCTCGACGACGCCGCGCCGCTTCGTGAAGCCGAGGGCGTCGTCGAGACGGCGGGCGAGCGCCGTCTGCGCGGCTTCGACCTGCCGCGAGGCCTCCTCGGCGGCGTAGGCGTCGTGCGTCAGCGCCGGCGTGTGGGTCAGGACGTGCCGCCACGCGGCGGCCTCGTCGAGCGCGTCGCGCAGGCCCGCGAGCGGGCGCGGCACGGCGACGACCACG
Organism: uncultured Rhodothermales bacterium; assembly: GCA_964580105.1. Taxonomy (GTDB): domain Bacteria; phylum Bacteroidota; class Rhodothermia; order Rhodothermales; family Rubricoccaceae; genus CAZOJJ01. Next base: position 92,227 of record CAZOJJ010000003.1, on the reverse strand, counting down.
GCCGGGTCGGTGACGTGCCGGGCGGCCTCCTGCGCCTCGGTGCGCTCGCGCTCCGTCTCGCAGAGGGCGACGAGGAGGAGCACGTCGGATGCGGTCGGGCGCTCGGCGTCGGCGGCGAACGCGTCGGCGGTCGTGTAGCGGACTTCGACGTGCCGCAGCGTGCCCGTCTCGATGTAGTGCCGCCGGGCGACGATGGGTTTTTCGTCCAGCGTATCGGCCAGGTGGCGGCCGACGTGCCCGACGGGGCCGAGCGCCTCGCGCGCTTTCCGGTACTCCCGCTCCAGGTCCACGCTCGAATGGGGCCAGAGGCAGTAGCCGCCGCGCGCGCCCCGGTCGAACAGCACGCCGCGCGCCTGGAGTGCCCGCACCGTCTCCGCCACGTCCACGTCCGCGCCCAGGAACGCCGCCTCCAGCGCCTCGGTCGTCGCGAGGTGGCGGTCGGTATTGAGCAGGTTCAGGAGGCCGACGGCCTTGAGCACGGCCAGCTCGGCGGCGCTCGCCGGGACCGTGTCGATGAGCGACGAGATGGCCGCCCAGTGGCTCCGCGCGCTCCGCGCCGCGATGCGGTGCCCGTACGTCGCGGCGACGTAGTCGTACACCGCGTCGAGCCGGTAGAAGTCGCCGAGATCGGCGTGCTCCGCAAACTCGCGGAGGCCGTTCGGCTCGGCGGCGAGGAGGAAGCTGAACAGGGAGCGCTCGTTCTGCCCGTAGCGCCGGATCGCGCGGAGGAGGACGGGGAGCGCCGTCGGGTGCAGCGGGTAGAGCGCCGGAGCCGTCGCGCGGAGGCCTGCGGCGGAAGCCCCCGGCCCGTACCATCCGAGCGCCACGGAGGCGTCCATCGCGGCCTCGGCCGCCTCGGCAACGGCGTCGGGCAACGCGGCCGTGTCGGTCCCGAGGGCACGGGCGGCCAGCCCGGCGGTCTGTTCGAGCGGCTGGTCGAAGAGCACCTCGGAAAAACGCCCGGCCACCTTTTCCCACTCCTGCTGCGCGGTCCGCGTGAGCGCCTCGGCGTAGGCCCCGAACCCCTGGTGCAGAAGGCCGACGACGACGAGCGGGGCGTCGCCGCTGCGGTCGGCCGCCTCGGCGAGCGACTGAAGCAGGTGGATGTCCACGCGCTCGGGGTGGAGGGCTGCGTGCTCCAGGAACTTGCCCAGCTCGTCGATCACGAGCAGCAGCCCGTCGGCCTCGGTGTGCGCGGCGACGTGGCGACGGGTTTCGTCGAGCCGGTGGAGCACCTCGGCGTCCGTCACGACGTCGTTCGTCACGACGTCGTTCGTC
>CAZOJJ010000003.1:64234-90849 GCA_964580105.1 uncultured Rhodothermales bacterium | reverse complement strand
CCGGTGGAGCACCTCGGCGTCCGTCACGACGTCGTTCGTCACGACGTCGTTCGTCGCGGCGTCCGTGAACAGGTCGGCGGGGATGCCGAGGCGGGCGCGCGTCTCGGTGAGGGCGCGGAGGAGGGCGGGGCCGAGCCCCTCGCGCGCGCCCGTCAGCAGCACCGGCACGAGGCGGGGCCGGGGCGCCTCGCCCAGCGCGCCCGCCACCGCCTCGTCGAAGGCGGGCCCGAGGCGGGCGCCCTCGCCCGAGAACAGGTGCGCGAGCGCGAGGCCGAGCGACGACTTCCCCGTGCCGTAGTCGCCCGTGACGCGCCAGGCCCGCCCGGTGGCGCCCGGCCGGAGCGAGGCGGCGATGCGCGCGACGGTGTCCACGACGTGCGGGGTCGGGACGTACCCGTCGAGGGCGCCGGGGCGGCCGAAGTCCCGCTCCAGGTGGGCGGTCCGCAGGAAGCGCGACGGCGGATTCAGAAGGGCGGTGGCGCGCACGTCGGGGGGCTAGACGAGGGCGGGCTCGTAGATGCGGTGGAGCAGGTTCTCGAAGAGCGCTGACGCCGTCACGTCCGTCCCTTCGGAACGCGTCACCTGGGCGAGGGCGGCGGACTCCTGGTAGGCGAAGAGGCCGCCGGAGTCGGCGCCGATGGATTCGAGGCGGTCGCGGAGGTCGGCCTCGGGGAGCTTGAGGAGCTGGCCGGGGCTGCCGGGCTCGATCGCCACGTGGCGGAACGTCAGCGACCGCTCGTGCGCCCCGTGCGTCCGCCAGTAGTCGGCGAGGCAGTAGACGAAAAGCGCGGGCGTGATCTCGGGCTTGGCCTCGCGCCGGAAGGCGTAAACCGGCTCCCGCTTCCGCCCCTCCGTCCGCTCGCCCACCTTCTCGATCAGCGCCAGCTCGGTGAGCGGGCTGTCGAGGTGGTCCTCCCCGGCCCCGGCGCGCGTCCGCTCGACGGGCACGTAGACCTGCATGAACACGTCGAAGTGCTGCTTGAGCGTCGTTTCGGAGTAGGTCCGCGCCCCGCTGTTGGCCTCGCGGATGAACGCCGGCAGGACGACGCTGCGGACGATCTCGGGCCGGTGCCAGCGGTTGAGCAGGAAGTCCCACGCAAAGAGCGGGTCGTCCGCCGTGGCGACGTGCCAGTGGAGCAGCCAGAGCGTGCGGATGTCTTCGAGGTAGGGGTCGAGACCGCCGTCGCCGAAGAGGGCCTCGCCGAAGGGCGTGACGGCGTAGCCGCCGTCGGCGGCGGGCGCGATCACGTCCATCGCCGTCGCCCAGAACTTGAGGGCGCGGACCATGTTCTTCCCGATGCCGAGGCGCTCGACGGCGGCCTCCTCGTCGGTCAGCGCGAGGGGGTCGGCGTGGAGGGCCCGGACCGCCTTCGGGAGCCAGGCGTACCGGCAGGGAAACCACTCGTGTCCGGAATACCGCATGGCGGAAGGTACACGCGCGGCGCGGGTCTTCGCCGGTAGACCTGGCGGTCCGGGCGGCGCTTCGCCCCCGGGCGCGGGCGTGCACCACCCCTGTCACCCCCCGGGGCTACCTTGCCACCGAACCGATCCCGCACACCCATGACCGACCCCATCCCCCGCGGCCCGCTCGACGCCCTCCGGCGCGACGAGGACTTCGAGAAGGCGCTCCGCCCCCGGGCGCTCGACGAGTTCGTCGGCCAGGAGAAGATCAAGGACAACCTCCGCGTCTTCATCACGGCCGCCCTCCAGCGCAGCGAGGCGCTCGACCACGTCATCCTCTCCGGCCCCCCCGGCCTCGGCAAGACCACGCTCGCCTACATCATCGCCGAGGAGATGGGCTCGGCCATCAAGACCACCTCCGGTCCGGCGCTCGACAAGCCCGCCTCCATCGCGGGCCTGCTGACGAACCTGGAGGAGGGCGATGTGCTCTTCATCGACGAGATCCACCGGCTCTCGCCCGTCGTCGAGGAGTACCTCTATTCGGCGATGGAGGACTACGCCATCGACATCCTCATCGACTCCGGCCCGAGCGCGCGGAGCGTACGGATCGCCCTGCCGCCCTTCACGCTCATCGGCGCGACGACCCGGAAGGGGCTGCTCACGGCGCCGCTGCGCGCCCGCTTCGGCATTGACTTCCGCTACGACTACTACACGGCCGACCTCCTCCAGCAGATCATCGCCCGCTCGGCGACGATCATGGGCGTGGAGGTGGACGGCCAGGGTGCCTACGAGATCGCCCGACGGAGCCGGGGCACCCCGCGCATCGCCAACCGCCTGCTCCGCCGCACGCGCGACTTCGCCGAGGTGGAGGGCGACGGCCGCATCACGCGCGAACTCGCCGACCACGCCCTCAACGCGCTCGACGTGGACGAGGCCGGCCTCGACGAGATGGACGCCCGCATCCTGCTCGCCCTCATGGAGAAGTTCGACGGCGGGCCCGTCGGCGTCTCGACCATCGCCGTGGCCGTCGGCGAGGACCCCGGCACCATCGAGGAGGTCTACGAGCCGTACCTCATCCAGGAGGGGTTCCTGGCGCGCACGCCGCGCGGGCGCGTGGCCGCCCGCCGCGCCTACGACCACTTCCACCTCGTGCCCCCGCCCAAGCCGGCGGACCTGTTCGACGAGCTCTGAGGCCGCCCTTTCGGGTAGGCCCGCCTCGGCGCGTCGGTGCCCGAGGCGCTCGGCCTCATCGGCGCCGACGGCCGGACGAAGGTGCCGGAGGCGGAGCGCGAGGCCGCCATCCGCCTCGGCATCACCGGCGGCGAGCCGCCCCACGGCGAGAAACCGGCGGCGTAGATTCGACGCGCCTGGCTGGGATTCCGCCCTCCCCTTCGCCTCTCCATCCCCTCCGCCCTCGTGCGCCGCCTCGAAGACTTCCCCGACGCCCACCTCCGGATCTTCGAGCGCCCCGCGCCGCCCGATCCCTCGGCCATCCGGTCGGTCTACTTCGTCGGCATCTGCGGGAAGGGGATGGGCGCCCTGGCCGAGCTCTTCGCCCAGGCCGGCTACGCCGTGCGCGGCTCCGACGAGGCGGCCTACCCGCCGATGAGCACGCGCCTCGCCGCCCTCGGCATCCCCATCGACGAGGGCTATGACCCGGCCCACCTCGAAGACGCCCGGCCCGACCTCGTCGTCATCGGCAACGCCTGCACCCCGGCGCACCCGGAGGCAGCCTACGCCCGCGAGCAGGGGCTCGTGCAGCTCTCCTTCCCCGAAGCCCTCGCCCACGCCTTCCTCGCCCGGCGGCGCTCCGTCGTCATCGCCGGGACGCACGGCAAAACGACCACGACCGGCCTCGCCGTCCACGTCTTCCGCGAGGCCGGCCTCGACCCCGGCTTCCTCGTCGGCGGCGTGCTGGCGGGCGAGGACGCCACGAGCGCCGTCGGCTCCGGCCCCCACTTCATCGTCGAGGGCGACGAGTACGACGCGGCCTACTTCGACAAGCGGCCCAAGATGTGGCTCTACCAGCCGACGGTCGCCGTCGTGACGAGCATGGAGTTCGACCACGCCGACATCTACGCCGACTGGGAGGACTACCGGGACGCCTTCCGCCGGTTCGTCCGCCTCGTGCCCGAGGCGGGCCTCCTCGTCCTCAACGGCGACGCCCCGGCCGTGCGGGCGCTGGCCGCCGAGAGCGCCGCGCCCGTCCGCTTCGTCGGCCTCGGCGACGGCAACGACGTGACGGCGCGCGGCGTGCGCGCGGGCGAGGGCGGTCAACGGTTCGTCGTCGAGGCGCCGGGCGTGGAGCCGTTCGAGGTGCTCCTCCCGCTCGGCGGCGCGCACAACCGGCTCAACGCGCTCTGCGTGGCGGCCGTCGCGCTCCACGAGGGCCTCGCGCCCGAGGCCGTCGCCCGCGGGCTGGCGACGTTCCAGGGCATGCGGCGCCGGCAGGAGATGCGCGGCGAGCCGGGCGGTGTGCTCGTCGTGGACGACTTTGCACACCACCCGACGGCCGTGGCGGGCACGCTGGCGGGCGTCCGTGAGCGCTGGCCCGGCCGCCGCCTCGTCGCCGTCTTCGAGCCGCGCTCCAACTCCAGCCGCCGCAAGCTCTTCGAGCGGCCGTACGGCGAGGCATTCGACGCGGCCGACCGCGTCTTCCTCTCCGCCCCGCCCCTCCGCCACAACGACGACCCGGCCGACTTCCTCGACCCCGAGGCCGTCGCCGCACGCGTCCGCGAGCGGGGCGTCCCGGCCGCCGCCTACGCCGGGGCCGACGCCCTCCTGCCCGACCTGCTCGACGCCCTCCGACCGGGCGACCTCGTGCTCGTGATGAGCAACGGCTCCTTCGACGGACTGGTGGACACGCTGCTGGCAGCGCTGGAGACGCGGAACGGCGCGTAGACCGCCATGGTGGGGTTCCTCGATGCTCCGCTCACGGCGGCGGCCGTGCTTGCCCGGGAACATACGCCGTGCTATGTTGCCCGCCGCGGGTGACGCGGCCTTCGAACCGGCCACGCCCCGCTGGCGAACGAGGACGTTCGGGACGGCGCGGATGCCAGTGGGCATGGGCCGGATACGCGCCTGAACATCCGTCACCTGCCACCACCGTGCCGACCGTCGTTCGCCCCTCTTCTCGATGCCCCCATACCGTCTCTCCCACTGCGCCGCCGCCGCCCTGCTGGCGCTCCTGTCCGTCCTGAGCCCCGCCCTGCAGGCGCAGACGACCCTCGTCGACGTTCGGGATGGTACCGACACGTCGCTTCTGCACCTGCAGGACGGCGGCGGTAGCATCGCCCTGCTCTCGCTGGGTGACGTCGCGCCCGACCGGCCGCTGACGATCCGGGGGCGGTTCTCCGGCGCGAGCGACGAGTTCGTCTCGTTCTACGACTCGGGCGGCAACCCGCAGTGGCACCTCAACTGGTTCTCGACGCCGGGCCAGCAGGGGCTCAACTTCGCCGAGAGCGGCGTGGCCGACTTCCGCCTCTTCCTCAAGGAAGGCGGCGGCGTCGGCATCGGGACGAACACGCTGGGCAGCGACCTGCTCCGCGTGGCCGGCACGATCCGCTCGACGTCGGGCGGCTTCGCCTTCCCCGATGCCACCACGCAGGCGACGGCCGCCGTGTCCTCGGGCGCAGCCAGCAGCCGCGTCGGCAGCACGACGGTCTCCTGCTGTGGCATCGCGACGCTGGCGAGCCGGTCGCTCACGGTGCCGACGGACGGCTACGTGGTGGCGCTGGGGGGGGCCGAGGCTCAGGTCGAACACGCGCTCGGGCTCCGGACGAACCTCCATTTCGGCATCTCTACCTCCTCGACGACCCTGAGTTCGTACGCCGTCTTCCAGTACGATGTGAGCCTGCCGACGGGGAGGCACGTCCTCCCCATCGCCGTGCACGGCGTCTACCCGGTTACGGCCGGCACGCACACGTTCTATTTCCTGGCACGGCACGACCCCGACACGGGCGGCAACCTCAACACCGCCTCGTTCTCCACCTTCGACATGAAGCTGACGTTGCTCTTCGTCCCCAAGGGCTACGGAACCGTGACGTCGTCGCTACAGAGCGGTGAGAACGAGGTGGGCGGAACGTCGCAGGAGCGGGGGGGCACGAGCGGGGCGGCCACGCTGCGTGAGACGAGCGACGCCTCGGCCGGCAGGGCGAGCCGCCTGGAGGCGGAGGTCGAGGCGCTCCGGGCCGAGGTGGAAGCCCTGCGGCAGCGGGTGCACGCCCTGGACGGCGGGGCGCCCTGAGCCGTGCCGGGCGTGGCAGGGGCCCGCTTCGCAACCATCGCCGTCACGTCCGACGCCCTCGGCCGGACGGGTACGCTGCCGACACCGCCGCGCCGGATCGTCTCGCTCGTGCCCAGCCAGACGGAGCTCCTGGCCGACCTCGGGCTCGACGCCGAGGTGGTCGGCCTCACCCGGTTCTGCGTCCACCCGGACGGCTGGAAGGCGCGTAAGCGAATCGTCGGCGGAACGAAAAACGTGCGGCTCGACCGGGTAGCGGCGCTCAACCCCGACCTCATCCTCGCCAACAAAGAGGAGAACGAGCGCGAGCAGGTCGAGGCCCTCACCGAGATCGCCCCCGTCTACGTGACCGACGTGGCGACGGTGGCCGGCGCCCTCGCCCTGATCCGCGCCGTCGGCGCCCTCGTAGGCCGGGCGGCGCGGGCCCAGGCGCTGGCGCGCGAGGTCGAGGCGGGCTTTGCCGGCCTCGGCGCAGCCGAGCCGATCCCCGTCGCCTACCTCATCTGGCGCGATCCGTACATGACCGTCGGCGGCGACACGTTCATCTCGGACGTGCTGGCGCGGGCCGGTCTGATCAACGTCTTCCGCGAGCAGGCCCGCTACCCCGAGGCCACGCTCGCCGGTCTCCGCGAGGCCGGAGCCGAGGCCGTGCTGCTCTCCTCCGAACCCTACCCGTTCCGCAGGGATCACGCCGCCGAGGTGGAGGAGGCCTCCGGCCTGCCCACCGTCCTGATCGACGGCGAGCTGTGCTCGTGGTACGGCAGCCGGATGCGGCGGGCGGCGCCCTACCTGGCGGATTTCCGGGAACGGCTCCGCGAGACGCTCCGCTCCAAGACGTCGCAGGCCTGACCCGGTCCGCCTCGGCATCGAGGCGGACCGGGTCGGAAGACCCCGAGCCGAGAGCGATCAGAGACCGGGCGCGGCGTCCAGGTTTGCGTCCCAGCAGGCCCGCCCGCCGTCGTTGTAGCTCCAGGCCGTGACGGACCCGGCGCCCGTGGCGGCGTCCCACTCGACGAGGCGGGCCCGGCCCGGCGTGGGCTCGTACCCGTCGGGCAGACGGGCGGTGCCGTCGGCCTCGTAGCGGACGGACGCGCCTCGCGCCTCCTCGTGCGGGTTCGTCTCCGGCACGGAGAACGTCAGCCTACAGGCCGCCGCGCCGGGCACGGACGGCCCACGGGCACCCGGCACGCCGCCCCGCGTAGAGCCCCCCCGCTCGCCAGCCTGCCCGTCCCCATGTTCACCGCCTCCACCGCCACCCCCGCCCGCGAAGCCGGCGTCTTCGAGATCGGCGGCGCGCTGCCCGTCCACCGCCTCGGCTTCGGCGCCATGCGCCTCACCGGCAAGGGCATCTGGGGCCCTCCGAACGACCACGCCGAAGCCCTCCGCGTCCTGAAGCGCGCCGTCGAGCTCGGCATCGACTTCATCGACACGGCCGACTCGTACGGGCCGTTCGTCTCCGAAGACCTCATCGCCGAGGCGCTCCACCCCTACCCCGACGGCCTCGTCATCGCAACGAAGGGCGGGCTGCTCCGGACGGGCCCGGACCGATGGCCGGAGCTCGGCAAGCCGTCGTACCTCCGCCAGGCCGTCCAGATGTCTCTGCGGCGCCTGAAGCTGGGCACGATCCCGCTCTACCAGCTCCACCGGATCGACCCCGAGGTGCCGCGCGAGGACCAGTTCAAGGCGCTCAAGGACTTCGTGGATGAGGGCTGGGTTCGGTTCGTCGGCCTCAGCGAGGTGGGCATCGAGGAGATCGAGGCCGCCCGCGCGGTGCTGCCCATTGCGACGGTGCAGAACCGGTACAGCCTCGGTTACCGCCGGTACGAGGCGGTGGTGGACTACTGCGAGCGTGAGGGGATCGGGTTCATCCCGTGGTACCCGCTCGAAGCCGGCCGGCTGGCCGGGAACGGCCTCCTCGGCGAGGCCGCCGAGGCGCTCGGTGCGACGCCGGCGCAGGTGGCGCTGGCCTGGCTGCTCCGTCGTTCGCCCGCCCTCCTCCCCATCCCCGGCACGTCGTCCGTCGCGCACCTGGAGGAGAACACGCACGCCGCGGCGCTCCCCCTCCCGGACGACCTCTTCGAGCGACTCAGCGAGGCCACCGCCGGGGAGGCCTGAGCGAGCCCGGTACGAAAACGGCCGCGCCCCGACCTCGGTGCGAGGTCGGGGCGCGCAGAGCCGGAAGCCGCTCGGCGGCGTTACGGGCAGGGAATGTCTTCGAGGTCCCCGTTCCAGCAGGCCGGATCCCCGTTGTTGTAGTCGGTCGCGACGAGGCGGCCGTCGAAGTTCGAGATGCTCCACTCGACGAGGTGCGTCCGGCCGTTGTGCGGCTCCACCAGCTCAAACCTCGCGTCGTCGCCGTTGATGTCGTAGGTCGCCGTGTCGCCCCCGTGCTCGTAGACGTCCGTCAGCGACGTGAAGGTAGAGGAGTGGACGTTGGTGCTGGGCACGTCGAACTCTCCGTGCAGGACGGGGGTGTCCACGTTGTTGATGGGGGCGTAGATCGTGAACTCGCCCGAGTTCCCCTCGAAGTCGGTCGTGGCCTCGTAGAGGAGGTATGCCTTCTGGTGGCCCGTTCCAGGGTCCTCGACGAACACGGTCATCTGCCAGGAGACGGGCGGGTTGATCGGGCCGTTGGCCGTCTGGAACTGGCCCTCCAGCCGGAACGTGACCTCCTGGTCCGCCACGATGATCGTGTTCATCCAGACGTAGGTGCCGCTCTCGAAGACCGGCTCGACGACGAGGGCGGCGGCCGTCGCGGCGGCCGGAATGGCGAGCTGCGCCGCGATCACACCCGAGGTGATGCCGACGCGGGCGGCGGCGTTGAGGAAGTTGTCCTCAGGGTTGAGCCCCCCCAGGGTAGCCTGCGCGGCGTGCGCGGTGATGGCCGTCAGCGCCGAGACGTCGAAGGCCTGCGGCGAGATCACGGCCGGCGGCTCGGGGGCCTCGAATTCGGCGCTGTCGCAGCCGGAAAACACGACGGCGACGCTGAGGGCCAAGGCAGCGAGAAGGGAACGGTAGGAGAAGCGCATGGCGGGGGTACGAAGATGGAGCGGAGGGTAAGATAGGACTTCTTTTTACAAGACGCATACCGGCTTCGTGATCTTCCGGTAAGGCCCTATTCCGTCCACCTCGGCCGACTTTTCGGGGCGGTAGAGAGTTCGGAATCACCCCTCCGGAGTCCAAGACGCCACGCGGTCCTCGATATAGCGGCGCACGCTCGCCGCCTCGATCCGGTCCTGCCGCATGGAATCACGGTCGCGGATGGTGACGGTGCCGTCCTCCATCGTCTGCCCGTCCACGGTGATGCAGAAGGGCGTGCCGATCTCGTCCTGCCGGCGGTAGCGGCGCCCGACGGCGCCCTTCTCGTCGTACATCACGTTGAACCGTCGGCGGAGGTCGGCCTCGATGGCGTGGGCCTTCTCGGGCATCCCCTCCTTCTTGACGAGCGGGAAGACCGCCGCTGTGTAGGGCGCCAGCTCGGGGTGGAACTTGAGGACCGCCCGCGTCTCGGAGGAGCCGTTGGGCCCCTCGACGTCCTCCTCGCGGTAGGCGTCGCAGAGGAGCATGAGGAGGGTCCGGTCGAGGCCGACGGAGGTCTCGACGACGTAGGGGATGTAGCGCGCGTTCGTCTGGGGGTCGAAGTACTCCATCTTCTTGCCGGAGTACTCCTGATGGCGGCGGAGGTCGAAGTCGGTGCGCGAGTGGATGCCCTCGACCTCGTTCCAGCCGAAGGGGAACTCGAACTGGATGTCCTGCGCGGCGTCGGCGTAGTGGGCCAGCTTCTCGTGGACGTGCCAGCGGAGCTTGCCCGGCCGGACGCCGTTGTCGAGGTGCCAGCGGAGGCGCTTCTCGCTCCACGCCTCGTAGGCCTCCCGCTGCGTGCCCGGCTCGACGAAGTACTGCATCTCCATCTGCTCGAACTCGCGCATGCGGAAGATGAACTGGCGGGCGACGATCTCGTTGCGGAAGGCCTTCCCGATCTGGGCGATGCCGAAGGGGATCTGCTGGCGGCCCGTCTCGCGGACGTTGTGGAAGTTGACGAAGATGCCCTGCGCCGTCTCCGGGCGGAGGTAGATCGTGTTCTCCTCCTCGGCCAGCGCGCCGAGCTGGGTCTCGAACATGAGGTTGAACTGGCGCACCGGCGTCCAGTCGAACGCGCCGGAGTCCGGGCTCCGGATCTCCTCATCCTGGATGAGGGCGTAGAGCGCGGCCGGCGCGTCGTCGGCGTGGAGGGCCTCGACGAGGCGGGCGTGGACGCGTTCGGCCTCGTCGGTCTTGCCCTTGCCCTCCAGCCGGGCGATGTGCCCCTCGATGAGCTGGTCGGCACGGTAGCGCTTCTTCGACGCCCGGTCGTCAATCATCGGGTCGTTGAAGGCGTCCACGTGGCCGGACGCCTTCCAGACCGTCGGGTGCATGAGGATGGCGGCGTCGAGGCCCTCGATGTTGTCGTGGCCGTAGACCATGGCGCGCCACCAGCGGTCGCTCACCTTCCGCTTGAGCTCGACGCCGAGGGGGCCGTAGTCGTACGCGGCGCTGAGCCCGCCGTAGATCTCGGACGACTGGAAGAGGAAGCCGCGGCGCTTGGAGAGCGAGACGATGGTGTCGAAGAGGTCGGCCATGACGAGGCGCGGGGAGAGGCGAAAGCGAGCCGCAAAGGTACCCGCCGACGCAGCCCCGGCGCAAAGAGTGGCCTCCCGCTTCGAAAGACTCTATTCTCCCTCTCAGCTATCGCGCGTATTCCCATCTCTGCCTTCCCGCCCGCCTCGCCCCGAGGCGTATAGCAATCAATTCGCCCTTTGTTTTGCATTCAATGACACCACGCTCCTGGGTTGCCCTACTCGGAATGGCCGCCGTAGCGCGGGGTCTGGTCGCGTGGGGGCTCTTCGGCGGGCTCCCCCTCGCACCCGACGGCTCGCTGTACGCGGAGGTCGCTGCACAGCTGGCGAACGGCACCTTCGGAGAGCAACCCCACTTCTGGCCGCCCGGCTGGCCGTACGTCCTGGCCTCCGTGTTCGCGGTGCTGGGCTCGTCGGCGGCCGTTGCCCGCGGCGTGTCGGTCGTGGTCGGCGTGCTGACCGTCGTGCTCGTCGCCCGCCTCACCCAGCTCACCGTCCCGGACGCCCGGGTGACCCGAACCGCAGGCTGGCTGGCTGCCCTCTATCCGCCGATGCTTCTGGCCGCGGGGCTCCCCAACGCCCACCCCTGGACCGGGCTGTGCCTGCTCGGCCTCGCGGTGGCCCTGATCGAGGGGTGGCGGCGAGGGCACGCCTCGTGGGGACTGCTGGCGGGGCTGGCCCTCGGGAGCGCCATCCTCGCCCGGCCCTCGTCCCTCGCGCTGCTCGGCCTGGGCGTGCCGGCAGCGGCGTGGCTCGCGTGGCGCTACCCGGCGCGGCGACGGCTCGTGCTCCTCGGCGGAGCGGGCTGCCTGCTCGTAACCACGGCCTGCCTCGCCCCCGTGCTGGCCTATAACGCCCACCACGGCGCCGGGTACACGATCTCGACGAACAACGAGCGCAACCTCTTTCTGGGCAACAACCCGCACACGCCGCATTACAAGACGCACCACCTCGCGCAACGCCCCCTGGAGGAGCTCGCCCCCGAGGCCCGATCCTACCTGGACAGCCTCTACGCGCTGCCCGATCCGAGGGCGGCCATGCTCGACGAGACGTACCGCTACGTACGCACCCACCCGGGAGCGACGGCTTGGCGCACGCTGAACCGGATGCGAGCCTTCTGGGGGTTCGACTACCTCGGGGCGCGGCACGTCCAGCTCCAGCGCGGCCTCTCTCCTCCGGCCGCGCTGGTCCCCCTGGGGATCGAGGCGGGCGGCTACGTGGCGGTACTCCTGCTCACCCTCGTCGGGCTGACCGTGCGGTGGCGCCTGCGCTTCGGCCGGCTCCTGCTCGGCCTGGTGATGGGGTATGCGGTTCCGTACTTCCTCGCGTTTTCGGCCGGGCACTACCACTTCCCCGTGATGGGCCTTCTCATGCCCCTGGCCGCTCTCGGCGTGGATACGCTACGGGTGCGTGCGGACCGGCAGCGCGCTTTGCGGAATCCCTGGCTCTGGGCAGCGCTCCTGATCCTGGTGCTGATTCAGGTCGAATACGCCTACCACACCCTCCTGCTGGCATAGCGAAGCACCACCGGAGCGCGTCTGCCGGTGGTTGGGGATCAACCTCCGCCCGCACGCAAAGCAGCCCCGAGCCGAGGGGCGCCCGACCCACGCACTTCCCAAGGGCGAGGTTGGGCCCCTCGTCCGAACGCCTCGGTTCTGCACGGTCCCCGGCCTCCGTGCCCGCTACCTTTCGCACGCCCCGCCCCGCCCCGCCTCGTCGCCTGCCCGCGTGCCGTGCCCGCCCGTTTCCTCCGCGTCTCCCGCCGCGCCGAAGCGCCGCTCGTATTCGCGGGCGTGCTCGCACTCTTCGCGCTGACGCGGACGGCCAACCTCGCCCTCGCGCACGACTCGCTCACGTACCTCCTCGACATCGAGGCCGGGGGGGGGCGGCTGTTCCACCCGCATCACCTCCTCTACAACGCCCTCGCGGCAGCCTGGCTCGGCCTCGCCCGCGCGCTCGGCGTGGCGGCCGACGCAGCCGGCGTCGTGGCGCTGCTGAACGCGCTGGCCGGCGCGGTGGCGGCGCTGTTCGCCTACCGGCTGTTGCGCGAGCGAGCCACTCTCCCCGCCTCGCTCGCCCTGACCGCAACGGCCGGCGCGTCCGTGTCGTTCGGGTTCTGGTTCTACAGCACCACCGTCGAGGTTTACCTCATTCCCCTCGCGCTGCTGCTGGCGACGCTCGACGTGGTGCTCCGGCCCGGCCTCGGGCGGTCCGGCCTCGCGCTCGTGGGCGTGCTGCACGGGCTCGCGATGCTGTTCCACCAGGTACACGTGCTGTTCGGCCTCGTCGTCCTGGCCGTGCTGTGGCAACGGAGGCGAGCGAGCCCGTTCCTGGCGTCGGCGGCCTTCTATGTCGCGGCTGGGACCGTCGTGGTGCTCGCGGGCTACGGAGCGGTGCTCCTCGCGGCCGTCGAGGCGCGGAGCCCGGCCGGCGCCTGGGCGTGGTTCACGCTCTACGCCCGGCAGGACGCCTTCTGGCACCCGCTCGCCCTCTCGACGCTGGCGCAGGCCGTGCTGGGCTTTGGACGCGCCGTCGTGGGCGGGCACTTCGCCTTCGCGCTGGAGCCGGTGCGCGACCTTGCGGCGACCGCCTTCCCGGACAAGTCGCTCGGCGACGAGGCGTTCCTCGTGCGCGGCCTGAGCGACGGCACGGCCTGGGGGCTCCTCGCTGCTGCCGGCACCGCCGCCCTCCTCCTCCTAGGGCTCCTCGTCGCCGGACTCCGTCGCCGCCGGGCGATGCCGGAGGACGCCCGGGATGTCGCGCTGCCGCTGGCGGTCTGGTTCGTCGTCTACGCCGCGTTCTTCGTCTTCTGGGAGCCTTTCAACGTCGAATTCTGGATCCCCCAGGTGACGGCGCTCTGGCTGCTGCTGGCGCTGCTGTGGGCGCCCGCCAAGGAGGGGGACGCGCGAAGGGGGACGGGATGGATGGCCCTCGCCGCCGGACTCGTCTTCGCCGTCAACCTCCTCGGCTCCATCCTACCGGGGACCGACGAGGCCAACGACGTGTGGGTCCACCGCTACCGCCCGCTCGCCGACGTGGCCGAGGCGGGCGACCTCGTCGTGGTGGCGTACCCGCACCTCGGCGTCGGCTACGTGCGGCGGCTGACCGAGGCCGAGGCAGTCAATCTCGTGGCCCCGTTTCAAGTGGAGGCCCCGCCCTCGCCCGAGGCCGTCGCCCGCGACCTGGAGGCGCGGCTGCGCGCGGCGCTGGCCAAGGAGCGCCGCGTCTGGGCCGAGCCCGAGCTCTTCGCGCCCTTCCCCGCCGGCGAGGCTCGCCCACCCGCCCGACAGGTGAGCGACCGGCTCCGCGCCGCCTTCGGGCCGCGCTGGCGGCGGCTCCGCCTGGCTCCGAACGTCGTGTATTTTGTCCTCGAGCCCGACGCGTGACGCCGATGCCCTCCACCCTCACTGCCGACCCTGCCACCGACGCCCGGCCCGGCCGGCTGCGCGCGATCTGGAAGGCGCTCCGCCCGCACCAGTGGGCGAAGAACGGGCTCGTCTTCCTCCCGCTCATCATGGCGCACCGGACGGGCGAGACGGCGCTCCTGCTCGATGCGCTCCTCGCCTTCGCGGCGATGAGCCTCTGCGCCAGCGGCACGTACGTCGTCAACGACCTCGTGGACCGTGAGCGCGACCGCCACCACCCGACGAAGCGGAACCGCCCGTTCGCCTCGGGCGCCCTCTCGGCGGGGACGGGCTACGCGCTGGCCCCCCTCCTCGTAGGCGGCGCTTTCGCGCTGGCGCTGCTGACGCTGCCGGGGCTGTTCGCGGTCGTCCTCGGCATCTACCTCGTCACGACGCTGGCGTACTCGTTCGTCCTCAAGCGGCAGCCGGCGATGGACGTGGTGGTTCTCGCCGGGCTCTACGCGCTCCGCGTGCTGGCCGGCGCGGCGGCCACGTGGGTGCCCATCAGCGAGTGGCTCCTCGCCTTCTCGCTGTTCTTCTTCCTCAGCCTCGCGCTGCTCAAACGCTACGCCGAGTTGCGCCTGATGGAGACGGATCTCGAGGCGCGCCACAACGGCCGCGGCTACACCGTCGAGGACGTGGCGATGCTGCGCGGGCTCGGGCCGGCGAGCGGGTTCATGTCCGTGCTCGTGCTCGCGCTCTACATCACGAACCCGGAGGTGGCCGAGCTCTACACCCACCCCAACCGGCTCTGGCTCGTGACGCCGCTGCTGCTCTACTGGACGATGCACATGTGGCTCACCGCCCACCGCCGCTCGATGCCGGACGACCCCGTGCTGTACACGCTGAAGGACCCGGTGAGCTGGGGCGTCGGCGTCCTCACGGGCGTCGTGCTCACGCTCGCGTCGCTCTGACGGGAGGCGCGGACCGATGGCCAAACCGACCGCTGCCAGCCAGGCCGCCTACCGGTCGTGGGGGCGCTTCCCCGACGCCCCGCCCCGGCGCGTCGTCCGCCTCACGTGGCGCGACGCGCTGCCCGACCTGGCCCGCCTCGGCGGCCCCGTCCTCCCCTACGGCCAGGGCCGCTCCTACGGCGACGCCTGCCTCAACGAGGGCGGCGTCCTGCTCGACACGCGCGGCCTCGACCGCTTCATCGCCTTCGACCCTGACTCCGGCCTGCTCCGCGCCGAGGCGGGCGTGACGCTGGCCGACGTGCTCGCCCTCGTCGTCCCGCACGGCTGGTTCCTCCCCGTCACGCCCGGCACGAAGTACGTCACCCTCGGCGGGGCGGTCGCCAACGACGTGCACGGGAAGAACCACCACGTGGCCGGCACCTTCGGGCGGCACGTGACGCGGATGGAACTCGTCCGCTCCTCCGGCGAGCGGCTGGAGCTGACGCCGGAGGGGCCGCAGGCGGACCTCTTCCGCGCCACCGTCGCCGGGCTGGGGCTGACGGGGCTCCTCACCTGGGTCGAACTCCAGCTGAAGCGGATCGAGAGCGACCGGATCGACCAGACGACGACGCGCTTCCGCTCGCTCGACGCGTTCTTCGCCCTCTCCGAGCAGGCCAACGCGCGGAGCCCGTACGTGATGGCCTGGGTGGACACGCTCCGCCCCGAGGGCCGCGGCCTGCTCATGGAGGGCGACTTCGCGCCCGCCGGGCCGGACGCCGGCTTGCCCGAGCCGGGCGCCCCCGGCCGCCCCACGCCGAACGTCCCGTTCGACGCGCCGGAGTGGGCGCTCAACCCGCTCACCGTCCGCGCCTTCAACGCCGCCTACTACCGGAAGCAGGTCGCCGACGTGAAGCGCGCGCGCGTGCACTACGACCCGTTCTTCTACCCGCTCGACGTGGCGCGCAACTGGAACCGGGGCTACGGGCGGCGCGGCCTCCTTCAGTACCAGTGCGTCGTCCCCTTCGCCGACGGCCTCGACGCCACGCGGGCGCTGCTGGCGCGGATCGCGAGGAGCGGCGCGGGCTCGTTCCTAGCCGTCCTCAAGACGTTCGGCGCGGTGCCCTCGCCGGGAATGCTCTCGTTTCCGCGCCCCGGCGTGACGCTCGCCCTCGACTTCGCCAACCGGGGCGCCGAGACGATCCGCCTCTTCCACGACCTCGACGCCCTCGTGCGCGAGGCGGGCGGGGCCGTCTACCCGGCGAAGGACGCCTGCATGACGCCCGAAAGCTTCCGGGCCTACTACCCGAACTGGCACGCGTTTGCCGCGTACGTCGACCCCGCCTTCTCGTCGTCCTTCTGGCGCCGCGTCACCGCACGCCCATGAACGTCCTGATCGTCGGCGCGACGAGCGCCATCGCCCACGAGACGGCCCGCCGGTTCGCTACCGAGGGCGCCGCGCTCCTGCTGGCCGGGCGCACCGCGGCGAAGCTGGAGGCCGCCGCCGCCGACCTCCGCGCCCGCGGCGCCGCCCGCGTGGAGACGGCCGCCTTCGACGCCGCCGACTTCGAGCGGCACGCGGCGCTGCTGGACGCCGTCCGCGCAGCGTTCCCCGGCGGGCTCGACTACGCGCTCGTGGCCTACGGCACGCTCCCGGATCAGGCCGTCGTGGCCTCGGACCCCGCCGCCGCCGCCGAGGCCTTCCGCCTCAACGCGACGAGCGTGATCGCCCTCCTCACCCGCCTCGGCACGCTGATGGAGCACCAGGGGCGTGGGCACCTCGCCGTCATCTCGTCCGTCGCGGGCGACCGGGGGCGGCCGAGCAACTACGTCTACGGCGCGGCCAAGGGGGCCGTGAGCCTGTTCACCGGCGGCCTCCGCGCCCGGCTCGCGAAGAAAGGCGTGCGGGTGACGACGGTCAAGCCGGGCATGGTGGACACGCCGATGACGGCGCACCTCGACAAGGGCCCGCTCTTCGCCGATCCCGAGGACGTGGGCAGGCGCGTCCACAAGGCCATGAAGAAAGGCACCGACGTGGTCTACGTGCCGGGCTACTGGCGCGGCGTCATGGCCGTCATCCGCGCCATCCCGGAGCGCGTGTTCAAGCGGCTGGAACTGTGAGGCGCGTTGCGTATCGCGTACGGCGTGAGGGAAGCCGCATCACGCCGTACGCGATACGCAGGACGAGGCTACATCAGCCCCCGCTCGGCCAGCGACGTGTAGCCCCGCCCGGCGATGATGAGGTGGTCGTGGACGGGTACGCCCATCAGCTTGCCCGCCTCGACGAGCTGTTTGGTGATCTGCACGTCCTCCCGGCTCGGCTCGGGGTTGCCCGACGGGTGGTTGTGCAGGCACACGATGCTGGCGGCGTTCTCCAGGATGGCCCGCTGAAACACCGCGCGCGGCTCGACGATGGACGCCGCGAGGCCGCCCTCGCTCACCGTATGGTCGCCCAGGATGACGTTGGCCGTGTTGAGGTGGACGACGACGAACACCTCGCGCCTCAGGTCGCGCAGGCGCGGGCCGTAGACGGCCGCCACGTCGGCCGGGGAGCAGACCTGGATGCGCTCGCCTTCGGCCGCCGCCTCCACGCGCCGCCCGATCTCGAACGCCGCCGCCAGCTGCGCCGCCTTCGCCGGGCCTACGCCCTTCGTGCGCGTGAGCACCTTCGCATCGCGCCCCGCGATGCCCGCCAGCGAGCCGTAGGCGCGGAGGAGCGCCTGCCCCAGCTCGATGGCCGAGAGGCTGCGCCCGCCCACGCGCGTCCCGCTCCCGAAGATGAGCGCGATCAGCTCGGCGTCGGCCAGCGCGGCCGGGCCGTGCTTGAGCAGCTTCTCGCGCGGGCGCTCGGCCTCGTCGCGCTTGTTGAGCGGGACGTAGTCGTAGTGGATCTCGGGCTCCGCGGCGGGGTCGTCGAACATGGCGGCAAGCGTGGGTGACGCCTGATAGACACGCGCCGCCTCGTTCGCGTAACCCCGAAACGACGTAGGGGCGCACGGCCGTGCGCCCCTACGGGGTACCGAGGTGGGCAGAGCCGGTTAGTACGTCTGCTCCGGGATCAGCTCGTTGAGCAGGTGCACGTTCGACGGGCTGCGCTGAACCTGCTTCAGCAGGGCCTGCATGGCTTCGACGGGATGCCGCTCGGAGAGCACGCGGAAGAGCATCGTGCGCTGGCGCATCTGCTCCTCGCTCATGAGCCGCTCCTCGTTCCGTGTGCCGGACTTCCGGATGTTGATGGCCGGGTAAATCCGCTTGTCCGCCAGTTCGCGGTCGAGCACGATCTCCGCGTTGCCGGTGCCCTTGAACTCCTCGAAGATCACGTCGTCCATCCGCGAGCCCGTCTCGACGAGCGCCGTGGCGATGATGGTCAGGGAGCCGCCGTGCTCGATGTTGCGGGCCGCGCCGAAGATCTTGCGCGGCATCACGAGCGCGCGGGCGTCGAGGCCGCCGGACATGGTGCGGCCGGAGTTGCCGCCCCAGAGGTTGAAGGTGCGCCCGAGGCGGGTGAGCGAGTCGAGCAGCATGACCACGTCGTGGCCCTGCTCGACGAGCCGGCGGGCGTACTCGAAGGCGAGGGTGGCCACGCGGATGTGGTTGTCCTCGCCGTAGTCGTTCGACGAGGCGAACACCATCGCGTCGGTGTTGCGGCGGAAGTCGGTGACCTCCTCCGGGCGCTCGTCGATGAGGAGGGCGACGAGCTTGACCTCGGGGTGGTTCTTGGCGATGCCGGCGGCCATCTGCTTGAGCATGACCGTCTTGCCCGCCCGCGGCGGCGCGACGATCAGGGCGCGCTGCCCCTTGCCCAGCGGCGCCACGAGGTCGACGATGCGCATCGAGAAGTCGGACGGGTCGGTGACGAGGTTGAGCTTCTCGTCGGGGTAGATGACGAGGCCCTCGTCGAAGTCGGCCGTCTCCTTCCACTCGTCGGGGTCCATCCCCATGACCTCGTCCACGCGGGTGACCTGCCAGGCGCCCTTGCGGCCGGGCTTGATGATCCCTTTGAGGGCGACGCCGTCGCGGAGGTTGTGCTTCTGGATGAGCGGGGGCGGCATGAAGGGGTCGTTGTCGCCCTTCTGCAGCGAGGTCGTGATCTGACGGATGAAGCCGAACTTCTTGTCGCCGATCAGCTCCAGCATTCCCTCGAAGGGCTCGCCCGGATGGCCGCCGCCGTTGTCGTTGCGGTCGTCGCTGCGGTTGCCGCGGTCTTTCTTGCGACGGTCGCGCTTGCGGCGGCGGCTCTGCCCGCCGTCGCGACCGTCGTTCCGGTTGTCGTCGCGGGAGCGGTCGTCGCGGGAGCGGTCGTCGCGGGAGCGGTCGTCGCGGGAGCGGTCGTCGCGGGAGCGGTCGTCCCGGTCGCGGCCCCGGTCCTTATCCGCGTTGGTGTCGTCGGCCGCGTCCTCCGTCCGGTCCGATTCCTCGGCCGTGTCGGCCGGCACCGCATCCGAGGAGGCGACGAGTTCGGGTTCGGCCTGACCGTTGGTGCGGGCGCGGCGCGGGGTCCGCTTCCGGGCCGGCTTGCCTTCGGGAGCGGCCTCAGGTGCGGGCGCCTCGGCGGCGTCCGCGGCCGCCTCCTTCGAGCGGGAGCGGCGGGACGCGCTCGTCGGCTTGGCGGCCGTCGAGCGCGCGGCGCGTCGGCGCGGCTTGGCGTCGGCGTCTTCCGGGGCGTCGGCGGCCGGAGTGGGTTCCTGAACGTCCGTCGTTGGATCCGCTTGGGTGCGGCTGCGACGGGTCGGCTGGTCGGCCATGAACGAGGATGGCTGGTGAAACGGGGGACGACCCACCGCCAGCGGGGGCCGTAACGGGTAACGAGGCTGTGGGAGTCCGTGCCGCCGGCACGGGAGCGAGGGGGCGCAGCAGCGTGCGCGGGAGTCGGGAAACGGCGCTCGTAGCGCCGGAAGTCGCGGCGGAGGAACGGCCCGGGCGGAACGTCACGGCGTAGCGGCGCGCGTCGTTCACGGGCAAGCGGATCGTGGGGCCCGGCCGGCAAACCGTGGGAGGCCGGAGCACCCGGGATGGGGTGCGAGTGTCAGGTCGCCCAGACGGTTCGCGCACCGCGCCTGTCCACGGGCCGGGATCTCGGGGAACGATTCACCCCGCGACTTCCCGCAGGCAGAGGGCGACCTCGCAGGCCCGCTTCCGACCGAATCGGCAGGGATTGGCGGCACACCCCACGTCCGCCCCCTGGGGCCCTGGTTTCATCACACGCCGCTCAATATAGATGGTTTCCACGCCTCCATCAAGAACCCTTGCAGTTCCGGCCGAGCGGGCTCGTATCCTGCCCGCCCCGGCCCTCTTCCGCACACCTCCCTTACGTCCCTTGCCCGACTTCACCCTCGAAGAGGCCCACTGGCGGGCGGGCCGGCGCTACGTGGCCGGGCTCGACGAGGCCGGGCGCGGCTGCCTCGCCGGCCCCGTCGTAGCCGCCGCCGTCATCCTTCCGCCCGACGCCCGCCTGCCGGGGCTCGACGACTCCAAGAAGCTCTCGGCCGGCCAGCGCGACGCGCTCTTCGACCGCGTCCACGCCGAGGCGCTGGCGGTCGGCGTCGGGCAGTGCTCGCCGGAGGAGATCGACCGGCTCAACGTCCTGCACGCGGCGCTGGAGGCGATGCGCCGGGCGGTCCTGAACCTGGTCGTTCCCCCCGACGCGCTCCTCGTGGACGGCAAGCAGCCGATCAAGGACCCGCCGTGCGTGCAGGCTACCGTCGTGAAGGGGGACGGCCGCAGCCTGTCCATCGCGGCGGCCTCCGTCGTCGCCAAGGTGACGCGGGACCGGCTGATGGTGGACCTCCACGCCGCGTTTCCGGTGTATGGCTGGGCGAGCCACAAGGGCTACCCGACGGCCGAGCACTACGCCGCCCTGGCCGCGCACGGTCCCAGCCCGCACCATCGCCGCACGTTCCGGCTCACGCGGTGAATCGACCTGCGACCGCCTCGGCGATCTCGTAGGGCGAGAGCGCGTCAGCGTCCACGACCACGTCGGCCCGCTCGTAGATCGGCGCCCGCTCGGCGAGGAGGGTCTCGATGCGCGCCAACCGCGCCTCGTCGTCGAGGGGCTCGCCGTCGGCGCCGAGGAGGAGGGGGCGCGACGTGTCGCCGGCCAGGCGGGCCGCGAGCGTCTCGGGCCGGAGGCGGAGGTAGACGACGGTGCCGGCGGCCTTCGCCCGCTCCATCGCCCCCGGCTGCACGAGCGCCCCACCGCCCGTGGCCACGACGACGTTGCGCGTGTCGAACGTCCGCGCGAGGGTGTCCGCCTCGGCCCGGCGGAAGGCGGCCTCCCCCTCGGCGAACAGCGCGGCGACGGAGCGCCCGGCGAGGACGGCCGTGAGCCGGTCGAGGTCCATCCACGTCCACCCCAACCGCGAGGCGAGGTGCCAGGCGGCGGTCGTCTTGCCGCTGCCCATGAAGCCGGTCAGGTAGAGCCGGGGGGTTGGAAGTGCGAAGGGAGAAGTGGGAAGTTCGAAGTCCACGCCGGACCTCTGCGCTCGTTTCGTCCTTCTAACTTCCGACTTCTCCCGACGCCGTGCCCACCTACCGCCTCCTCGTCGAGTACGACGGCTCCGGCTTCCACGGCTGGCAGGTCCAGCCGCACGGCCCCACCGTCCAGCAGGCCCTCGAAGACGCGCTGGCGACGGCACTCCGCGCGCGCGTCGGCGTCGTGGGTTCGGGGCGGACGGACGCGGGCGTCCACGCGCGGGGACAGGTGGCACACTTCGAGACGGACGCGGCCGTCGAGCCCTTCCGGCTCCTGGCCTCCTTGAACGGACTGCTACCCGAGCCCATCGCCGTCCTGGCCGTGGAGCCGGCACCGGACGGTTTCCACGCGCGCTACGACGCCGTCCGCCGCACCTACCACTACCACGTCAGCACGGCGCCCCGCGCCCTCGACCGGACGACCCGCGTCGTGCTCCGCCCCGGCCCCGACTTCGACGCCATGAACCGCGCCGCCGAGGCCCTCCTCGGCAGGCACGACTTCGACTCGTTCTGCATCGCCCGGTCGGAGACGAAGAACCGGGTGTGCACCGTCGAGTGCGCCCGCTGGGTCCCCGAGGCGCGGGTGGGCGACTGGCGCTTCGAGATCGCGGCCGACCGGTTCCTGCACGGGATGGTCCGCGCCGTCGTCGGAACGTTGCTTCAGGTCGGGCGCGGGCGGCGGGCGGCGGAGAGCCTCGGCGCCCTCCTGGCCGCGCGCGACCGACGCGGAGCGGGCCCGGCCGCGCCGGCGCACGGCCTCGTCCTCGAGCGGGTGGACTACCCGACGCCCGTCTTCGCGAACGCCGCGCCCCCGCGCCGGCCGTAGCTTCTCCGCCCGTTCCTCCTCGCCCGATGCGGCTCCGCCTGTTCTTCGCGCTCGTCTTCGCCGCCGCCCTCGCCGGCTGCGACCGGCCGTTCGTGCCGCTCGACCCGCCCCGGATCGAGGTGCTCCGCCCCGGGTTGGACACGGTGCGAACGGACGCCCGGCTGATCCTCGCGCTCCGCGTAACGGCGCTCCGGACGATTGCCCGCGTCGAGGTCAACGGCGAGGCGGCCACGCACGTCCCCGACCTCGACGCGTTCCTGGACACGCTCGACCTGGAGCTCGGCCTCAACACGCTCCGCGTAGAGGCGACCGACCGCGAGGGCAACGCCGGCACCGACACGCTCTTCGCCGTCTACCTCCCCCTCCAGACGGGCGAGTTGGCCGCTTTCGCGCTCCCCGAGGCCCGCGCCGACCACACCGCGACGCTCCTCGACGACGGCCGGGTGCTCGTCACCGGCGGCACCGGCCGCGACGGCACCGCCCTCGGCTCTTCCGTCTTCGTCGGCGAGAGCGGCCTCGAGCTCCTCGTCGCACCCTCGCACGCAGTGCTGGCGAAGCCGAGGCTGGGTCACACCGCCTCGCGGCTCCCCGACGGCCGCGTCCTCATCGTCGGTGGCGCGACGACGCCGACCCCGACCAGCGCCGCCTCGTTCGCCACGACGGGCGAGCTGTACGACCCGTCCGCCGACGCCTTCACGACGCTGCCGTTCGCGGGCGCGCCCGTCGAGCGGGCGTTCCACACGGCGCACGTGCTGACGGACCAGAACCGCACGTTCGTCTATCTCTACGGCGGGCGCGGCCCGCTCGGCACCGCCGAGGTCGGCACCCGCTCGGACGTCACCGTCCTGGAGGTGCGCTCCACGGCGGGCGTGGACTCGCTCGTCAACCTCTCGCCGGGCGGAGGCGTCGGCGCGTTCCCGCCCGCAGCGAACCACGTGCAACTCCCGCTTCCGCCGCAGGGTGGGTACGTCCGCAGCCTCGTCGCCGGCACGTACGCCGAGCCCGGTGGGGGCACCGCGGCCCCCGTCGCCTTCCGGTTCCTCCAGACACCGTCGGCGTTCTTTTTCCCGTTCGAGACGCTGGAGGAGTCGCTCCCGCCGATGCGAGAGAACCGGATCGCCCACGCCGGCGCCCCGTTCAGCCCCGGGCTCGCGCTCCTCGCCGGGGGTCGAACCCCGGGCGGGACCGTCGTGCGTAGTATGGAGGTGTTCGCGGACGGCGCCGGGCGGTTCTTCGCCGGGCCCGCCTCGCGGCACCTTCGCACGCCGCGCCAGCGGCACACCGCAACCTTACTGCCGAGCGGCCGAATACTGCTCCTCGGCGGCACCAACGCCCAGGGCACGGTGCTTGCTTCGGCCGAAATCATCTTCCCAGACGCCCCCTGACCGCGCGGCCCCCTACGCCCATGCTGATCCAGCGCATCCTCCAGCTGATGCTCGTCGCCATCGTGCTCATGGTGGCGTTCTCGCTCCTCGCCTTCCTGTTCAAGATCGGGATGGCGCTGCTGGGGATCGGCCTGCGCGTGCTGGTGCTGCTGCTCATCGTGGCGGCCGTGCTGCGGTTCTTCGAGCTCCTCCGCGAGCGACGGCGGTAGCAGCCGAAACCCGAGGAACCTCGCGAGCGGGCAGGAAGGCCGATCCCCTTCCTGCCCGCTCGCGTTCGTACGTACTTCTACGCGTTCGTACGTACTTCTACGCGTTCGTACGCACTTCCACGCGTTCTGCGCCGCCGGCGACTTGCCCCCGTCCTTCCCGGGCCCTATCGTGCAGCCACCGTTTCGTGCAGCCACCGTTTCCCGCGCTCCTGCTTCCATGATCGCTACGCCCCCGAACCCGACGCCCGAGACGCTGCGCCTGCACATCGTCTCGGAGACGGCCCACCTCCGCCAGGTCGTCGTCCATACGCCGGGCGACGAGATGGCCCTCGTCTCGCCCGAGAACAAGGACGAGCTGCTCTTCGACGACATCCTCTTCCTCGACCGGGCGCAGGAGGAGCACACGATGCTGTGCCGGTTCTTCGAGAAGGTCGTCGGGCCGTCCGGGGCCGTGCTCCAGCTCAGCACGCTGCTGCGTGAGGCGTTCGAGTCGGAAGCCGCCCGGCAGGACTACGTCGCCTCGCTCATCGAGGCGCTGCCGACGCGCAACTTCGAGGCCTACGAGCGCGAGCTGAACGGGCTCGACGCCGACGGCCTGCATCGCTTCGCCCTCACGGGCCAGGCCCCCTTCCCCGTCTCGGCGCACCCGCTGCCGAACCTGCTGTTCACGCGGGACCTCTCGGCCGTCGTGGGCGACCACGTCATCCTCAGCCACGCCGCCAAGCCCGCGCGCCTGCCCGAGAGCGTCATCATCCAGACGGTGCTCCGCCACCACCCCCGCTTCGCCCCGGCGCGCGACCGGCTCATCGAGCTGCCGCCGCACGTCTCCTTCGAGGGCGGCGACCTCCTCGTCGTTAACGAGGAGCTCGTGCTCATCGGACAGAGCGAGCGGACCAGCCTCGGCGGCGTCATGGCCGTCACGCGCGCCCTGCTGACGCGGACGCCCGTCCAGCACGTGCTGATGGTGAACTTGCCCAAGCAGCGCGCGTGCATGCACCTCGACACGGTGTTCACCTTCGCCGACCCCGACACCTGCGTCGTCTTCCCGCCCATCATCGAGGCCTCCCGCGACAACGTCTTCCACTTCGAGGCGGGCGACGGGCCGGACGGCTTCCGCCTGCGCATCCTGCCGAGCCTCAAGGTGGCGCTCCAGGAGATGACCGGCCGCGCGATCACGTTCATCCCCTGCGGCGGCGACGACCCCATCGCCCAGCGGCGCGAGCAGTGGACCGACGGCGCCAACCTCTTCGCCGTCGCCCCCGGCTTCGTCGTCGGCTACGAGCGCAACCACATCACCTTCGACGCCCTGCGCCGGCACGACTTCCACGTCACCGACATGGAGAGCTTCCTCGACTTCTACGGCGACAACGAGGTCGAGGACGGCGCGCGCATCGCGGTGAAGCTGACGGGCCACGAGCTCTCGCGCGGGCGCGGCGGCCCTCGCTGCATGACGATGCCACTGGTGCGGGAAGGATGATGGAGGATGGGAGGCCTCTCCCCTTCCTCCATCCGTCATCGAGCATGTCCTTCGCCTCGCTCCTCGACCCGCACCGCCGCTGGATGCGCCTCGCGCTGAAGGAGGCCGAGCGCGCCTTCGAGGAGGGCGAGGTGCCCGTCGGCGCCGTCGTCGTGCGGGAGAACCAGCTCGTCGGGCGCGGGCGGAACGCCGTCGAGCGCCTCGGCGACCCGACGGCCCACGCGGAGATCCTCGCGATCTCGGCCGCGTGCGAGACCGTCGGCTCCAAGTTCCTCGACGGCTGCACGCTCTACGTGACGCTGGAGCCGTGCCCGATGTGCGCGGGCGCGCTCGTCTGGGCCCGGCTCGGCCGCCTCGTCTTCGGCGCGTTCGACGAAAAGGCGGGCGCGTGCTCGACGCTCTACACGATCCCGCAGGACGACCGCCTCAACCACCGCGTCGAGATCGTCTCCGGCGTCGAGGCGGACGCGGCGGCGGACCTGCTGCGCGCCTTCTTCCGGGAACGCCGGCCGGGGATGGCCGAGCGCGAGCCGCACGGCGACGGCCGCTGAGCCCACCGTTTCTTCCCGAACTCCGCCGAGGCGGAGGGGGTTGGACGACGCATGGATACGAACGGTCACTCCGAACGCTTCGCGCCCGTGGACGTCGTCGTCGTCGGGGCCGGGCCCATCGGCCTCGCGTGCGCGCTGGAGGTCCGGCGCGTCGGCCTGAGCGCCCGCGCCATCGACAAGGGCGCCCTCGTCAACTCCCTCGTCGGCTACCCGACGGGGATGGAGTTCTTCTCGACGCCGGAGCTGCTGGAGATCGGCGGCCACCCTCTCGCGACGCATCGCTACAAGCCCGTCCGCGAGGAGGCCATCGACTACTACCAGGGCGTCGCCCGGCGCGAGCACCTCGACGTCCGGCTCTACGAGCGCGTCCTCCGCGTGGACGGCGAGCAGGGCGCCTTCGAGGTCGTGACCACGAAGGGCGTCCACCCGTGCACGGCCGTGATCGTGGCGACGGGCTTCTTCGACCAGCCGAACCGCCTCGGCGTCCCGGGCGAGGACCTGCCGAAGGTGACGCACTACTACAAGGAGCCGTATCCCTACGTCGGCCAGCGCGTGGCCGTGATCGGCGCGAAGAACTCCGCCGCGAAGGTGGCCCTCGACTGCCACCGGCACGGCGCCGAGGTGACGCTGATTCACCGAGGGCCGGAGATCGCGCCGTCCGTCAAGTACTGGATCCGGCCGGACCTGGAGAACCGCATCAAGGAAGGCTCCATCCGCGCCTTCTTCGACACGACGGTCACCGCCATCCGCCCCGGCGCCCTCGATCTCGCCACGCCCGACGGCCCGGTCACGATCCCCAACGACTGGGTCCTCGCGATGACCGGCTACCACCCCGACTTCGCCTTCCTCGACGCCCTCGGCCTCGACCTCGAAGGCGAGGCGTGCGCCCCGGTCGTGAACGAGGCGACGATGGAGAGCACGCGGCCGGGGCTGTACCTCGCCGGGACGATCTGCGGCGGCTACTTCACGAGCCGGTGGTTCATCGAGAACGGGCGCATCCACGCCGCCCAGATCGCCGCCCACCTGGCCGGCCTCCCCGCGCCTCGCATAGCGGCGAAGGGGCAACCGTAAGGCCTGACGGCCTGAGGGGCCGAAGGAGTGATGGGCCGAAGGAGTGATGGGCCGAAGGAGTGATGGGCCTC
>CAZOJJ010000003.1:36954-64134 GCA_964580105.1 uncultured Rhodothermales bacterium | reverse complement strand
GGGCCGAAGGAGTGATGGGCCGAAGGAGTGATGGGCCGAAGGAGTGATGGGCCTCCTCTCCTTCACCCAATCCGTCCTTCCATCCCTGAGGCCCCACTCAGAGTGCCGCGAGCACCTGGCGGGCCGTCGGCTGATCGGGCTGGATGGCGAGGGCACGCTCGGCGTACTCCCTGGCACGGGCGGCGTCGCCGAGCTGGGCGAGGGCGAGGGCGAGGTTGGCCAGGGCGTTGGCGTTCTGCGGCTGCACCGCGACCGCCCGCGCGAAGAGGTCCCGCGCCTCGCTGACCTGTCCGCGGCCGGCGAGGAGCACGCCGAGGTTGGCGAGGGCATCGGCGTGATCGGGCTGGAGGTGGAGCGCCTCACGCAGTGCCGCTTCTCCCTCGCCGGCCCGGCCGAGGCGGAGGAGCACCGTCCCCAGGTTGTAGTGGGCCGCCGCCAGGACGGGGTCGTCGTCGGTGGCCCGGCGGTACTCGGCCAGCGCCTCCTCGACGCGGCCCTGGGTCTCCAGGAAGCGCCCTAGGTTGACGCGGATGTCGGCGGCCTTCGGCTGTACCGTGAGGGC
Source organism: uncultured Rhodothermales bacterium (assembly GCA_964580105.1). Lineage (GTDB taxonomy): Bacteria > Bacteroidota > Rhodothermia > Rhodothermales > Rubricoccaceae > CAZOJJ01. The sequence goes on along the minus strand of CAZOJJ010000003.1, from coordinate 63,572 downwards.
GCGTCGGTAGAGCGCCTCGATCCGCGCCAGCTCGCCGCCCGCCTGCTCATAGGCCTGGGCGAGGGCGTTCAGCCGCTCCGGCACGTCGGGCCCGATCCGGACGGCCGCTTCCAGCGCCGGAACGGCGGCCCGCGCCTGCCCGAGCTGGAGCCGGGCGTAGCCGAGGAGGAACTGCGCCTCGCCCCGTTCGGGCGCCTCGGCGAGCGCGCCGTCGAGGAGACGGATGCCCTGGCGCATGCGGGCCGCATCGCCCTGCTGCCGCCCGTAGATCACGTTCGCCATGCCGAGGTACGTCTGAGCTTCGAGGCCGTCGCGGTCGCGCTCGAAGTAGGGCTCGAGCGCACCCTGCCCGCTTTCCGTCACCCCTTCGATGCGGTCGTCGCGGACGACGCGGATGTAGTGGTCGGTGAACGAGGCGTGGGGTGCGTCGTCGGCCTGCACCTTCGGCATGTGGCAGCCGAAACAGTTGGCCTCGGCCGTGTGCTGCGCCCGGAGCACGGGCGTCGGCATCCGCGCCTCCAGGGGACCGGTGGGATGACACCCGATGCACGTCTGGTCGAAGTAGGCCGGCCCGGCATCGCGAAAGCCTTCGTGCGGGTTGTGGCAGGTCACACAGTCCATCGCGCCCGATTCGATGAAGCAGGGGCTCTGCTGCATGCGGTCGGCGTGGGAGATGACGCGGATGCGCCCCGGCTCGTCCGCGCGCAGGGCGTAGATGGCCACGTGGGCCGCGAGCGGCTGAGAGGGCCGGAAGCCGAACGCCCCCCGCCCCTCGCGGAGCACCGACACGGTCCCGTTGGTGTGGCACTGCTGGCACACGTCGAGGCGGAGGTCGAGCGGGAGGTGCGCCGGGTTGACGATGGTGAGGTCGATGGAGTCGGCCGGCTCGGGATCGGCCAGGCGCGCCTCGACGTGGAGCTGGCCGGGCCCGTGACACCGCTCGCAGTCAATGCCGTCGGCGAGGTGGACGTAGGCGCCTTCCACGAAGGGGACCGGCTCCGAAACCCCATTGTGGCAGGCCATGCAGCGGGGGGGAATGGCCCGGTCGAAGCGGCTGTTGTAGGCGTCGTAGCCGGGGCTGAAGGCCCAGCCGCCCCGGCCGCCGTTGGCCTGCGTGTACCACGTCAGCGGGAGTTCGTAGAACCGGCCGCCCTGCTCCGTCAGGTACGTGCGCGCGGCCGAGCCGCTGCCCACGACGTAGTCCATCGTGCGCACGAGGCGGTGCGTCTTCCGCCCGTCGGGCCCAAGCCGGAACTCCTCCTGCACGAACCGATCCCCGTCCCGGTACGCCGTGTAGGAGTAGCCGCTGGCGGCGTGCTGGACGACGACCCCCGAGTAGTCCTCCACCGCGTTCTCCGCCGTCAGGCGGTAGAACGACTGCGCCATGCCGTGCGCCTGGTAGCTCCGGTAGATCTCCTCGTGACACTGCGCGCACGCCTCGGCGCCGACGTAGGCCACGGTTTCGCCGACGTTCAGGAATGCGGGGACCGAGCCGGCCTCCTCTTCGGCCGGGCCGCACGCACCCAGCACCGCCGCCATCGCCATCAGGAGACCGGCCCGCACGCACAGGGTCCGAAATCGCATGGCGGGAGGCCGGGCAGGGACGGTCGAGGACATCGGGAGGATACGAAGGCGGGGCGGACTCGAGTGAGCCCGCCCCGCTTGTCTTCGGAGGAAGGGTCTTCTAGAGCGTGAGCCCCACGGTGAAGAGGTTCACACCGTCGAAGAATTCCGTCGCGCGGTACGCGTAGTCCACCGCGATGGTCGTGCCGGAGAGGTCCAGGCTCAGCCCGGCCCCGGCATTCCAGCCCTGGTAGAACGACGCGTCCATCTCCTGCGTCATGAGCAGGCCGCCCCGGACGTAGAACAGGCGCATGTAGTCCGCCTCCAGCCCGAACGAGTACTCGTCCTGGTCGTAGGCCATGGACCGGAAGTTCGCCAGCGCGGTGACGTTGAGGTCGCCGGCGAGCGCCCGCGTGTAGGTCGCCCCGAAGTTGAGGAGCGAGGGGAGTTCGGACTTCAGCGAGCTGATCTCGCTGGCCACCGTCACCCCGGTGACCGGATCGATGGTGGTCCGGGAGGCGAGACCCCCGCCCCCGTATTCCATCCCGGTCCCGAAGTTCTTGAGGCTGACGCCGAAGCGCAGCCCGCTCTCCCCGACGACGTAGGTCATGCCCGCGTCGAAGGCGACGCCGCTTGCGGAGATGTCGTCGATCCGCTCGTTGAGCGCCTTGACCGTCACGCCCGCAGCGATGCGGTCGGTGAACTGGCGGGCCAGCGAGAGGCCGACGACGATGCTACCGGCGTCGAAGGTGACGTCGGTGACTTCCGGGCTGCTCTCGGTCGTCTCCGGAATGTCCCCGTAATCCCACGACGTCGCCGTGAGCGCGATGCTGTTGTTCCCGAAGCGCTGCGCAACGCCGAGGTAGTTGACGCCGATGTCGGCGACGTACTCCATGCGGCTGAACTGGGCGCTGGTGCCCGGGTTCACCATGAGCGCCGCCGGGTTGGCCTGCACGGCCTCCACGGCGCTCATGCCGGCGAGGCCGCCGGTGAGGCTGCTGCCGAGGGCAGCCGTGCGTGCCGAGACCGGGAGCAGCAGGTACTCCGCGGCGGCGGTACCGGCTCGCTCGTCGCCTTCCGGCGTGTCGTTCTGGGCTGCGACCTGCGGTGCCCACGTCCCTAGAAGGAGGGCCACCAGCGCACAGCCGGTCAGAAGTGTTGTTTTCATGGGTTTCTCCGTTTTCGAGTCAGGTTCCGTGGATGCACCGCTTAGAACGCGTCGAAGCGGCTCTCGCGATTCACCACCCCGAGCTTCAGCACCTTCTCGCCGACGCCCGGCACCTCGATGTGAACGAGGTACATGCCGCTCGCTACGGGCAGCCCCTGCTCGGTCGCGAGGTTCCAGTCGGTGGAGCGGGTGCCGAAGTGCCGGATCGTTTTGATCAGCGTCCCGCTCAGGGTGAAGATGCGGATGGTGGCCTCATCGGGGAGGTTGGTGAAGCGAACGCGACGGTCAGACTGGCCCGTCTCGTACACGGAGAAGCCACGATAGGGGTTGGGCACGGCGCTGATCAGGTCGAGCGCCGCCTCGGCCGTTGCCGCGTCGTTGGTAACGAACGCGAGCTCCGCCGTGTCGATCGTGTAGACGTCGCCGTCCACGAAGAGCGCCTTCGGCGTCGTCACGACACGGACCGTGACCCCCACGTCAGGCGTCGTGCCGTCGCCCGCGATGTCTCCGAAGGCCATGCGGCCGATCGGGTAGACGAAGGTGCCGGCACCCCTGTAGCAGAAGTCGATGAAGTACCCCTGCGTGGCGCAGGGCTGACCCGTGCTGGGGTTGATGTCCTCCTGGGTGTCCGGGTCGTTCGCCGCATCGTAGGTGGCGCCGGGGCCGCCGAAGCTGTTGGCGGCCGCTTCGAACAGGTCGTAGCCGTTCGGGCGGTCCGGCATCATCCAGTAGATGCGGTTCGTGACCGGGTACGTCTCGGCTTCGCCGTCGCCGTCGAGGTCGAGGCCCTCTTCAGCCGGGAAGTAGTCGGCCCAGTTGGTGACCTCCTCCCCCTCGTTGAGGAGTAGGATCGGGATCATGCGGATGTCGTCGCTCGGGTCGTCGGGCGTGTTGGCCCCGATGTACCAGAGCTCGAAGGGCACGCTGGCGATGAGGTCCGTCGAGAGGCCGTAGAACCCGAGGCAGTTGCCGGGGGTTGCGCACTCCTCGGTGAAGCGGATCTCGAAGTCGTCGGGCACGGCGACCGTGACGTACCGGCCGAGGCCGGAGACGCCGAGGTCCTGCCCCGTGGCCGTGACGAAGTAGTCGCCGGTGGTGTTGGGATCGAGCCAGACGGTGTTGCCGCCGTAGAAGCAGCCCCCGTCCGTCGAGCCTTCCTCGCAGATCGCCGAGGCCGGGTTGGCCACCTCGATGATGCCCGCGCCGTCGCCGGCGAAGTCAGGCACGAGGTCGATGTCGGCCTCCGGAAGGTCCGGCTGCTGGACGACGAAGAACGAGAGGCCGTCGACCACGTTGGAGCGCGGTTGCGTCGGGTCGAGGTGGATCCCCTGATCGTTGAAGAGCGCGACGCCGTCGAGCTCGACCTCACCGGTGGTGGCGTTCACGATCCGGTAGGTCGTCGCGGGCTCCCCATCGATCTCGATCCCGACGATCTCGACACGGTAGGTATGGCCGGTGACCTTGGTCGGATCGACGACGGTCACGGCGACGTTGGCCGTGCCCCCGCCCTCACGCACGGCCACGATGGCCTGCCCGAGGTCGGCGTTGGGAATCGAGCCGCCCTGGCCGGCCGCCACGTTGGCGGGGCGGACGGTGATCTTCGATGCCTGGCTTTCAAGGATGTCCGGCGTGGACTCCTCGTTGTAGGCGACAGCGGTGACGCCGTAGTAGTAGTCCGTGTAGTTCGTGACCTGCTCGTTGATGATGTGGTAGAACTGGACGCCCGAGTCCGTACCACGGAATGCCACGAAGGGCACCAGGTCACCGATCTCCGGATCAAACATCTCGTCGATGACGGTCGTGACCCCGTTCACGACGTCGTAGGTCGCGACGAGCACCCGGTTGGCATCGTTGAAGTCCGCCGTCGGATAGCGGTAGACGTTGAAGGCCTCGAACGTGTACGTCGAGTCTTCGATGCCCGGGAGGCCACCGATGAGGGGGTCGACCTCGTCGTAGCTGCCGAGGTAGTTGGAGCTCGACGGGGGGTAGGACCAGACGAGGGCCGCCTGCCCGTTGAGGGTCGCAGCCTCCACGTTCGGCGCCGGCGGCGGCGGGGCGAGCTCGAAGCCGAGGTCGAACGCGCGCTGGGCGAGCTCGTCGGCCACCTTCATCGCCTGGAGCGAGCCGAAGTTGTCGGCGCCCTGTGCCCAGGAGATGCCGTAGACGATCTTCTGCACGTCGCCCGGGTTCATCGTGAACGGCCCGGTGGACATCACGAAGCGGCGGTCGTTCGGCGGGATCGGCGTGGCGCAGCTGGGCTCTGGGCACACCTCGCTCCAGTAGCCCGGCGTCGGGTTCTGGGGCGTTCCGCTGTTGGGATACACGAAGTCGACGGGCGTGCCGTCCGTGTTCGTCGCATCACCGCCCTCCGTCCACGGCGTGCCGTCCTTCCAGAAGCCGCGCATGGTGTTGTAGTAATCGGTGTCGGTGTTGACGTTACCGGTGCGCGGGTCTGCCGTGTTGTTGTAGTAGCCGAACTTCGTCATGGCCAGCTCTTCCAGCTCGCCGTCGCCGTTGGCGTCGACCAGCGGGCCCTGGAAGAAGTCGTAGCCCAGCGCCGGAGGTGCGGCACCGTAGCCACCTGAGCCGGCCTCGTCGTCGTTGTCGGCGTTGTAGACGAAGCCGAGGCCGAGGTCGGGGTCGCTCCCGATGTAGTCGTCGACGTAGTTACCGAGGTCGGGGTCGCTCCAGATCGTCAGGAACGTGTTCTCGAGCGGCTGCTGGCCCCGGTAGATGAACGTGTACTCGTAGAAGGTGGCTTCCCCGAGGGCGTCCGCGCGGGCGAAGGCGAAGGCGAGCACCCGCACCTCCATGCCGATCGGGTCACTGAGCGTCGTGAGGTGGGGCCCACCGGCGTCGTTCATGACCCACCAGATGCCCATGTCCCCACGGATGCGGGGGAGCTGGCCGGCGCCGAGGTCGATGACCTGGTCGCGGCTGGTCACCTCGACGTCCGGCTCGTTGTTGCCACACCGGCCGTTGCCGTTCACGTCGATGCAGGTCGGCGCGCCGAGGCCGGTCGGCCAGCTCGCCAGGTCCGCGGCCGGCGCACCACCGGCGCGGTAGGCGGCGATGTCGACGGCGCTCACCTTCCACATCTTGTCGTACGGCGTGCAGTCGTTCGGGTTGGGCAGCGAGCCGTCCTCGTTGAGGGGGCCCGGGTAGAACTCGTAGTTCTCACCGCCCTGCGCGTAGGTGGCGGCGGCGATGCGGAGGTTGCCGTTGACGGTCCCGCCCAGCCAGATGCCGCCGGCGAAGATGGAGTGGATGCCACTCCCCTTCGGGACTTCGTAGTTGGGGTCGCCGCCGTCGAAGAACAGGTTGCCCTTGTTGTAGAGGCGGGCGCGGACGTTGTTGATGTCGAGGTCCTGCGCGGACGTCCCGAGTTCGCAATTGCCTTGCGGAACCTGGGCCTGACTCACGGCAGGGAATCCGCCTGCCAGCAGTAGCAGCAGCAGGGGGAAGAGTTTCGTTAGAGGTCGCATGCGTACCCTCTCCTTGGGTTGAGTTGGCATAGTTCGAGTACCGGCCCTCCCGGCGGGGCCCGCGCTAGGCAGGCCCCGCCGGGAACGGGCTATCGGTTGAGGCTAGAAGTCGAAGAGGACGCCGAGGCGGATCCGACGCGGCGGGGCGTAGAAGACGTTTCCGCCACCGGTCGAGATGGCATCCAGGGTCCCCGTGTAGACGGGCCCTTGCTCGAACTGCTGGTAGTGGAACAGCGCCGCCTCGCGGTCCAGGGCCGAGTTCAGGAACGACCGGCCGAGGGACGACTGCAGGAAGCCGCTCGATTCCGGCGAACCCGTGAAGCGGTAGACGCTGATCGGGTTCTTGGTGTTGAGCAGGTTCTGGACCCAGACGTACGCCTTCAGGGCGCCGAAACCGAGGTTGAAGTTCCGGTCCACCTTCAGGTCCAGCTGCGTCGTCGCCGGCAGGCGGGCGTCGTTGACGCCGCCCTGCAGCGGGAGCGCCGCGCTGGTCCGCAGGTCACCCGTGATCGCGACCGGGCTGTAGGGGAGCCCGCTGCGGAACGTGCCGAGGAGGTTGACCCCGAAGTTCTCGAGCAGCCGCGAACCGAAGAGCATCGGCCCCTCGTCCTCGCCGAGGCGATAGTCGAGCGAGAAGTTGGCCGAGTGGCGCCGGTCGAAGTCGGTCGGCGCCAGAACGGTCGGGTAGGTCCCGCTCAGCCAGGCGATGTTGCCGGCCGTCGAGGCATCGGAGCCCGTCCCCTCGGAGAAGGAGAGGGTGTAGTTCACGTTGAGCGCCACGTTGTTCGTCCGGCGGAGCTCGAAGGCGAACTCGGCGCCCTTCGCCGTGGCGAAGTCGACGTTGAGGTACGTGTTGTAGGCGAACTGCTCCGGCGCACCGATCTGGTTCATGTTGCGAACCGCGATCTTGTTCTTCTGCGTGCGGTAGAAGCCGGAGACGGTCACCGCGGCGCGCTCACCGAGCCGCTGACGGAGGCCGAGCTCGTACTGCGTCGTCTGCTCCGGCTTCAGGTTCGCGTTGGAGTAGGTGGTCCCGATCGAGAGGTTGTCGTAGACCGAGAACGGCGTGAAGGCCGCTTCCGAGGGCCGCTGGCTCGTCACGTTGTAGCTGGCGAAGAACAGCGCCCGGTCGGTCACCGGGAAGGAGACGCCGACGCGCGGCATCACCGTCACCTCCGGCTCGTACTCCGTGAACATGTCCGCGTTGACCTGCGTCGAGGTCACGCGCACGCGGCCGGCCGCGTCGAGCAGCTCCTGCGTGGTGGCGTTGCCCTGGAGGTCGTAGAAGTTGCCGTCGAGGTCCCGGAAGCCGACCACCGTGCTCGGGTCGTTCGGGTTGGCGAAGTACGCCGCGTAGTCCTGGCCGATGCCGAACGGCGAGAACTCCCCGTAGTTGTCGAGGTCACCCGCCCGCAGGATCGGGTACGGCGAGAACGGGTCCCGCAGCACCAGCGCGTTGTTGTCGAAGACGTCCACGCGCAGGCCGAGGTTGATCACCAGGTCGCGGTACTCGATCTTGTCCTGGACGTAGCCCGCGTAGTAGATCGGCTGGTAGGGCGCCACGTTGCGGTTGGTCCCCTCGCCGAAGGCGTCCACGTCCTGGTCGTCCACCTCGTTGAGGCCGAGGAAGTCGTACCCGTAGTAGGTGTAGCTGCTGCCGCCGGCGGCCCGCATGGCCTCGAAGGAGAGCTGGTCGTAGCGGGTGACGCCGCCTTCGGGGATGCCCGCCGCCGAGGACTCGGCGTGGCCGTCGGCGTGGAAGCGGGCGAGCTGGCCGGCGGTGATGGTGAAGAAGCGGCGGTTCTGCTGCTCGTACTCCCCGCCGAACTCCACCTGGTGGACGCCGAGCTGCGTCGTGGCGCTACCGGAGACCCGGAACGTGCTGTAGTCCCGCTTCGTGAAGGCGGTCGTGGCGGCACCCGGGAACTGGAAGATGCCGTAGGCGCTGCCGATCCCGAAGGAGCCGTCCTGCGCCAGCGGCTCGTAGACCCCGTTGTTCAGCCGGAGGTAGCGCCTGGCCACCTCGTTCTCCGGGCGGTCGATGTCCCCGTAGAAGAGGAGGTCTTCCATGTTGCTGGAGAAGCGCTGCGGGTAGACCTCGTTCTTGTAGTTCTGGAACTCGGCCTGGAGCTGGTAGAAGGCGATGTCGGAGAGGCGCTGGCGGAGCGTGCCGTAGAAGCGCATCGTCCGGGCGTCGTTCAGGCGGTAGTTACCGGGGTTGTAGAACTGCGTGGTGTAGCCGTACGACCGCCCGTTGTTGACCTGGTAGACGCCGCCGAGCCGCAGCGAGACCGTCCGGACCGGGTCGACCGTGACGTTCCCGTTGAAGGACAGCTCCTGGTACGGGTTGTCCTTCCCGTTGATCTCCGTAAACCGATCCGCCGTGTAGGTCTCGGGCGCGAAGATCGGCGTCGCCGAAGCGAGCCGGAAGCCCTCGGGCACCGCGACGCCGAAGGCAGCCGGGTTCGCGAGGAGCTCGGCCGAGGCCGCCCCTGCCAGGTCCGTGGGCAGGTTGACGAACTGGAAATCGCCCTCGTTGCACACGCTCGTGTCGTTGCAGACCACGCGGAGCACCTGCGGGTTGGCCTCCAGGGCCGCCAGGGCGCTCTCATCCAGCTGGAGCGTGCGGATCCCGTAGGGGTTCGCGTCCCGGAGGTACTGCCCCGAGGCGGAGAGGAAGAACCGCGCACGCCCGGGAAGGAGCGGACCGCCGATCGAGATCGAGCCGAGGTTGTAGCCGTAATCGTCGAGCGCTTCGGAGGTGATGGCCTCCACCGACCCGAAGAAGTCGTTCCCGCCCGACTTGGTCGTGATCGAGATCACGCCGGACATGGCGTCCCCATAGCGGGCCGGGATCGTGCCGATGAGCATCTCCTGCTCCTGGATGGCCTGCTGGTTGACGGCCACGGCGCCGCTGGTCACCTTCACGCCGTCGACGTAGTAGGAGACTTCCTGCTCACGGCCGCCACGCACGAAGAGGTCGGACGACCCCTCGTTGGACACGACACCCGCCTGGATGGCGGCGACGCTGGCCACGCCGCGGACCGGCAGGTTCTCGATGTCCTCACCCGTGACGACGCGCGGCACGCCGATGGCGTCATTCTGGATGATCGGGCGCTCGTACTCGACGACGACTTCCCCGAGCTCAATGCCTTCGGTCAGTTCGAAGTTGAGCTCGCGCGTGTAGCCCGAGTTGATGTCGACGCCCTCGTTCGTGAACGGGGTGTACCCGACGAAGCGGGCCGTGATGTTGTACGTACCGACGGGAACGCCGATGATGCGGTAGTTGCCGTCGATGTCGGTCGCAGCGCCGAGCTGCGTCCCTTCGACGACGACGTTGGCGCCCGGCAGGCCCTCGCCCGTTGCCGCGTCGAGGACGCGCCCGGCGAGCGTACCGGTACCCTGCGCCAACGCCGCGAGGGGCGTGCCTAGCAGCAGGAAGAGTACGTACGTACTCAGTTTGCGGAACATATGCTACCTCCGAGATGGTGGTGTGTGGAGCCAGCCGCACGCGGGGTTGGAGAGAGGCGCGGCCTAGCGATGGGATGCGTCAGGGACGCGCGTGTGAGACTGGAAGAAATGGAGCGGCCGGACTGTGCTGGCCGGGGAATCGTGCCCCCGGGACCGGATCTCCGTCGCACGACGCGACACCCCTGCTCGCCGTCCCTCGAAGGGACGCTCCCCGACCGGGGAGGCCCCTGCTCGCACCGATGCCGGGTAGCGCCTTCCCCTCGGAAGGCGCGCCTTCCGGGAAACCGGGGGCAGCGGATGAGCAGGGGTGAGCGGTAACAAGTGCGATGCGTCCTGCGAGATTAACGGTGTGTTAACGGTTACACGCGGGCCGAATATAGCCGGGCGGCAACGAGGGAGTCAAGGTAATCCGAGATCCCCATCGTCCCGATACCACGCCCAAAAACCGGCCCCCTGTATCCGTTTTCGCCGCCAACCTACGGATCCCGGCCGTCTGATGCCACCACTCCCCAGATTTCTGCCCTGCGCCTCCGTCCGGCCTTCTCGGTGCGAAAACTCCGCGCAGCCGGCCGGCGCTCACCGGAGTACGTTCTCCGCCCTCGGGGGGAGCGCAGGGCCGCTACCGCCATGATTTCGGACGCTATGATTTCGGACGCTATTATATCGGAGCCGCTCTCGCCTCGGGAATCCCCCTCTCGCCTGCCGGCACGGCCACCCGCGGCCCTGCACGCCGGATCCGCTCCGACGGCCGCCGGTTCTCCCGCGTCTCCTCTCCCCTCGCTCACTCGCCCATCATGGCTGACTACGCCCACCCCGAGGTGCTCGTCTCGACCGACTGGGTCGCGCAGCACCTCGCCGACACCGACGCGATCCGCCTCGTGGAGTCCAACGAGGACGTCCTCCTCTACGCCACCGGCCACCTCCACAACGCCGTCCACATCGACTGGCAGACCGACCTCCAGGACCCCGACATCCGGGACTACATCGACGCCGCGTCGTTCGCGCGGCTCTGCTCCGCGCACGGCATCCGCAACGACACCACCGTCATCTTCTACGGCGACCGGAGCAACTGGTGGGCCTGCTACGCCTTCTGGGTCTTCAAGCTCTTCGGCCACGCGGACTGCCGCATCATGAACGGCGGGCGCGCCAAGTGGATCGCCGAGGGCCGCGTGCTCACCACCGAGGTGCCCGCCTTCGCCTCGACCGACTACGAGGCCGCCGAACCGGACCTCTCCATCCGCGCCTTCCGCGACGAGGTCGTCCGCCAGATGGAGCGCGGCCGGCCTCTCATCGACGTGCGCAGCCCGCAGGAGTACATCGGCGAGGTGACGCACATGGCGGGCTATCCGCAGGAGGGGGCCCTGCGCGGCGGCCACATCCCCGGCGCCGTCAACGTGCCCTGGGCCCGGGCCGCCCGCGAGGACGGCACCTTCAAGAGCCGCGACCTGCTGGAGGAGATCTACCTCACCGAGCAGGGCCTCGACCCGAAGGACCCGACCATCGCCTACTGCCGCATCGGGGAGCGGAGCAGCCATACGTGGTTCGTGCTCCGCTACCTGCTTGGCTTCCCAAACGTCAAGAACTACGACGGGTCCTGGACCGAGTGGGGCAACCTCGTGGGCGCGCCGATCGAGAAGGGCGAACCGGAAGACTGAGCGCCCATGACGGACCGGCTCCGCACGATCCTCGACGACTTCCAGAGCGTCCCGCCCGCGATGCGCCTGGAACTGCTGCTGGACTTTGCGCGGCGCTTCCCGCCTCTGCCGGAGCACTACCGGAGCATCCGGGAGCAGGGCGCCGGCCGCGTCCCCGAGTGCCAGGCCGAGGTGTACCTCTTCGCCGAGGTCGCCGATGGCCGGGTGCGGCTCCATGCCGACATCCCGGAGCACGCCCCGACGCAGCGGGCGCTGGTGGGCCTGATCATGGACGCCTACGACGGAGCGGCACCCGAGGAGGTGGCCGCACTCCCGGACGATCTGCTGCACCGACTCGGCATCGCCGCGCTGCTCGGGATGCAGCGGCAGCAGGGGTTCGCGGGCGTGCTCCGGCGGGTCAAGGCCAGCGTGGCGGAGGCGGCGTCATGAAGCGCTGGATCGTCGCCGCGCTGCTGCTCGTAGCCGGGTGCGGAGCACCGCGCCCTCTCACGCCCTTCGAGGTGGAGCCGGCGGCGGCCGGCCCGGTCTCTTCGACCCACTACCGTGCCTTCGCCGACGCCGACGCGCTCGCAGCCTACCTCCGCTGGCAGCCCGGCGCCCCCGTCCTCGTCAGCGCCCACCGGGGCGGGCCGGGACCGGGCTTCCCCGAGAACGCCCTCGCCACGTTCGAGCACGCCCTCAACTACGCACCGGCCCTCATCGAGTGCGACGTGCGCCACGCCGCCGACGGTGCGCTCGTCCTCCTCCATGACGAAACGCTCGACCGGACCACCACGGGCACCGGCCCCCTGGCCGCCCACACGCTCCCCGAGCTGCGCCGCCTCCGCCTCGTGGACCCCGAGGGGCGGGTCGTCCCGCTCCGCATCCCGACGCTGGCCGAGGCCCTCGCCTGGGCCGAGGGCCGGGCCGTGCTGATGCTCGACGTCAAAGAGGACGTCTCGCCCGAGGCACTCGTCGCGGCCGTCCGCGAAGCCAACGCCGAGAACCGCGCCGTCGTCATCGTCTACACGCTGGAGGACCTGCTCGCCTACTACCGCCTCGCGCCGGACTTCGTCTACTCGGCCACGGCCACGACGCCCGCCGAGGCGGACGCCCTCCTCGCCGCACCCGTCGACCCCGGCCGGCTGATCGCCTTCGCGGGCGTGGGCACGGTCGATCCCGAGGTCGTACGGCGGCTGCACGAGACGGGCATCCGCGTGCAGGTCGGAACCTTCGGCCCCCTCGACGCCGAGGCCGGGGCGGCGAACCCGGCCGCCTACCGCCCGCTCCTCGACGCGGGCGCGGACGTACTCGCGACGGACAACGTGCCGACGGCGGCGCGGGCCACGCGCCCGGTCCCGGCGCGTTAACCCAGCACGCCTCGGAGCCATCGCTCCAGGTACCCCGTCGCCTCCGGGAGGAGCGGGATCGCCCCGACGCCGATCTGCCCGAGGCTGGTCCACAGCCGGCTGCGGGCGAACGCCTCCGGCTCGTCCTCGCGGTAGGGGTAGAGGGCCACCGCCGCTTCGACCGGACGCCGGATGCCACCGGGGCCGGTCGTCACGATGGCGTCCCGGTAGCGGTGGAGGTCGCCGAGGGCGTCCTCGGGTGGGCCGGGCGCCCCGTGGCGCCGCCGGTACGGCGTCGCATCATCGCGGCGGTACTTGGCGTCGAGGACGTACAGCCTCGGGGCCTGTCCCCGCTTCGCGACCGTGAGCAGGAAGTCCGGCCGCTGGGCCAGCAGCCCCGGCGGCCCGCCGAAGCGCGGCTCGTAGGCGAGGTGGACGCGGCCGTCGCCCGTGCGAAACGTGAGCCCGTGCGACCGTCCCCGCCGCAGCCGGAGCTGCACGCCGCGCGCCGTCGTGGTGAACACGTCGCGTGGTGTGAGTGGCACGCCCCGCAGCGAGGCGAGCGTGCGGGCCAGCGTGAGGTAGCACCACGTCTCGTAGAGGCCGGCCAGGTCGCGCGGCGTCGCGAGGGCGCCGGCCTCGGCGAGGGCCAGCCCGAGGCCGAGGCGCTGGAGGGCGAAGTAGGCCTCGGCGTACCCTGGCGCCGTCCGCAGGGCGAGGGGCACGGGCGCCGGCAGGGCGTCCGGGCTCGCCTCGGCGAGCGGAACCCGCTTGGCGAGCCGCCGCAGGCGTCCGTCGAGGTCGTCCAGTTCCACCCGGACGGCCCGTCGGCGCGGGCCGTCCGGCAGCGTCGCCTCTTCCCGCCGGATGCGGCCGAGCCGGCGAAGGGCCCCCTCGACACGCGCCCGGAGCCACCGGTGCTCCGGCACGTCGAGCGTACGCCCGACCGGGCGCGCAGGAACCCGCGCACGCACCGGGAGGGACCGCGTTTGCACCGGCCCCGTCCCCGCACCCCGGGCGATGGCACGCACGGCGGCAGCATCCGGGCGGGCGAGCCGTTCGACGCGCACCAGCCCCTCGGGCCGCTCCAGCCCTTCACGCGGATGCCGGGCGACGGCGTGCAGCGCCCGTTCCAGATCCGCCACGGCCGTACGCAGGTGCGTGAGCCAGACGGGGCGCGACACGTACCGAGCGGAGGCGGGCCCGACCTCCTGATCCGCGGCGCCGAAGTACGCCAGCGCCAGACCGGCGAGGTCCGCCTCGACCTCGGCCTGCATCGCCTCCAGGTCGGCCGTCGTCACCTTGGTAGGGACAACGGCGACCCGGAAGGCGAGTTCGGGACGCCCGCCGATCTCCACGACGAACCGGCTCATCCCGGCCGTCGCGCCGAAACGGACGACGCCGTGAACCGTCCGCCCGCCGTCGCTCGCCGTCAGCCCCTGGACCGCGGCCGGGTCGCGGTGCCGGAGGGCGACGGGCTGGTCGGTCCGGCTCTGGAGCCACACCGGGTAGGCCGTCTCCTCGGTCAGCGCGAGAGGCGCCTCCCCACTGACGGCCCTCCCCTCCACGGTAACGAATACCTCCCCCGCCAGTGCTTCGACGAGCAGGCCGCCCGGCCGTGCGGGTCTACCGCGCCGGCCGCTCCAGACGAGGCGCACGTCGGGCGTGGTGAGGGTGAAGAGCTCGGCCATGGCGGTGCGGGCGGAGTCGGGAGACGGGTTCGTATGCTACGCCCGTCGCCGCCCCCGCGCCGCCGTGGCCCTGCCGGACCTGCCCCCGATCCTCTCCTTCACCTTGGACGACGGCACGCCCGTCGCGCTCCGCCCGGTGCTGCCGAGCGACCGGGAGCGGCTGGCCGTCGGCTTCGAGGAGCTGTCGGAGGAATCGCGCCGGTTTCGCTTTCTGGGGGCGCTCACGCGCCTGAGCCCCGCCCAGCTCGACTACTTCACCCGGATCGACCACGTCCATCACGTCGCCTGGGGGGCGCTCGACCTGACCCACCCCGAGAGGCCCGGCTTCGGCGTCGCGCGGTTCGTCCGCCTGCGGGACGCGCCGGGCGTGGCGGAGTTCTCGCTCACCGTCCTGGACACGGCGCAGGGGCACGGCCTCGGCTCGCTCCTCCTCGCCGTGCTCTACGTGCTGGCCCCGACGGTGGGCGTGCGGACGCTGCGCGGCGTCGTGGCCCGGGAGAACGGGAAGATGACCACGTGGCTGCGCCGCCTCGGCGCCGAGGTGGCCGAGGACGAGAGCTCGGAGCTGGTGTTCGACCTCCCCGTCTACACCGACCTCGGCCGGCTTCCCGGCACGGCGCGCGCCTTTCGCGACCACGTCGAGGCCGTGCGTCGGCGGCTGGCCGAGGCGGGGCTCGTGCGCTCCTGACGCACGGGCGCCCCTCCATCCGGGGTTGCATGGGGAGGCGAAACGGCGTAACTCCCGGCCTCCTCCCTTACCCGCTTTCGCCATGCGTCATCGTAGCTCCCTCCTCGGCGGCGGCTTCCTCGCCGTCGGCCTCCTCTTCGCCCTCGGTGTCCGCACCGGCTGGATCGACCTGACGCCCGTCGTGTGTCTGGTCGTCGAGTGCCCCGAGGAGGACGGCCTCGATTTCCAGTCCCTCCCCGAAGGCGTGCCGGCGGTGGCCGGCACCTCCGCGCCTACGCCGGCCGACCCGCCCTTCACGCTCCTCACCCAGCTCAACCGGCAGGGCGGGCAGTTCTCGATCTCCCCGGCCGGGCAGTTCATCCGCGAATCGGGCGTGCTGACGGCGGCGGTGAACGACCTCAACGAACAGCTCACGCTCGACCGGACGGTCCCCATCATCGTCGGGCGCGCGTGCGGCGAGGTCAACGCGTTCTACGACCCGAACCAGCGCGAGATCGTCTTCTGCGACGAGATGTTCGGGATGCTGAGCCGGCTCTTCGCCCGCTACGAGGGCGGCGCGTTCGAGGACGCCGTCCTCGGCGCGACGCTGTTCTTCGTGATGCACGAGGTCGGCCACGCGCTCGTGCACGCCTACGACCTCTCCACGTACGGCGGGGAGGAAGACGCCGCCGACGCCATCGCGGCCTACCTCCTGACGAGGAACGGCGCCTCCCAGCGCGCCTTCGACGGCGCCGCCTCCTTCCAGTACATGGCGCTCACGCGGGCGGAACAGAACCTCGCCTTCCCGCTCTGGGACGTCCACTCGCCGGACGAGCGACGCTTCTACAACCTCGTCTGCACCCTCTACGGCGCCGAGCCCGAGCGCTACGCGGCGGTCGCCCGCGCCTTCCTCCCGGACCTCCGCGCGCAGGGGTGCGCCGACGAGTACGCCCGCCTCCAGCGGCACATGGAGCGCGACCTCGGCCCGCACCTCCGCCGCTAGCCCCAGAACGACGCGTAGCCGTCCGTCACCACCGCCTCGGCCATGCGGGCGAGGCGGGCGGCCATGCGGGGAAAGCGCGCCTCGGGCAGGGCGTCGGGGCACCCGGCGTCCTCCCAGCCATCGAGCAGGGCGAGGGCCTCGGCCTCGTCGCGCCGCGCCGCGCCGTCCCAGGCCCAACCGAGGAGGGCGAGGACGGCGGTGCGGACGGCCGGGCGGCTGCCCTCCAGGCGCGGCAGCAGCTTCATCGCCAGCGCGAGGTCGAGCGGATCGACGGGCTCGCCCGCACGGGCGCGGAAGGCGCCGGGCACAGCACGGGCGTGGAGCACGAACAGCGCCGCCTCGTCGCGCGCCCGGTAGCCCGTGCCCAGCCCGGCCGGCGCCAGCAGCGCGTCGGCCTCGGCGACGGCCCGGACGGCCACCTCGACGGCGTCGTGCTCCGCCTCGGTGAGAGCGGCCAGGTCGCTCAGCCGGACCGCACGCGGACACCACGCCGACGCGGGCCACGGCTCCACCGAGGCGGGTGGCGTCGCTTTGGCCTCCCACTGCGTGAGGTCGGATGCCGCCAGTTCGAGCGTGAAGGCGCGGTCGAGTACCTTTCGGCTGAAGGCGTGCGCGCTCTCGTCCACGTTCACGGTGCCGACGAGGGCGAGGTTGGGCGGAAGGCGAACGGCGTTCCAGGCCGCGTCGGCGGGGCCGAGCGGCTGGGTCAGGAGCGGCGGGCTCGCCCACCCGCCCTCCGGGGCGGGAGCACGCGCCTCGATCCGGCTCAGCACCTCGGCGAGGTAATGCTCCGGCCGGGCGAGGTTCATCTCGTCGAGGACGAGCGCGTGGAACCGTTCGGGGTCGTCGCCCGCCGCGCGTGCGGCGCGGAGCAGCGCGCCCGGGCGGAAGGCACCGGCGAGGTCGGTGTAGCCGAGCACCTCGGCCGGGTCGGTCCAGTCGGGCCGGACGGGCAGCAGGGTGGCCGCACCGCCGGTGGCCTCGGCCACGAGCACAGGCAACCTCGACTTCCCCACGCCGGTCACGCCCGCCAGTAGCACGAACGGCTTGGTCCGCAGCGCCGTCACGTAGGCCGCCACCTCCCAGGGCTCGTAGACGAACCCGCGCGCCTCGATGCCGGCGAGGAGCCGCTCCATCGCTCCGGCCCGGTCGAAATCGGAGGAAACCGAAGCCGCCGGCGCATACACCGAGGCGGGCTCGGCGACGCCCTGCTCGGCCTCGGTGCGCTGGCGCTTGTACCGCTCGGTGAGCGCGATCAGCCGGTCGGGGTCCGACTCGGCACGGGTGCGGACGAGGTAGTCCAGCATCAGCCCATCCACCGTCGGCAGCGGATGGACGACGTGCTGCATCATGGCGCGGAAGCGGAGGTCGGGCGTCTCCTTCTCGCCGTAGGCGTCGAGCGCGGCCAGCTTGTCGGCGAAGGCGTCGTACGGGATCCAGGCTTCCTCGCTGAGCACGGCCACCGGGCGCACGCGGAGGCGGTGCGGGTAGTGCCCGCCGGGCACGAGGGCCGTCGCGTCCTCGAACGCCGCGCTCGTCGCTTCGAAGGCCCCGGCGAGGACGCGGCTGCCGGGGAGGTAGGCGAAGATCCGGTCGCCGGGGCGGATCTGCACCAGCCCTTTCCGTCCCTGGCGGCGCACGGCGAACGTGCCCGTGCGGACGAACGCCGGGAAGTGCTCGGGCCGGACCGACCAGATCCAGTAGGGCATGGGGCGAATGGGTGATTGAGCGAATGCGTGAATTAGCGACTGTTGGCGCGGGCGGTTCGGCGCGAGGCGGATCCGATCTTGACAAGTTCGCGGGGCTCGGCCAGGAGATCGCAGAGACGTGGCTCCTCGACGAGGCCTGCTTCGATGAGCAACTCGAGCCAGAACTCGGTTTCACCGGCCTCTTCCACGACGATGCTCATCTTGGCGATGAACTCGGCGCGGGAACGCGCACGGCAGGCGGCGCGATCATTCGCTGCCACCGACGTTGCCGAGCGGAGCAGCTGCCGGCCGACGGCCTGGCCGGCGGTCGAACGCGGTGGCGACTCTACGAAATGGACAACCCGCACGGCGAAGGCTTTCCTCCGCCGACGCATCTCCTCGGCCTTGCGGGTGTTAAAGTCCGATTCGGGCATGGTGCCGTCTGCGCTAGCGCCTCACCGAACATACAGGCCCGGCCTGACATACGGCTGGCACCTCGCGCACCTATCCTCGCAGGCTGCCCAATCACTCCTTCAGCCCATCGCTCAATCACCAGATGGCACAGATCACCCGCATCGACTCGCCCTTCTCGCTCGACACGCCCTTCCGCCCGACGGGCGACCAGCCGCGCGCCATCGGCGAACTGACCGAAGGCCACTTCCGGGGCGACCGCTACCAGACCCTCCTCGGCGCAACGGGCACGGGCAAGACGTTCACGATGGCCAACGTCATCCGCAACGCCGGGCAGCCCGCGCTGGTGATCTCGCACAACAAGACCCTCGCGGCCCAGCTCTACGCCGAGTTCCGGCAGTTCTTCCCGAACAACGCCGTCGAGTTCTTCATCTCCTACTACGACTACTACCAGCCCGAGGCCTACATCGTCGCGTCCGACACGTACATCGAGAAGGACATGGCGATCAACGAGGAGATCGACCGGCTCCGGCTCCGGGCCACCTCGGCGCTCGTCTCGGGGCGGAAGGACATCGTCATCGTGGCGAGCGTGTCGTGCATCTATGGCCTCGGCAACCCCGAGGAGTACAAGCGCCAGATCGTCCAGGTCGCCCCCGGCGACGTCGTGGACCGCGACGACCTCCTCCTCCGCCTCGTCAACGTCTTCT
Organism: uncultured Rhodothermales bacterium; assembly: GCA_964580105.1. Lineage (GTDB taxonomy): Bacteria > Bacteroidota > Rhodothermia > Rhodothermales > Rubricoccaceae > CAZOJJ01. The sequence continues at coordinate 44,735 of CAZOJJ010000003.1, read as the reverse complement.
ACACGCGCAACGAGGTGGCCTTCGAGCCCGGCACCTTCCGCGTCCGCGGCGACGTGGTCGAGGTCTTCCCGGCGTACTTCGAGGACCAGGCCTACCGCCTCTCCTTCTGGGGCGACGAGGTCGAGAAGATCGCCCGCATCAACCCGCTCACGGGCGAGGTGCTGGCCGAGGAGCGCGACACGCTCACCGTCTACCCGGCCAAGCACTTCGTCACGCCGAAGGACCAGCTCGACCGGGCCATCGCGGGGATCGAGGAGGAGCTGCGCTGGCGGCTGGCCGTCCTCCGCAACGAGGGCAAGCTCGTCGAGGCCCAGCGGCTGGAGCAGCGCACCCTCTTCGACATCGAGATGATCCGCGAGGTGGGCTACTGCTCCGGCATCGAGAACTACTCGCGCCACATGGACGGCCGCGACCCCGGCACCCGCCCGCACTGCCTCCTCGACTACTTCCAGCTCAACTACGGCGACGACTGGATGATCGTGGTGGACGAGAGCCACGTCACCATCCCGCAGGTCCGCGCCATGTACAACGGGGACCGCGCGCGCAAGCTGAACCTCGTCGAGCACGGCTTCCGGCTGCCCTCCGCGATGGACAACCGGCCGCTCACCTTCGAGGAGTTCGAGACCTTCCACCACGAGGTCATCTTCGTCTCCGCCACGCCGGCCGACTACGAGCTGGAGAAGAGCGAGGGCGTCGTCGTCGAGCAGGTCATCCGCCCGACCGGCATCCTCGACCCCGAGGTCGAGGTGCGCCCGGTGGACGGCCAGATTGACGACCTCCTCGCCGAGATCCGCGAGCGCACGCGCCGCCGCGAGCGCGTCCTCGTCACCACGCTCACCAAGCGCATGGCCGAGGACCTGACCGACTACCTCGACTCCTTCGGCGTCCGCGTCCGCTACCTCCACTCCGACATCGACGCGCTCGAGCGCGTGGACATCCTCCGCGACCTCCGCCTCGGCGAGTTCGACGTGCTCGTCGGCATCAACCTCCTCCGCGAGGGCCTCGACCTCCCCGAGGTCAGCCTCGTCGCCATCCTCGACGCCGACAAGGAGGGCTTCCTCCGCTCCGAGCGCTCCCTCATCCAGACGGCCGGGCGCGCCGCGCGCAACGCCGGCTCGGCGGTCATCCTCTACGCCGACACCGTCACGGACTCGATGGCGCGCATGATGGAGGAGACCGAGCGCCGCCGGGCCATCCAGCAGGCGTACAACCGCGAGCACGGCATCACACCGCAGACGGTCACGAAGTCCATCGACCAGATCCGCGCCGGGACGGCCATCGCCGACCACAAGGCCGAGGAGGAGGCGCAGCGGCCGATGTACTACAGCGGCCCGCAGCAGCTCCCGCGCGTGGCCGACCCCGTCGTGAAGTACCTCACCGACGACCAGAAGCGCGACCTCGTGGCGCAGCTGACGCGCGAGATGGAGGCCGCCGCGATGAACCTGGAATTCGAGAAGGCCGCCGAGCTTCGGGACTCCATCGCCCAGATCGAGGCGGAGCTGGCGGCATAAATAACCGCCCTTCGAGAGCGGGGACGATGCCCTAGCTGTGGCCTTCTCAAACGGTCGACCGCCTATCTGCTCATGCGCTACGCCTTGCTGCTTGTCGCCCTTCTCGTCGTGGGCTGCGCCGGGTCCCGCCCCGCCCCCAACGACGAGTATCGTGTCCAGGAAGAAGACGACGGCTCGGTCAGCATTACGCTGAGCGAGAATGCGTCCTCCGAGTCGATGATCACCGCGCTACGCGAAGCGGCCGGCTTCGTGGAATGGGAGCCGCCTCAGGCCGTACCGGGGCTTGAGCGCGTAAGCGACGAAGACCTCGGCGAATACGGACACCTCTATTCCTACTCCCTGGACGGCAACCGCTTCGATGTCTTCGTCTATCGCCATCCGGGGGATGCCGACATGCAGGTCGAAGAGATCGAGCTCGCCCTCGGGCAACTCGTCCAAATGGGCCGAATCGATGCCTACACGCTCCACGACCAATCGACCCGCGACGTACCGTGGGAAGGCGGTGAGGCCGAGCTGCACCGCGCGGTCTTCGAGGAAATCCATGCCGGGCGCCGATGGACTTGCTCGTGTATCTGATGCAAGACGGCGCGTACTGGATCAAGGTGAGGGCCACGTACCCGGCGGACGCGCATACCCTCGATGGGATGGACGCCCTCGTCCGCTCGCAGCTCGCAGGCTAACTCCAGCAGCAGTTCTACGGTCCGTTCACCACCCGGCTGAGGTGCCCGCGCCCCCCGGCCCAGCCCGCCCCGGCGTTCAGGAAGGCCACCGTCCACGACTCCACCGCATCAATCGGCGTCCACGTCTCGCCGCCATCTACTGAATAAGCTGAGCCGGCGGGCGACACCGCCACGACCGTCGGCGTGGGCGTGCCGGGGACGACGCTGGAGCCGTACACCCGGCCTCCGAGCACGCCGTCGCCGAGGCGGGCCCAGCGGGCGCCGCCGTCGCGGGTGACGGCCACGTTGGCGTTCGGGCGCGTGCCGACGCCGCCGAAGGCCAGCCCGTGCCGCGCGTCGAAGAAGGCCAGCGAGGCGATGCCCTCGGCCGGGTCCGTGCTCTCGATGGGCGTGACGGCCTCGGTCCACGTCGCGCCGTAGTCGGTCGTGCGGATGACGCGGGTGTCCACGCCGGAGGCGCCGGTGCCGAACCAGCCGAGGCCGCCCGGCTGCGCCGCCGTGCAGGTGCCGGACGACGCGAAGGAACCCTCGCCCGGACGCGCGTCGGGTACGTCCGCCGGATCCACGCGCGTCCACGTATCGCCGCCGTCCTCGGTGCGGAGGATCGTGAACTCGCCGTCGTGGCTGTCGCTGAAGGCGAAGCCGCGCCGGCGGTCCCAGAAGGAGAAGCAGTCGTAGAACGCGTTGGGGTCCTCGTTCTGGAAGGAGAGCCGCCACGACGCCCCGCCGTCGGTCGTGTGGTAGATGCGCGAGGCCGCACCCGGACCGATGGCGAGCGCGAACGCTTCGTCGGCCGAGAACGCCTCCACGTCGCGGAAGGCGAGGGAGTCCGGCCACGGCCCGTCGAAGAAGCGCCACGACGCCCCGCCGTCCGTGGTACGGCCTACGACGCCGGGCTGGCCCGCCACCCAGACGGTGCGCGCGTCCACGACGTCGAGCGCGACGAACAGCTTCTCGGGGTCCGCCAACTGGACCTCCCACGAGGGGTTCGAGAGCGCCGCCGAGGCGGCCTCGGGACCGGGCCGGACGTGCTCGCTGGAGCGGCAGCCGCCAAGGAGGACGAAGGGAATGGCGAGAAACGACAGGGCGCGCATGGAAACGTCGGGGCGGGTGACGAACGCAAAGTATCGCGGCACGCCCAAACCGACCGTCCCGAAACCCGGCGAGCCCCGGCGCCGGGGCTCCTTGCTCTGTCTTCTCGCGGGTAGCGGGCCGAAACGAGAAAGGGCCGGCGCGCCGCATCGGCGTCCGGCCCCGTTGGGTACCGCGTACGGGATTCGAACCCGTGTTACCGCCGTGAGAGGGCGGCGTCCTAGACCCCTAGACGAACGCGGCAGAGGATCGTCAATATAGCGGCCGGATCGGCCCCTAGGCGTCCGTCAATACCATTTTCACGTGCGGGAGGCCCGCCTCCTCGAACCCCTCACCGACCCGCTCGAAGCCGAACGAAACGTAGAGCGCTTCGAGGTGCGCCTGGGCGTGGAGCACGAACCGCGAGAACCCGGCCGCCCGGGCGTCGGCCAGGGCGTCGGCGATCATGCGGCGGCCGAGGCCCCGGCCCCGCGCCTCGGGTACGACGGCGAACCGCTCCAGCTTGGCCGCGAGGCGGCCGTCCACGAGCGCCGGGTGCCAGCGGGAGACGGCCACGGCCTCGCCGCCGAGCCGCCCGAGGCGGTGGTGGCACGTGATGCCGCGCGCCTCGGGGGCGTCGTAGGCGTCCCACTCCTCCTCGGGCGGGCACGCCTGCTCCTCGATGAACACACGCGTGCGGATGGCCTGCGCCTCCGCCCAGTCGGCTTCGGTCGTTACGGGGCCGATCACGAGGTCAGGGTCCGCCAAGGCGCCGAATCAGTTGGTCCGTCACGATACTCACGATTTCCGGGTCGGTAGGCAGGGCTGCGTGATCGACCTCCTCCCTTTCATAGTACAACCCCGTCGCCTTCGTCAGCACGGCGCTGAGCACACGGCCGTGGTCGGGGGAGACGACGAAGTCTAACGTGCCGTGCGCTACGAGCGTGTACGGCGGAGGGTTGACGAAGTAGCGCGGGGAGCGCCGCAAGAGCGCCCGGCGTGCCCCGGCGTAGGAGAGAGCGCCGTCGCGCAGTGGAACGAGCACGTCGTCTGCGAGGGTGTCGAAGGCGGGGAAGGGGGGCCGGGCACCGGTGGCCAGGAAGGACCGCACGCGGCTACGGAAAGCGCCGAGAAAAAGGTCCGTAGGGCCGGCCAGGTCGACGATGATACCGTACGGATTGGATCGGGCGGAAGTGAGCAGCGCGACCCCGCCGCCCCGGCCGAGCCCGAGGGCGCCCACCCGCGCGGAGTCGACCAGCACGCTCGCACCGAGGGCGCGCACGTGCGCCAGAAAGGCCAGCGCGTCGTCGGTGTCGTGGTCGTAGGCGCTCGGCGGGGCCGGGCTCTCGTAGCGCGTGCCGCCCACGTCGAGTGCCATTCCCCGATAGGCGACGAGGGCGTACACGAAGTCGCTCCGCACCGCACTCAGAATGGGGAGCTCCTCGAAGAACGAGCCGGCGCGAACCTCCGGGCCGTCGTCGGGAAGGGTGAGCACCAGGGGGCGGGCGCGCTGGTCGCCGGGGGGGCGCGGTGGGAGGCGGAGGAGGCCGTAGAACAGCGCCCCGCCCTCGGCCGCATCCTCCCCGAGGTACACCCGGTACGTCGCCCCGTCCCCCGCTTCCGTCTCCGCGACGAAGGAGAAGACGTAGCGGCTCGAGAGGGTGGCGTCGCGCTGCGCCCACTCCGCCTCCACCGCCAGGAGCTCGGCGGTGGAGGGCGGGGCGAAGAGCGCGTCCAGGTTCACACCGGCCACGACGTCGTCGTCAGGCGGCGGGGGAGGCGGCGAGCCCGACGTACCGGTATCGCAGGCGGCCAGGCTGACGGCGACAGCGACCAGCCACAGCAGGGGAAGGCGGGCGACGGTCGGCATGGCTCCCCCGGACTCAGTTCGATCCTCCGGTAGCGATGAGGTGTTCCTGGTGGAACTGCTCGGTGTCGTTCAGGCTGGGCGGCATCGCGCGGGGGTCGTGGTAGCGCGCGGCGCCCTCCGGGAGCGCACCCTCGTACGGGTTGTAGTCGTAGGCACCGGCGTTGGGCGCGGCCTGCACGGCTGCGTCCAGACGCTCCGCCTGCGAGAACGGCACGACGGCGTCCTCCCGATGATGGTGGATCTGGAGGGCCGGCAGCCGCTCGGTGAAGAGGGCCGGGGAGCGACGCACCAAGGCGAGGCGGGCCTCCTCGTACGACAGTTCGCCTCGATCGAGCGGCTGGAGAACGGCCGTGATGAGATACCGCATGCCGGGTAGATCGGCGGCGTCAGCATCACCCTCGATGGCCTTCTCAGCGGCCTCCTCGAAGGCATCGTCGAAGAAGTCGGTCGGGCCGAAGTACTCGGTGACGACCCGAACGCGCTCATCGCGAAGGGCCATGAGGAGGGCGGTGCCGGCGCCCCGGCCGAAGCCGAGTGTGCCGATGCGGTCCGCGTCCGTCTCGGCCGGGAACAGCTCCAGCGCGGCGTTGAGGAAGGCGACGGCGTCGTCCACGTCGTGGTCCAGCGGACTCGGGGCGCCACCCACCGCGTAGGGCCCCTGCGGGAGGTCCATGCCCGTCACGTCGAGGTCTTCGGCGCGGTAGACGGGGGCCACCTGCACGGTGGTGCCGAGGAGGCCGGGGAAGAGGTCCAGCGTCTCCAGAAGGTCGGCCATCGAGAGCCCGTCCTCCCCATCGTGATGGACGACGAGCACCGGGAGGTTCTGGGCCTCGAAGGGGATGCGGACGACGCCGTAGTGCGTGAAGGCGCTGCCGTCGGTATCGGTCTGGGTGTGGGCGACGATGACGAGGCGGGCGCCGGTGTCGTCCACGTCTTCGGCGACGATGCGGGCGTCGTCGACCCGGTGGGACCGTGCGGCCCAGTCGGCAAGGACGGCTTGCTCCTCGGCCGCCGTCGCGGGGGCGAAGAGCCGGTCGAAGTCGATGCCGTCGGTGGGATCGGGGCCCAGATCGGCGTCGCCCGTGTCGCAGGCTGCGAGGACGACGAAGAGCAGCGTGAAGCAAGCCCGGAAGGGCATACGAAGGCTCAACATGGTCGTGGTGGTGGAGTGAGCAGGCCGGGAAAACGGCGACCGCCCGACGAACGGGGCGCGCCGAATCAGGAGAGGTGTGGAAGACGTGCTTGTGGGACTCCGCCCCTGAGGACTCCGTCCCTGAGGTGGCCCCTCATCTACGGATACGGCGGCGCCTCCAGGCGCCGTTGGTATCGGGGCGTGATACGGCCGGGGTTCCTCCAGGTTCGCCGGGGCCGCCTCGCGCGTTCTTGGCACAACCCGGCGCCGCGTCGAGCGTAGGAGCCCGCAGCGTATCGTCGTTCCTCCCATGCGCAGGCCGATCTACCTCGACTACAACGCCACCACGCCGTGCGACCCCGCCGTCGTGGAGGCGATGGCTCCGTTCTGGACCGACCGCTTCGGCAACCCGTCGAGCAACCACGCCTACGGCTGGGCCGCCGACGAGGCCGTGGCGCAGGCCACCGAGCGCGTCGCAGCCTTGATCGGCGCGGAGCCGCGCGCGCTCGTCTTCACCAGCGGCGCGACGGAGTCCATCGCCCTGGCGATGCTCGGCGTGGGCGAGGTCTACGGGGGTCGCCGGCCGCACGTCGTCGTGGCGGCGGCCGAGCACAAGGCCGTCCTCGAAACCGCCGCGGCGATGGAGCGCGACGGCTTCGAGGTCTCCATCGCCCCCGTGGACGCCGACGGCGTGCCCGACCTCGACGCCCTCCGCGCCCTCGTCACCGAGAAGACCGCGCTCGTGGCCGTCATGACGGCCAACAACGAGACGGGCGTGCTCGGCCCCGTCGCCGAGGCCGCCGAGGTGGCCCACGCGCACGGCGCCCTCCTCCTCACCGACGCCACGCAGGCCGTCGGCAAGGTGCCGGTGGACGTGGACGCCCTTGGAGCCGACCTCCTCGCGTTCTCGGGCCACAAGCTCTACGGCCCCAAGGGCGTCGGCGCGCTGTTCGTGCGGCGGCGGAACCCGCGCGTGCGCCTGGCCCCGCTCATCCCGGGCGCGGGCCAGCAGGGCGGCCTGCGCGGCGGCACGCTCAACGTGCCCGGCCTCGTCGGCCTCGGCAAGGCCGCCGAACTGGCCGCCGAGCGGCTCGCCGAGGACGCCGCCCGGATCGGCGCGCTCCGCGACCGGTTCGAGCGCGGCGTTCGCGACCGGGTCGAGGGCGTGCACGTCAACGGCGGCGGCGCGCCGCGTTTGCCGAACACGTCGAACCTCCGCTTCGAGGGCGTCACGACGGCCAAGCTGCTCCCGGCGCTGCGCGGCCTCGCCGTCTCGACGGGGAGCGCCTGCCAGGTCAGGACGACCCGGCCCAGCCACGTCCTCACTGCGATGGGCCTCTCGCACGAGGCCTCCTTCGGCTCCGTCCGCTTCTCCCTCGGCCGCCCCACCACCGAGGCCGAGGTGGACGCCGCCGTCAGGGAGGTGGCCGAGGCCGTCGAGGCCGTCCGCCGCCGCGCCGTCGCCGCCTGACTCCCATCCCGCAATACGCATCGCGAAAGCAATACGCATCGCGAAA
>CAZOJJ010000003.1:0-36854 GCA_964580105.1 uncultured Rhodothermales bacterium | reverse complement strand
GCAATACGCATCGCGAAAGCAATACGCATCGCGAAAGCAATACGCATCGCGAAATACGCATCCCGCAATACGTCCCATGGAAATCGTCAACCGCGTCGCCGAGAGCGACCTCGCCGTCTACAACCTCGAAGCGCTCTGGGACGGCCGCCGCGTCGCCGAGCTCGACATCGAGCCGTTCCTGGTCGAAGGCCTCGTCCTCCGCGAGCGGGCGTTCCGCGAGGCCGTCAAGGCGCACGACTGGTCGGCGTACGAAAACGCCCACGTCGCCGTCTTCTGCTCGACGGACGCCATCGTGCCGACGTGGGCCTGGATGCTCGTCGCCGCGAAGCTCGACGGCATCGCCGCCTCGGTCGCCTTCGGGCGGGAGGCGGACCTGCTGCGCGACTACTTCGTGCGGGCACTGGAGGCCGAGGACTGGTCGGCGTACGAAGGCAAGCCCGTCGTCGTCAAGGGCTGCGGGAGCAAGCTCGTCCCGACCGATGCGTACCTCATCGCCACGCGGAAGCTGCAGGGCGTAGCGAGCAAGCTGATGTACGGCGAGCCGTGCTCGTCGGTCCCCCTCTGGCGCCGCCGGGCCGAGGCGGCGCCCCCCCCGCCCGGTGCGGCGGTCAAGCCCGCCGGGGTCCGGCCGGCCGGGCCGCCGCGCGTCTCGTAACCCCGCCTCCCATGCGCCTCCTCCTCGCCCTCGTAGTGGTCTTCGCCGCCTGTGCCGACGACGCCCCGTCGCCGTCGGTCGAGCCCCTGCCCGCGGCGCCGCCTGCCGCGCCGCCCGAGGTCGCGCCGATCGCCGAGGACGCCCTCCTCGGCGGCTGGGCCTGCGAGGAGGGCATTGACCCGGAGATTGCCTTCCGGCGGGAGGGCGACGCGCGCGTTTTCGCCGGCTACCTCCACGCGCGCCCCTCGCACACCGGCACGTGGCGCGTCCACGAGGGCACGCTCACCATCGAGACCGACGACGGCATGACGTACCTCTTCCCCTACGTGACGGCCGAGGCGGAGCGACTCGTCCTGGAAGGCCCGGCCGTGCGCTGGGCCTGCACGCGCATCGAGGGCGAAGGGTAGGCCGCTGGGAGCCGGCCCCGAGCCTTGGGTACGGGGCTCCGGGTGCTTGCATCCGCTTTCGTAGCACAGCAGCTTGCCCGCCGCCCACCGCCCCCTGCCGCCGTACTTTCCCGGCATGCAGGAGCACCGCTACACCGACGACGAGGTCCACGCCATCTTCCAGCGGGCCGCCGCCCGCCAGGAGGAGGCCCGCGACGCCGAGGAGGCCAGCCGCGCCGGCCTCACGCTCGCCGAACTCCAGGAGATCGGCCGGGCCGCCGGCATCGCCCCGGCGCACGTCGCGGCGGCGGCGCTGGAGGTGCGGCGCGCGGTGGGTACGGACGTGCCCGCGACGAAGCCGCTCCTGGGGATGCCGATGGGCCTCCGCGCGGAGCGCTGCCTCCCCGTGGCCGTCACCGACGAGGCCTGGGAGCGGATCGTGGCCGACCTCCGCCGCCTCTTCGACACCGACGGCCTCGGCGGCGACGTGGGGCGGGTCCGCGAGTGGACCGTCCGCCCGCCGCACGGCCGCCACGACCGCGCCCCCAAGGTCACCCTCGTGCCCGAGGGCGAGGGCACGCGCGTCGTGATCGAGCAGCGGCTCCGCAGCACGGCCGTCGGACTGCTGGCGGGGAGCGCCACCTACGCCGTCGCGGCGCTGCTCTTCGGCCTCCTCCTCACCGTCGGCAGCTTCGACCCCGCGGTCGCCTTCCTGCCCGTCCTCTTCGCCGTCATGGGCCTGGTGTTCTTCGGCGTCAGCACCGTCTCGCTGCGGGCCTATGCGCGGCGCCAGGAGGCGAAGTTCGAGCGGGCGCTCGACCGCATCGCGCTCATCGCGCACGACGCGGCGCCCCGGGCGGAGACGCCCCTTCGCTCGCCCATGCTCGGTCTCGATGGGCTCCCCGACGCCCCCGAGGCGGAGAGGGGCGCCGCCCGCAACCGGATCCGGGAATGAGCGAGCGCACGTTCAGCGAGGGCGAGATCCACGCGCTCCTGGAGCGCGCGGCCCAGCTCCAGGCCGACAGCCAGACCCGCACCGACGCCGGGCTGACGCTGGCTGAGTTGGAGCAGGTCGCCGCCGAGTCGGGCATCGACCCGGCGTTCCTGCGGGCGGCGCTCCGCGAGGCTGAGACGGGCGTGAGCCTCCGCACCGTGGCGGGGCAGACCGAGACGCACGTGTTCGTCGAGCGGACGGTGCCGGGCACGCTCTCCGAGGAGGAGTGGGAAGCCGCCGTTCTCCGCCTCCGCGAGCGCTTCTCCAGCGACCTCGCGATGTCGTTCGGGATGAGTGCGCAGTACGGGCCGGGCGTCGTCGAGCAGCTGGGCCAGACGCGGACGTGGCGGCACAGCACCGCGGCGGGCGTCACCACGACCGCGACGATCCGCTCGGCCGACGGCGTGCAGCACGTCCGCCTCCAGCGACGCGTCGGCCTCGCCAGCCCGCGCGTCGAAGGCATCGGGTACGGAATGATCGTGGCGGTGGTGATCGGTGCGCTGGGGGCCGGCATCACCGAATCGGGGCTCGTGTTTCTGGTCGTGTTCGTGCTGGCCCTGCTGCTCTCGGGGCCCCTCATTGCGAGGTTCGACAGGCGCTGGCGGCAGAAGAAGCTCGATGAGGTCGAGGAGGTGGCCGACGAGATCGCGCGCGTCATCCACGACGCCCCCGCCGAGGCGGAGGTCGGCACGGCCGAGCAGCGCGCCGAGGCGCCGCGCCTCGACCTCGACGCACTCCCGGAAGCCCCCGAGGCCGAGCGCCCCGGGCCCATCCGCGACCGGACTCGCTCATGAACACCGCTTTCACGGATCGCTTCGGCGCGTTCGCCGACACCTACGCCGCCTTCCGCCCGGCCTACCCGGACGCCCTCTTCGCGTGGCTGGCGGACCACGCCCCGGACACGGAGCACGCCTGGGACTGCGCCACCGGCAACGGCCAGGCCGCCGTCGCCCTCGCCGCCCACTTCGACCGCGTCACGGCCACGGACGCCAGCGCCGCGCAGCTCGCCCACGCCACGCCGCACCCGCGCGTGACGTACCGCCAGGCTCCGGCCGAGGCCTCCGGCCTCGGCGACGCCTCCGCCGACCTCGTGACCGTCGCGCAGGCGCTGCACTGGTTCGACCGGCCCGCGTTCTACGCCGAGGCGGAGCGGGTGCTGCGGCCCGGTGGCCTGCTGGCCGTGTGGACCTACGCCCTCGCCACCGTCTCGCCCGAGGTGGACCGCGTCACCGACGTGCTCTACCGCCAGACGCTGGAGGGGTACTGGTCGCCCGCGCGGCAGCAGGTCGAGGACGGCTACGCCGGTTTCGACTTCCCCTTCGAGCCCGTCGAGGCGCCGCCGTTCGCGATGGAGAGGGCGTGGCCGCTGGCGCGGTGGGTCGGCTACCTCCGCTCGTGGTCGGCCGCCGGCGCCTACCGGAAGGCGACGGGCGAAGACCCCGTGCCCGAGGCGGCGCTGGCCGAGGCGTGGGGCGACGCGGCGACGCGGACGGTGCGGTGGCCGCTCACGCTGTACGTGCGGCGGAAGCCGGGAGCATGACCGTCGGCCTCGTCTACGACCGTTTCGGCGACGCCGAGCCGCCGCCCGGCGCCCCACCCGACTGGGACGCCGAGTACGAGCCCGAGCGCACCATCGCCGCGCTCGAAGGCGCCCTCCGCCACCTCGGCCACACGCCCGTGCGCCTCGGCAACGTGCCGGCGCTGCTGACGGCGATGCAGCGCGGCCCCCTCGGCCTCGACGCGGCCGTCACCATCGCCGAGAGCTACGGGAGCCGCAACCGCGAGGCGCACGCGCCGGTGCTGCTGGAGCTGGCCGGCGTGCCCACCCTCGGCTCCGACGCCCTCACGCTGTCGGCCTCGCTCGACAAGCACCTCACGAAGGTCGTCGCCCGCCACGCCGGCCTCGCCACGCCCGACTGGGCCGTCGTCCGCTCGCCCGACGACCTCGCCGGCCTCGACGTGCCGTACCCCGTCTTCGTCAAGCCGCGCTACGAGGGCACCGCCAAGGGCATCGCCCCCACGAGCCGGTGCGACGGCCCCGCCGCGCTCCGCGCCGAGGTGGGCCGGCAGGCCGCGCTCTACCGCCAGGATCTGCTCGTCGAGGCGTTCGTCGAGGGTGCCGAGTTCACCGTGGGCGTCGTCGGGCACGACCCGCCGGAGGCGCTGCCCGCCCTCCAGCGCGCCGTCGAGGCCACGACCGGCATCGGCCTGCACGCGCTCGAACGGCACGAGGACCCCGCGCGCCCCTTCGCCTACGACCTCGGCATCCCCATTGACGAGGCGCTGGAGTTCGGCCTCCAGCGCGCCGCCCTCGCCGTCCACGACGCGCTGGAGTGCCGCGACTTCTCGCGGAGCGACTTCCGCGTCGATGCGGCCGGCCGCGTGTGGTTCCTGGAGATCAACCCGCTCCCGACGTTTGCGCCGGACGGCACCTTCGCCATCCTCGCCGAGCTGGCGGGGCGGCCCTACGAGGCTTTTCTCGCCGACGTGCTGGCGCGCGGGCTGAAGCGCCTCGGGCTGGCGGCATAGGTCGGCCGCATTCCCGCCGGTGCCCGGATTTCTGCACCGACCCCACCGCCCGCAGCCATCTCGCTGAGCGGTTGAAGTTTGCGTGCGGGGGGTAGGGCCGGCTGGAGAGCCGGGTCCAGCGGTACGTCACGGGCGGAGGGTAGGCCGTGTGAAATGAGGGGGCAGCGGGTGACCGCTGCATCTTTTCGGGCGACTTCCCCTACACTCCGCCTCGCTTCCCCGTCCGCCGTTCGTCCATTCATGGACACCCCCCGCCTCCACCCGCTCACCCTTCGCTTCACGCCCACCTCTCTCGAGGCGGCGTTCGGCGAGGACTACACCCGGCGCTCGCTCCTGCTCGTGCGCTGGGCGCTCGTCCTCGGCCTGGTGCAGTACGCCACCTTCGGCATCCTCGACCCGCTCATGGTGCCGGACTCGTTCGAGGCCGTGCGCGTCATCCGGATCGGCGTCTGCGCCTTCCTCGGGCTGGCGATCGGGTACACCTTCGCGCCGTCGTTCCCTCGCCGGATGCAGCCGGTGCTGGCGTCCGTAGCGCTCGTCGGCGGCTTCGGCGTCGTGGCGATGACGGCGGTGGCGCAGTCGCCCAACGGATACTACGACTACTACGCGGGCGTGATGCTGCTGCTGGTGTACGTCCACGTCCTGCTGCGGCTGCGGTTCGTGGTGGCGAGCGCCGTCGGCGCCGTCATCATCGGGGCGTACCTGGCGGCGGCCGTGCTGGAGCGGACGCCCGGCGCGCTGCTGCTCAACGACGTCCTCTTTCTCACCTCGGTCAACTTCAGCGGGATGGTGGCCTCGTACGCGCTGGAGCGCTACGCCCGCATCGAGTTCCTCCGCGCCCGCCAGCAAGCCGAGAGCAACGCCGTCCTGACCGACGCACTCAACCGGCTCCGGACGACGCAGGCGCAGCTCGTGCAGCAGGAGAAGATGGCCGGCCTCGGCCGTCTCACCGCCGGCATCGCGCACGAGATCAAGAACCCGCTCAACTTCGTCAACAACTTCGCCCAGCTCTCGCAGGAACTCCTCGACGAGATCCGGGAGGCCGTCGAGCGGGCGTGCGAGGCGATGCCCTCGGCGGCGTGCGACGAGGTGAAGACGCTCATGGCCGACCTCCGGGACAACGTCGGCCGGATCGAGGAGCACGGACGCCGCGCCGACGCCATCGTCCAGGGGATGCTGGAGCACGCCCGGCCGGCCTCGGGCGAGCGCCGGTCCATCGACCTCGCCCACCTCGTCACCGAGTTCGCCACGCTCGCCCGCGAGAGCGTCCAGGTGCGCCACCCGGAATGCGTGGGGCGCTTCGACCTCGACTTCGACCTCGACTTCGACCTCGACTTCGACCTCGACTTCGACCTCGACCCCGAGGTGGGCGCGGTCGTCGTGGCCCCCCAGGAGATCGGGCGGGTCGTGATGAACCTCGTCGGCAACGCGCTGCTGGCGGTGTGCGAGCGCGCCGCGCGGGGCGAGGCGGGCTACGTCCCCGCCGTGACCGTCCGCACCCGGCGCGGGCCGTCGGTCGTGACGGTCGAGGTGGCCGACAACGGCGTGGGCATCCCCGCCGACGTGCAGGACCGCATCTTCGAGCCGTTCTTCACCACGCGCCCGACCGGCCAGGGCACCGGCCTCGGCCTCTCCCTCGCAGCCGACGTGGCCGCCGTGCACGGCGGAACGCTGACGGTCGAGAGCCGGGAAGGCGAGGGGGCGACGTTCACGCTGACCCTTCCCACGCCGATCGTGACGCCGGACCGGGGGCCGAGGCCCTCCGGCGAAGCCCGCCCCGTGCCGGTGCGCCCGACGGTTCCGGCCTGATTCAGCCGCCGGCGACGTGCTCGACGGCCGCCAGCGCACTCAGCCGCGAGGTCGTCCGCGTGAACTTCTCGGCGATGCCGCGCTCCAGCCCTTCGCGGTGCGCGGCCGTGAACCACTGCGCAGGCGGCTCCTCGGCCGTGAAGTAGAGCGTGGGCGGGTGCGGCTCGGCGTAGAGGTCGTCCACGATGCGCAGCAGGCGGAGCGCGTCGTCGGTGCCGGTGATGCGGATGCCCTCGATGAAGAGGTGATCAGGCGCGGCCAGTTCGCGCGCCAGCGCGGACCGCTCCGTCTCCGTCGCGAGGCGGAGGAGGGTGGGGAACGTGAGCCAGCGCTTGGCGCCTTCGGCCGCGTCGAAGGCCGCCTGCATCGCGGCGCGCGTGGCCGCCTCGGGGCCGATCCAGGCGCGGCCGGCCTTGTCGAGCCGCTGCCGGTAGTCCTCGCCGCCGACGAACACCACGCGGTACTGGCGGCGGAACTCCTCCGAGATGAACCGCTCCAGCCGGTCCCGCCCGAAGGCGGCCGAGACGAACCGCTCCGGCTCCGCGTTGCTCGTCGCAGCGACGGTGACGCCGAGGCGGCGGAGCGTCTTGAGCACGCCGATCAGCCGCACCTCGGCGGCCGGGTCGTCGAGCTCGACCTCGTCGATGAGGAGGACGCGGAAGCGGGCGGCGAGGGCCTTCGCGTAATCCGCCGGCCGCTCCGTCGCGCGGAAGAGCCGGCTGGAGTGGACGAACGCGCTCGGCACGCCCGGGTGGAGCGCGTGGTGGATGGATGCCAGCAGGTGCGTCTTGCCCGTTCCGACGGGGCCGACGAGGTAGAGGCCGGCGCCGAGGCCGTCGTCCGCGCGGAAGTGCCGGAGGAAGCGCGGCCCCCGGTAGCGGCGGCGGACGGCCTCGGCGAAGCGGCGGGCGCGCCGGAGCGCCTCGTCCTGGCCCGGCGTCTGCGGCCGGTACGACGCGAACGAGACGCCGTCGAAGCGGGCGGGTGGGCGGAAGTCGCTCATGCCGCCACCTCTGCTGACGGCGCGTCGCTCACGGTGGCGAGGACGGCGGCGCTGAGGAGGCACACGGCACCCGCGAGGGCGTAGGGGCCGAGGCTCTCGTTGAGGAAGACGACGCCGAGGACGGACCCGACCAGCGGCTCCAGGTTGCCGATCACGCCCGCCCGCGCGGCCTCGACGCGGAGCAGCGCCCAGTTCCACAGGAAGAACGTGACGGCCGTACAACCGAGGCCAAGCACGAAGACCGACGTCCAGCCGAGCGCCGAGTACGCGGGCGCCGAGTACGCGGGCGCCGGTACGCCGTCGAGAGCCAGCATGAACGGGAGGAGCACGAGCGCGCCGAGGCCGAACTGGACGGCCGTCGCCGCCAGCACGCCGACGCGCCGCGCGAGCCGACGCGCCAGCAGCGTCCACGACACCGCCGAGACCATCGAGGCGAACACCATCGCGTCGCCGACGAGCGTCCGGCCCCGGCTCGGCGTGCCGACGAGCAGCACCACGCCGAGGGCGGAGAGGCCGACGGCCACCCACGCCCACCGGCCCGGCCGCTCGCGGTCGAGCCACGCCCCGCCGAGCGCCATCATCGGCGGGGCCGTGGCGACGAGGAGGGCGGCGCTGGAAGCCGTCGTCCGGTCGAGCCCTTCGAACTGGAGGAGGAATACGAGCGGCCCGGCCATGCAGGCGCCCACGAGGGCGAGAAGCGTGTCCGTCCGCGCCCACGCCGTCCGCCGCCAGGGGACCAGCGGAAGCAGGGCGGCCGCCGCGAGCACGAACCGGTAGAACACGAGCGTGGCCGCGCCCATCTCCGCCAGCGCCAGCTTGCCGAACAGGAACGACGCCCCCCAGAGTGTGCCCGCCCCCGCGAGGGCGGCGTAGGCGAAGCGGCGCGAGGACGAGGGCGTGACGATCATGGCGGGCGCGGAGAGGCCGCAAGATCCGCCGCTCGGGTGACACCGCCCCGTCAAAGCGCAGTGGAATCGGGAGTGGTTCCGGGCGAGGATTCGGCGCGGCCATCCGGAGGCGCGAAGCGACGGACGACGAGAGCGCGGCCCCTCCGCACGCAAGGCCCGACGAAAGGCACGCATCGGGCGCGTGCCGCGTTCGTATCCTGTTCCTGCGAAAAAACCAGCACGCTCGCCATGCGCCGCGCCCTCCTCTACACCGCCGTCGCCGTCGCGCTCACCGCCGTGGGCGCCCTCGGCGCGGGCTTTTTTCTCCCGGACGACGACTACTTCGCCATCCGGAAGAACTTCACCATCTTCGGCCGGCTCTACGAGGAACTCGCGGCCGGCTACGTGGACGACGTGGACCCCGAGCTGCTCATGCGCACCGGCATCGACGCCATGCTCGCCACGCTCGACCCGTACACCGTCTTCCTCGACGAGGCCGACAACGAGGACATGGACATCGTCACGCGCGGGCGCTACGGCGGCGTCGGGCTGGGGATCGACGAGCGCGGCGGGCGCCTCGTGGTCGTGGCTCCCTTCGAAGGCTACAGCGGCTACGAACAGGGCATCCGCGCGGGCGACGTGATCGTGACCATCGACGGGCAGGCGACGGCCGCCATGACCTCGCTCGAAGCGCGCAACCTGATGCGCGGCGCGCCGGGCTCGACGGTCACGCTGGAGATCGAGCGCGAGGGCGAGCCGGGGCTGCTCACGTTCGTCCTCACCCGCTCCGAAATCCGCCTCCACAACGTCACCTACGCCGGCTGGGTGGGCGACCCCGCCGACGCCGTCGGGTACGTCCGCCTCGAGCGGTTCACGCAGGAGGCCGGGCCGGAGGTGCGCGCCGCGCTCGAACGGCTCCAGGGCGAGCGCCCGCTCGAAGGCTTCGTGCTCGACCTGCGCGGCAACCCCGGCGGCCTCCTCGAGGCGGCCGTGGACGTGGTCAGCCTGTTCCTCCCACCGGGTCAGGTCGTCGTCTCCATGCGCGGGCGCGCGGCCGAGACGGAGCGGACCTACCGCACGCGCGGCACCCCCCTCGCGCCGGCGGTGCCGCTGGCCGTGCTCGTGGACGGCGGCAGCGCCTCGGCCTCCGAGATCGTCGCGGGCGCGCTGCAGGACCACGACCGCGCCGTGATCGTCGGGGAACGGACGTTCGGAAAGGGGCTCGTGCAGGTCGTCCGCCAGCTCCCCTACAACACCTCGCTCAAGCTCACGACGGCGAAGTACTACACGCCGAGCGGGCGGCTCATCCAGTCGGTCGCCTACGGCCGCGACGCCGACGGCGCCACCGCCGAGGCCGTCCCGGAATCCGTCCGCCACGCCTACCGCACGGCAAACGGGCGGACGGTCTACGACGGCCACGGCATTGAGCCGGACGTGCCGGCCTCGCTGGGCGAGGTCAGCGAGCTCGAAGACGCCCTCTCGCGCACGGCCGCCTTCTTCCTCTACGCCAACCACTACGCCGCCGAGCACGCCGCGCTGCCGCCGGGCTTCGCCGTGGACGACGCCGTCCTCGCCGACTTCCGCCGCTTCCTCGACGCCGAGGCCTTCACCTACGCCACCCGCGCCGAGCGCGCCCTCGACGCCCTCGCCGCCGACCTCGACGCCGCCGACTACGGCGCCACCGACGACGAGGTGGCCGACCTCCGCGCCGAGGTGGAGCGCGAGAAGGCCGAGGACTTCGAGCGCCACGCGCCGCGCCTGAAGGAACGCCTCCGGCAGGAGATCCTCGCACGCTACGTGGGCCAGACCGACCAGATCCGCGCCTCCCTCCAGGCCGACCCCCAGCTCGAAGAGGCCCTCGGCGTGCTCCGCGACGAGCGCGCCTACCGCGCCGTCCTGGCTCCGCGGTAAGCCGCTCGGTGGTCCCGGAGGGAAATCCTCACGGCCCCCTCTCGTTTCGGACCGAATTCGTCGCCATCATGCGCTTTCTCTTCGCCGCCGTCCTCCTTCTCGCGGGCCTGGTCGGCCTCCCGGCCTGCCGGACGGCGCAGGCCCCGGCGGCGCCGTCCGCCCGCTTCCTGCCCGCGCCCTTCCGCGACCTCGCCTTCGGGATGCCCCTCGCCGCCTTCCAGGTGCGCCGCCCGGAGGCCGTCCGGGAAGGACCCGCCGGCTTCCGTGTGGTCTACGCCGAGGAGAACCCCGCGCCCGGCATCGTGCGCGTCGACTACTACTTCGACAACGAGGGCGAGCGGCCGCTCTACGAGCTGATCATCGAGTACGCCGACCTCGCCGAGCGCGCGCGCGTATCCCGGGCGCTCTTCGGCGACTCGAACGTGGAGGACACCGTGTTCGAGCACGCCTGGCGGGTAGCGAGCGGCGAAGGCTACGACGTCACCGCCTGGACGTTCGAGCGGGTGCTGGTCGTGGCGGCCGTACTGCCGGGGACGGAGTGGGCGGAGTGAGCGGGCGCCGGTTATCTTCCCCCGGTCTGAGGCAGGGGCGCAGTGCGCTGCGCCCCTGTTCGTTTTCTCCCGCATCGTGATGGCTTTCCTCCTGCTCGCGCTCGGCGGCGCCCTCGGCGGCTTTCTCGTCGGGCTGGTGGGCGTGGGCGGCGGGGTGGTCTACGTGCCGGTGCTGCTGCTCTACTTCACCAGCCTCGGCATCGAGGACCCGGTGCTGGCGCCGCTGACGGTGGGGTCGAGCCTGCTGTGCGTGGGGCTGGCCTCGGCCTCGGGGGCCTACACCCAGTGGCGCGCGGGAGCCGTGCACGTGCGCGTGGCCGTCGTCACCGGCCTCATCGCAGGGCTGACGTTGACGGCGGCGAGCCTGCTCGTGACGACGCAGCCGTGGTACGACCGCGACGTGTTCCAGGTCGTCTTCGGGCTGATCCTGCTCGGCGTGGCCGTCCGCATGGTCCGCCCGCGCGCCGAGGCGGGCGACGACGACGCGCTGCCGCCGCGGAGGACGGGACTCGGCCTGCTGGCCGTCTCGGGTGCCTCGGCCGGCGCGCTCGCCGCCGCCGCCGGCGTCGGCGGCGGCATCGTGCTGGTGCCGCTCTACCACGGCCCGCTGCGCCTGCCGACGAAGGAGGCCACGGCCACCTCGACTGCCTCCATCGTGCTCATCGCTGCCATTGGCATCGTCACCTATGCCCTCCTCGGGCAGGGGGCGGCGGTGCCGCCGGGGGCCGTCGGCTACGTGGACGTGGTGCACGCGCTGGCGCTGGCGCTGCCGGCGATGGCGACGGCCCACCTCGGGGTGTGGATGGCCCACCGGATCGCCGCGCGCTGGGTGCGGCGCGCCTTCGCCCTCGTGGCGGCGGTCACGGCGGTCCAGCTGCTCTGGGAGTCGCTGGCCTGAGCCGATGGGCGGGCTCCGCACCGTGCCGGCGCGCTGGCGCGAGGTGCCCCACCTCGGCGTCCCGGCGGCGCTGGGCGCGCTGGCCGTGCTGCTGCTACCCGGCTACCTCTACGTCCGCCAGTACCGGCACGTCCTGGCCGAGCCCGATGGGTTCGTCTACGACTTCTCGTTCTTCTACCAGGCCGGGCAGCGCTTCCTCGCCGATCCGGCCGCGCTCTACGCCGACGTCCAGTACCTCTACCCGCCGCCGAGCGTGGTGCCGTTCCTCACGACGGTCGCGCTGCCGCAATGGGCGGCGTACCTGGCCTGGAACGCGGGGGTCGTCGCGCTGGCGGTGGTGTGCTTCCGGCGGGTGCTCCGTCTCTACGCGCGGCCCGAGGCGGAGCCGGTCGCGAGGCCGCTGACCCGCGGGCTGGTGCTGATCGGGCTCGGTTCGGGACCGCTGCTCCAGAACCTGAAGTACGGCCAGGTGAACGTGCTGGTGCTGCTGGCCGGTCTGCTGTTCCTGAACGGCCTGCGGCGCGACCGGCCGCTGCGAGCCGCACTCGCGCTGTGCGGCGGATTCTGGCTCAAGCTCTACCCGCTCGTGCTGATCCCACTGGCGTGGGGCGTGCGCCGCCCCGGCCGGCTCGTCTTCGGGTTCGCGTTGGGGCTCGTCGGCCTGCCGCTGGTGCTCGCGCCGGTCGTCCCGCTCGCGCTCTACGCCGAGTTTGCCGTCGAGCGGACGCCGACGTGGGCGGGGCTGACGAACCAGGGCGCGCTGAACGGCTCGCTCGTCGGCGTGCTGACGCGGCTGACGCTGCCGCCCGAGGCGGCCCTGCACGGCCTGGAGGTCCCGATGCCAGTCTGGGTGAGCGCCGTCGGCACGTTCGCCTCGGCGCTCCTCTTCGGCGGCGTCGCGCTGGCGCACGCGGCGGGGCGACTTCGCCGCGAAGTGGCCGGCGTGATCGCGCTCGCGCTGATCCCGGTGTGCTCGACGCTGGGGTGGGAGCACACCTACCTGCTGGCACTGCCGCTGCTGTTCTTCGCCCTCCTGGACGCCCGGGGCCGGAGCCGCCGCGCCCGGATGCTGACGGCCGGGGCGGCGCTCCTGCTGATGCTGCCGCGTCTGCCCATCCGCGTGCTCGCGGCGCTGGTGGAGCACGCGCCGCGCCCCGTCGTGGACCTCCTCAACGCGCGCTACCTGCTCGTCACGCTGGCGCTGGCGGCGGCCGTGGCGGCGTGGTCCTGGCAGCGGCCTGAGCCGGGCGACTCGCTCAGTCGTTCGGATGGTTGACGACGAACGTGACCTTGCAGTGGACGCGGAAGTGGCCGGCCTGGTCCTCGCCGGGCTCGTAGAGGAAGTCCTGCACGTAGACGCTCTTGACGTTCTTGACCGTGCGGCTGACCTCGTTGTAGGCGTTGCGGACGGCGTCGTCGAAGCTCTGGTCCGACACGGCGGACACCTCGATGATCTTGGCGATGGGCATGGGAGCGGGGGTCTGGAATGAGAAGGGAGAGGAGACGACGAGCCGCCGGCACTCCGGGCGGCTCCATCGGTACAACGAGGGGCCGTCGCCGAAGGTCCGGCCGCCTGGCGCGATGCCCGAGGCGGCCGGACCTTCGGCCCCTTTACGTCGTCCCACGGGCTTCTCCGCTCCACCCGCGTAGCGTCCACCCGCGTAGCGCCGCGCCCCCTGCTCGATCCCATGACAGCCTCCCCCGACGGCCCCCTCTCCCTCGCCGAGGAAATCGCCAGCGCCGTCACGCACGGGCTGGGCGCGCTCGCCAGCGCCGTAGCCGGAGCCGTGCTCATCACGCTGGCCGCGCTCGGGGCCGGTCCGTGGCACGTCGTCGGCGCGTCGGTCTTCGTCGGCTCGCTCGTGTTGCTCTACACGGCCTCGACACTCTACCATGCCGTCCCGGGCGGCCGGGCGAAGCGGTGGCTCCAGGTGTTCGACCACGCCGCCATCTACGTGCTCATCGCCGGGACGTACACGCCGTTCCTGCTGGCGGGGCTGCGCGGCAGCTGGGGGTGGGCCCTATTCGGCGTGATCTGGGCGCTGGCCGTGGCGGGCGTCGTGTTCAAGCTCTTCTTCACCGGCCGCTTCCGCCTCGCCTCGACGCTGCTCTACCTCGGGATGGGCTGGCTCGTGGTCGTGGCCGTCCGGCCGATGGTGGAGGCGCTGCCGGTGGCCACGCTGCTGTGGCTGGCGGCGGGCGGGCTGGCGTACACGGCCGGAACGGTCTTCTACATGAGCCGGCGGATTCCGTACGCACACGCGGTGTGGCACCTGTTCGTACTGGGCGGGAGCGCGTGCCACTTCGCCGCCGTGCTCCACGAGGTGCTGCGGGCGGCGTAAGCGGTCAGCCGTCGCCCCGGTAGTGGGCCGCTACCCAGTCGGCCGCGCCGGGCTCCCAGCGGACCTCCATCCCCTGCCCGCGCGCCCAGCGGTGCAGCCACGACGAGCCGTAGCGCCCCACGAACGGGTCCGGCCGAGCGTACGCCGGGTCGGCCAGCGCGGCGTCCAGCGAGACGAACCGGTAGCCGCGCCGCTCGAACAGCCCGATCAGGTCCCCCAGCGTGTCGGCGTTGAGGCGGTTGGCGTGGAGGAGGAGCACCTGCGGCGGCTCGTGGCCGACGACCTCGCGGCTCCAGCCCTCGTAGTGCGCCACTACGTCGTCGAACCAGCCGAGGTACGTGTCGCGGATGCGCCGGGCCGTGACCGTGTCGCCCTCGGCGACGGCCCGCCCGTAGGCCGCCGCGAACACCCACTCGTCGCTGTCGAGGGTGACGGGGGCGACGGTGTAGCCGCGCGCGTCGAGGGCGGCGGCGAGCGCCGCCTTCTTGGCCTCGGTCTCGCCGGTGCGGAGGAACGGGTGGCGGAAGTAGCGGAGCGGCCGGCCGCGCTCGCCGAGGAGCCGCTTCGTGAGCGCCTCGCCCCGAACCACGTCGGCCATGTACGCCTCGACGGTCGTCTCGGTGAAGTCGGGGTGGGAGTAGGTGTGGTTGCCGAGGCCGTGCCCGGCCTCACGCCCGGCGACGCGCTCCCGCCCGCGCAGCAGTGGGACGGCGACCGCCGCGTCGAGGACCGCCCGTCAGTCGAACAGCGCCCACGCCACGCCGAAGCGGAGGCGGTGCGCCGGGAGCGGGAAGACGGGCACGACGAAGGCGCCGTCGTAGGCGCGCGTGGCGAGGGCGTTCTCGTAGACGAGAAACACCGAGGCCCGCTCCTGGAACCGCGCCTCGGCGACGAGGTCGAGCGTGCCGCGTGCCGGGACGGCCACGGCGGCGTCCGGGTCGGCGAGGGCGAAGAGAGCGACGGCGGGCACCCAGACGCGGCTGCGGAAGCCGCTCCACGCCCGCCCGCGCAGCGCGAGGTCGAGGTCGAGCCGGCCGCCGGCAAGGCCGAGGGCGCGAAAGCCGAGGCGGCCGTGGCCCCACACGGCCGGGAGGGCGTCGGCCTCGCGGCGGTGAAGGGCGGAGGCGTCGGCGTTCAGGAGCGCGTGCGTCGAGGCGGAGGCCGTCGCGTAGAGCCCGCGCGGGGCGGCCTCGCGCCAGCCCAGCCCGAGCGTCCCGCCGACCCACCGGAACGGGCCGTCGGCGTCCACGAAGGCGAAGGCGGTATCGGCACGGGCGACGAGCACGCGCGGATTCCGCGCCTCACTCCCGAACGCCCGCAGCCGCACGCCGAGCGCGCCGACGGCGAAGGCCCAGCCGGCCTCGGCCGAGAACGTACGCTCTTCGTTGGGCTCGGCCGTCCCAAGCACGAGATCGCCGTAACCGACGGCCTCGATGCGTCCGGCCTCCGCCCCCGCGTAGCCGACGCCCGCGAAGAACCCACTGCGCTCGACGCGGACGTGCCCTGCCGGAAAGACCACGTCGCCGACGGCGTGCATGCCGGCCTCGGCCTCGGCGCGCCAGCCCCCGAGGCGGACGGTGTCGCGCAGCGCCGCGTGGAGCTGCGTGCGGGCCTCGGCGCCTGCGAGCGGCGCCTGCCGCCCCCACGGCGCGCCGTCGAGCCGGCCGTCGAGGCGGAGGGCGAGGCCGTGGCGCCCGGCGCGGATCGGCTGCACCAGCCGCCCGCCGAAGCGGTTGCCCTTCGCCTCCAGCGTGTCGCCGGGGACGGGCGTGAACCGCTCGTGCTGACGCGTCCAGTAGGCCGACGCCGTGAGCGGCGCAGATCCGAAGAGCGGCGCGTGGAGGTCGAGCGCGAGGTCGTTGCGGACGGTCGCCCGCTCGGCGTTGCCGTCGAGGACGAGCGCCTGCAACGGGTTGAAGACCGTCGAGAAAGCGCCGCTGGGGGCGAGGCCGGTGCGCGCGCCGAGCGAGCGGCGGACGTGCGTCTCGGTCAGCACCGCCGTCAGGCCCGGCCGTGCGTAGGTGATCCGCCCGAGGCCGTGCCAGCCGCCCAGCGCCCCGCCCCCGAACGCGCCCGTCGAAGACCGCCCGGCGACGTGGGCGAGGACGGTCCAGCGCGCCTCCCCCCCGGCGTCGCGGAGGAGGCCGGGCGGGCGCCGCGTCTGGGCGTGCGTGACGGAGATGAACTGGAGCCCTTCCTGGCCCGTGAGGTAGCGCAGCTCGGTCACGGGCGCAGCGAACCGGAACGGCCGCACCGTGGCGACGACCGCGCCGGGCCGGCCGTACGCACCGTCGTCCAGGCGGAGCCGGTCGAGGACCTCGAACGGGAGGAGGTCGGCGCGCGGGCGGCCGGTGAAGAGGTCGGTCAGCGGGCGGCCGTCGAGCGCGAGGGCGTGGCGCCCGGGTGCGCGGCCGTCGAGGCTGAGGCCGTCGGGCGCGCCCACGAGGCCGAGGTCGTAGACGAAGGCGCCGTCCGCCTCGGCGAGGCCGTCGGCCGGGTCGAGGGCGGGCGTGGTGAAGGGGACGGCCGTCGCGGCGCGGCCGCCCTCCGGCCCCGGCGGCGCCAGCAGCGCCGGCGCGACGAGGCTGTCCGGCCGGGCGCGCGTGGAGTCGGGGACCTGGGCCTTGGACGAGAGAGGAGGCAAGAATGGGAGGAGGAGGACGAGGAGGATTCGCGGGAGCGGCCGCCCTCCTCTCCTCCCCTCCTCCTCTCTTCCTGTCCCTGACGCCTCCATTCAGCCCCTCACCGGGAACAGCCCGTAGAGCCGGCTCTCGATGCGGCTGACGATTTCGAACCGGTCCTCCGGCTCGTTGACGAAGTCGAGCGTGTCCGTTTCGACGACGAGCTTGGGGTACGGGTAGCGGTCGATCCAGTCCTCGTAGAGCCCGTTGAGCGCCTCGAGGTAGTCGATGCGGATGCCGGACTCGAAGTCGCGACCGCGCGCCTGGATCTGGCGGACGAGCGTGGGAACGGAGGCGCGGAGGTAGACGAGGAGGTCGGGCGGCTGGAGGTAGCCGGTCATGATCGAGAACAGCTCGCGGTAGTTCTCGTAGTCGCGCGTGGCCATCAGCCCCATGTCGTGGAGGTTGCGCGCGAAGATCTCGACGTCCTCGTAGATGGAGCGGTCCTGGACGACGGCCGCCGGCGCGGCCTCGATCTCCTTCTGGTGCTTGAACCGGCTGGAGAGGAAGAACACCTGGAGGTTGAACGACCACCGGTTCATGTCCCGGTAGAAGTCCGAGAGATACGGGTTGTCGTCCACGCGCTCGAAGAAGGGGGCCCAGCCGAAGTACTCGGCGAGGATCTCGGTGAGCGTGCTCTTCCCCGCGCCGATGTTGCCGGCGATGGCGACGTAGGTCTTGGGGCGCCCGCCCTCGGTGTCGGAGTCGGTGGCGGGGATGGCGAGCGAGGTCTGCATGGGCGGCGGCCTGGGTGTGCCGCGAAGATAGCGCGGGGCGCGCCGGCCTCCGCCACCGGGCCGGGTGCTCCCGCGCTCTTCACGCCCGCCTCGGTGATCGTACCGAGGCGGGCGGAGCCGCGCACGACGGCCCCGGTTTTGTCATCCGGAGCGGGGAGGAGGGCCAGCGCCACCCTCAATACGCCGCCAGGTAGGCGAGGTGCGCGGCGTCGAACGGCGGCGACTCGACCTCGAAGTCGGCGAAGAAGGCCGACGGGTCGCACGTGTTGCCCTCGACGAGCATCTCGAACTGATCGGGCGAGATGGGCAGGAGCCCGAGGGCACCGACGGTGCGGACGGCCAGCCGCGCGAGCGCCATCGGCACGGGCAGCTTCCGCTTCGGCGCGACCCCGCCGCCCTCGGCGATCCGGTCGAGCACCTCGACGTACGGCATCCGCTCACGCCCGGCCGCGCAGTAGCGCCTCCCGTTCGACGCCGCGCGCGTGACGGCCCGGGCGAACGCCTCGGCGACGGCCCCGACGTGGATCGGCTGCAGCGCGTACCGCCCGTCCCCGAAGACGGGGAGCACCGGGAACGGCTTGACGAGGTCCTGCCAGAGCCGCTTGGCGAACTCGGGGTTTTCGGGGCCGGGATCGCCGAAGAGCGTGGACGGCCGAAAGACGACGAGGTGCTCGAAGCCCGCGCCGCGCGCGAGTTCCTCGGCCGCCCACTTCGTCGTCTGGTAGCGCGAGACGCCGTCGGGCCGCGCGCCGTTGGCGCTCATGTGGACGTACCGGCGCACGCCCGCCGCACGCGCCGCCTCGATCACGTGCCGCGTGCCGTCCACGTGGACGCGCTCGAACGTGACACCCTTCGACGGCTTCTCGTCGATGATGCCGACGAGGTGGACGACGGCCTCGACGCCGTCGAACCGCCCGTCGAGGCTGGCCGGCTCGGTGACGTCGCCGCGGACGACCTCGGCGCCCGGGGGGCCGTCGCCGGCGCGGACGAGGGCGCGGACGGCGTGGCCGTGGCGGAGGAGCGCCGGAACGACGTGGCTGCCGACGTAGCCGCCGGCGCCGGTGACGAGGACGCGCATGAGAAGAGGTAGAAGGGCCGAGGACGAAGGAGAACGCGGGAGCGGTGTTCGGGCTCCGGCGCGTTCGGCCCTCACCCCTCAGCCGATCCGGCCGAGCTTCGGTGCCATCTCGGTCACGCCGAACGACGTGCCCAGGGCGACGGCCCCCCGGACGAGCGGGTAGTCCGGCGGCACCGTCCGCACCTTGTGGGCGATCTCGGCGAAGGGCACCTCCGTCATCCGCCCGGCCTGGAGCGCCACCATGACGCCGTGGCGCCCCTGCGCCACGAGCTGCGCGGCGTGCGCCCCGAAGCGCGTCGAGAGGAGACGGTCGTAGGGCGTCGGCGTGCCACCGCGCTGGACGTGCCCGAGGATCGTCGTGCGCACCTCGCTGTCGAGGTGCTGCTCCAGCGCGTAGCCGAGTACCTGGCACGCGCCGCCGAGGCGGACGGGGTCGGGCGAGCCCTCGACGATCTTCTGCACGGTCATCTCGCCGCCCACGGGCCGCGCCCCCTCCGCCATCGCGATGATGGTGAACTGCTGGCCCCCCTCCTCGCGGTGGCGGCACACACGGACGATCTCGTCCAGCTCGTAGGGAAACTCCGGGATCAGGATGATGTCCGACCCCGAGGCCACGCCCGCGTGGAGCGCGATCCACCCCGCGTAGCGGCCCATCGTCTCCAGGATCATCACGCGGTGGTGGCTCTGCGCCGTCGAGTGCAGCCGGTCGATGGCCTCCGTCGCGATGGTCACGGCCGTGTCGAACCCGAACGTCTGGTCGGTCCCGACGAGGTCGTTGTCGATGGTCTTGGGCACGCCGACGAGAGCCAGCCCTTTCTGCTGGAGGCCGTGCGCGATGGCCATCGTGCCGTCGCCGCCGATGGCGACGAGGGCGTCGAGGCCGAGGGCGCGGTAGTGGGCGAGGACGCGGTCGGAGACGTCGGCCCCGTCCTCCTTGTAGAAGGCGAAGGGGTTGGCCTTGTTGGACGTGCCGAGGATGGTGCCGCCGCGCGTGAGGATGCCCGAGACGTCGGCGTAGCCGAGCGGGCGGTGGCGGTTCTCGATGAGGCCGAGGAAGCCGTCCTCGAAGCCGACCACCTCGGCGCCGTGGGCGAGGATCAGGCTCTTGGTGACGGCTCGGATGACGGCGTTGAGGCCGGGGCAATCGCCCCCGCCGGTGAGCAGGCCGACGCGCATGGGTGGAGGACGAAAGACGGGGAACGAGAGGCGGGGAACGAGAGGCGGGGAACGAGAGGCCGAAAGCTACGGGCGGGGCTCCCGTGCTTGCAGGCGGACGGCGGAAGGTGTAGCCTTGCAACCGGGTCCACCGCCTCCCGCCCCCTGCCCTTCGCCCTCCGACCATGCCCCACCGTTTCGCTACCGCCGCCCTCGCCGTCCTCACGCTGGCCCTCTCGGGGTGCTTCCAGCTCCACACCCTCCTCCGCCTCAACGCGGACGGCAGCGGCACCATCGAGGAGACCGTGCTGCTCCAGGGCTTCCTGGCCGCGATGATGCAGGAGGCCGACTCCACCGGCACCGGCCTCATTGACCTCGCCCACTTCCAGGCGCGGGCCGACAGCCTCGGCGAGGGCGTCCGCTTCCTCCGCGTGGACTCCCTGGAGGAGGGCGGCTCCATCGGCTACCGCGCCGTCTACGCCTTCGACGACATCAACACCGTCCGCTACGTGTCCGACGAGGACGCCCTCGGCACCGGCGCGCAGAACGACGAGGCCGGTCCCAAGGGGATCGACACGCCGCTGCGCTTCGCCTACGAGCCGGGCGCCCTGACCATCCTCCGGGAACGCGAGCGGGCCGCCGCCGACGCCCGGCCGCTCGACTCCACCGAGGTGGCCCTCAAGGCCGACAGCATTCGGGTGCAGATGGAGCAGGGCGGCGCGATGGCGCGGGCCTTCCTGGAAGGCGCCCGCCTCGCCATCACCGTCGAACTGCCGGGGCCGATCACGGAGACGAACGCGCGCTACGCCGAGGACGGCACGGTCACCCTCGCGGACGTCGACATGGCCTCCATCATCGACCTCATGATCGAGGACCCGGAGGCGGCGGCGCGGATGCAGCTGGCCGAGACGGACGCAGACCGGCAGGCCGCGTTCGAGCGGCTCGGTGCGCAGCCGGGCTTCCGGGTCGAGCCGGAGGACGAGGTGACCGTGCGCTTCGAGGAGTGAGGCGGCGTGGGGCGCTTCCGGGTTCGGCTATCACGGCGACACCCAACGCATCCAGGCCCGCCTCGACCGAGGGCGCGCCGCCGGGCGACATCGTCCGCCTCGGGGCGCCGCGGGGCCGCCACACCGGCAGCCCCCGGAACTGCGCCTGCACGCGCAGAAAGAGCCGGTAGTCGAGCGGTGCGCCGAGGGGGTGATGCCGCTCCTCCGCCTGGAGCACGTTGCGGAACGAGAGCGCGAGGCGCACCCGCCGGTCGAACAGCCCCTTCTCGACGGCCACGTCGAGGAGGCGGAGCGGCGGCGTGCCGTCGCCGTAGGCGAAGCCGCGTGGCTCGGTGGCCCCGTCGAGCGCCTCGTAGCCCGGCCACGTCGTCGCCGACTGCGCCGTGAAAGCGAGGCGGAGGGCCAGGCCGGGGTCGGGCTGGAAGGTGAGGGCGAGGCCGCCTCGGTGGGTCGGCGCGCGGGCCCAGGCGTCCCGGAAGGCGGCGTCGCCATCGAGCACGGCGAGGAGGCTGTAGAAGACGTGCGCGCGCCAGGATCCGAGTGCGCCGTCGAGAGCCACGCGCGCGTCGGCGTGCGTCCCCCGCGCGTCCGGGAACGCCGCGACGGGACCGGTCACGGCCGTGTCACCCGGGGCGAGGGTGAACGCCGGCCGCTCGACGTAGAGGCCCCGGCTGTGTCGTAGCCCCGCACTCGCCGTCGCCCGCAGCGCAGCGCCGAGGCGGCCGGTCCAGGCGAGACGGGCCGATAGGTCGGTGCCCGGCTGCGGCGGTCCGAGAGGCCGGTAGGGCGTATCCGAGCGCAGGAGGCCGGTGTAGCCCCGCCCGGCCCAGTAGCCGTAGCCGGCGTCCTCCTCGGGCAGCCGGGCGTCGTAGGCGAGCGTGCCCGAAAGCGTTCGCGTTTCGGTCCGGAGGCGGACGGTCAGCGCCGCCTTCCCACGCACCCGGCCCGCCGCCGTGACGAGGGCCGCCTGCGTCGTGGCCGTGACGCGCTCGGCGAGCGCCCGCTCGTGCCGCGCGTAGAGCGTGCCGAGCGCGAAACCCGCGCCGCTGCCAAGCCCCGGCCCGCCAGCCATGCTGCCGACGAACGAGGCGCCGCCGCTCGTCGTGGCCCTCCCGGTTCGGGCCGTCGCGTCGAGGTGGGCCGTGAGCGTGCGCTGCCGCCAGTCGGGGTCGAAACCGGGCAGGGTGCCGTCCTCGGCGTCGAGGCGGCCGGTGTCGAACGTGAGGCGGTAGCCGAGGTCGAGGCCTCCAGCCGGCGTCCGCCCGTCCAGCCCGAGGCGGGCGTCGAGGCGGCGGACGGGCAGCTCGCGCCCGGCGGGTTCGAAGAACCAGAGGGCCGAGACGTAACGGCCCTGCACGCGCCCGCCCAGTGCGCCGCCCCCGAGAGCCGTACGCCCGTCGAGCCCGCCCGTCATCACCCGCTGCTTGGGGATCGCCCGCGCCGTGGCGGCCGAAGCGCGCAAATCCGTGGCGAGGTCGGTGGGATAGAAGCGGTAGGCCCGGACCAGAACCCGGCCGGCGTGGAGGGAGTCGGCGTAGAGGAGCGCCCCCTCGCCGTCCGGGCCGCTCTTGTCCACGTTGGGCGTGGCGCGATCGGTGTAGCGGTAGGGGCCGGGGTCGCCCGTCTCGTTGCCGATCTGCCAGGCGAGGCGCGTCGTGGTGCCGGAGGCGGCAGCCCAGGTGCGAACATCGAGGGTGCCGCCGCCGGCCCAGCGCCCGCCCGCGAGGCCCGGCTCGGGGCACCAGGCGACCTCGGCCACCTCGGTGATCGGGACGGGAAGGTCGGCCGGCCCGAGGTCGCCGAACCAGGGCGTCGGCGCCGGGACGCCGTCGATCAGAACGGCGAGGCCGTCGCCGCCGGACGGCGCACCGGCGAGCGCCCGCCACGCGAAGCCGTCCACCGTCGTCATCCGCACCGCGTCGAAGAGCCGCAGGAGGTCGCCCACGTACACGACCCCGGCGCTCTCGATGGCGGCGCGGTCCAGCACCTGGCCGCCCGGGCACTCGGCGCGCGCGGTGTCGGCCGGGGCGACGGCCAGGAGGGCGGCGAGGACGAGGGCCGTCATCGGAGGACGCGGCGGAGCCATTCCGGGCTGATGACCGTCGCGCTCACGCCGGCCTGGACGAACCGGAGGTCGATCCGCTCGAACGTGTAGACGCGGAGGGCTTCGCCCGCGACGAACGC
Organism: uncultured Rhodothermales bacterium; assembly: GCA_964580105.1. Lineage (GTDB taxonomy): Bacteria > Bacteroidota > Rhodothermia > Rhodothermales > Rubricoccaceae > CAZOJJ01. The sequence goes on along the minus strand of CAZOJJ010000003.1, from coordinate 14,047 downwards.
GCGCGCCGGCCCGGCCACCGGCACGTCGAGGCGGGCGAAGAGTCCCGCCGTGAGTTCCGTCTCGTTCCGGAGCGCCCCGCTGAACCGGTCCTCGTCGTCGAAGCGCATGTGGAGCGCACCGACCAGCGCGCCGCCGGTCAGGCGCATCCCGCCGGGCAGGCGCAGTGGGTACCCCCAGCCGCCCTGGGCATGGAGGGCGAGGAAGTCGGGCAGATTCGGCCGGCTCCCGCCGTTCGGAAAAGCGTGGAGGCCGACGTGCCCCGTGCCGCCGTGGAACGGGATCGCCAGGCGCAATGCCGCGCCCTGCCCGGCGGCCCAGAGACCGTCGTAGGCCTCGCCCACGGGCACCGCCGCACCGAGCGCGAGGTCGAGCACCTCGGCGTCGCGGGCGGAGTCGGTCTGGGCGGCGGCCGGCAGAACGGCGGCCGGCAGAACGGCGGCCGGCAGAACGGCCGCCAGCATCAGGACGAGGAGAGCGGAGAAGCGACGCACGGCTCGGGAGCAGGGGCGCGTAAGATAGGCCGTCGGGCCGGCCCCCTTCCGCCAGAACCGGCTACTCGGCCGTCTACTCGGCCGTCTACTCGGCCGTCTACTCGGCCGTCTACTCGGCCGTCTCCTCGCGCGCAGCGAGGGCGTCCTCCTTCACCCGCGCCAGGTACGCCTCGGCCGCCTCGGCGTCGTCGGGGAGGGCGTCCCGGAACACCGCCTCCTTGATGGCGCCCATGGCCGCACGCTCGGAACCCTGGAGGGAACGAAGGCAGCCCTCGAAGAGCCGGGCGCGGCGGAGCGCCTCGTCCTTGTGCGCCAGCATGTAGGCGAACGCCGGGTCGTGCTCGTTGGGGATCTCGCCCTCCAGGATGGCCTCGCGGATCCACTCCTTCAGGATGCCCACGGCCACGCCCTCGCCGACGCCCACCGCCTCCATGATCTCGTGGCCGTCCACGGGCGGCTGGAAGGCGCGGAGCCGGTCCTTCTCCTCGACCTCACGCATCTTCTCTTCGACGCGGTCGAAGCCGGCGAGGTAGCGGCGCACGCGGCGCGGGTTCTGGCTCGTGATGTCGGCGCGGACGAGCGTCATCAGGTCGTCCACGCGGTCGCCCGCCTCGAAGAGGAGGCGGCGGACGGCGGAGTCGGTCACGTCCTCGTCCACGAGCGCGACGGGGCGATGGTGGAGGCGGACCAGCTCGCAGACGGTTTCGAGCGGCTCGCCCAGCGGCAGCTTGAGCCGCTGGAAGACGCGCGGTACGTGCCGCCGCGCGCCGAGGTCCTCATGCCCGTGGAACGTCCAGCCCGTGCCGGGCACGAACCGCTTGGTGTCCGGCTTGGCGATGTCGTGGAGCAGCGCCGCCCAGCGGAGCCACAGCGCGTCGCCCTCGACGGGCGCCTCGACGCCCTGCGCCAGCTGGAGGTCCACGAGGTTCTCCAGCACGCCGAGCGTGTGGTGGAAGTTGTCCTTGTGCGCGTACCCGCCGACGGCCTCGACGCCCGCGAGGGCGACCAGCTCGGGGAAGACGTACGCCAGCAGGCCGGTCTCGAACAGGATCCGCAGCCCCGTCGCCGGACGGGCGGAGGCGACGATCTTCTGGAGCTCGTCGGTGACGCGCTCCTGGCTGACGATGGCGATGCGGCCGGCGTGGGCCTCCATGGCGGCGCGCGCCTCGGGGACGATGGTGAAGCCGAGCTGGGCGGCGAAGCGGGCGGCGCGCAGCATCCGCAGCGGGTCGTCGTCGAACGTCTCGGCGGGGTCGAGCGGCGTGCGGAGACGGCGCGCGGCGAGGTCGGCCAGCCCGTCGAACGGGTCCACCAGTTCGCCGAATCGCTCCGCGTTGAGGGCGACGGCGAGGGCGTTGACGGTGAAGTCGCGGCGGCGCTGGTCGTCGCCGAGTGTGCCGTCTTCGACGATCGGCTTGCGGGAGTCGCGCCGGTAGCTCTCCTTCCGCGCGGCGACGAACTCGAGGACGAGCGGCTCGGTCTGGCCTTCCACCGAGGCGGGCGGGAGGCGCACCGCCGCCGTCCCGAAGTTCTCGTAGACGTGGGCCGTGTGGCCGCCGAGTTCCTTCGCCAGCGCCTTCGCCAGTACGATCCCCGTGCCGGGGCCGACGGTGACGAAGTCGAGGTCGGTCGTCGGGCGCCGGAGCAGCGCGTCGCGCACGGCCCCGCCGACGGCGTAGACCTCCAGCCCGAGCCGGTCGGCCACGGCGCCGACGCGGCGCAGGACGGGTTCGTGCGGGAGCGGGAGGTCGGTCATGAGCGGGGAGGTGGCCAGGTGGATACGTAGCCCAAACGTGCGGTACGGTGTCATCCCGGCCCTCGAGCCGGGATCTCCAAAACAACCGGTGCCCTACGATTTGGAGATCCCGGATCAAGTCCGGGATGACAATACGGAGGGGTTTGGAATCATCTCGAGATTGGGCACAACGTGAGTGAAGTAGCCCGCTTCGCCCGTCTGGCCACCTCGCTATCTGCCCATCTGGCGCTCAGCGCAGCCGCGCCATGAGCCGCTCGACGAGGCGCATCGTGTGGAGGGCGTCCAGGACGGAGACGGGCGCGGGGCGGCGCCGGGCGAGGGCGCCGATGAAGAGGCCGAGGTCGTCGTCGGGCGGGCCGGAGGCGGGCTCGAACGCGGCGTCCGGGCCGGAGTTCTGGGCTTCGATGCAGAGCGGCCCCTCCCGCGCGCGGGCCGAGACGCGGAGGCCCTGGCCGGAGGCGTCGAGACGGAAGCGCTCGGCAGGCTCGGGGGGGCGGGCGTCTTCGCGGAGGACGGCCTGGGCGTAGGTGCCGTTGCGGAAGCGGAGGCTGAAGGCGACGGTGCGGAGCAGGCGGCCGGGCCCCCGGTCGGCCTCGGCCTCGACGCGCTGGAGGTCGCGGCTGCCGGCGAGCGCGAGGCAGAGGTCGGCCGCGCCCGCGAGGCGGTGCGGCCACGGGAGCGCGCCGAGGTCGTCGGGGTCGGCGCCGTCGGCCGGGGGCGGGCCGGCGGCGAGGTGGAGGGCGATCAGGCGAGGCTGCCAGCCGTCCGGCCGCGCGGCCAGCAGCGCGCCGACGGGCAGCGGCCGGGCCACGCCGACCTCGACACCGGCCTCCTCGGCGCGGTGCCCGAGGCGGTCGGCCTCGTCGAGGCTCGTCGCGGGCGGCCAGGCCAGGAAGACGTGGCGCCCCTCGGCCACGGCCGTCCGCGCCACCAGAAACCGGTCGCGCGTGGGTACGGCCACGACGACGACCTCGGCCTCGGCGATCAGGGCCGGGGTGGAGGCAAACGGCGTCGTGCCGAGGTCGGCGGCGCAGGCGGCGGCGCACTCGGGCACGGCGTCGGCCACGCCCACGAGGCGGGCGTCTTCGCGCCGGGCCAGGGCGGCGGCGTAGGCGCGCCCGCGCCGCCCGGCGCCGATCACGCCCACGCGGAGGGGGGAAGGGATGGCATCCTCACGCATTCCGGGAAAACTAACTCGATGTGTAGCGCGGGAGACGGGCTTGCCCACCTACCTTGACGGGCTGCGCTCCTGAAGAACGCCTCGTTGCTGCCCGTTCGTCCGGATTGCGGCCCGGCACGGCGGTTGCGTGTCTCCGGCCGGTTCACCCCGGGTCCATCCCCGTTCGCATGATGCCTTGCTTCCGTTTCGCCGCCCTCCTGGCGCTCCTGCTCCCCGCCGTCGGCGCCGCCCAGACGATCCCGCCCGTCGGAACCGACGCCACGTTCGACGTGGGGACGTGGAACATCGAGCACTTCGGCAATCCGGGAGAATTGCCCTCGAACGATGCGCTCCAGTTCAAGAACGTGCTGGCCGTGCTGCGACAGGCCGAGGTGGACGTGTGGGCCCTCCAGGAGCTCGACGACGAGGCCACGTTCAACCGGCTGCTGGACTCCCTCGGCGCCGGCTTCGGCGGCCACTGGGTGCCGGACGACGCCGTTTCGACCGACATCGGCTACGGCTTCATCTACCGGACCGATGTGGTCACCCTGACCGGGAACATCAGTCAAATCCTCGCCGGGTCGTCGTACGAGTTCGGCAGCCGACCGCCGCTCCAGCTCCGGGCTCGCGTCGCCCTGCCCGACACGACCGTCGAGGTGCGCGTCATCAACGTCCACATGAAGGCAGGCGGCTCGACGAGCGACTACGACCGCCGCGTGGCCGCTTCGGGCATCCTCAAGAACTACGTGGACAACCTCCAAGCCGTCGGTGCCCACGTCATCGTCGCGGGCGATTTCAACGACGAGCTGATCACGTCCATTGCGGGCGGGCGGACCTCGCCGTACCAGAACTTCCTCGACGACGCGACCTACCTCTTCGCCACACGCGCCTTCGACCAGCCGGGCTCCAGCAACGACGCCAACACGTACTGCTCGTCGGCCACGTGCAGCAGCGGCTCCGTCTTCGACCACCTCATCGCTACGGCCAACCTGATCGACGACTACGAGGAGGACTCGGCCGCGCGGCTGATCGCGGTGCTCAGCGCCATCCCGGCCTACACCTCCTCGACCTCGGACCACCTCCCCGTCTTTGCGCGGTTCGACTTCGCGAGCACGGGCACACCGAACGAGCCGGAAGCGCCCGGCCGCACCTTTGCCCTTCAGCCGCCGTTCCCGAACCCGTTCACCGACGAGGCCGCGTTCACCTACTCCCTCGACCGCCCTGGCCCCGTCCGCCTCGAACTCTTCGACGCGCTGGGCCGCCGCGTGGCCCTCGTCGTGGACGAATACCGCACGGCCGGGTCGTACCGCGTGCGCGTCAACGGAAGCGCGTTCGCGCCGGGGCTCTACGTCGTCCGTCTCACCGCGGCGGACGGCCGGACGGCCACGCGCCGCCTCATCCGCGGCCGATAGGCGCCCGAGGACGTCGGCCTCGGGAACACCACGGGCGCCCTCCTCCGTTGCCACCGGGCGCAGCGTGCTGCGCCCCTGCCGCAGGCCGGCGGACAGGGGACGACCCGCTCCGCGTCGGTTCGGCGAAGCGCCCGTACTTTCGTTCTTCCTGTCCGATCCCCCGATCCCCGTGGTCCTCTCCGCTTCCGTCCTCGGTGCCGACTTCGGCCGCCTCGCCGACCACTGCCGCGAGGCGCTCGACGCCGGGTGCGAGTGGCTCCACATTGACGTGATGGACGGTCACTTCGTGCCCAACCTCTCGTTCGGCGCGCCCGTGATGAAGGGGCTCCGCGCCCTCGCCGAGGCGTACGAGGCGCGCTTCGACGTGCACCTCATGATCGAGGCGCCGGACCGCTATCTCGACGTCTTCGCCGAGGCGGGGGCGGGCGTCATCACGGTTCACCAGGAGGCGTGCCCGCACCTGCACCGGACGGTCCACCGCATCCGGGAACTCGGCTGCCAGGCCGGCGTCGCCCTCAACCCGGCCACGCCCCTGGCGACGCTGGAGGACATCGCGGCGGACCTCGACCTGCTCCTCGTGATGTCGGTCAACCCCGGCTTCGCCGGGCAGGCCTACATCCCGGCGACGACCGACAAGCTGCGCCGGGCAAAGGCGTTTCTTCAGCGCCACGGCTCGCGGGCCCTCCTGGAAGTAGACGGCGGCGTGACGCCTGCCAACGCCCGCGCCGCCGTCGAGGCCGGGGCCGACGTGCTCGTGGCCGCCTCGGCCGTCTTCACCGGCGACGTGGCGGCCAACGTCGCGGCCTTCCGTCAGGCGCTGACCTACGCGGTGTGACGAACACTCTGAGTGCGCGCCAACGCGAGAGGCCCCGCCGGATGAACCGGCGGGGCCTCGGCGTTCAAGGCCGCCACGGGCCGCTACGTATCTGTGAGAAAGAAACGGAGCCTATTTGAGCAGCGTCACCTGCAGGGCGTCGGCGAAGCGCTCACCCTGAATGCGGACCAGGTACCGCCCGCTGGCGAGGCCCGAGCCGTCGATCAGGAGGGTGCGGGCCGCGTTCGCCTCCAGCGTGCCGTCGAACAGCACGGCCACGCGCTGACCGAGCGTGTTGTAGAGCGACGCCGTGACGTGCTGCTCCTGCGCCACGGCCAGCGTGAACTGCGCCTGCGGGTTGAACGGGTTGGGGTAGGCGTTCGAGAGCAGGTGCGTACCCGGCGTCTCGACCGTCGCCTCCACCTCGGGGCTGTACTCGAAGGCGCCGTCGAAGTCGATCTGCTTGAGGCGGAAGGTGTGCGCGCCGACGCCGAGGCCCTCGGCGGTGTAGCTGTAGGCCTGCGCCTCGGTGGTCGTGCCGTGGCCCTCGACGAAGCCGAGCGGGAGCCACGTCTCGCCCTGGCGCATCTGGACCTCGAAGCCGGCGTTGTTGGTCTCGGAGGCCGTCTCCCACGCAAGGAGGATCGCCTGCCCGTTGGCCGTCGCCGTGAACGAGGTCAGTTCGACCGGGATGGGGGACTCGCTGAACGAGAAGTCGTCGATGAGCTCGCCGACGCCCGCACCGCCGCTTAAGGTGAACGACCCGACGGCTACGGCCGACTCGAAGCCGAAGAACGTGCCGACGTTGCTGACGTTGGCGATCGACGTCGAGCCGATCTGGACGCCGCCGGTGTTGAAGACCTCCACACTTATCGGGCCCGTCACGTTCGAGAACACGGTCATGCCGGCGGCGAAGGCGTTCCCCGTGAACTCGATGACGAACGTGTCGTCGAAGGTATTCGGCCCGATGACCGACGAGGTCTGCCCGCCGCCGATCAGGCCGGCCTGGAGCGCCACCATGTTGCTGGGGGGCGCGCTCGTGAAATCGACGCCGGGGATGATGTCACCGGGGTCGAAGCAGTCGTCGTTGCTGGCGCTGTTGATCACGGCGTCGCAGGTCGAGACGGGGCCGGCCGGGAAGTTGGCCTCCTCGAAGTCCTCAACGGCGAGGCCGGGGAAGTCGGCTTCGAACGCAGCCCGGCTGTCGTAGAAGTTCACCTGCGCCTGGACCGGCGCCGTGCCGAACGCCACGAGGGCAACGAGGGCCGCGGCAAAGAGGCGGGTGGGAAGCAAAGCGAGCATGAGACATCCTCTATGAGATGGGTGGGTGGGAGAGGGGCCGACCGCACCGATCAACGAGCGAGCACGCTCAGCCACAAGACGTGAAAAAACTAGCGCATAGCGAGCAAAGGTGCAAGCCGCTCCGGCACGTATACAGGGGCCGATCGGCACGGGATGGCGGCGGATCCGGCGGTTTTTCGTAGGATGGGAGACGAGCCACCACCTTCCGTCATGCCCGCTCTGCTTCTCGCCTGCACCCTGCTCCTCGCCGCCTGCGCCGCGCCCGCACCGCCCGAGGGCCTGCCACCGGGCCGCTCCGATGGCCCGCCCGTTGCTCCGCGCGCCGACCGCGCCGCCGAGGCGGGCCTCTCCGCCGACCAGGCCCGCCGCCTCGCCGACCTCGGCGTGCCCATCGCCGTGCCCACGCTGCCGGAGGGCTGGACGCTCACGGACTTCGACGCGGGCGTGTTCGAGGAGGGCTCCTTCCGCTACCCCCACTACACCCTCCACTACCGCCACACGGGCGGCGCCTGCTTCGCGCTCGACGCGGCCTCCGAGGGCCTGGGCGACGTGTTCATCACCGAGCCGCCGCACGTGCGGGAGGTGGACGTGCCCGGCCTCGCCGCGTACGGCCCGGCCCTCCTCGGGTGGGCCGAGGAGGGGGAGGACGGAGAGGCGCGGATGCAGACGGAGTGGTTCGGCGCCGACGGCCTCGCCCTCGGCCTCGTGAGCCGACCCGACGACGGCTGCCGAAGGCTCGCGCCGGGCGACGCGGCCAGCCTCCTCGGCGGCCTCCGCTACCTCGACCCCGACGACGACGTGCTCGCCCTCGGGCCGATGCAGTGGATGGACCTCAGCGATCCGCCCATCGGCGAGATGGGCAACGGGCCGACGCCGGAGGCCACGGCCGCGCAGGCGTTCGCGATGACGGAGGGCGAGGGCCGCTTCGTGACGACGACCGAGACGCTCCGCCGGCGCGACGCCCACGCCGTCGTGCTCGTCACGAACACGAACGTCCCGGACGACTCCATCCGGGACGAACGCGTCCGCGTCGTGCTCGTCCCCGGCGACGAGGGCTGGCTCGTCACCGAGGCCGGCCGGCAGGTCCGCTGCCGTGAGGGCCGGGGCCACACCGACTGGGGCGCCGCCCCCTGCCTGTAGGCGGCCCGTCTGCCCTGCGTCATTCGTTGCCCAGGATCCCACCGAGGATCCCGCCCGCCGCCAGGCCGCCGAGCGCTCCGCCGAGGGCGCCACCGGGCGTCCGCGTCTCGCCCCGGTTGCTGTAGAACCGGCTCGCCGCCACGATGCGGTCGGCCAGGCGCGAGAACGGGAGGCTCTGGAGGAACACCTTGCCCGGCCCGCGGAGGACGGCCAGGAACAGCCCCTCGCCGCCGAAGAGCGCGTTCTTGAAGCCGCCCTGGAACTGGATGTCGTAGTCCACGCCCTCGGCGAAGGCGACGAGGCAGCCGGTGTCGACGCGGAGCGTCTCGCCGGGCGCGAGGTCGCGCTCGATGACGGTGCCGCCGGCGTGGGCGAAGGCGAGGCCGTCGCCCTCGAGGCGCTGGAGGATGAAACCCTCGCCGCCGAAGAGCCCCGCGCCGATCTTCTTGGTGAAGGCGACCTCGATCTCGATGCCCTCGGCGGCGCACAGGAAGGCGTCCTTCTGGAAGAGGAACCGGCCGCCGTAGTCGGCCAGCCGGATGGGGATGACCTTGCCGGGATACGGCGCGCTGAAGGCGACCTGCGCCTTGCCGCGCCCTTCGTGGACGAACGAGGTGATGAAGAACGTCTCGCCGGTGACCATCCGCTTGAGGCCGCGCATGAAGCCACCGCCGGTGCCGGTCTGCATGCGGACGCCGTCGGTCATGTAGAGCATCGCGCCGGCCTCGGCGCGGACGGCCTCGCCGGGGTCCAACTCGACCTCGACGATCTGCATGTCGTCGCCGTGGAGGGTGTAGTCGATGTCGTGGGCGGCCATGATTCTGAAGGGGGGATGAATGGAACGGGCTCGCCTTACGGTATGGAACGCGGGTCGTTTCGCATCGCCCCGCCTCAGCTCGGTCCGCCTCGGTGCCGAGGTGGGGGTAGGCTATGTGGTCGTATCGTCACTCACTCTGAGATCGGGTCCCTCAACCCGGTAGGGTTCGAGGAGTTCGGCCATCCGCCTGCTGAGGCCATGGAACGAGTAGCCCCCCTGTTTTTGCCACGACTCCGTGTTGCGGACGTTCGTCGCTTCCAGCACGACTGCCAGCACCTCGTCGTGCGGGTAGAGGTACCACGCCCCATCGTGTTCGAAGGCGACGTAGAGATTCTTCCCGACGTACTTCTGCTCGAAGGTGGGGCGCCCTTTGAGCTGAACCTTCAGGAAGGTCTCACCGTCGATGTGCTGGGCGATGAAATCGGCGCCCTGCCAGTCGTCCGATAGGCGGAGGGTGGTGAAGCCGAAGTCCGCCAGGACGGCAGAAGCCTTCTGGAAGTTGTAGCTCTCCTTCTGCCTTGCGTTGAGATCGGCGTAGCGGATTCGGGTCAGTTCGAGGGACATCGTGGGGAAGGGTTGTATCCATGCTTCCATACGGCTTCAGAAACATAGGCTTCGTGAGCGATGGGGCGTCAGCGCGGAGGCGTCCTTTCGTTCGCACCTGAGATCCGCTCGTGGCTGACAGCCCCCCGCCCGCCTCGGCGCTAGTTTGGGGCATGGCCGCCCTCGCCCACGTCGTCCCGCTCACGCCCGTAGACGGCGTGTTCACCTACCGCGTCCCCGACGACCTCGCCGAGGAGGCCGTGCCCGGCGCGCGCGTCGTCGTCCCCTTCGGGCGGCGGATGCTCACCGGCGTCGTCGTGGAGCGGGCCGTCGGTAAGGTAGAAGGCCTCAAGGCCGTCCTCGACGTGCTCGACGAGCGGCCTGCGCTCTCCGAGGAGCTCCTCGGCCTGACCCGCTGGATCGCCGACTACTACGTCTGCGCCTGGGGCGAGGTGCTCAAGGCCGCGCTCCCCAGCGGCACCGCGGTCGAGAGCCGCCGCGTGGTCTACCGCGCCGACACGCCTGCCGCCGCGTGGACCGGCAACGGCGCCGGCCGCCGGGTATTGGCGCATTTCGACGCCGACCTCTTCGGCGGGGCGCAGGGCGGCGTGCCCGTGGCCCACCTCGAAGCGGCGCTCGGGCGGCGCGTGCCGGCGGCGCTGCTGCGGCGGCTCGAACAGGGCGGGTTCGTCCGCGTCGAGGACGAGCTGGGCGGGGCGCGGGTGCAGGCGCGGACGGAGCGCCGCCTCCGCCTCGGGAGCGGCGTGGACGTAGCCAACGCGCTCGACGGCCTGCGGGGCAACCGCCAGCGCCGGCTGCTCGAAGCCGTCGCCGAGGCCGAGGGGTCCATCGCCCAGGCCGAGGCGCTGCAGGAGACCGGCGCGTCGTCCGGCACGGTCAAGAGCCTCGTCGCCCGCGGGCTCATCGAGGCGTTCGACGCCGAGGTCGAGCGCACGGCCGACGAGATGGAGGCGCCCGTCGCACCCGCGACCGATCACGCGCTGCATCCGTCGCAGAAGGCGGCGCTGGCAGAGATCGTGGGCGCCGTCGAAGGCGAGCGCCAGGAGACGTTCCTCTTGCAGGGCGTGACGGGCTCGGGCAAGACCGAGGTCTACATCCAGGCGCTCAAGGCCACGCTCGTCGAGCGCAAGACGGCCGTCGTGCTCGTCCCGGAGATCGCGCTCACGCCGCAGACCGTCCGCCGCTTCCGCGCCCACTTCGGCGACCGCGTGGCCGTGCTCCACAGCCGGATGTCCGACGGCGAACGGTTCGACGCCTGGCGGGCCATCCGCGACGGCCGCTATCCCATCGTCATCGGCCCGCGCTCGGCCATCTTCGCGCCGCTCGATAACCTCGGGCTGGTGGTGGTGGACGAGGAGCACGAGACGAGCTACAAGCAGTTCGACCCCGCGCCGCGCTACCACGCGCGCGACGTGGCCGTCCTCCGCGCCCACCGCGCGGGCGCCGTCTGCGTCCTCGGCTCGGCCACGCCCTCGCTCGAATCCCTCGCCAACGCACAGGCCGGCAAGTACCGCCTCCTGGCGATGCCCGAGCGCGTGCCGGTGAAAGGTCGGAAGGCCGCGCCGCTGCCGCCCGTCCGCGTCATCGACCTCGCGCGCGAGAAGACGATCCGCCGCCTCAAAGGCGCGCTGTCGGACGAGCTCCGCGACGCCATCCGCGCCCGCCTCGACCGGAAGGAGCAGGTCATCCTCCTCCAGAACCGGCGCGGCTACGCGCCCGTCCTGACGTGCGACGACTGCGGCTTCACGCCCCGGTGCCCCGACTGCGCCGTCTCGCTGACGGTCCACAAGCCGAAGCGCCAGCTCCGCTGCCACTACTGCGGCTGGGCCGAGCGCCTGCCGGAAGCCTGCCCGTCGTGCGGTGCGAGCGCCCTCGCCCACCTCGGCGCCGGCACGCAGCGCGTCGAGGAGGAGCTGGCCGAGGTGTTCCCCGACGCCCGCGTGCTGCGGATGGACCTCGACACGACGGCCCGCAGGGGCGCGCACCGGCGCCTCCTCGACGCCTTCGGGCGCGGCGAGGCCGACCTGCTGCTCGGCACGCAGATGGTCGCCAAGGGCCTCGACTTCCCGCGCGTGACGCTCGTCGGCGTCGTCAATGCGGACACCGGGATGCTCCTGCCCGACTTTCGGGCGGCGGAGCGGACGTTCCAGCTCCTGGCGCAGGTCGCCGGCCGCGCCGGCCGCGCCGACCTCCCCGGCGAGGTGCTCCTCCAGACGCGCAACCCCGAGCATCCGGCCCTCCGGTTCGCCCTCGCCCACGACTACGACGGCTTCGCCGCGCACGAGCTGCGCGACCGCGAGGCCCTCGGCTACCCGCCCTTCGGCCGGCTCGTCGGCGTCGAGTTCAAGGGGCCGGAGGAGGCCGGCACGCGGCAGCTGGCCGAGCGCTGGTCGGCCGGCCTCGGCGCCGAGGCCGGCAAGGTGGCGGGCGTGGAGGTACTGGGGCCGACGGCGGCGTTCGTCGGCCGCATCAAGCGGCTGTGGCGCTACCACACCATCCTGAAGGCGCCGCGCACGCTGCCCGCCTCGGTGCTGGCCGCGCTCGTCCGCGCGGCCAACGACCGGCTCGGCGCGCCGCCCAGGGGCTACCGCGTCAACGTGGACGTGGACCCCGTCGGGCTGTACTGACGTCGTAGCGCCCCACCCTCTGATCGTTCCTCTGACCGCTCCTCTGACCGCTCCTCTGACCGCTCCTCTGATCGCTCCATGCCCGACCCCCTCGCCGCCCTCCGCGACCGCCTCGCCGAGGTCTCCGACCTCCAGCGGGCCGCCGCCGTCCTCGAGTGGGACCAGGAGACCTACATGCCGCCCGGCGCCGCCGAGGCGCGCGCCCACCAGGTCGCCACCCTCCGGCGCCTGGCGCACGAGCGGTTCACGGACGAGGCCGTCGGCGCCTGGCTCGACCGGGCCGAGGCGGACACCGAGGCGGACGAGGCCCTCCTCCGCGTCACCCGCCGCGACTACGCCCGCGCCACGCTCCTCCCGTCCGGCTGGGTCGCCGCCTTCGCGACGGCGAAGGGGCACGCGATGGAGGCGTGGAAGAAGGCCCGCGAGACGGCCCCCCCCGGATCGCGTCCGGGGCAGGCCTTCGCCCACTTCGCGCCCCACCTCCAGCGCATCCTCGACCTCAGCGTCGAGAAGGCCGAGCGGACGATGCCGCTGCTGCAAGACGAGCGCGGCGCCGACTACGCGCCCGGCGACGACGCCCGCTACGACGCCCTCCTCGACGAGTACGAGCCCGGCGCCACGACCGCGCAGGTCGCCGCCGTCTTCGCCGACTTGCGGGCCGAGCTGGTGCCGCTCGTCGAGGCCATCGCCGCCCGGCCGCAGCTGGACGACGCGGTGGTTCACGGTCCCTTCCCCGAAGACGCCCAGTGGGCATTCGGGCTGGAGGTGGCCCAGGCCTTCGGGTACGACCTCCGGCACGGGCGGCAGGACCGCTCGGCGCATCCCTTCACGACGACCTTCGCCACCACCGACGTCCGCATCACCACCCGCCTCGACCCGGACTTCTTCCCGACGGCCTTCTACGGCACGCTCCACGAGGCCGGCCACGCGCTCTACGAGCAGGGCGTGGACCCGGCCTACGACCGCACGCCGCTGGCCGACGGCACCTCGCTCGGAATGCACGAGAGCCAGTCGCGGCTGTGGGAGAACCAGGTCGGCCGCAGCCGGGCCTTCTGGCGCTACTGGTTCGCCGACGCGCAGGCGCGCTTCCCCGAGGCATTGGCGAACGCCGACGCCGAGGCGATGTACCGCGCCGTCAACCGCGTCGCGCCCAGCCTCATCCGCGTCGAGGCGGACGAGCTGACGTACCACCTCCACGTCCTCCTCCGCTTCGAGATCGAGCGCGCCCTCGTCGCGGGCGACCTCGCGGTGGCCGACGTGCCCGCCGCCTGGAACGAGAAGATGGCCGCGTACCTCGGCCTCACGCCGCCCTCCGACGCCGACGGCTGCCTGCAGGACATCCACTGGTCGCTCGGCGCCCTCGGCTACTTCCCGACGTACACGCTCGGCACGCTCATCAGCGCCCAGCTCGCCGAGGCCGCCGCGCGCGACCTCGGCCGCCTCGACGCGCTCTTCGAGCGGGGCGCGTTCCGCCCGCTCCTCGACTGGCTCCGCGCGCACGTCCACCGCTGGGGCCGCGCGAAGTCGGCGGCGGAGATCCTGGACGCCGTGACGGGCGGCGGGCTCGACGCCGCGCCGTGGCTCGCCTACGCCCGCGCCAAGTACGGCGCGTTGTACGGGCTGTAGCGCTACGCGGCGTCCGCCTCGGGCGGGGCCGCTTCATCGGCCGGGGCCTCGCGCACGTCCTCGCAGTACTGAGGCGCTTCGTCGCAATAGTTGTAGCCGGAGTCGCCGGAGTCGCAGCCGACGAGGGCGACGCCGAGGAGCAGCATGATCAGGGAGCCTGAGCGCAGCATGGAATCGGGGGCGAATGGAACCGACCCAACGTAGGAATCCGGCACCCCAACCGCAATACGATCAATACCTTGCGCCCAACACCACTCTAACGAACATCGGTATACGCCGTCGTAGGGACACCATGCATGGTGTCCCTACGACCGCACCCACGCCCGCCGGGGATCCCT
>CAZOJJ010000002.1:134177-136283 GCA_964580105.1 uncultured Rhodothermales bacterium | reverse complement strand
GGAAGGACCTGACGGACAACGTCAACTCGATGGCCGACAACCTGACCACGCAGGTGCGCGGCATCGCCGAGGTCGTCACGGCCGTCGCCCGGGGCAACCTCGACCGTAAGCTGCAGGTGGAGGCCCAGGGCGAGATCGCCGAACTGCGGGACACGATCAACAACATGATCGACACCCTCGACACTTTCGCCGAGCAGGTCACGACGGTGGCCCGTGAGGTGGGCGTCGAAGGGAAGCTGGGCGGCCAGGCCGAGGTGCCCGGCGCCTCCGGCACGTGGCGCGACCTGACCGACAACGTGAACCGGCTCGCGGCCAACCTCACCACGCAGGTGCGCGCCATCACGGAGGTGACGACGGCCGTCGCCGCGGGCGACCTCTCCAAGAAGATCACCGTCGAGGCGGCGGGCGAGGTGGCGGACCTCAAGGACAACGTCAACGAGATGATCCGCAACCTCAAGGACACCACGCGAAAGAACCAGGAGCAGGACTGGCTCAAGACGAACCTGACGAAGTTCACGCAGTTGCTCCAGGGCCAGAAGGAGCTCCACACCGTCTCCAAGCTCATCCTCTCCGAGCTGGCGCCCCTCGTCGACGTCCAGCACGGCGCCTTCTACACGGCCGAGAAGGTGGAGGGCGACCCCGAGCCGGAGCTGCGGCTGCTCGCTACCTACGCCTACCGCGAGCGGCGCGGGCTCAACAACCGGTTCCGGCCGGGCGAGGGGCTCGTCGGGCAGTGCGCGCTGGAGAAAGAGCGCATCCTCATCACCGACGTGCCGGCGGACTACATCCAGGTCAACTCCGGCCTCGGCAGCGCGCCGCCGCGCAACATCGTCGTGCTGCCGGTGCTCTTCGAGGGCGAGGTCAAGGCCGTCATCGAGTTGGCCTCGTTCCAGCGGTTCAACACGAACCACCTCACGTTCCTCGACCAGCTCACCGAGTCCATCGGCATCGTCCTCAACTCCATCGAGGCGAACATGCGGACGGAGGCGCTGCTGGCGCAGAGCCAGGGCCTCACGCAGGAACTGCAGAGCCAGCAGGAGGAGCTCCAGCAGACGAACAAGCGGCTGGAGGAGCAGGCCCGCAGCCTCCGCGAGAGCGAGGACCTGCTGCGCCAGCAGCAGGAGGAGCTCCAGCAGACGAACGTGGAGCTGGAGGAGAAGGCCCGCCAGCTCGCCGTGCAGAACGCCGAGGTGGAGCGGAAGAACCGCGAGATCGAGCAGACCCGGAAGGCCATCGAGGAGAAGGCCGAGCAGCTCGCGCTGACCTCGAAGTACAAGTCCGAGTTCCTCGCCAACATGAGCCACGAGCTGCGCACCCCGCTCAACTCCATGCTCATCCTCTCCCGGATGCTCGCCGAGAACAGCGACCACGTGCTGAGCCCCAAGCAGGTCGAGTACGCCGAGACCATCTACTCCTCGGGCTCCGACCTCCTCGCCCTCATCAACGAGATCCTCGACCTCTCGAAGATCGAGTCCGGCGCGATGCCCGTCGAGCCGGAGCCGGTCCCGTTCGAGGGGCTGGCGGCGGACCTGGAGCGGATGTTCCGCGAGGTCGCCAACGACCGGGCCCTGGCCTTCACCATCAACCGGGACGAAGGGCTGCCGGAGGCGATCCACACGGACCCGAAGCGGCTCCAGCAGGTGCTCAAGAACCTGCTCTCGAACGCGTTCAAGTTCACGCCCGAGGGCGAGATCGAGCTCCGGATGACCCCGGCCGAGGGCGTCCGCTTCCGCAGCGAGAAGCTCCGCACGGCGGAGCACGTGATCGGCTTCGCCGTGCGGGACACCGGCATCGGCATCGCACCGGATAAACAGCGCGTCATCTTCGAGGCGTTCCAGCAGGCCGAGGGCTCGGTGGACCGGAACTACGGCGGGACCGGCCTCGGCCTCTCGATCAGCCGCGAGATCGCGCGCCTGCTCGGCGGCGAGATCCACCTCCAGAGCGCGCCGGGCGAAGGCAGCACGTTCACGCTCTACCTCCCCCTCACCTACAGCCCGCCCGCCAAGCGCACCGGCTCCGTGGACGACACCGCCCGCCTCGGCACCAGCGGCGGGCATGCGGGCGAGGCGCCCGAGGCCCCCGCCCTCGCCGACGGCGAGGCCGACG
>CAZOJJ010000002.1:112820-134077 GCA_964580105.1 uncultured Rhodothermales bacterium | reverse complement strand
CGACGGCGAGGCCGACGACGGCGAGGCCGCCGGAGCAACGCCGACGCCGGAGAGCACGCCGGCCCGACCGCCGTCCGACCCGGCCGGCGCGGCAGCCGAGGTCGAGACGCTCGATGCCGGGACGCCCAACGCGGATGCCTCGGCGGTCGTCCGGGCGCCGACCGCCCGCCCGGCCGGCCGGCCCGAGGACGACCGCGACCGCATCGGCCCGGACGACGCCGTGCTCCTCGTCGTCGAGGACGACCCGTACTTTGCCCGCGTGCTCGTGGACATCGCCCGCGAGAAGGGGTTCAAGGTCGTCGTCACCGACCACGCCGAGGGCGCGCTGGCGGCCGTGCGCCGCTTCAAGCCCGCCGCCATCACGCTCGACGTGAAGCTGCCGGGCATGCACGGCCTGGCCCTCCTCGACCGGCTCAAGAACCAGCCCGAGACGCGGCACATCCCCGTCCAGATCGTCTCCGTCACCGACCCGCTGCCCCGCCCCGAGCGGCGCGGCGTGCTCGGCCAGCTCAAGAAGCCCGTCTCGCGGGCCTCCCTCGAAGGCCAGCTCGACCGGGCGAAGGACGTGGCCGGGCGGCCCGTCAAGCGGCTGCTCGTCGTCGAGGACAACGAGGTGCAGCGCCGGCTCGTCGAGGAATTCATCGGCGGGGAGGACGTGGAGATGGTCGGCGTGGCGCGCGGCGAGGAGGCACTCCAGGCCCTCCGCGAAGGCACCTTCGACTGCGCCCTCGTTGACCTCGGCCTGCCCGACATGTCCGGGTTCGACCTCATCGAGCGGATCCGCGGCGAGCTCGGCCTCGCCGACCTCCCCGTCATCGTCCACACCGGACGCGACCTCCAGGGCGAGGAAGCGGACCGGCTCCACGAACTCGCCGAGGCCGTCGTCGTCAAGGACGTCGAGGCGTTCGACCGCCTGCTCGACGAGACCGCGCTCTACCTCCACCGCGTCGAGGCCTCGCTCCCGGAGGAGCAGCGCGAGCGGCTGGAGAAGCGGCACCGCCCCGAGGCCGCCCTCGCCGGCCACAAGGTGCTCATCGTGGACGACGACGTCCGCAACATCTTCGCGCTGCAGAGCCTGCTGGAGCGGCACAAGATGGACGTGGTCTACGCCGAGTCCGGCCGCGACGGCATCGAGTTCCTCAAGAAGGACGGCGACATCGACCTCGTGCTCATGGACGTGATGATGCCGGGGATGGACGGCTACGAGACCACGCGCGCCATCCGGAAGATGCCCGACTTCCAGGACCTCCCCATCATCGCCGTGACGGCGAAGGCCATGAAGGGGGACCGCGAGAAGTGCCTCGCCGCCGGCGCCTCGGACTACCTCACCAAGCCGGTCAACGTGGACCAGCTCACGTCGCTCCTCCGCGTCTGGGTAGGCAAGCGGTAGGAGGCCTGGAGGAGAGGAGGACTCGATGCCTTCCTCCTCTCTTCCCCTCCTCCTCTCTTCCTCTCCTCCTCTCTTCCCTATGCCCCCGCCGCCTGCCCCGTCGTCCCGAACAGCCGGGGGGCCGCGGCGCGGAGCGCGGCCTCGACGGCGTCGTCGAGCTTGGCGTCTTCGAGCGAACGCACGTCGTCGAAGAGCGTGAGGAGCGCCTCGCCGTCCGGGAGGCGCACGCCCGTAAGGTCGGCACGCGTGAGGTCGGCGCGCGTGAGGTCGGCCCCGCGCAGGTCGGCCCCGTCGAGGCTGGCGCCGTGGAGGTTGGCGCTCTCGAAGACGGCCCGGCGAAGGTCGGCCCGTTCGAGGTGGGCACCGCGGAGGTTGGCGCCGAGGAGGCGGGCGTGCCGGAGGTCCGTGCGCGGGAGCGAAGCAAACTGGAGGTCGGCAGCGGTGAGGTCGGCGGCGCGGAGGTCGGCCCCTTCGAGGAAGGCCCGCTCCAGGTCGGCCTCGGTGAGGTCGGCGCCGCGGAGGTCGGCCTCGGTGAGCGTGGCGCGTTCGAGGTTGGTCTGGCGGAGGCGGGCCCCGGCGAGGTTGGCCTTGCGGAGGCGGGCGTCGGGGAGGGCGGCACCGGAGAGGTCGGCGCCCCAGAGGTCGGCCTTTTCGAGGAGGGCGCCGGCGAGGTTGACGTCCTGGAGGAACGCCTCGGTGAGCTTGAGCGGGGCCGTGTCGCCGAGGCGGTTGAGGCGGCGGACGTTGCCCGCGAGGCGGAGGGCGGCGTCGGGGGAGTGCCAGCCGAGGAAGTCCTCGATCTCCTCGCGGTAGCGGCCGGCGCGGAGGCGGCGCTCGCCCTGCCGCTGGAGCCAGAAGATGAACCACCCGATGACGAGGAGGTCGAACACCATCCCGTGCGCCTCGGCGGCGAGGTTCTCCAGGAAGCCGGCGGGGTCGCCGAGGTAGAACGGGAGCGAGGCCGGGACGACGACGGCGGCGGCACCGAGGAAAACGTAGAACGCGAGGCGGACGGGGTGCTCGGCGGCCATCCGCTCCAGCCGCGTGCGGAGGCGGGAGAAGCGGGGCGGCGGGGGCTCGGGCGGGGCAGTCATGCAGAGGGGCGCGGGGGGAAGGGGGGGCCTTCTACGTCCGACGCGGCGGCGCGTGCCGTCGCCCTCGCCCCTCCCGGCGGAACGCGGGTCCGCCCGCTTCGGCGCCGAGGCGGAAGGGCACGGCCCGGGAAACCGCCCACCCGACACACCAACGCCCGGCCTCGCGGAGTGGAAGGCCGGGCGTGATGCGGTCCGGAAGGGCCGACGTGGACCGGCGGAAAAGCGCCGGGGAAGAGCGGCGGAAGAGAGGCCGCACGGCCGGGCGCGGTGCGAGGCCCGGACCGGGCCGTACGGCCGATAGTAACCATGCGCGGCGGATTCCACGCCGTCCTCGCTGCAATTTCGGTTTCGGGAAGGGCACGGCGACACCGCCCCCATCGGGCTCAGCACCCCCCTTCGAAACAACCGCTTCCGGGTCCGTACCATAGCCGTTCCGCTCCCTCATTGCCCTGCGACCATGCACTACCTTCTCCCCCTGCTGCTCCTCCTCGCGTTCGTCCCGGCACGCGCCCAGGACGCCCCCGTCCTCCCCGGGGACGACCGCCTCGACGCCTCGCGCATCCGCCCCGGCGAGGCGACCTACTCCATCACCCTGGTCCAGGGCGCCGTGCGCCGGGACTTCGGCACCTCGCACGTCGTCTTCGCCATCGACGAGGAGGCGGGGGTCATCACGGCCGTCCGTTCGTTGGAGATGATGGGCCAGAAGATGGCGGACACCCTGCGCGCGGCGTGGCCGTCGCTCGCCGCGCAGTACCACCACTCGAACAACCCCCAGCGCCGCCTCCGCTTCACCGTCGAGGACGGCGCCCTCGCGGGCGATCACACACCGCCCGGCGGCACACCCGAGGCGTTCGAACTGTCGCTCGACGGCCCCGTCTTCGACTCGGCGTGGATCGGCACGCTCGCCTCCGCACTCCCCCTCGCCGAGGGCTACACCGCCACCATCCCCGCCTACGAGCACGAGGTCGGCGGCCTGGCCGACCACACCGTCACCGTCCAGGGCCAGGAGGAGGTCCAACTCGCTCCGGGCGTGAAGGTGACAACCTGGGTCGTGGAGGTGAGCCGCGAGGGCATCCCGGCCGTCCACCTCTATTTCGACCGGGCCGACTACACAATGAAGCAGATGCGGCTGAACCCGCAGCCCGGCATGGAGGTCATCCTCACGGCACAGGTGGAGGGCGGTGGGGCCGGCAAATGACGGCACCCCCTACTCCACCATGGCCTCCTGCGCCGTACGCCGACCGGCGGGCGTGAGCGACAGCCGCTCGCCGCTGCGCCGTACGGTCCCCGTCCGCTCGGCGTAGCGCACGGCCGTCTCGGCGAAGGCGGGCGTCCAGCGGAGGTGTTCCTGGAGGTGCGGCACACGGCACTCCCGGTCCGCCTCGGGTGTGTGCTCGTGGTGGAGGAGGTGGACGAGCAGCATCCGCCGGGCGAACTCCTGCCGCTGGCGGGTCCGCCGCCGCGCCTGCGCCACGAGCCCGCGCTCCGGCGCGAAGGCAAAGGCGAGGGCGAAGAGCACGCCCGCCATCGTCGCCATCGCCCCGGCGATGGAGGCGTCGAGCGCGCGGGCCAGCCAGTACCCGCTCACGGCACTGACGACGCCGAGGCCGACGGAGAGGCCGAGCATCCGCGGCAACCGGTCGGTGAGCAGGTACGCCGCCGCCGGAGGCGCGATCATCAGCGCCACGACGAGGATCGAGCCGACGACGTCGAAGGCGCCGACGGCGGTGACCGAGACGAGGCTCATCAGCGCGTAGTGCAGCGCCTTCGGCGCGAAGCCGAGCGCCGCCGCCAGCGCCGCGTCGAACGTGGCCAGCTTGAGCTCCTTGTAGAGCACGCCCACGAACAGGACGACGAGCACGAGGACGGCACCCATCAGCCAGAGCGCCCGCGGCCCCAGGTCGCGCCCACCGACAGTGACCCGCTCGATCCACGCGAAGGCCGGGTCCCCGAGGAGGACGGCGTCGGTGTCGAGGTGGACGCCGCCGGCATACCGCGCGATCAGGATCACGCCGACGGAGAACAGCGCCGGGAAGACGAGCCCGATGGCGGCGTCCTGCTTCACCAGCCGCGTGTTGCCGACGGCCTCGATGAGGGCGACGGTGACGACGCCCGTCACGGCCGCAGCCACGAGCAACAGCGGCGAGGTCAGGCTCTCGGTCACGAAGAACCCCAGCACGATGCCCGGCAGGATGGCGTGGCTGATGGCGTCGGAGAGCAGGGCCACCCGCCGCAGCACCAGAAACGCCCCCACGAGCGCGCACGCCGCCGCCGTCACGGCCGCGATGAGCTGGATCTCGAGCTGAGGCTGGGTCATCAGGAGTGGAGGAAAGGAGGAGTGGAGGAAAGGAGGAGTGGAGGAAAGGAGGAGTGACGGTTCAGGGATCGAAGGCGTAGGGCATTTCCTCTTCCCGAATAAGCCCGGAGGGCCCGCACCACTTCTCTGGCTCCTGCATCATGCGTACGAGGCCACCGCGAATCTCACGGCACCACGCATTCAATCTTGCGTGCTCGGCTTCCGTGAGATAGCCACACTCCAGCGCTACGTCGAGCCACACGCTGGTTTCTGCGGCTTCTGCTAGCGCATCGGTCAGCTTGCTCACGAAGTGCCGCCCGTAGCGCCGCTTCGCCCACGCCTCGGCCAGGTTGGCCCCTATCGCCCGCGATGAGCGGCGCACCTGATCCGTCAGCGCGTAGCGCTCCTCCTTCGGCCACGTCTTCGACTCCACGAAAACCCGCTGCCGCAACTCGACTACGCGCTCGTAGACCCGCAATTCCCGAAAGCTCGTGATCGCCATCACTCCCCTCCTCTCTTCCTTTCCTCCGCTCCTCCTTCCTCCTTCTCCACCCCCGCCCGGGCCAGCCGGCGCGCCGCGCGCAGCCCCGCCTCGGTGAGCGCCCAGGCGTCCTCGCCCGCCGGCGCCACCCAGCCGCGCTCGGACAGCGTCCGCAGGCTCGGCCCTACGCTCTCCGGGGTCGTCGTCATCGTGCGGAGCACGCCCGCCGTGTGGCCGTGGTGCGGATCGGGGTGCTGGAGCGCGAGCGTGTAGAGGTCTTCGAGCGTGCCCGCCACGCGGAGGACGCGCCGGTTGCGCAGACCGCGCAGCCACCCCGCCACGAGCCCCCGGTTCGGCGCCGCCAGCAAGCTCGTGACGACCACGACGGTCGCGCAGAGCACGATCGTGGGGCCGGTCGGGAGCCGCGCCGTCGTGGCGCTGAGGACGGCCCCGGCCACGCCGCTGAGTGCGCCGAACAATCCCGCGAGGCCGACGACCCCGGCCAGCCGGTCGGTCCACTGCCGGGCCGCGGCGGCGGGCGCGATCAGCATCGCGCTCATCAGCACGACGCCGACCGTCTGGAGCCCGATCACGATGGCGATCACCAGCAGCGTCGTCAGGAGCACGTCGAGGCGGCGGACGGGGTAGCCCATCGCCTCCCCGAAGTCGGGGTCGAACAGCAGCAGCTTGAACTCCTTCCAGAAGAGCCCCATCAGGAGGAGCGCGACGGCACCGAGCACGGCCATCACGACCACGTCGGCCGTGACGAGGGCGGCGGCCTGGCCGAAGAGGAACGTGTCGAGGCCGGCCTGATTCGCGTTCGGCAGCTTCTGGATGTAGGTCAGCAGTACGAGGCCGAACCCGAAGAACACGGCGAGCACGAGGCCGAGGGCGGCGTCGAAGGGCACGCGGCTGCGGGCGGTGACGTGCATCACGGCGAGGGTGCCGAGCCAGCCCGCGCAGGCCGCGCCGAGGACGAGCACCAGCGGCGCCTTCGAGCCCGTCAGCAGGAACGCCAGCGCGATGCCGGGGAGGGCGGCGTGCGAGATCGCGTCGCCCAGGAGCGACTGCCCACGCAGCACGGCGAACGCCCCGAGCGAGCCGCTCACGACGCCCAGCGTCGCCGCGCCGAGGGCGACGGTGCGGAGGGTGTAGTCGGTGAAGAGGGCCTCAAGCATGGGCGGGGTCGGTCGTCCGTCGTCCGTCGTCTTCTGCCTGCGAGGCCCCATTTTCTCGCACCGCAAACGGCACCCGGCCGCCGTACGTGAGCCGCAGGTTCTCGTCCGTGAACACCTCGCTCACCGGCCCGGCGGCGATGCGCCGCACGTTGAGCAGCAACACCCAGTCGAAGTACTCCGGCACCGTCTGGAGGTCGTGGTGGACGACGAGGACGGTCTTGCCCGCCGCGCGGAGGTTCTGGAGCAGCGTCACGATGGCCCGCTCGGTCGTGGCGTCGACGCCCTGGAACGGCTCGTCCATGAAGTAGACCTGAGCGTCCTGCACGAGCGCCCGCGCGAGGAAGACGCGCTGCTGCTGGCCGCCCGAGAGCTGGGCGATCTGCCGGTCGGCGAAGTCGGCCATGCCGACCTGCGCCAGCGCCTCCCTCGCCCGCTCGCGCTCGGCCGCCCCCGGCCGCCGGATCCAGCCGACGCGGCCGTAGGTCCCCATCAGGACCACGTCGAGCACGCTGGTGGGGAAGTCCCAGTCCACCGAGCCGCGCTGGGGCACGTAGGCGACGAGGCTGCGCTGGCGGCGGTACGGCGCGCCGTAGATGCGCACGCGCCCGGCCGCCTTCGGGACGAGGCCGAGGACGGCCTTGATGAGCGTCGTCTTGCCCGCGCCGTTGGGCCCGACGATGGCCATGAGCACGCCCTCGGGCACCTGCAGGTCTACGTCCCACAGCACGGGCTGCTCGCGGTAGGCCACCGTCAGGTCGGCCACGTCGACGGCAGGGCGAGCGGTGTCGGGCGTGCGGAGCATGGCGTTCGGAGGACGGAAGTCAGAGGACGCGAAGGATGACAGGGCTGGGGGAGGCATCGTTCAATCGCCCGATTCTCCGGTCGCCAGCTCGCCCGGTCCCTTCAGCGCGTCCACGATGGTGTTCACGTTGTGGCGGATCATCCCCTCGTAGGTGTCGGCGCCGGAGCCGGGGCCGCCGAGGGCGTCGGAGTAGAGGTTGCCGCCGATGCGGACGTCGAACCCGCGTGCGCGGACGGCCGCGCGGACGGCTTCGATGGAGCGCGGCGAGATGCTCGACTCGACGAACATGGCCGGGATGCGCCGCTCGGCGACGAACGCGGCCAGCTCCTGCACGTCGGCCGTGCCCGCCTCGGTGGCCGTGGAGATGCCCTGGAGGCCGCGCACGTCGAAGCCGTAGGCCTCGCCGAAGTAGCCGAAGGCGTCGTGCGCGGTGACGAGCACGCGGAGGTCGCCGGGCACTTCGGCCACGCGGCTGCGGACCCACGCGTCGAGCGCGTCGAGGCGGGCGGTGTAGGCCGCGAGGCGGGCGCGGTAGCCCTCGGCGTGCGTCGAGTCCAGGGCCGCCAGCCGGTCGGCGACGGCCCCGGCGGCGTAGCACCAGCGTGCCACATCCATCCAGACGTGCGGGTCGGGGTTGCCCTCGAACATCGGCGGGTAGAGCAGCCGGTCCGCCGGCACGGCCTCGGCGACGGCCTCGGCGGCGATGCCGCGCCCCTCGACCTGCTCCAGCACCTCGGCCATCTTGCCTTCGAGGTGGAGGCCGTTGTAGAAGATCACGTCGGCGGCCGTCATCCGGCCCACGTCGCCCTCGGAGGCGCGGTAGAGGTGCGGGTCCACGCCCGGCCCCATCAGGCCCTCGACGGCCACGCGGTCCCCGCCGATCTCGCGCGCGAGGTCGGCGATCATGCTCGTCGTCGCCACGACGCGCACGGGCCGGTCGGCGAGGTCGCCCCGCGCGGGGCCGTTGGTGCAACCGGCGAGGAGAAGCGCCACGATCAGCGTCATTCCCGCGAAGGGGGGAATCCAGACCGATGAGGCATGTGGTCTGGATCCCCGATCAAGTCGGGGATGACAGCGAAAGGAGCGTCTCAACACAGCAAGGCGGGGTCTCATACGATGTCCTTGACGAAGAGGTGGGCGGCGGCGCGGTGGCCGACGGCGTGCTCGGTGCCGGCCTGGTCGCCGCTGAGGAGGCGGACGGTGACGGGGCCGTCGGCGTAGGGCGCGCCCTGGACGACCTCGAAGGCCGTGCCCGGATAGAGGCCGAGGCGGCCGACGTAGCGGAGGAGGTCCGCGTCGTCGTCGCTCACCTCGGCGACGGCGCCGCGCTGGCCGTCGGTGAGGCGCGCCAGCGGCGGGTGATCCGGCTCCTCCAGCACGAGGTCGGGCGAGGGGATGGGCGCGCCGTGGGGGTCGGTGGTCGGGTGGCCGAGCGCGGCGTCCATGCGGGCCTCCATCTCCTCGGAGAGCACGTGCTCCCACTTCTCGGCCTCGGCGTGGACCTCGTCCCACGGCACGCCGAGCGCCTGGTGGAGGTAGGTCTCGACGAGCCGGTGGTGCCGGATGACCTCGACGGCGATGCGCCGCCCGGCCGCCGTCAGCGCGACGCCCCTGTAGGGCTCGTGGGCGAGCAGCTTCATCTCGGCCAGCTTCTTGACCATCCCCGTGACCGAGGCGGGCGCGACGCCGAGGCGCTCGGCCAGCGCCGAGGTCGTCACGGGCCGCCCACCCCGGGCGAGGTCGTAGATCGTCTTGAGGTAATCCTCGACGGCGGCGGTGTGCATCGGCGAACGGGTCGGCAAAGGTTGACGGTTGCCAAACTAAAGTTTAGCTTCGCCTAAAACAAGCCTTCGCCCGCCCGAATGTTTCGCCTCCTCCTGCTCTTCGCCCTCCTGGCGCTCTCGGCCCGCGCGCAGGCCCCTCTGCAGGCCCCTCTGCAGGCCCCTCTGCAGGCCCCTCTGCAGGCCTCTCTCGTCACCGACCGGCCCGACTTCACCGAGAGCGCCGTGGCCGTCCCCCCGCGCACCGTCCAGTTCGAGAGCGGCCTGACGTGGACGCGCACGGGCGACGGCGAGGTGACCTCGGGCCCGGCGTTGCTGATCCGCTGGGCGCCGGTCCGTCGCGCCGAGCTCCGCGTCGGCCTGCCGGACTACTCGGCCGGCGCCGTCGAGGGGCTGGGCGACGCCTCGCTCGGAGCGAAGGTCCAGTTCGGCCCGGCGGGCGGCTGGGACCTCGCGGCCATCCTGGAGGCCTCGCTGCCCCTTGGCGAGGACGCCCTCAGCAGCGGGCGCGTCGATCCGCTTCTGATCCTGATCGCCGGGCGCGAGGTCGGGCCGGTCGGCCTCGGGATGCAGGGCGAGGTGGGCCGGGCCGAGGGCGGCCTGAGCCGGGGCGCCACGCTCGTCGCCGGGCTGGGGCCGGCGGAACGGGTCGGTACGTTCGTCGAGGCGGCCGTGTCGGTGGAGCCGGAGAGGGACGCGGCCCTCCTTCTCCACCACGGCTACACCTTCCTCCTCGCCCCGACGATCCAGCTCGACGTGCACGGGGCCATCGGACTCACCGAGGCCGCGCCCGATGCGCTGCTGGGAGCGGGCCTCAGCCTGCGGCGCTAGCGGCGTCCAGCTGCGCCGTCAGCGCACGGTACTGCCTTTCGATCCAGGTCGTCACGGCCTCGTGCGGGAGCAGCCCCGTCTCGTTCGCGCGGTAGGAGAGCCCGTCGAGGACGGCGTGGTACGGCCCGAATCCGGCCAGCCGGAACGGAACGACCAGCACGGTGCGCCCCTCCCCCACCTCCGCCTCGACGAAGGCGCGGATGCGCCGCTCGGCGTCGGGCCGGCGCGCCGGCCAGTCTTCGCGGAGCGTTTCGATGCGCACGCTGTGGAATCCGTCCCGAAGGGAGCCGCTGAGGTGCTCGACGGCCGCGATCCACCGGGCGTCCTCGGTGTCGTCGCCGGCCCCGTGGGCGAGCACGAGGACCGACTCCCGCGCGGGATCGTCGCTCACCGCGCGAGCGCGCGCCGCGAGGATGGCCCCCACCTCTTCCGCCTGCATCAGCCCCTCCGGCGACAGCGCAACGGCCATCCCGTGCGGCAGCGGGGCCAGCGCCTCGGAGGCAGGGCCGTGCCCGCCCGCATGGTGGGGCCCGTGCAGGAGCGGCTCGGCGGGGGGGTCCGGCCGGAGACCGAGGAGGAACTCCGTCTGGTGCAGAAACGACCGGCCGTCGAGGAACAGGCGGACGACGGCCACGCGCTCGACGCCGTGCGCCGCGAGGGAGTCGAGGGCCTGATCGAGCGTGCGCGGATCGGCCATGCCGAAGGCGACGGCTACGGGGTAGCGGCGGCGCAGCGGCGCGACGGCCGCCTCCACGGACGCGTTCCATGCGGCGTCGCCCCCGTGCGCCATCACGAGGAGGCCGGGCGTCCCCGTCGTATCGGGGGCAGGAGCGACGACCGGAGCCGGAGAAGAGGCGAAGGTGAGCGCGAGGAGAAGGGCGAGCATCGAGAGCACAGTTTAGATAACGTCTAAACTACCGCTCTTTCGCCGGCCTCGACAACCGTCCCGGCCTACCGCGTGCCGCTCGGCCGATCCGCTGCCGCGCTGTCCGGGGCGAGATCCAGCACCGTGCCCGGCGGGAGCGGCTCCACCTCGGTGATGCGGAAGCCGAAGCCACGGTCCTCCATTCGGAAACGAATGGGGGCGCCGGGGCGAAGCCCGTCGAGCAGGGCCGGGTCGGCCACGCGGAGGTCCATCCGCATGGCGGGCATGATGCCTTCGAGGGCCTCGTGATCGATGGATGCGGCCTCGCCGTCGTGGAGCGCGCCGCGGAACACGCCGCGCAGCGTGTAGCTGACGTGGGCGTCCTCGACGGAAGGCGAATCGTCCGGTGCCGGGGCGTCCTCCGACGGGCGCTCGGCGCATCCGGTCCCGATCAGTGCCAGGACGAGCAGGAGGGCAGGCCGTTTCATCGCTCCATCGAGGCGGGCGGGGCGGGCACGACCGACTGGAACGCCGAATCCACCGCGGTCGGCGTCTCGACCCAGTCGGCGACGAAGATGTTGGTGTCGCGGCTGGGCCGGCGGTCGGCGCGGCGGTTGGAGGCAAAGACCAGCTTGTCGCCCGAGAAGGAGAACATCGGGAAGGCGTCGAACGTGCCGCTGTAGGTGACGCGCTCCGGGCCGGTGCCGTCGAGGCCGACGAGGAAGAGGTCGAACTCGCGCCCGCCCTGATCGAGGGTGTGGTGGTTCGACGAGAACAGGATCTTCTCGCCCGAGGGGTGGAAGAAGGGCGCCCAGTTGGCGCCGGGGAGGTCGGTGATCTGCCGTGCGTCCGAGCCGTCGGCGTTGGCGACGAACAGGTTGAGCGCGCCGGGCTCGATGGCGTGCTGCGCCAGGAGCGCCCGGTAGCGCTCGGCGTCCTCGCCCTCGGGGCGGCTCGCGCGCCAGACGAGCTTGGAGCCGTCGGGCGAGAAGAAGGCGCCGCCGTCGTAGCCGAGCGCGTCGGTGAGGCGGAGCGTCTCGCCCGTCTCGAGATCGTAGCGGTAGAGGTCGAGGTCGCCGTCACGCGTGGAGGTGAAGACGACGTAGCGGCCGTCGGGCGAGACCGTCGCCTCGGCGTCGTAGCCCTCGCCGCCGATGAGGAGTTGCGGGTTGGAGCCGTCGGCGTTGGCCACGTAGATGTCGAACGTGGGGAAGATGTCCCAGACGTAGCGGTCGGTGCGGTCGGCGCTGGAGGTCGGGCAGTCCGGGCCGCCCTCGTGCGTGGATGCGTAGACGATGCGGCCGTCGGCGAGGAAGTAGCCGCAGGTCGTCCGGCCCCGACCCGTCGAAACCAGCGCGTACTGGGCCGAGTCGCCCACCATGGAGCCGTCGGCGTTCATGACGAACTGCTGGTCGCAGCCCTGCGGGTTGATCGCGCTCCAGTCGCTCTGGAAGATGAGTTGGCGGTCGTCGAAGCTCCAGTAGGCCTCGGCGTTGTTGCCGCCGAAGGTGAGCTGGCGGAGGTTGCGGAGGTGGACCTCGCCGGGGAAGCGGAGCGAGTCGGTGGCGGGGTCGTAGCCGTCGGCCGTCGCGGTCGTGTCCGTCTCCTCGACCTCCGAGGGCGTACAGGCGACGAGGGCGAGGGGGAGGGCGAGCAGGAGGAGCGCGGCGCGCATCAGCGGGCGGGGAACAACGAGGGGAAGCGGTCGGAAGAAGACGGGCGCGGAACGGCGCGAGCCGGCGCGGCGCCGAATCTGCGCAAAGTTACACATCCGTCCGGCCCTGTCTCGCGCCTTCCCCGCTTCTTCGCCATGCTCGACACCCCCTTCGGCTCCTCTACCACCGCCACCCTCGACTTCGAGAACGACGTGATTGAGGCGAGCCGGGCCCGGCCCGTCCTCGTCGACTTCTGGGCGGCGTGGTGCGGACCCTGCCGCGTCCTCGGCCCCATCCTCGAACGGCTGGCCGAGGAGGAGCGCGCACACGCGAACCGCTGGACGCTCGTCAAGGTGGACGCCGACGCGCGCCCGGAGCTTGCGGCGCGCTACGGCGTTCGGGGCATCCCCGCCGTCAAGCTGTTCGTGGACGGAGAGGTCGCGGCCGAGTTCACCGGCGTGCTGCCCGAGCCCGCCGTTCGCCAGTGGCTCGGCCGGCACCTCCCGAGCGCCGCCAAGAAGGCGCTCGCGCGGGCGGAGGCCCTGCTGGCCGAGGGCGACCGCGACGCCGCCCGCCCCCTCCTCGAATCGGTCCTCGCGGAAGAACCCGCCGGCCCCACGGCCGATGCCGCCCGCCTCCACCTCGCCCGCCTCGTGGTGTTCGAGGATCCGGAGCGCGCGGCCGACCTGACGGCCGACCTCGCGCGGCCCGAGGCCGAGGGCGTCCGCACCCTCGCCGTGCTCCTCCGCCGGGACCCCGACGACCTCCCCGAGGCGCCCGTCCGCGACGCCTACGCCGGAGCCCTCCGCGCCCTCCGCGCCGGCGACGTAGACGCCGCGCTCGACCGCTTCATCCACGTCGTCCAGCGCGACCGGGGCTACGAGGACGACGGCGCGCGGAAGGCGTGCGTCGCTCTCTTCCAGACCCTCGGCGAGGCCGACCCGGTCGTCCGGAAGCACCGCCCGGTGTTCAACACGTCGCTCTATTAGGGTTCGAGGTACGGGATGCAGGGTGCAGAACCCTCGCGGCTTCCAGCCCGGCCCCGGCCTCCCGCACCCTGTACCATGAAGCTGCTGCACACTTCGCGCATCCCCGTCCGCTGGGGCGACATGGACGCCTTCGGCCACGTCAACAACACGCTCTTCTTTCGCTACTTCGAGCAGGCCCGCATCGACGCGCTCTTCGCGGCGCTGCCGGAGGGCTGGCCCGAGGACGGCGCGCCCATCCTCGCGGCGACGAGCGCCGAGTTCAAGCGGCCGGTCCACTTCCCCGCTACGGCCCTCGTCAGGACCTACGGCGCGCCGCCGGGGCGTTCGTCGTTCGTGCACCGCTACGAGTTGACGCTGGAAGAGGACCCGGAGACGGTCTACGCCACGTGCGAGGCCCGCCTCGTGTGGGTCGACACCGACGGCCGCCCCGCTCCCCTCCCCGACGCGCTCCGCGCCGTCCTGCCCACCGCCGACGATGCCTGACCTCTCGCTCGACACCCTCACGCCGCTCGTCGGCCACGAACTCGGCGTCTCGCCCTGGCGCACCGTCACGCAGGACGACATCGACCGCTTCGCCGACCTCACAGGCGATCACCAGTGGATCCACGTAGACGCCGAGCGCGCGGCGAGGGAGAGCCCGACCGGCACGACCATCGCCCACGGCCTGCTCACGCTCAGCCTCCTCCCTGCCATGCGCGCCGAGGTGGGCGTGGTGCCCGAGGGCGTCGGCCGCGTGCTCAACTACGGCTACGAGCGGGTCCGCTTCCTCGCGCCCGTACCGCCGGGCGCGCGCCTCCGCACGCGCGTGGCCGTGACGGCGGTGGAGCCGAAAGGCGAGGGCTGGCTGCTCACGACGCAGAACACGGTCGAGATCGAGGACAACGACCGGCCCGCGCTCGTCGCCGACGCGCTGACGCTGCTGCTGCCGGCGTGACTCCGTTCTCCTCCCCCTGTCATTCTGAGCGGAGGCTCGGGCAGTCGGAGCCGAAGGACGACACGGGTGAGGGCCCGAAACCCATGCCGACTACCCAATGCCTTCTGACCATCCGCCCCTCGACCGGCCCGAGGCCATCGCGACGCGCTGGGTGGAGGCCTGGATGCGCCGCGACGCCGACGCGCTGGCGGCGCTGTTCGACGAGGACGCCGAGTTCGTCAACGTGACCGGCCTGTGGTGGCACGACCGCGAGGCCATCCGCCGGGCCCACGCCTACGGCCTCTCCGTCATCTTCCCGGACTCAACGCTCACCCTCCAGCGCGTCACCGTCAAGCGCCTCCGCGACGACGTGGCCGTCGTCCACGCCCGGATGCGCCTGACGGGCCAGTCGCCGCCGGGCGACCAACCCGCGCCCGGACCGCGCACGACGATCTTCTCGTTCGTCGTCCACCGGACGGCCGGCGGCTGGCGCTGCGCCTCGGCCCAGAACACCGACGTCGTGCCCGGCATGGAGACGCACCTCCGGGCCGCAGACGGCACCCTCCGCGCCGTGGACTACCGGAGGGCCGAGGACGGTGGACGGAAGGCAGAGGACGGATAGCGCGCCGTCGTCCCGGGCCGCGCCGATATCTTCCGCTCCTTCTTTCTTCCTCGCCTCGATTCCTCTACGTCCCATGCAGCTCTTCGAGAACCAGGTCGTCGTCGTCACCGGAGCCGGCCGCGGGATCGGCGCGGCCACGGCGCGGCTGTTCGCCCGCCTCGGCGCCTCCGTCGTCGTCAACGACCTCGACGCGGAGCCGGCCGAAGCGACCGCCGCCGCCATCACCGAGGTGGGCGGGGCGGCGCTGGCCGTGCCCGGCAGCGTGACCGAGGACGGCTTCCCGGAGCGCCTGCTCGACACGGCCGTGGCGCACTTCGGCAAGCTCAACGTGCTCGTCAACAACGCGGGCTTCCTGTGGGATGGGATGCTCCACACGATGACCGACGAGCAGTGGCTGCGCATCATGGAGATCCACACGTTCGCGCCGTTCCGGATGATCCGCGCGGCGGCGAAGCACCTCCGCGCCCCCGCCAAGGCCGAGCTCGAAGCCGGCCGGCCGTTCTCCGAGAACCGCGTCATCGTCAACGTCTCGTCCACCTCGGGCCTGCACGGCAACGTGGGGCAGGCCAACTACGCCACGGCCAAGATGGGCGTCGTGGGGCTGACGAAGACGGTGGCGAAGGAGTGGGGCCGGTTCGGCATCCGGTGCAACGCCGTTGCCTTCGGGTTCATCGACACGCGGATGACGCGGCCGAAGGAGACGGGCGAAACGGTGGAGGTGGCGGGCCACGAGGTCGTGCAGGGCATCCCCGAGGCGGCGCGCGGGCGCGCGTTCACGGCGAACCCGCTGGGGCGGCCGGGGACGGACGAGGAGGCCGCGGGCGGCATCGTGCTGATGGCCTCGCCGCTGGCGGGGTACGTGACGGGGCACACGCTGGAGGTCACCGGCGGCGCGGGGATCTGAGCGCGGCACGTACCTTCTCGCCTCCCCTCTTTTCGCGCCTACATGGACGACCTCTGCTACCCCATCGGCCGCTTCACCCACGACGGCCCCGTCACCGAGGCCGACCTCGCCGGCTGGACGGCCGACCTCGACGCGCTGCCCGAGCAGCTCCGCGCCGCCGTCGCCGGCCTCGACGACGCCCAGCTCGACACGCCCTACCGGCCGGACGGATGGACCGTGCGGCAGGTCGTCCACCACGTCCCGGACAGCCACCTCAACGCCTTCGTCCGCTTCAAGTGGGCGCTGACCGAGGACGCCCCCCCGATCAAGGCCTACGACCAGGACGGCTGGGCCTCGCTGCCCGACACGCACGCCGTGCCCGTCGAGACGGCGCTGGCGTTTCTGGAGGCGCTGCACGCGCGCTGGACGGGCCTGATCCGCGCGCTCGACCGCGAGGCGCTGGCCCGGACGTTCCTCCACCCCGTCTCGGGCGTGAACCGCCTCGACAAGACCGTCGGGATGTACGCCTGGCACGGTCGGCACCACGTGGCGCACGTCGTCCGGCTGCGCGAGCGCGAGGGGTGGTAAGCCGGCCCGTTCGCCTGAACGCCAAATCCGCAGACGCCCATCCGCCCCGGCGCTTGCTTCGGCGCTAGCTTCGGCGTGCCGACGGCGCGGTGCCGCCGGCACTCGACCTGAATTGCCCATGCTCTGTCGAGCCGCTCGATCCCCTCACGGCTGTCCTTCCCGCGAAGGCGGGAATCCAGCTAAGCGAAGGGCACGGTCTGGATTCCTGCGGGAAGCTTCGCGTTCCCGGTCACGTCGGGGATGACGGAACGGGTAGCTTCTCCATAGAGCCATTGCCTACGCCCATGGGACGCATCTTCGAGACCCGCAAGGCCACCATGTTCGCCCGCTGGGACCGGATGGCCAAGCAGTTCGCGCGCATCGGCAAGGACATCGTCATCGCCGTGCGGGCGGGTGGGCCGGACCCGGCCAACAACCCGGCGCTCCGCCGCGTGCTCCAGAACGCGAAGAGCGTCAACATGCCCAAGGACAAGGTCGAGGCCGCCATCAAGCGCGCCCAGGGCCGCGACCTGGCGGACTACGAGGAAATCCTCTACGAGGCCTACGGCCCCCACGGCGTCCCCATCCTCATCGAGGCCGCCACCGACAACCCCACGCGCACCGTCGCCAACATCCGCGCGGCGCTCAACCGGGGCGGCGGCAACCTCGGCACGAGCGGGAGCGTGGCCTTCCAGTTCCAGAAGATGGGCGTCTTCACGCTCCACCCGGAGGGGATCGACCAGGACGCGTTGGAGCTGGACCTGATCGACCACGGCCTGGAGGAGATGGGCGAGGGCACGGGCGAGAAGGGCGAGCCGACGCTCGTGGCGCGCTGCGCCTTCGCCGAGTTCGGTGCGATGCAGAAGGCGCTCGAAGACCGCGGCATCACCCCCGTCAGCGCCGAGGTCGAGTGGATCCCGGCGGCGGCGGTCGAGCTCCCCGAGGCGCAGGCCGAGGAGGTGCTGAAGCTGGTGGACAAGCTGGAGCAGGACGAGGACGTCCAGAAGGTCTTCCACAACCTCCTCTAACCGTCCGCTTTCCCGACCGGCTACCCGGCCTCCCGCGCCAGCCAGCCGACGTAGCCCTCGCTGTGGGCGGCGTCCAGCATGGGAGCGTCCCCGGCGAAGACCTCGGCGGCCACCCGCAGCAGGGCGGCCCGGCGCGCCTCGTCGGTCGGCCCCGAGGCTTCGAGGCAGACGGTCCACCCCACGCCGGCACCGAGGCGGACGGTGCCGAGTTCGACGTCGCATCCGGTACCCGGCGTCCGGGGCGGCACCGGACGCAGCCCTTTGTCGGTCACGAGGAAGCGGCGGAGGCGGCGCGCCTTCGCCACGTCCACCCAGCCCGCCTCGGGCGCCTCGGCGTCCGGCCCGAGCGGGAAGCTCCACTTGCGGAACGCCTCCAGCCACCCCTCCACACCGGGACGCAGCCGCACCGGCGCCGGCCCGGCGGTCGGCGCCTTCACTTCGAGACGACCTTCGCGGAGCTTGACGCCCGGCGCGTCGGCCGAGGCCGGGACGAGGTAGCGGTCCGTCCGCGTTTCGAGGCCCACCGGCGCGCCCAGCGCGTCGAACCAGGCGTGGGCCTCCGGCGGCGCCTCACCCGGGAAGAACCAGCGGACTTCGACGGAAGGGTACACGGGCAGGAAGGGGTGTGGAGGGAGGAAGGACGCCGCGCAGGCGCTTCTAACTTCCCACTTCCCCGTGCCTCCTTCAACCGGCCAGTATGCCGGTGATGCCGGCGCGGATCATCGCCACGGCGATGGCGGCGAGGAACAGACTCGCCACCTTCGCGACGGCCTTCGACGTGCTCGGCCCGGCGAAGCGCATCAGCGCCGGGCCGAACGTAAACACCACGAACACGAGCAGCATGTTGAGGACGATGCTCAGGAGCGTGGGCGGGTAGCCGTACTGTCCCTCGGCGATGAGGATCGTCGTGATGGCGCCGGGCCCGATGATGAGCGGGATGCCCAGGGGCACGACCGAGAGCTCCGGCTCGCCGCCGTCCCCCTCGCTCTCGGCCATCGCCTGCTGGCTTCGTTTCAGGTCCTTCCCGCCGCGCCGCTTCTTGAGGTCGCCGAAGGCGAGGTCCGTGATGGCGATGGTGAGCAGAATCAGTCCGCCGCCCACACGAAGGTCGTTGACGGTAATGCCGAGGGTCCGGAAGATCACCTCCCCTGCGAAGAGCATGAGCACGGCGAGGACGAAGGCCGCCGTGAGCGCCCGCACGAGGAGCGACTGGCGGGAGCGCCGGTCCAGCGTCTCGGTCATCCCGATGTAGAGCGGGAGGATGCCGGGGATGTTGATCGCCACGAACAGCGGCAGGAACGCGGCGACGAGCGCGTCGAGGAAGGCGGGCACGAGCGGGCGGGATAGCAAACGGGGACGAGCGGCCGTGTGGAGAAGGCCGGTCGCCCCCGGCGAGGTCGTCCTGGCAGGCGGGCCGGTCCACGACGGTATCGGCCGTCGGTTTCGCGGATCGCGGGCCGTCGGCGCGGATGCACCGTCGCTTCATCCGGCCTCCACCCCGCCTTCCTGTACGCCGCCCGGCGACGGGTTCAGCCCGCCTCGTCGTCCGCGTTCGTCGCCAGCAGGTCGGCCTCGGTGGCCGTGGCCAGGGTCGGCACGGCGACGGCCTCGTCGCTCTCGACGAGCCCGTCGCGGAGGTGGACGATGCGGCGGGCGTGGTGGGCGATGTCGTCCTCGTGCGTGACCACCAGCAGCGTGTGGCCGCGGCGGTAGAGCTGCTCGAAGAGCCGCATGATCTCCTCCGAGGTGGCCGTGTCGAGGTTGCCGGTGGGCTCGTCGGCCAGCAGGATGGCGGGGTCGTTGACGAGCGCGCGGGCCACGGCCACGCGCTGGCGCTGCCCGCCCGAGAGCTCATTCGGCTTGTGGTCCATGCGGTCGCCGAGGCCGACGGCCTCGAGCGCCTCGGCGGCGCGGCGGCGGCGCTCCCGGCCCGGCATCCCGGCGTAGACCAGCGGGAGTTCCACGTTCTGGAGGCAGTTCTGGCGCGGGAGCAGGTTGAACGTCTGAAAGACGAACCCGATCTGGTGGTTGCGCACCTCGGCGAGCTGGTTGTCCGAGAGCCGGCTCACGTCACGGCCGTTGAGGACGTAGCGGCCCCGCGTGGGAGAGTCCAGGCAGCCGATGATGTTCATCAGCGTGGACTTCCCCGAGCCCGACGGCCCCATGATGGCGACGTACTCGCCGCGCTGGACCTCCAGCGAGAGGCCGCGCAGGGCGTGGACGTGCTGCGTCCCCATCCGGTACGTCTTCCAGACCTCCTCGACCGTGATGATGGGCGAGGCGGCCGGGGGCTGGGAAGGGCGAGTCGTGGGCTGGAGGCTTTCCACCGTCATGCGCGTCTGCTGATTCCGTAGGGCTTTCTGTCCTCCGATTTCTCACCGACCGGGCGCGCCGTCGCGGGTCCGCACGACGTCGCCATCGTTGAGTTCGGTGCGGAGGAGGCGGAACGGCCCGGTCACGACGGTATCGCCGGCACCGACGCCCCGGATGATCTCGATGTGCGTCTCGTCCTGGATGCCGGTCTCGACCTCGCGCATGACGGCCTTGCCCTCCTCGACGACGAACACGACGCGGCGGAGGTCTTCCTCCTCCGGGACGGCGGCGGCGAGCGAGTCGGCGTCCTCGCCTCCCTGCTCGCGCGCCTGGCGGCGGCGGATCTCGTTGAAATCGCGGACGGTGACGGCCTGGATGGGCACGACGACGGCGTTGGGCACGGTGCGGGTGTAGATGTCCACCGTCCCGCTCATGCCGGGGCGGAGGACGGGGCCGCGCTCGGGCGCCGGGCGCTCCTCGTCGGCCAGCACGGCGGCCTGGGTCGCGCCCTCGTCCACGTCGCTGGCGGCGAGGATCTTGACCTCGACGGGGAAGTTGGTCACCTGGTCCTGCGTGCCGAGGCCGGAGACGCGGGCGGAGTTGGCGATCTGCGTGACCGACCCGCGTAGCGGCCGGTCGGGGTACGCGTCGATCTCGATGCGGGCGGAGTCGGCCAGTTCGATGTTGACGACGTCGTTCTCGTTCACGTCCACCTCGAGCTGCATCCGGTCGAGCTCGGCGATCCGCATGATCTCGGTGCCGCTCATCTGGGCCGTCCCGACGACGCGCTCGCCGAGCTCGACGTTGAGCTGGCTGACCGTCCCGCTCATGGGCGCGTAGATGCTCGTCCGGGCCAGCTGCTGGCCGGCCTGCTGGGCGCTCGCGCGCGCGCTCTGGACGCGGTACTCGGCCGCGCGGGCGTTGGCCTGGGCGATGGTCACGGCCGCGTCGGCGTTCTCGGCGGCGGCCTGCGCCGCCTCCAGCTCGGCCCGGCCGACGGCCCCGCGCTCGACGAGCGCGCGGACGCGCTCGAGCTCGGCCTGCGCGCGGCGCTGCTCCACGCGCGCCCGCTCGATGTCGGCCTCGGCGCGGGCGGCCTCGGCGCGGGCGCTGAGCACGCCGGCCTCGGCCTGCTCCCGCTGCGCCACGTAGAAGTCCGGCTGGACGCGGACGAGCAGCTGCCCGCGCTCGACGTAGTCCCCCTCCTCGACGCCGAGGAAGACGATCTCGCCGGAGACGTCGGACGAGATGGCGACCTCGACCTCGGGGCGCACCTGGCCCGAGGCCGTCACGGTCTGCGTGATGGAGCGCACCTGGGCCTGGGCCGTCTCCACCTCGACGCCCTCCTCCTTGCCACCCAGCGCCTTCGAGACGAGGGCGATGAGGACGATCAGGCCGACGAGGCCACCGAGGACGAGCAGGATCTTCTTGGTCGGGTTCGACGCGGGCGCTTCTGCGCGCGACTTGGCCATGGGGCAACGGGCTGAGTGGGTGAGAGACGGTGTACGCGAAACGGCGTACTCGGACGGAATACTCGGACGGAATACTCGGACGGAATACTCGGACGGA
>CAZOJJ010000002.1:86646-112720 GCA_964580105.1 uncultured Rhodothermales bacterium | reverse complement strand
TACTCGGACGGAATACTCGGACGGAATACTCGGACGGAATACTCGGACGGATTACTCGAAGAGGTCGAAGGCCGGGTCGAGCGTGCCCTGCGCGAGGTCGATCAGGGCGCGCCGGAAGAGCAGCTCGTAGGTGGCCTGGGCGCGGGCCGCCTCGGCCTCGACGAGCCGCGCCCGCGCCTGCTCCAGCGCGACGAGCGTGCCGGCGCCGAGCTCGAACCGGTCCTGCTCCGCCTGCACGGCCGCCTCGGCGGCGGCCACCTGCGCTTCGGTCACGTCGAGTTGCTTGGCGGCGTTGCGGTAGTCAATCACGGCCTGGCGCACTTCGGTGGCGATGCGCTGGCGGAGGCGGTCCTCCTGGATCTCGGCGCGGCGCACCTCGATCTCGGCCTGCTGCACCTGGCGGCGCGTCTGGAACCGGTCGAAGATCGGAATGGAGATCGACAGGCCGATGCTGCCGCCCCGGTTGTCGGCGAACTGGTTGAAGATCGGGGTCGTCTCCAGAACGGGATCCGTCTGCGAGGGAAACGAGAACGGCTGGCCGTCCACGAGGATGGGCTCGCCGGAGGCCGTCGTGACGGGCAGGAAGATCGTCTCCCCGCCGCTGACGAGTTGCTGCTGGAGGCTGGAGTAGCCGGTGCCGATGCCGCCCGAGAGGCTCACCGTCGGGAGACGCCCGCTGCGCGCCACGCCGACGCCGGCGCGGGCCGCCTCGATCTGCTGCTCCTGCGCGCGGAGGTCGGGCCGGCGGTCGTAGGCTGCCCGCAGCAACGCATCGAGCGAGACGGGCTCCTCCTCCAGGCGGGCGGGGTCCACCGGCGGCGCGGCGAAGACGTAGTCCCCGAAGGGATCGAGCTGGAGGACCTCGACGAGCTGGGTCGTGGCGAGGTCCACGGCCTGCTGGGCCTGGAGCAGCGCCAGCTCGGCCTGGGCCACGGCGGCCTGCTGGCTGAAGAGGTCGGCGCGGGCGCGCACGCCCTCCTCGACGAGCGCGTCGATCTGGTCGAGCAGCTGCCGCTGCGCCTCCAGGTTCTCCTCGCGGATGCGGACGATCTCGCCGTCGAGGAGAACCTGGAGGAACCGGCTCGCCACGTCGAAGACGACCTGCTGGCGCGTCCGCTCCAGCGAGAACGTCGCGGCCTGGCGCTGCAGGCGGGCCTGGTCGAGGAGCCGCCGGTCGCGGAAGCCGTCGAAGAGGTCCACGGTCGCGTTGAGGCCGAGGTTGACCGACTCGCTCGTCTGGGAGGTCAGCTGCCCCGTCGTCTGGTCGAAGGCGAGGCCGTAGCGCTGCGATGGCGTGACGGAGGCGCTCACGAACGGGAGCGGGAGCACGTCGGCCCGCGCCGAGGCCACGTTGAGCGAGGCGGCCTCGTCGCCGAGGCGGGCGTCGCGGAGGTCGGGGCTCTGATCGAGGCCGAGCCGAATGGCCTCGTCGAAGGTGATGACCCGCTGGGCGGCGGCGGGCAGCGCCGGCGTGATCCCGGCGAGACACAGGACGGCAAGAACGCGGAACGATCGCGGCATGAATCCGAGAAGACAGGGGTGAGCGGGCTCAGCGGCGAGCCCCGTCGGGTCCGGGGGGACGGTGCCCTTTGACGGGCACGCTCCGTCGTTGTTACAGCGCGGCACCGTTGGCTTGATGGCTTCCCGGAAACCCGCTCCTGCGGCAGAGCGGCTCTTCCGGTTCGACCTCCGATCCGGAGAGGCCGCAGAATGACCTCCCGCCCCCCTGCCCTACGGGCCTATCTTCGGCGGCCCGAAGCCCCCGGATCCCTCATGCGCGTACTCTTTTTCTCGCTCGTGCTCGCCGCAAGCCTCGTCGTCCCCGCCCACGCCCAGGCAGTACGCGACGAGGAAGAAGTCGCCACTACGTTCGAGTTCCTCACCACGCTCGCCCACCTGGGCGACATCGAGGCGGCGCTGCCCCTCGTGGCCTGCCCCCCAACTGCGCAGGAGGGCCCGGCGACCGTCCCGTGCGACGGGACCCTCGCCCTCCACCGTGTCCTGGCCGAGTGGAAGCTCGCGCGCCTCCGGCACCTCTTCGACGAGGGCAGCACGGCGGCGGCCCTCCACCCGCACTACGCCGTCTCGGAGAGCCCGCATGGAGACATCCACCACCTCCTGTTCGAGGACCTGCCGAACGCCACCTTCGTCCTCCTCGTCTTCGCCGACCTCAACGGCATCCACCGCCTCGCCGACGTGAAGACCGACGCCGCCGAGGGTGCGGCACCGCCGCCGACCCTCGTGGCCACCTTCGAGGCCCTCCTCGACGCGGCTCGGGACGAGAGCACCACCCCGGAGACGTTCGCCCCTCTCGTCGTCGCGCGCGGGCGGGACGCGGAGCGGGCCTGGAAAGCGCCGGCCGACCCTTCCGACGAGGCCGAGCGCCGCTATGTCGCCGGCCTCCTCGAGAGCCTCCGGGCGCTGCTCGCCGTGGCCGAAGGGCACACCGTCGTCGGATACGAGTCGCTGATGGACAAGGAGGGGTGGTGGCACGCCCTCCGCGTCACGTTCGAGGGGCCGGGCGAGCCGCCCCGGTTGCTCTTCGCCTTCCTTCCCATCGGCCCATCGTTCCTCGTCGGCGACGTCCAGACCATCCCGCGAACGGCGAGACCGTGAGTTCCGCCGGCCCCGCTCCCTCGATGAGCGTACGAGGGGTTGACGCCGGATCGGCGGAGGGGGAGGGATTCGAACCCCCGGTGCCTCGCGGCACAGCGGTTTTCAAGACCGCCGCATTCGACCACTCTGCCACCCCTCCGAGAGGGCGCTAAAGTA
Organism: uncultured Rhodothermales bacterium; assembly: GCA_964580105.1. GTDB lineage: Bacteria > Bacteroidota > Rhodothermia > Rhodothermales > Rubricoccaceae > CAZOJJ01. The sequence continues at coordinate 109,948 of CAZOJJ010000002.1, read as the reverse complement.
CGGCGGTTCGTGCCGGAGCCGGGTCAAAAGTCCTTGCGGATGAACCGGTGCCGCGTGGGTGGGCCAGCGGCAGCCCCACACCGAGCCCGATCTCCGGCGAAGCGGGTACGGGAACCCGAAGCGGATTTAGGAGTGGCCCCTCCTTAATCAATCCTCCCAGCCCGCGTCTGCACGGAGCCTTGCCTCCCCGCTATGCTCCTCTCGAAAAGCTGCGAGTACGGCCTCCGCGCCGCCCTGCACCTGGCCACGACCACAGCGGCCGGCTACGTCCCGATCCGCGAGGTGAGCACGGCGCTGGGCATCCCGTACCACTTCCTCGCCAAGATCGCCCAGGTGCTCATTCAGGGCGGGCTGCTCGACTCCACGCGCGGGCCGCACGGCGGGGTCCGCCTCGCGCGCCCGGCCGAGCGGATCAAGCTGAGCGAGATCGTCCTGCTCCTCGACGGCCCGGCGGTCTTCGAGGAATGCGTGCTCGGCCTGCCGGGCTGCGGCGTCCAGCGCCCGTGCCCGCTCCACGCCGGGTGGGCGCCGGCCCGCGAGCGCGTCCGCGCGATGTTCGAGCGGACGTCCCTCGCCGAGCTGGCGCAACGCATTCAGATGGAGGGCCTCCGCCTGGCCGACCTCACGGCGGCGTAATCTGCTCAGAGCCGCGTCGTCACCCGGAGCCGGAAGCCCCGGGGCGCCCCCGGCCACGCGACGACCAGCGGCGCCTCCTCCCCGCCCCGCCGCTCGGCGCTGACGACGTACCGCGCGTCGAGCGCGTTGGTGACGACGGCCTGCACGCGCAACCCCGGCCTCACCGTGTACGCCGCACCCAAGTCCACGACCGCGTAGCCCGGTGCCTCGACCTCGTTCGCCAGCGAACCGAAGCGCGGGCCGACGGCGAAGACGCCGCCGCTCAGGTCCAGCCCGGCCAGCGCCCCGCCTCGGGCGGACCAGCGCGCCCAGACGCTGCCGCTGTGGCGGGGCGCGCCCGGTAGCCGCGCGCCCGCCGGGTACAGCGCATCCTCGATCACGACGGCGTCGGTGAAGGCGTAGCTCGCCGCCACCGTGACCGCCTCGGTGGGTGTACCGAGGAGGTCCACCTCGACGCCCCGACTGCGCTGCGCGCCGGTCTGGACGTAGAAGCCGCCGGGCTCGCGCGTGATCGCGTTCCGCTTCGTGAGGCGGTAGGCGGCGAGTGTCGCGGCGAGCCGGCCGCCGAGCAGGTCCGCCTTCGCCCCGGCCTCGACCTGCGCGCCGAGCGTGGGCTCGAACGGGTGGCCCTCGGCGTCGACCTGCTGGAAGACGGGGTTGAAGGAACGCCCGCCGCTGACGTACAGGGCGAGCGCCTCGGCCGGCTCGTAGATCAGCCCGCCGCCGGGCGTAAACGCCGTCACCGCCACGTCGCGCTCGTTGACGCCGGCGGGGGTGTCCGGCGTCTCCGCCAGCGCGAACCACGTCGCCCCGACGGTGACGCGGGAGAGGCGCCCGGCGAGGACGGCGTGCAGCCGGCCGCCGCCGAGGGGCACCGTCGCGCGTTCCTGGGCGTAGAGCCCGGCGTTGATGCCCGAGCCGTCCACGCTCAGGTACTCCACCTGGTCGTCCGCGCCCGGCAGGCCCGTCGGCTGCGGATCGGCGAGCGAGACGGGCGCGATGGCGGCGAACGAGACGGCGCCCTCGGCCTCCCGGAGCGGCGCCGTCCCCGTCACGTCGATGGCGAGGCGGTTGAGCTCCAGCCCGAGGGCGACGCGGTGGCGGACGGGGCCGGTGGCGAGATCGCCCGAGAGCGCCGTCTCGCTCTGGAGGTAGCGGTAGCGCGAGACCTCGCGCCGGAAGGAGCGCGCCACGAGGCCGTCCGCACGCAGGCTGTCGAGCACGATCCGGCCCCGGTCGTAGGTGTAGCGCCCGGCGGAGGCCGTTGCGCGGAGCGACCAGGCCTCGGTGAGCTGGGCGTCGAGGGTGGCGAGGGCGAAGGCGGACCGCCAGCCGTAGTCGGCCTCGGCCTCGCCGAAGAACGGCGCGCCGTCGAAGTCGTCCGGGATCGTGGCACCCGCGAGGGCGAGGCCGGGGTCGAGGACGGCCGTCGCCCGCTCCACCTCGCCCTCGACGCGCCACGCGAGGCGCGCGGACGGCGCGCCCGCCAGCGCCGACGACACGAACACGGCGTCCTCCTCGACGCCGCCGCGCCAGCTCCCCCGCTGCTCGGCCGACGAGATCACGCGGTAGCGGACGGGCCCGAGCGGGCCGGTGAGGTCGGCCTCGGCGCGGGCCTCGCCGAAGGCGCCCAGCGCGGCCGTGGCCTCGGCGCGGCGCTCGCCGAGAGGCCGCTTGGTGACGAGGTTGACCACGCCGCCCGGCTCGATCCGGCCGTAGAGCACCGACGCCGGCCCCTTCAGCACCTCCACGCGCTCGACGTTCGCGTTGAGCCCGTCGTGGTAGTGCGCCACCTCGACGCCGTTCCGCCGGAACGTGCCGGTGCCGTCGGCCGGGAACCCGCGCAGCGTGAACCGCGCGAAAGGCTCCGTACGGTCGGCGACGGCCACGCCCGACACGTTGCGGAGGGCCTCGCTGACGTCGCCCGCGGCCTGCGCGTCGAGGACGGGGGCCGGGACGACGGCGACGGCCTGCGGGATGAGCCGCACGGGCGCGTCCGACTTCGTCGCCGTCGGCGCGGCGCGGACGAGGACCGCGCCCGCCTCGACGGTCGCGTCGAGGAGGACGAAGCCGACCTCGGCCCGGCGACCGGGAACGACGGTGACCGCGGCCTCGGCCGGCGCGTACCCGACGCTGGAGGCGCGGAGGCGGTACGTCCCGGCCGGGACGGCCTCGATGGCGAAGCGGCCGTCGGCGTCGGTGGCGGCGCCGAGCGCGGTGCCGAGGACCTGCACGTTCGCGCCCGGCAGGGGTGCCCCGTCGGCGTCCGTCACCCGCCCGGCGAGGGCGCCGGACTGGGCCTGCCCGACGGCCGCCGTGAGGCCGAGGAGGAAGGACAGCGCACGGAGCGCCGGGTGCATCGTCAGCGGCGCTCCAGCGTGAGCCGGACGGTCCCGGTCAGCTCCAGGTCCACGCTCGCCGCCGCGAGCACCTGGTTGACGACGGCGGAAGCCGTGCTGAGTTCGACGCGGTCGTTGCCCTCTCGGCTCACTTCGAACGACGGCGCGATGGCCCCGACGTGGAGCACGAGCCGCTCGTCGGAGGTAACCTGGTAGACACCGGGGATGGTCGTGTCCGCCGTGCCCTCGTCGTTGATGGACTGGTCGAGGTCGACGAGGAGGGAGAAGCCGCCGCCGTCGTTGAAGGTGACCTCGAAGGCGTCGAGGACGTCGAACGCCTCGGCGGTGCGGTCGCCGGAGCCGTCACGCGTGGCGGTGAGGTCCCAGACACCGACGAAGAAGGCGGCCGTGAGCGCGTCTTCCTCGCCCGTGTCGCAGGCGGGGAGGACGAGGCAGGCGGCGAGGAGAAAGGCGAAGAGTGAGCGGAGCGACATGGGCGGTCGGGGATGACGGATCGAGAGCGAAAGGTACGAGCCTTCCCCCCCGGCCGCGCCACCTCGCGCCGTAGACCGGTACCGCGCCCACCACCTTCACGAAACCACCGAGGCGGTCGTCCTCGGCGCCGCACCGGACGCACGGAACGCCTACCGCAGGGGCGTCAGCGTGCGGGTCTGCGTCTGCGCCCCGGCCGTCAGCCGCGCCAGGTAGAGCCCGCTCGGCAGGCGGCCCGCGTCGAAGACGACCTCGTGCGCCCCGGCCGTCAGCGGCGCGTCCACCAGGAGGGCTACCTCTCTGCCCAGCGCATCGTGAACGGCGAAACGGACCGGGCCGGGCGCGTCGAGCGAGAAGCGGAGGTGCGTGGACGGGTTGAAGGGGTTCGGGTAGGCCGGCTCGAGGTGGAAGCCCGTCGGGGCAACCTCGGAAGCGGTGGCGGTGGTGCCCATCGTGAAGGGGACGATGACCCCGGCGTCGCCCACGGCCCAGCCCTCCTCGCTCGTCGGGACGTGGACGGCGTTGAAGGCCGCCGCCACGCCGCTCGGCTGCTGCGTCCACGTCGTGCCGCCGTCGTTCGTGAACCAGATCGCCCCGGCATCGCCGACGGCCCAACCGGTGTTCACGTCGGGGAAGAAGAGGCCCTCGGCGGCATGCTCGAGGCGCTCAAGCAGCACCCCGAGGCCGGCGAGGCGGACGGGGCCACCCTCCGCCAGATGGTGGAGCTGGGGTGGGGCCACTCCCCTATGCGCGACTCCATCGAACACGGCGTGACGGTGGCGCCCACCCTCACCGTGGCGTAGCCTCGGGATCCGCCGGACCCTGCGTAGGCCGGCGGATCCCGAACACTTCGGGAGGGCTACTTCAGCAGCGTCGCCACCCGGCTGGCCGTGAACGCCTCGCCGACGGCGCGGACGACGTAGAGCCCGCTCGGCAACGCCGCCCCGTCGAGCGTGAACGGGTGTGCCGTCTCGGCCGCGAGCATCCCGTCGTGGAGCACGGCCACGCGGCGGCCCAGCGCGTCGAACACCGTGACCTGCTGTGCCTCGGTGAGCTGGAGGGTGAGGCGAGCCTGTGGGTTGAACGGGTTGGGATAGCCGGCGGACATCGCGTAGCCGTCCGGCAGCTCAGCGACGGGCACGTCCGGCGTGCCGTCCTCGTGCGCCGTCGGGATGGCACCGGCGAGACCGGGCAGGAGGGCCAGTTGGTCGAGCCCGCCCGGCGCCGACACGAGCGTGGCGAGGTCGGGCACGGCGTCGCCGTCGAAGTCGGCGAAGTAGGGGTCGAACGGGCGCCAGTAGATCCCGAGGCGGTGGGCGAAGTCGAAGCCGCGCGCCCCGTCGTTGTAGTACATCGCGACGCCGTTCGCGACGGTCGTCACCATGAGGTCGAGGTCGCCGTCGCCGTCGGCGTCTCCGACCTGGATGCCCGTCGTGCCCATGAGGTCGGGCGAGTACGGCGCGTAGTAGGTCTCCGCCGGGGAGAAGGCGCCGTCGCCCGCGCCCCAGAGCACGCTCATCGTCTCGCGGCCGGTGTCGTCCCGGCCGGAGTTGGCCGTGGCGAGGTCGAGGTGGCCGTCGCCGTCGAGGTCGCCCACGGCCAGCGTCACCGGTCGCTCCCCGACGAGGAACTCGCCGGCCAGCGCGAAGGCGCCGGTGCCGTCGTTGCGGAAGAGGACGACGGTGTTGCCGTCCTCGCCCAGAATCCGGCCGGAGTTGGGGAGGGCGAGGTCGGGGTGCCCGTCCTCATCGAAGTCGCCCACGACAACGTCGAAGGAGCCCTTCGTGGTGAAGGTGTAGTGGACGGGCTCGCCGAAGACGCCGTCGCCCTCGTTGAAGAGGACGGCGAAGCCGGAGGAGCCGTCGGTGCCGCCGGGCGCGGCGTAGTCGTAGTTGGCGACGACCACGTCCACGTCGCCGTCGCCGTCGAGGTCGGCCGAGGCGATGGCGTAGCCGTCGCGCTCGTAGGGATCGGGGTTGCCGGGGAAGGCGCTGGAGCCGGCGTCGTAACCGACCCATGGGGCGGCGAAGGGCAGCGTCTGGGCCAGCGCGGCGGGCGCCAGCAGGACGAAGACGGCGACGAGGCGGAGACAGGTACCGAGGGTCATCGGGAAAAGGGTGGGGCCGAACGCATCGGCGTGAGCAAGAAGGCGCGCAGGCCATGCACAAACTGTGCACATCGCCGCTCGCCAGCGGCCGGGCCGCCCGACCTCCGGCGGCGACGAAGCGGCCGGAGGTGAGGCGGGTGCGCGGCAGGGCCGATCCACATCGGGCGCCCCACCGCGCACTCTCTCCTCGGCGGCGCTCCTTCCTAAAACGGTGCCAATCCTCCCACAGCCGCACCGACGCAGGGAGACCCACACGACGGCTACGGCCTCCGCGCTCACCTGCATCCCCTGCACAGCGACGCGCACCCGCTGCACAGTCCCGCCAGCCCTTCAGAAGCGGTAGCGGAGGTGCACGCCGCCCAGCGTCGGTGCTACGTCGAAGGATCCCGACGCCACCGACGGCCCGCCCGTGAGGAGCGCGTCGCCCGCGGCGTAGGCCGTGACGGCGGCGGCGCCGACGAAGAGCCAGCCGCGGAGCTTGTACCAGGGGCGCACCTCCGACTCCCAGAACTCGGAGGCTTCGTCCCCCTGCAGGGTAGCATACTCGCCGCGGAGCTGTCGGTAGCGGAGGTGGGCCGCCGTCCCGGCGGCGAGGGTCGTCGCCCACAGGCCGGTGAGCACCCAGCCCTTGGCCGTCTCGCCCTTGTACCGCTGCCCCCAGCCGGGCACCACCGCCGAGCGCCACGTCGCCGCGGGCCGGACGTCGGCCACGGAGACGTACCGGATGACGGTCCCCGAGGCGGGCTCCTCGACGCGCGCCGCCTTGACGTTCTCGAAGAACGCCAGCGCCGTCGGCGAGACGAGGAGCGGGTCGAGCGTGAGGTCCGGTGCGAGGGAGAGGGCGGCGCGGAACTGGTCGCCCGCCTCACGCTCGTCGCCGCGCGCGTAGAGGATCAGCGCCAGCGTGGTGTGGATGCGGACGAGCTGATCGGGGGCGAACCCCTCGTACTCGTCGAGCGCCTCCCACGCGAGGGTTTCGGCCTCGGCGTACTCGAAGCCCGCGTACGCCGCCTCGATGCGCGCTAGAACCTCGGCCGGGCCGGGCGTCGGCTGGGCCGTCGGCTGGGCCTGCGCCGCCGCCGCCAGCAGCGCCAGCGCGCCCAGGACGGCCCGATGTACCCACGCCGCTCGGCGCCCGCGTCGGTGCATGCGCTACCTCCGCTACCTCACGACCGTGAGCCGCTGGACGACCCGTTCGCCCCCGGCCGTGGCCCGGACGAGGTACGCCCCGGCCGGAAGGCCGGCGGCCTCCCACACCAGCGCATGCTGCCCGGCTCCCAGCGGCCCGTCGTGGAGGAGGGCGACGCGGCGGCCGAGCGCATCGTAGACGGCCACCTGCGCCGTCATGGGGCGGTCGAGCGCGAGCGTCAGCCGGGCGCGATCCCGGAGGGGGTTGGGACCGTCGAGGACGAGGTCGAAGGCCGCCGCCGGCACCGCCGGCCCCGTTGCCGTTCCGAGGGCCATCGACAGGCTCGTCGTCGCCAGCGCGCCGCCGTCGGTGCGTCCGCCGAAGACGTAGAGGGTGCCGTTCACCTCCGCGGCGACGGCGCCCTTGCGCCCGGCCGGGAGCGGGGTTCCAGCCTGCCAGGCGTCGGCCACGGGGTCGTACACGTCCACCCGGGCGACGGCCTGGCCGGCCGCGTTCTCGCCGCCGATGGCGTACACGCGGCCGTTGCCCGCCACGCCCGCGAGGCCGCCGCGCGGCTCCGGCAGCGGCGCTCGCTCGTCCCCTCCTTCGTTCGGCACGTAGAACTCGACGTCGGGCTCGGGCCCGAAGATGCTGTAGCCGCCGAAGACCAGCACCCCGTCGTCGATCGGCGCGGCGGCGAAGGCGGCGCGCGGGACGCCGAGGGTCCAGGTGACGTACGGGTACCAGTCGTCCCCGGCGTAGTATTCGCAGTCCTTACGCAGATTGCCGTTCTCGTCCGAGCCGCCGAAGGCGTAGACGTACCCGCCCACCACGAAGGCGGCGAGCCCTTCGCGCTCGTCGCCCAGGTCGTCGAACGAGTCCCAGTCGTCGTCGCCGACGTCGTACTGCTCGACGGCATCGGTCGTCTTCCCGTCCTCGTCGCGCCCGCCGATGAGCAGGATGCTGCCGCCGTACGTCGCCGCGGCGGCGCTGAAACGCCGCTCGCGCAGGCTCGATACGGTCTCCCACTGGTTGGTCGCGGGGTCGTAGCGCTCGACGACGCCGAGCGGCGCGCCGCTGGCCCCCTGCCCACCCATGACGTAGATCTTGCCGTGGAGCACGGCAACGGCGGCGTACGCGCGGGGCGTAGGCATCGGGGCGACCGCGACCCAGGACGGCTGGGCCCGGGCAACCGGGCCCGCTCCGAGGACGAGGACGAGGACGAGGAGGAGCCGTGGGGAGTGCATGGTGTTGGAGTGTACCCGTTCGCCCCCTGCTTCCGCAAGGGGCATGCCGTTTCACGATCCGTCCGCGTCGCCGAGCAGCTGGAGCAGATTGAACGAGAGCGTCCGCGCCCGGCCGGCCTGCGCCGAGACCGAGGTGGTGTAGGTCCCGAGGATGGGGTGCCGCAGCTCCAGCGTGTGGCTGCCCGGCCGGAGCAGGATGGCCCGCCGCTGCCCCGAAGCGGTTCCGTACACGGTCCCGTAGGAGCGGCCGCCGATGACGACCTCGGCGTAGGGATGCGCCAGGACCGTGAGGTTCTCGACGAGCGCCCAGAGCGAGACGGGGAGCCGTTCCGCCCCACCGGGGGCGACGGTCACCGTCGTGCTGTACTCCGGGAAGTCGGGGTGGTGGAGGACCACGCGGTGCGTCCCGGCCGAGAGCGTGCCCACGTCCACCAGCTGCCCCTCCCCCACCTCGCGGCCGTCAACGAGCACCTGCGCCCACGGCTGCACCGTCACGACGAGGGTGCCGGTGGTCGGCGAGGCCGTCCCGGACGTCCGCGTCGGCGGATTCTCGGCGGGCTCCGGGGCCGGCGGCGGGCGTTCGGCCACCGGCTCGGGCTCGCGCTCCGGCGGCCCGTCTACGGGCTCCTCGTCCGGCGGCTCCTCGTCCACAGGCTCCTCGGCGGGCTCGTCGGAGACTGCCTCGGCCCGCAGGGTGTCGGAGGGCACGAGTGCCTCGGCGGTGCCGTCGAGGCGGGCGCCGTCGGCCGTGGCGAGGCGCTCGCCCTCGATGGGATCGGACGGCCGCTCGCGGATCGATTGCAGAGCGACTACGACGAGGGCCGCCGTGACGAGCAGGCCCAGCACGGCCGCGCCTGCCCGGACGCCGCGACGAACCGAACGCGCCGATGCCGGCGGCATCGGCGGGGCGTCCGGCGCCACCGGCAGCACGGGCCCCGCCGGCTCGGCGACCGGCGGGGGAAGGCCGAGCACCTGGGGCGTCACCGGACGCGCGGCGCGGTAGGCGTCGGGATCGGCGAGGAAGGCGGCGAGGGCGTCGGCGTCCGCGCGGAAGCCGGTCCCCGGGATCGCCCGGTAGGTATCGAGGTCAACCGCAGCGATCTGCGCCTCCGCCGGCCGCTCGGCCGGGTCTTTCGCCAGCAGCCCCTGCACGACGTCGACGAGCCCGGCCGGGAAGCGGGGGTCGGCGCGGAGCGGCGGGAGTGGGTCGTGGTGCAGCGCCGCGTCGAGGGCGGCCGAGGCCGTCGGCGCCGGGAAGGCGGGACGGCCCGTGAGCATCTCGGCCAGCGTGGCGCCGAGGGCGAAGAGGTCGGCGGCGGGGCCGGCCGGCCGGCCACAGACGGTTTCGGGGGCGAGGTAGCCCGGCGTCCCCCGCACCTCCGCTGCCCCGTCGGGCCTGCCGACCGCGTCGATGCGCGTGGCGAGGCCGAAATCGGTCAACTTCACCTGGCCGTCGTAGCCGAGGAGCACGTTGGCCGGCTTGAGGTCGCGGTGGAGCACGCCGGCCGCGTGAGCCGCCCCGAGGCCGCGCGCCGTCTCGGCGGCGACGTACGCCGTCAGCTCGGGCGGGAGCGCCCCGTGCGCCGCCAGCGCCGCCTCCAGGCTCAGCCCCTCGACGAACTCGGCCACGAGGTAGGGCCGCCCGTCCTCGCGCCCGGAAGCGAACAGCGCCACCACGTTGGGATGCGCGACGGCGGCGACGGCGGCGGCCTCCTGCTCCAGCCAGGCTACGAGGGCGGGGTCCTCGGCCGCCTCGGCCGTGAGCACCTTGAGCAGCACCGCCCCCCGGCCGGGGTCGTAGCCCTTGTAGACGACGGCCGCCGCGCCGCGTGCCAGTTCGGCGAAGGGCCGGATGCCTGCTATCGTGGCGTGCGAGGGGATGGCGGCGCGGGAGAGCGTGTCGGCGCGTACGAGGACGGCAACGTAAGAACGTGGGGCGGACGGCCGTCGTCTCAAAAGCGCTACTCCCCTACCCGCGTACGCACGTATGCCCTTACCGGCCTCCTATGCCGCTTCCTCGCCGCTCCACTCCTTGAGCCGGTAGTGCAGCCAGCGCCGCGAGACGCCGAGCTGGCGGGCCGTCTCGGAAACGTTGCCGTCGTGGTAGGCCAGCGCGCGCTCCACGTGCCGCCGCTCGATTTCCTTGAGCGGGAGGTCCGGGTCGTAGGCCACCTCCGCCTCGTCGGTCGGGAGGCGGAGGTCCTGCGGCGCGATGAGCTCGCCGCGCGTGAGCACGGCCGCGCGCTCGATGGTGTTCTCCAGCTCACGGACGTTGCCGGGCCAGCGGTACCGCTTGAGCACGTCGAGCGCCTCGGGCGTGAAGCCGCGGAGGTGCGCGCGGCTGCCCGTCGCGTAGCGGTCGAGGAAGTGCATCGCCAGGAGCGGGATGTCCTCGCGGCGGTGGCGCAGCGGCGGGAGCTCGATGTGGATGGTGTTGAGGCGGTAGTAGAGGTCCTCGCGGAAGTGGCGCTCGGCGATCTCCGCCTTGAGGTCCTTGTTCGTCGCCGAGATGATGCGGACGTCCACGCGGCGGGTCTGCGTGTCGCCGACGGGCTTGATCTCGCCCTCCTGGAGCACGCGCAGCAGCGCCGTCTGGAGCTTCGGGCTGAGGTCGCCCACCTCGTCGAGGAAGATGGTCCCGCCGTCGGCCACCTCGAAGAGCCCCTTCTTGTCGGCCACGGCGCCGGTGAAGGCGCCCTTCTTGTGGCCGAAGAGCTCGGACTCGAGGAGGTCGTCCGGCAGCGAGCCGCAGAAGATGGCCACGAACGGCTGCTTCTGGCGGTGCCCGTTGTAGTGGATGGCCCGCGCGATGAGCTCCTTGCCCGTGCCGCTCTCGCCGCCGAGGAGGACGGTGGCGTCGGTGTCCAGCACGCGGCTGACGGTCTCGAACACCTCGCGCATCCGCACGCTCTGCCCGATGATGCCGTCGAAGCCGTGCACGCGCTGCACCTCGGTGCGGAGCTGCCGGTTCTCCGTCCGCAGCGACTGGTACAGCTCCGCGTTCTCGATGGCGACGGCGGCCTGGTGCGCGAAGGCGCGGAGGAACGGGATGGACTCCTGCGTGAACTGCCCGCGCCGCGTGACCGAGTCGAGGTAGATGGCCCCGATCTGGCGGCTCTTGATCTGCAGCGGCACGCACGCGATGGACTGGATCTGCTGCAGCACCACGCTCTGCGACGACCCGAACCGCTCGTCGGCCGAGGCCTCGTAGAGGAGGACGGGCTCGCCCGAGCCGAGCACGGCGCGGACGACGCTGGCCGAGCCTTCGGCCCCCCCGGTCACGACGCCGTCCAGCTCGTCCTCGGTGAAGTTGCGGTAGGCCTTGACGGCGAAGCCGGTGTGGGCCTCCTCGTCTTCGAGGAAGACGAAGCCGCGCTCGGCGTCGAGCGTCTGCATGGCGATCTCGAGCACCGTCTCCAGCAAGCGGTCAGGGTCGCGGACCGAGTTGACGGTCGCGGCGATCTCGGAGAGTGCCTCGAGCGAGGTGCGGGCGTCGTCGGTGGGCACGGTCAGGGTGTTGGGCACGGGAGCCTTCGGCTGGAGGTCAGACGCAGCCGGGTCGCAAGTCGCGTTCCGTTACGGCGCCGGGCTGCCTACGACGGTGAACGGCGCGCTGCGCGCCTGGCTCCGGTTGCCGAAGTCGTCCACGACCGAGAGGAGCCAGAAGTACGACCCGTTGTCCAGCGGCTCCGTGACCTGGAGCTCCGTCTGCGTGGGCGGCAGCCCCGAAAACGTCTCCACCAGCACCTGCTGGTTGGGCGCCGGGACGAGCACAATCTCGACGGTGTACGTGAAAGGGTAGGGCAGGACGAGTGGAATCCAGGTGAGCAGCGGCGTCGGCCCCACGGTCGTATCCCCTTCGCGCCCCGGCGCGAGGGGTTGCGGGAAGGTGTCCACGATGCGCATAACCTGCACACCCGGCGCAAATTCGGTCGCCCCGGCCCGGTCGGTGACGGCGACCCGCACGGCTTTCCCGAGAAACGCTGAGAGCGGGTGCCCCAGTTCGGGGCGGGCGAACGTGCGCGCGTACCGAGCCGGCGCGCCGGGCACCGCCCAGAGCGTATCGGCAAACCCCAGTTCGGGCACGGACACCGCCACGCGGTCCACGTCGCCGAGGCCGTCGGGGTCGGAGACCGTCACCTCTACGATGAGGTTTTCGAGGGGGTCGGGCGGCCACCATCGCTCGATGTACGCCGTGCGCACCGCCTGCTCGGTCACTACCGGGAGGCCGTCGAGGGCGAGGCCCTCGGCCTGGGCCTGCGTGCCCAGCGTGACCTCCACGGTGTCCGCGGCGGGGGCGAAGCCCTCGGCCTCGGCGACGACGGCGTAGCGCCCGGTGGAGAGGCCGGCCGCCGTAAAGCGGCCGTCGGGCCCCGCCTGCAGCACATGCTCGGCCACGCCGGTGGTGTCCAGCGGGATCAGGTGCACGCGCGCGCCCCCGATGCCCTCGGGCGAGTAGAACCGGGTGACGGTGCCGGTGACGGTCCCTTCGTCCCGGAAGTTGTCCGCGAGCGGGTCGAACGGGTTGTCACGGGGCGGATCGCCGACGCAGCCTGCCGCCAGCAGAACCGCGAAGACGAGCGAGAGAACGGCGCGGGACACGGCGGGGATAGGTGCGGAGTGTAAGGGAGAAAATAGAACCATCCACCCGCTACGCGCCGCAAGGGGGAACCCGAGGAGCCGGCAGGAGCCGCCCTGCCCCCGGGGCTGGCATCGCGTTTGTGGAACCGGAGGCGTCGCCCCCCTTCGCCGCCCTTCGTTCCGTGCCGGCTCCCCCTGCGCCTCCCCTCCCTGCGCCTCCCCCCCCTGCCGCCACCCGGCCGGCGTCGCCCCCTCCCTCAGTGGCGGCGGCCCGACCGGCCGGACCGCCGCCGACCTCGTTCCGGACGAAGCCCGAGCCCTGGATGCGCGTCTACCACGTGGCGCTGGGCCTGACGTGGGTGGCCGTCGCGGGCTTCTTCCTGTTCTGGGGGCTCGACTACTACCTGCAGCCGCCCTACGAGCGGGCCTACAACCCGGACCACGCCCTCTTCAAGCCGACGGGCCTCGTCGGCAACCGGCTGGCCGTGGCCGGCACGGCGATGATCGCCTTCGGCGTGTTCAGCTACATGCTGCGGAAGCGGTGGGCGCGGCTGCAGGGCTGGGGCAAGCTCCGCCACTGGCTCTCGTTCCACATCTTCCTCTGCACGCTGGGGCCGTTCCTGATCCTGCTGCACACCTCGTTCAAGGTGGGCGGCCTCGTCTCCATCGCATTCTGGAGCATGGTGCTCGTGGTGGCGAGCGGGGTGATCGGGCGGTACGTGTACGTCCGCATCCCGAAGACGATGAACGGGCAGTTCCGCACGATGCAGGAGATCGAGGCCGAGCAGCAGGCGCTCCTCGAGGCGCTGCACGAGGCCGGACTGACCGACGCCCGGTGGTCGGGCCCGGCCGGGGAGCCCCGCGTGCCGACGGGGCTGCTGAGCGCGCTCGCCCTCGCCGTCCGGTTCGACCTCGAAGGGCGCCGGCGGGCCCGCCGGCTCAAGGCGGCCCTGGCCGAAACGGGCGTCCCGGCCGAAACGCAGGGCCGCCTGCTCGACCTCGGGCGCCGCTACCGCCGCCTCGCCCAGCAGCGCGTGCTGCTGACGCCCTTCGGCCGCCTCTTCCGCTACTGGCACACGTTCCACCTCCCGCTCGCCATCGTGATGCTGCTGATCCTGCTCGTCCACATCGCCGTCGCCATCGCGTTCGGGTACGCGTGGACCTGACGAGGAGCCGTTCGCCTCTGTTGGTCTTGCGTTTCCCCCACCTCCCATGACGCCTCGTCTCCAACTGATCCTCCTCGGCGGGGCCGTCCTGGCCCTGCTCGTCGTCGCCTACTTCGTCCAGGCCCCTCCGGCCCAGCCCCCTGCACCCGACCCTGTCGAGGCCGCCGCCCCGGTCGAGCCCACGGCCGAGAACGTGGCCCCCTCGTTCCACAGCCAGCTGATGACGCTCCGGCAGCGGGTGGCGGAATCGCCGGAGGACACGACGCACCTGATCCGCCTGGCGCGGCTCCAGCAAGACGGCCATCGGTTGGAGGAGGCCGCCGCCTCGTACGAGCGGCTCCTCGAACTCGCCCCGGACCACCGGCAAGCCCACCTCGACCTCGCCCTCGTCTACGGCGAACTCGGCCGCTGGGACGACGCCCGCCGCGTCACCGAGGCGCTCCTGGCCCGCGACGCCGACGACCCCGCCGGCCTCTACAACCTCGGCGCCATCGCCGCCAACCAGGGCGACTACGACCAGGCGCGGACGGTCTGGACCCGCGTCCAGGCCCAGACGCGTGACGCCGGGCTGGCCCGGCGCGCGGCGTCCTCGCTCCAGCAGCTCGACGTCCTCGCCGCCCGAGGCGGGCCGACCCCGTCGGCCTCGGCGCCACCGGCGACCTCCGGCAACCTCGCGCCGGTGCGTCAGCGCATGAACGGCCGGGGCGGGCAGGCACTCCCGTCCGGGCACCCGCCCGTATCCGGCTCGTCGTTCCAGCCCGTCCTGGCCAGGCAGTGAAACGCGCGGGGGGGCATAGCGCCTGGATGCGTATCGCGTGGCGCGTGACGCGTAAGGGCGGCGTGCTCCCCTTGCGCGTCACACCTTACGCGCTCCTCGTTCTCCTCGGGCTGCCCGGGCTCGCCCACGCCCAGCTCATCTCGCCGGGCCCACTCATCGAGGCGCACGCCAGCCTGGAGGGCCTCCGCACCTGCACGAACTGCCACGCACTCGGCCAGCGCGGCATCGCCCCCGACAGGTGCCTGAGCTGCCACACCCCGCTCCGCGACCGCATCCGCCGAGACCAGGGCTTCCACGCGACGGTCAGCCGCCAGTGCGCCACCTGCCACAAGGACCACTTCGGGCGCGGCTTCGACCCCGTCCGCCTCAGCACCGGCGCCTTCGACCACGGCACGACCGGCTTCCGCCTCGTCGGACGCCACGTCAACCAGACGTGCCGGACGTGCCACACGCCCGTGCTCATCACCGACCCGGCCGTGCGCCGCTTCAAGGGCAACGCCGGGCGCCTCGGCCGGACCTTCCTCGGCCTCCCCGACGATTGCGCCTCCTGCCACCGCGACGACGACCCCCACGGCGCCCCCTTCCAGGGCGAGGCCTGCGACAGCTGCCACAACGCCGGCGGCTGGGACGACGTCTCCGGCTTCGACCACGCCGCGACGGGCTTCGCGCTCGCCGGCGAGCACGCGCGAATCGAGTGCACGGCCTGCCACGGCGACGCCGGGCGCGGCGCGGCCCGCTTCGAGGGGCTCTCGACCGCCTGCGAGTCGTGCCACCGCGACGAGAACCCGCACGGCACCCAGTTTCGCGGCCAGACCTGCGCGAGCTGCCACACGGCCGCATCGTGGGGCAACGCGCCCACCTTCAACCACAGCCGGACGGCGTTCCCGCTCACGGGCGCGCACGTCCGCGTGAGCTGCGGCTCGTGCCACCCGGGCCACGGCGGCAGCCGCCGGTTCGATGGCACGCCGCAGGACTGCGCCTCCTGCCACGAGGACGCCCACGACGGCGAATTCGGCGCAGACTGCGCCACGTGTCACACGACGGGTGCCTGGGAGCAGATGGGCCGGACGTTCGCCGAGGACCGCTTCGACCACGCCGCCCAGACCGGCTTCGCCCTCGTCGGCGCCCACGCCGCCATCGAGTGCGCCTCGTGCCACGCCCAGCCCGCCCGCGACGACGGCACTATCCGCATCCGCCTCGTCGGCGCCGAGCGCGGCGAGACGTTCCCGGAGATGGAGCACGACACCTGCCTCTCCTGCCACGTGGACTACCACGACGGCGCCTTCGCCGAGGTCGAGGGCGGGTCCGTCTGCGAGAACTGCCACGGCCAGACGGCCTGGACGCCGACCACGTTCGGCCTGGAGCGCCACAGCGAGACGGCCTTCCCGCTCACCGGCGCCCACCTCGTGACGCCCTGTTCGGCCTGCCACGTCCGCCCCGGCCACGGCGAACCCGAGTTCGGCCTCGCGACGGGCTGCGAGAGCTGCCACGCCGACCTCAACCCCCACGGCGACGAGTTCGCCGAGGCCGACGGCGCCACCCGCTGCGCCGAGTGCCACGACACGACCGACTGGGACCTCGCCGCCTTCGACCACGGCACGACCGGATTCCCGCTCACCGGCGCCCACCTCCGCGCCACGTGCACCGACTGCCACGCTCGCGAGGAGCGCCCCGACGGCACCGTCGTCCGTCGCTTCTCCGGCCTCGATCAGACCTGCGCCTCGTGCCACGACGATGACCCACACCAGGGCCAGTTCGAAGGCCGGGCCTGCAACGACTGCCACGACGCCCAGGCGTTCACCGTTGCCCGGTTCGACCACAGCGAGACCCGCTTCCCGCTCGACGGCGCGCACCGGAGCGTGGCCTGCGGGATCTGCCACCGGCCGGAGACGGCCCCGAGCGGCGAGCGGTTCATCCGCTTCAAGCCGCTGGGCACGGCCTGCGAAGACTGCCACGGCTCATGAGAACGGGCGGACGAGCGACCGAACGGATGGGAGCGCGCGTGGTGCTCGTCACGCTGCTCCTCGCCCTGTGCCTGCCGGCGCGGGCGGTCGAACGCCCCGTCGCTCCCGCCTTCTCGCTGGTCGGTGGCCGGACGCCGGCCGTGCAGGACTCGGTGACGACGGGGAGCCCCCACGGCACCATCGCCCTCACCTGCGAGGCCTGCCACACCCCCGAGGCCTGGCGACCCCTCCTACGCCCCCTCCCCTTCGACCACGACCGCCACACCGCCTTCCCCCTCACCGGCCGACACCGGCAGGCCGACTGCCGCGCCTGCCACCTCGGGCTCCGCTTCGACACCCCCGACCTCGGGACCGAGGCGGGAGGCCCCGCCTCGCCGGAGGCGTGCGCCTCGTGCCACCTCGACGTCCACCGCGGCCAGCTCGGACCTGCCTGCGGTTCCTGCCACTCGACCGCCGACTTCGCCGTCGTCGAGGGCGTGGCGCTCCACGCGCGGACGGCGTTCCCGCTCACCGGCGCCCACCTCACGCTCGCCTGCGAGGCGTGCCACGAGGCCGACCTCGACGGCGCCTTCGCCCCGCTCGACCCGTCGTGCCTCGCCTGCCACGAGGCCGACTACGCGGCGACGGCGAGCAGCGCCGTGGACCACGTGGCGGCTGGCTTCCCGACGGACTGCGCGGCGTGCCACACCACGCTCTCGTTCGGGACCGGCACGGTGTTCGACCACGCGGCCGTCTCGGGCGGCTTCGCCCTCGTCGGCGCCCACGCCCGCGCCGAGTGCACGGCGTGCCACGCGGCGGGCGACCTCGCGCCGCTCTTCGAGGCGACGAGCCAGGACGACTGCGTCGCCTGCCACCAGGCCGACTACGACGCCACGGCCTCGGGCGCCCTCGTGGACCACGTCGCCGCCGGGCTGCCGACGGATTGCCTCCTCTGCCACACCGTCGGGGCCTGGGCCGGGGCGACGGCGGACCACGCCCTGCTCTCGGGCGGCTTCAGCCTCGTCGGCGCCCACCTCGCCCTCGACTGCGAGGCCTGCCACCGCGGCCCCGGCTTCGACGTGCCCGAGAACCCGGCGAGCCAGGACGACTGCGTCGCTTGCCACGCCGACGACCACGCGAGGGAGCACCCGAGCTTCCCGACGACCTGCCTCGATTGCCACGGCACCACGAGCTGGGGCGGCGCCGCCTTCGATCACGAGGCCGCAACCGGCTTCCCGCTCCTCGGCGCCCACCTCGCCCTCGACTGCGCCGTGTGCCACACGCTCCCGGGCTTCGAGCCTATCTGGGAACCGACGAGCGCCGACGACTGCTACACGTGCCACGCCGAGGACCACGAAGACGAGCACCCGGACTTCCCCACCACCTGCCTCGATTGCCACGGCACCACGAGCTGGGGCGGCGCCTCGTTCGACCACGGCGCCGTCACCGGTTTCGCACTCGTGGGCGCCCACCTGCCGCTGGCGTGTGAGGCCTGCCACACGCTCCCCGACTTCGGCCTGATCTGGACGCCGGCCGGCCAGGACGACTGCTTTGCCTGTCACGCCGACGAACACGAGGACGAGCACCCCGACTTCCCGACGACCTGCCTCGATTGCCACAACGTCAACACGTGGGAGGACCCGGACTTCAACCACGGCGCCGTCACCGGCTTCCCCCTCCTCGGTGCCCACGTGCAGCTCGACTGCGCCGCGTGCCACACGCTCCCGGGCTACGGGCTCATCTGGGATCCGGCCCATGAGAACGACTGCTACACCTGCCACGAGGACGACTACCAGGACGAGCACGCCGGCTCCGGCTTCCCCACCACCTGCCTCGACTGCCACGACGTGGACACCTGGGAGGGGGCCGAGTTCGAACACGACCCGTACTTCCCGATCTACTCCGGCAAGCACGAGGACGAGTGGAACACCTGCGCCGACTGCCACCACGTGCCGGGCAACTTCGAGATCTTCTCGTGCATCGACTGCCACGAGCACCGGCGAAGCGAGATGGACGAGGCGCACGAGGACGTGGGCGGCTACGTCTACGAGAGCAATGCGTGCTACGCCTGCCACCCCGACGGCGAGGACCTCCATAGGCTCGAACAGCGAGGCATCCGGAGGCGGTAGCACCGCCCATCCGATATGTGCAACCGGGTGCGCAGGTGTGCATCCAGTGCGCGCACCGGGCCGGTTTCGCCGCGCCGCCGGCTTCCGGTTCATGTGAGGACGGGGGTTCGCTCGGACGGCATGGATTTCGTTGATCCGACGAACTCCGGGTTCCTCCCTCTACCGTCCGTCCTCCCGTGTCCCCCCGATCCGTCTGCTGTGGAAGGCTGAGCGCGCTCCTGCTTCCGCTCCTCCTGGCGATCCCGGCCTCCGCCCAGGACGCCGGGCGCGTCGAGGCGCGCGTGACCTACATCGCGGGCGACAACGCCTACCTCGACGCCGGCGCCGAGGCGGGGCTGGCTCCGGGCGACACCGTCGTTGCCTTCCGGAACGACCGGCGGCTGGGGCCGCTCCGCGTCGTCAGCGCCACGGCCGACCGCGCCGTCGTGGCGTTCGTCGCCGCGCCCTTTCCCGTCACACTCGGCGACGTGCTCGTCCTCGAAAGCCTAAGCCCACCCGAGCCGGAGCCCTCGCCGACGCCTACGTCCCCGGCCGGCACCCTCGTCGCCGACCGGCCTTCCATCCTCGCCCGGCCGGCCGAAACGCGTCGCAGCGGCTCGTCCCTCCGGATGCCGACGCTGAGCGGGCGCTTCCAGACGGGCGTCTCCGTGCTCTCGTCCCGCACCCGCCCCACGGCCGGCGCCGTGGCCGATACGCGGACGTTCTCGCTCCCCTTCGCCGCCCTCCGCGCGAGCGCCGAGGGCCTGCCCGGCGGCCTCCGCCTCGACGCCAACCTCCGCGCCACCTACCGCTCCTCCGAAGGCTTCACGTTCGACCAGCCCGCCGACGTGCGCGTCTACCAGCTCTCGGCGCAGAAGGCGTTCACGGCGCTCCCGCTGCAGGTCCGCGCCGGCCGCTTCTACAACCCCTACGACCGCTTCAGCGGCTACTGGGACGGCCTCACTCTCCACGTAGGCAACGACGACCGGGGGGTGGGCGTGGCCGCCGGCTTCCAGCCCAGCCGCGCCGACGAGGCGCCGTCGGGCGACCTCCCGAAGTACACCGTCTTCGGCCACGCCGCCGCCGAGGTCGGCGGGGCGCGCGTGGAGGGCACCGTCCTCGGCGGGCAGGCGCTCCCGCAGGCGGAGGGGCTCACGGCGCGGACGTTCGTGGGCGTGGAGCAGACGGCGCGGGCGCGCGGCTTCTCGCTCTCCACCCAGGCCCTCGCCGATCAGGAGCCGGGCACCGGCAGCTGGACGCTCACCCGCCTGAGCGGGCGCCTCTCCGTCGCCGCCACACCCGGCGTACGTCTCAGCGCCTTCGCCCTCAGCCGCCGCCCGTACCTCCTCGCCGACGACATCCAGACGATCCTGAACCGGAGTACGCGCGTCGGCGGCGGGGTGTCGTTCCGGATTCTCCGGGGCCCGCTCCCGAACACGTCGCTCCACCTCGACGCCGCCCACGCGACGGCCGAGGGGCGCCCCTCCACGGAGTCGTTCAGCGGCGGCCTCTCCATCCCTCGCCTCCCGGTCGGCGGCCTCGGCCTCACCGCCCACGCGACCGTCTGGATGCAGGACGCCGCCGACGGCACGACGCGCCGGGGCGTCTATGGCGGCGCGGGACTGACGCGCGCCTTCGGCTCGGTCTACGGCCGGATCGGCTACCGTTACCAGCAGTCGCCCCTCGGTCCGGACGACACGCTCGTAACGCACGGCGTGGACGCGATGCTGCAGATCCCCGTGGGACGCCGTCTCGCCTTCACGATCCAGGCCGACACCCAGTTGGGCGACCGGATCTCCAACACGCGCGTCTACACGGCGCTCTGGTGTCGGCTCTAGGAAGTGCGGAATGGGGCTTGCTACCGATTGCGCCGGGCCGTTCGGATGGATGCGACGACGCGGCAGCCGCTCACGAAACCGCAGCGTGTCCACCGCACACGTCTTCGTTCGAGCTTTCAGGTGCTCCATCGTGCGCATCGTTTCCCCGCCCTGACTCACAGGCTTCTGGCGCGCCACCTCGCAGCCCCTTCCACACGTGACTGAACTCGTGATCATCTGGGCCGTTGCCGTCGTGCTGGCGGGCGGAGCGATGGTGCCGTTCGTCCGGAAGCGGCGGCGGCTGGAGCACGCCGGGAAGGAGGCCGAGCGGAAGGCCATCGAGTACAACCTCCAGGAGCCGCAGTCGCTGCACCCGGTCGTGGACCCCGGCCTGTGTGCGGGCTGCGGCGCGTGCGTGGCCGCCTGCCCCGAGGGCGACGTGCTGGCGCTCGTGGGGATGCAGGCGAAGGCCGTCGCGCCGGCCCGGTGCGTCGGCCACGGAATGTGCGAGCGCGTCTGCCCTACCGACGCCATCACGCTCGTCTTCGGGACGGAATCGCGGGGGGTCGAGCTACCGCGCATCAAGGAGAACTACGAGACGAACGTGGCAGGGCTCTACATCGTCGGCGAGTTGGGCGGAATGGGGCTCGTCAAGAACGCGTTCGAGCAGGCGCGGCAGTGCATCGAGTCCATCGCCCGGAGCCCCGGCCGCGCGCCCGAGGGCGTCTACGACGTGGTCATCGTCGGGGCCGGTCCGGCCGGGCTCTCGGCCACGATCAACGCCAAGAAGCACGGCCTCCGCTACGTGACGTTCGAGAAGGAGCCCGACCTCGGCGGGACCGTCCGCCGCTACCCCCGCCGCAAGCTCGTCATGACGCATCACTTCGACGTGCCCGGCTACGGCCGCCTCGGCTTCAACGAGGTCCGCAAGGAGGAGCTCATCGACACCTGGGCGGACATGGTGGACCGGACGGGCATCGAGGTCGAGACGGGCGTCTCGGTCGAGGCCATCCACCCGGCGCCGGACGGCGAGGGCTTCGTCGTCGAGACGCCGAAGGGTTCCGTCCGCGCCCTGCGCGTGGTCCTCGCCATCGGGCGGCGCGGCACGCCGCGCAAGCTGGGCATCCCCGGCGAGGGCGGCGACGGCGTCTACTACAACCTCATGGAGCCCGAGCACTTCGCCGGCCGGAGGGTCACCGTCGTCGGCGGCGGCGATTCCGCCGTCGAAGCGGCCCTCCTGCTGGCCGGCCAGCCGGGCACGGCCGTCCGCCTCTCGTACCGCAAGGCCGCCCTCGCCCGCGTGAAGCCGCGCAACCGGGAGCGCTTCGACGCCGCCGTCGAGGCCGGGACGATCGAGCCGCTGTGGGCCACCAACCTCACCGCCATCGGCGACGGAACCGTCTCCTACGCCGACGCCGAGGGTACCGAGCACACCATCGAGAACGACGACGTGTTCATCTTCGTCGGCGGGGAGCTGCCGACGGCATTCCTCAAGAGCTGCGGGATCGCGATGGACACGCACTTCGGGACGCCGCGCATCCGGAGCTGAGGCTCAGTCCGGGGAAAGCAACGCCACCTCGACGGCCTCGGGGAGACGACGCATGGTGCGCGCGGGGGCGCCACGAAGGTAGACCGGGGCTCTTCGACCGGCCTCAGCCGCCCAGCGTCGCGCCGAGCCCGCGCAGAAACATCTCCACGGCTACGGCCGTGAGGATCATCCCCATCAGCCGCTCCACCGCGATCAGCCCGCGCCGCCCGAAGAACCGGCCGAGGCGGTTCGCCAGGAGCAGGATGACGGCCGTCGTGCCCCAGGCGAGCAGCAGCGCGCCGAGCCACGTCGGCCACCGCGCCGGGTCCGCGCTCATGATGAGCATGACGGCGGCCAGCGCGCTCGGCCCGGCCACGAACGGGATCGCCAGCGGCACGATGAACGGCTCGCCCTCGACGTCCTCGGCGAGCGTCCCGTGCGAGGGGAAGATCATCCGCAGCGCGATCAGGAACAGGATGATCCCGCCTGCGATGGAGAGTGACGGCTCCGAGATGCCGAGCGTGCGGAGCACGGCCGGCCCGGCGAAGAGGAACAGCACGAGCAGGCCCAGCGCGATGCCCAGCTCGCGGACGAGCACACGGCGCCGCCGCTCGGGCGGGACCGGCGCCAGCGTCGCCGCGAACATCGGGATGTTGCCGAACGGGTCCATCACGAGGAAGAGGAGCACGAAGGCGGAGACGAGCGTCATCGGCGGCACCGGATTCGAGGGAGAAGCGTACGCCCGCCGTCCCCGTCCGTGCCCCATGCGCTACGTCTTCCTCGGCGATCGCCTCTCACGGCCCGACCTCGCCGGGCGCCCGTGCGCCCCCGTCCGGCACGCGGACGGCCGTGTCGTGCGCGGGCGCAACCGGAACGCGCTCGTCGTCTTCGACACGGGCGAGGTGGCCGTCGTGCCGGGGGGGCGCCTCCGGCTGGCGGCGAAGGCGGCGCATGATCCACGACTCCGGTGATTTTCCGGCACGGCCTGCCTCGACACCGAGGCGGCCCCTCCCGAACGCGCGAGCCCCAACGCCGGGACGGCATCGGGGCTCGGGGCGGAGAGGGAGGGATTCGAACCCTCGGTACCCCTAGTCGGAGTACGCCGGTTTAGCAAACCGGTGGTTTCAGCCACTCACCCACCTCTCCGGGGCCGAACCTTCCCGGCGGGCCGGGAAGGGGGACAAAGGTACGCCTTTCGTTACGGCTCTCGCAACGGAGGCTCCTCGAAGATCGGCCAAAGCCCCACCCGGCCCGCTCGATCAGCCCCGTCGCCATCGGCTCCCCCTCCATCGGTCGACTTCGCCCGCGCCACCCACGAACGGACGAAGCTCGGGCACACCACGAGCCCATCAAGCCCGCTACACGGACGACCACGTACGGACGACCACGTACGGACGACCACGTACGGACGACCACGTACGGACGACCACG
>CAZOJJ010000002.1:68122-86546 GCA_964580105.1 uncultured Rhodothermales bacterium | reverse complement strand
ACGGACGACCACGTACGGACGACCACGTACGGACGACCACGTACGGACGACCACGTGAAGCTGCTCGCGTTCCCCGTCGAAGCCGAGCAGACGCTCGACGAGCATACGGCCCCGCCCCGGCCCCGCACACGGCCCACCCCACCGCATCCGCGCCCGGACGCACGTGCTGATGCCCCTCCTCATCCTCCGGGCGCCCCCCTGAACGCCACGGGAGCAAAGGCCCGCCTCTACCCGAGGTCAACGGATCAATCGTTCGTGAAGGTGACCGGGCCACGGAAACCCTAGACCATACTCCAGACCGTCTATCTCCCGAATCCGACGCTGCCTACGCTCCCATGGACGCTCCCAGGGACACCCTCACTACCAGCCAGGTCGCCGAACACGCCGAGGTCAACCTCCACACCGTCCGCTACTACGAGAAGCGCGGGCTGCTGCCGAGGCCGTCGCGGACGGCCTCGGGCTACCGCCAGTACGGCCCCGAGCACGTCGCCCGCCTCCGCTTCATCAAGCGGGCGCAGCGCCTCGGCTTCACGCTGGAGGAGATCCGCGAGCTGCTGAGCCTGCGCGCCGAGCCGGGCGCGGGGGCCGACGTGCGCGCCCGGACGGCTCGGAAGGTGGAGGAAATCGACGCCCGGATTCGCGACCTCCAGCGCATCCACGCCAAGCTCGCCGAGTTGCACGCCGCGTGCGAGCACCACGGCTCACCCGACGACTGCCTCGTCCTCCATGCCCTCGAAGACGCCAACGACGACCGGACGGGAACTCCGTCCCTCCCGATTCCATGAATCCGTTGCTCGACTCCATCCGGCTTCCCGCCATTCCCGTGCTACGGACCACCTCGGCAGACCGTGCGGCCAAGGTGCGCACACACAGCGACACCCTGAACGGCCCCGCTGCCCTCGCCCCCCGGCCGGATGCGGAAATCGCGGACGGCGCGCTCACCGGCGACGCCGCCCGCCTCCTCGCCCCCTTTTACGCTCTTTTAGGATGAACCAGTCCTCTTTAGCCCGAAGCCGGTCGGCCCTCCTCGCCTCGACCGACCACCTCGCCCACGCCGCCCGCCTCCTGGCCGGCGCGCCCCCCGATTACCGCGAGGTCCTCCGCCACACGCTCCAGACGCTCCGCCAGGCGTACACGGCCCTCCTCACCGCCCACCACTTGCCCGTCCACCCGGAGGCACCCCTCGACGCCCTGGCCGCGCCGGCCGTGCGCCTCGCCAGCATGCTCTACACCTATCGGCGCCGTGCCCTCCCGCTCGAACCGCTCCAGGCCGCCCTGGACGGCGGGGGTGCGCTCACGGTGGCGACGCGAGAGGCGGTGGAGGAAGGCTACTACACCGCGCGCAACACGCTCGGCGTCGTGATCGGTTCGCTGCCGGAGCCCGTCACGCGCGACGCGGACCGGGCCCTCCAGTGCACCGAGGCCGCCGGGCTCGGACGAGCCCGGCCGGCGCCCGAGGCGCCCCGGCCGATCGCGTCGCCCGCCCCCGTCCGGCGTACCCCGGCCCAGGCCGAAGGGGCCGGAGCGGCGGGCCGTTCCCACCCCCTCGTCACTGCCTGATTCGCCCTGCCCCCGTACCCATGGACCACCCGCTCTTTCCCCCGGCCACGCCGGCGATGTCCGCTCGCCGGGCCCAGCTCGCCCCGGAGACCACCGAGGCCTTCCGCGCCTTCAGCAAACAGGTCTTCGCGGAAGGCGCCCTCGACGAGACGACGAAGCAGCTCATCGCCGTGGCCGTGGCCCACGTGACGCAGTGCCCGTACTGCATCAAGGGGCACACGAAGCTGGCACGCCGGAAGGGCGCCACGCCCGAGCAGATCATGGAAGCCATCTGGGTCGCCTCCGAGATGCGCGCCGGGGCCGCCTACGCCCACGCCGCCCTCGCCCTCGACGCCATCGACGAGGTGGATGCGCACACGCGCTGAGCGCCCACCCTCGCCCCCTCCGAGAACACCATGTCCTGGAACGATCCCGACCCGCCGGTGCTGGCGTACTGGACCGGCCTGCTCATCCTCACCCTCGTCTCGCTGGGAACGGGCGCTGTGCTCTACCTCCTCCTCGGGTGACCCCTCAAGGTGCAGGCCAGCGAGGAACGAGAGCGAGGCGGTACAGCGCGTTCCCTACGCCGTATCCGCCTGCCGGAGCTGACCGCAGACGAGCAGGCACAGCGCCGCCAGCGTCGGGTCCGCGATGGCGTAGTAGGCGAAGACGCCCTCCTGGCGCCGCCGCACCAGCCCTTCCTCGAGGAGGAGGCGGAGGTGCTTCGAGACGTTGGCCTGGCTCTGGCCCGTCCGCGCCGCGAGGTCCTGCACCGGCAGTTCTCCCGCCTCGTGGAGCGCATTGAGGAGCGCGAGGCGGACGGGCTCCCCCAGCAGACGAAACCGCCGGGCGGCATCCTCCAGCAACGAGGTGGGGATCATGGTGTCGGCAGGCATAACCGGCGGGTTGACAGTACGCGCTCTGGCGGCCCCATTCCAGTCTTCTACACGGAACCATTCAACCGAGCAGTTATACAATCGGATCTGGAAACGCCCCGACCGCCATGCTGTTCCGCCAGATCGCCGACCCCAAGCTCGCGCAGTACGCCTACCTCCTCGGTTGCCAGCGGACGAAGGAGGCGCTCCTGATCGACCCGGAGCGCGACATCGACCGCTACGTCGAGGCCGCCGCGGGCGAGGGGCTCCGCATCACGGCCGTCGCCGAGACCCACATCCACGCCGACTTCCTCTCGGGCGCCCGCGAGTTCGCCGAGCGGTACGGCGTCCGGCTCTACCTCTCTGCCGAAGGCGAGGCCGAGGGCTGGGGCTCCGCCTGGGCGAAGGACGCAGGCTACGACGTCACCTTCCTCCGCCACGGCGACCGCTTCCGGGCCGGCCGCGTCGTCCTGGAGGCCGTCCACACGCCGGGGCATACGCCCGAGCACCTCGCCTTCCTCGTGACCGACGAGGGCAGCGGCGCCACCACGCCCCTCGGCATCGTCACCGGCGACTTCGTGTTCGTGGGCGACCTCGGCCGGCCGGATCTGCTCGAACAGGCCGCCGGCCTCCACGGTGCGCAGGAGCCCTCGGCGCGGCGCCTCTACCACGCGCTCCCGACGTTCCTCGGACTCGACGAGCACCTCCAGGTGTGGCCCGGTCACGGCGCGGGCTCCGCCTGCGGCAAGGCGCTCGGCGCCGTCCCTCAGACGACCGTCGGCTACGAGAAGCGCTACAACGCCTCGCTGGCGGCGGCCGAGGCGGGCGAGGACGCCTTCGTCGAGGCCATCCTCTCCGGCCAGCCCGAGCCGCCGCTCTACTTCGCCCGGATGAAGCGGCTCAACCGCGACGGCGTGCCGCTCCTGGGCGCCCTCCCGCGCCCGCGTCGCCTCACGCCCGACGACCTCGGCCTGCTCCCGAACGACCACGTCGTCATTGACACGCGGGCGGACCGCGAGGCGTTCATGGCGCACCATCTGCCCGGCGCGCTCTACGCGCCGCTGGACAAGAGCTTCCCCACGTCCGTCGGCTCCCTCGTCGAGGACGCGGCGTCGGCGCTGGTGCTGATCGTAGACGAGGCGCACGTCGAAGAGGCCGTCCGCAACCTCGTCCGCATCGGCTACGACCGGATCGAGGCGTACGCCACGCCGGACGCCTTCGCCACCTACCTGCACGAAGGCGGCGAGACGGCGTCCATCGAGACGATCTCGTTCGAGGCGCTGGCACGCCGCCGCACCGAGCCGGGTGCGCACGTGATCGACGTGCGCACGGCGACGGAGTACCGCGAGGGCCACGTGCCCGGCGCCGTCAACGCGTCGCACACGCGGCTGCCGGTCTACGCCCGCGAGCGCCTCCCGGAGGCGGGGACCCTGCTCGTGCACTGCCAGACGGGCGCGCGTTCGGCCGTGGCCGCTGCCTACCTCGCCCGCCTCGGGCGCACGGTGGCCTACGTGGACGGCACCTTCCCCACCTACGCGGCGTCCCACCCGGTCGAATCCGAGCCCACCGTCGCCGCCTGAGATGCCCGAGGCGGTCGTCCGCCGGTGGCTCGCCCAGCACCTGTCGTCCCCCCACCGAGTCTCTCCCCGATGTCCTTCTTCTCGTTCCTCCGGCCGGACACCCTCCCGGCCGCCGACTTCCTCGCCCGCCTCACCGAGGACGACCTCGTCCTTGACGTGCGCACGCCCGGCGAGTTTGCCGAGGGCCACATGGCCGGCGCCGTCAACATCGACGTGACCGCGCCGGACTTCCGCCGCCGCGTCGAGGCGCTCGACCGGAGCAAGACGGTCTACCTCTATTGCCGCTCGGGCAACCGGAGCGGGCAGGCCGCGCAGATGCTGAAGGCGCTCGGTTTCGAGAACGCCCACAACGTCGGCGGACTGATTGACCTCGCGCGGGCGGGCGCGCCCCTCGAACGGTAGCCGGCCCGCCTCGGTGTGGTCCTCGGCGAGGCGGAGGGACCGCCCAGGCCTGGCTTTCCCGGCCCGACCGGCGCTAGTATGGCGTCGGTTTTCGCTCGCTCTCGTGCCCCCGCTCTCGTGCCCCTTTCGTCGCTACGCCGGCCCTGATGTCTTTCTGCTACGCAGCGTTCGGCCTGACCTTCGCCTCGGACCTCCGGTGCCCGGAGCTGCTGCCGGGGCAAGGCGAACCGGACGTCACCATCACGCTCGGCTCCGTCCCCTCCACGCTTCCCGACGCGGTGCAGTCCGGCGTCCGCTACCAGGCCGCACCGGGGCGGCTTCTGCTGCGCGTGGACGACGTCGCGCGCTACCTCGTCCGGGACGGAGCGGAGGTCGTCATCGACCCGCACCCCGAGGCGGACGAGGACGACGTGCGCGTGTTCCTGATGGCTTCCGCCCTCGGCGCGCTGCTCCACCAGCGCGGCCTCCTCACGCTCCACGCCAGCGCGGTGAAGGTGGGCGAGGGGTGCGTGGCCTTCCTCGGCCGCTCCGGCATCGGCAAGTCGACCCTGGCGATGGCGTTCCGGCAGCGCGGCTACCCCGTCCTGACCGACGACCTCTCGGTGGTCACGTTCGACGACGCGCAGCGCGCCCTCGTCACGCCCGGCTATCCGCAGGCGAAGCTGTGGCGCGACACGCTGGCCCGCTTCGCGATGGACCCGGACGCGCTTCGCCCCATCCGGCGACGGCTGGAGAAGCGGGCCGTCCCGCTCAACGGGCACTTCCACCGGCACCCCCTCCCGTGCCGCCACGTCTACGTGCTCACCAGCGCGAACCGCGACGAGCTCACCCTGAAGCCGCTCACCGGCCCCGCCGTCTTCCTCGCCCTCAAGAACCACACCTACCGCTTCCGCTTCCTGGAAGGGCTGGGTCTCCAGACCGCGCACTTCCGGAAGGTGGCGGCGCTGGCGGCACGGGTGCCCGTCACGCGCGTGACGCGCCCGATGCACCCGTTCCGCCTCGACGAGCTGGTCGCCTGCCTCGAAGCGGATTTCCGCGAAGCGAACCTGTACGCATGAGCAGGGCACGCATGAGCGGAATCCTCTGGCTCGCCTCCTACCCGAAGTCCGGCAACACCTGGTTCCGGGCCTTCCTGACGAACCTGCTCCGCGAGGACGACGAGCCCGCCGACATCAACGACCTCGTCGGCGGGCCCATCGCCGGCTCCCGCGAGCCGTTCGACGAAGCCGTCGGCTACGACTCCGGCGACCTCACCGAGGACGAGATCGACCGGCTCCGCCCGGAGGTCTATTGCCACCTCGCCGCGACGCGCACCGAGGACCCGCTGTTCATGAAGGTGCACGACGCCTACACGCTCCTCCCGGACGGCCGCCCCCTCTTCCCGCCGGAGGCCACGCGCGGCGTGCTCTACCTCATCCGCAACCCGCTCGACGTGTGCGTCTCCTTCGCCCACCACGCCGGCCACCACGACATCGACCGGATGATCGCGGCGATGGCCCACCCCGGAAAAGCGTTCGCCGACGAGCGGGACCGGCAGGCGCACCAGCTCCGCCAGCAGCTCCGCACCTGGCGCGAGCACGTCCTGAGCTGGACGGAAGCACCCGGCCTCCGCGTCCACGTCGTGCGCTACGAGGACATGAAAGCGGCCCCGGTCGAGACGTTCGCCGAGGCGGCCGCCTTCGCCGGGCTGCCCCACGACCGGGCGCAGGTCGAGGCGGCCCTCGCCCGCACCACGTTCGAGGCGATGAAGCGGCAAGAGGAGGAGCGGGGCTTCCGCGAAAAGGCGCCGAGCGCGCCGTCGTTCTTCCGCCGGGGCGAGGTGGGCTCCTGGCGCGACGTGTTGACGCCCGCGCAGGCGGCCCGTATCATCGAAACCCACGCCGACGCCATGCGCCGCTTCGGCTACCTGACCGAGGACGGCGAACCCGTCTTCTGAGCCCTCGCTACCGGATCGTGAGCGCACCGCCTCCCCTCGACCTGCAGTCCGTCGTAACGCACGGGAAGGAGCAGGTCTTCTGCGAGCTCGACGGCGAGATGGTGCTGATGAGCGTCCGCCACGGCGAGTACTACCGCCTCGACGAGGTCGGCAGCCGCATCTGGGCGCTCATCGAGACACCGAGCCGGGTGGCGGCGCTGTGCGACCGGCTCGTGGACGAGTACCGGGTAGACCGCGCGGCCTGCGAGGCCGACGTGCTCGCGTTCCTGCACGACCTCCAGGCCGGCGACCTCATCGAGGTCGAGCCGGCCGCGTAACGGCGCGCAGACACCTCACGCGCCCCGCCTCGGCAGGTGCGTAGGCGAAGAGCGTGACACCGGGATCCCGCGAAGCTCAGGAGAACGTGCTATCCAGTGGGTAGGCGCCACCATCGGCGTACCCGTAGGTGGTTGTGTTGGCCGTACCGCGCACATCGGCGAGCCGAGCCAGCGTAGGCGCCGTCCACGCTTTCTTCTCGGTCGTCTGCACATCGGTGTGCCCCATCGGGATTTCAGACGGCGGATTGGAATCGGTCATGGTCGTAGGACGAAGGGTTGGGTGGTGAAGGGGAGAGCCGGTTGTCATCGAAGGGCGACCGCCTGCATCTGCCGTTCGAACCACAGCAGGAAGTGGCCCGCCGTGATGCCCATCGAGAGAACGCTTCCGTACTGCCCGTGCGTCGCACGGTCCGAGAGGTCGCAGGCTGACCAGCAGGCGAGGTGCCGCTGCATGCGGGGAAGGTCAAGCAGGGAGCGCGCGGTCGGCGATGCCTCGAACCGCTCGACAGCTCTCCAAAGCGTGTCGTACACCCGGTCGAATGCCTGGAACCAGTTCGCGGCCTGCACCCCTCGCGTGGTTCGCCCTGCCACGAGGGGGGGCAGCGTGTTCGCCATAGCGCGACGTAGCAGCATACGCTCTCCTGCATGGGCCTTTCCCTGGTACGCAATGTACTGCTCCGAGGGAATTGCAAGGCACAATTCGACGACGCGTTTGTCTAACGTAGGATCGCGAAGCTCCACCCCGTACCCGTCACGCCAGGCAGCCAAGAGGTCTGCTCCATCCTGGATCGGCCCGGCGGCGAAGAACTCGACGCGGCGGCGGCGGCTGTTCGGTAGCTCAACCCGCCATGGGTTCCGGAACGACGACCGCTGCACGCGCTCCACGAGGCGAATCCGCCGAGCAAACTCCGGGTTGATATACGCCCTCTTAAGCAGGACGTCCGTTCGCCCGCGCAAGCTGGAGGCCCCCCATCGCCGTACGGCCCCCGGCAGCGTGGGTACGATGACCTGCTTTCGGAAGAGCTCTCCGACGGAGCGTTCCTGCGCCACGGCCGAGACCCGGAGCATACGGCCCAGCCGGCCCCATTGTCCGCGCCAGAACATCTCGGGGAACAGCAATCGGCCGTGCCACGAGACCGTGATGTTGCCGCCCTGCCCCGTCAGCAGAACCCTCACGCCCCGGCGTGCGGCCTCCTCCTGGATGGCCTCTGCCCAGACCCGGTTCTGCACGTTGGAAAGGGGCGCGCCCGCCGCATCGAAGCCTTCGTAGAGATTCGCGAGGAAGCTCTCTTCGCCCGTAATCACCTGCACCCCGTCGATGTTGCCGTACCTCGCCAGGACGGCGTCGATGTAGGGCCGCTCGTCGGCCTCGGCGCGCGTCTCGAAGGGATTGACGAACCCTTCGGGCGGGACGGCGGAGAACGCGGTCAGCCGCTCGCCTCGCTCCCGGAGCAGCCCGGCCGCCACGCACGTCACGGACGACGAGTCCAGCCCGCCGCTCAGGTGGGAGCCGACCGGGTAGGCGCTGCGGAGGCGGCAGCGGACGGCCTCGGTGAAGACGTCCCGGAGCGCCTCGGCGTAGTCCTCGTCGCGCTGGAACCGCACCTCGCGCTTCGGGTCGAGCGCCCAGTAGCGCCGACGCTCGGTGCGGCGGGCCTCTACCGTCATCGTGTGGGCGAGCGGCAGGCGGCGAACGTCGGCGAAGAACGTCTCGTCGGGGTCCACCGTCATCCGCAGCAGGTAGTCGGCCACCTTGGGCTCGTTCAGGCGGCGGGGCACTTCGCGGAGCCGCAGCAACCCGGTGAGCGAGGACGCGAAGGCGACGACGCGAGCGGACTGGTAGTAGAACAGCGAGCGCCGGCCGAAGTGGTCGCGGCCGAGGACGAGCCGCTGCTCCGCCCGGTCCCACAGGGCGAATCCGAACGCGCCGAGCAGGTGCTCGGGGAAAGCCCGGCCCCACTTCTCGTACGCCTTCAGGATGAGCGCGCTGTCGGGCATCCGCTGCAACGCGCCCGGCGGAATCCCGAACGTCCGGCCCAGCTCCTCGCGGTTGTCGAGGCGGGCGTCGGCGACGAGCACGAGGCGGCCGTCGGCACCATGGAGGGGCTGGGTTTCGAAGGCGTCCTCCGGCGTGAAGCGCCGCAGCCGGTGCGCGAGGCCGGCCGGGCCCTCCGTCCAGAACGTGGCCGGGCCGGCGCCCTCCTGTGCCAGCGGCCCCCGCAGCACGGGCTCGGTCATGCTCGCCAGCGCCTCCGCCTCGGCGTGCCGGCCGTCCAGGTAAAAAACGCCCGCGATGCTGCTCATGTGCTGCTCTTCACTCCCAGAGACGAACGGAGCCGACGACGCATTCGGCCCGTCCCAAGGTACGGTACGTTCCGGGGGATCGGTGGCGCGCCGGCCTCCGACCCATTGCGGGCGCGGGCTAACCGGCCGCGGGCTTGAGCAGGTTGAACAGCGCCTCGTAGAGCCGCCCCTCTTCGTCGATCCCGACCGGAACCAGAAACAGGGCCAGCTTGCCCAGCCCCTCGTGCTGGACGCTGTAGAGCCCCTGTTCCAGCGCGAGGTCTCGGTGGCCTCGGAACTCGAGGGAGAAGCAGTGCTGCCGCTCGGTGTCGACGCGGAGGGCGGCCGCCGTCAGGCGGAGCTCCACGGGAGCTCCGTCCGGCGTCTGGGCCACGAAGACCTCATCGACGTGCGGTGCGAAGGTGGCGTGCGTCCACGCAGTCATCACGACGGTCCGGCTGCCTTCGCTCAGTTCCTCGCCGGGAAGATCCCTTCCATCGCGATGACGAAGTTCACCCCGAGGTACGGCTGCATGTTGTTGTGAGGCATCGAGCCCCCCGTGATGCTGACGGCCTGCGGATTGAACTGGACGAGCGTGCTCACATCGTCCGTGTAGACCCGTTGCGAGCCGCCCCCACCGCCCGCCTGCTCCACGCCGTAGAGCTGGCCGGACGGGTTGCTGGTGACGCCCTGGCCGTTGTTGCCCTGCACGGTGTGGGTGTGCGCGGGCATCTCGGCCTGGAGGAGGGTCACGGTCGGCGCACCGATCGTTTCCCCGAGCGCACGGGGGGTCAGGCCAGGGCCATCGCCCGGATGCATGGGCGCCCGCCCCTGCAGGTCCGGCAGGGCGAAGGTGCTCTTCCCGTTGCCGCCGTAGGTGACGCCCAGAAGCGAGAACAGGGCCGTGTTCTGACTGATGGGGAGAAGTTGCCCGTTGCAGAAGGCCCACCCGCGCGGGGCGAAGGTGAACCCGATGATCCGAATCTCGGCGAGGAAAGGATCGGCCATGGGAGTCGTTGCTAGTTAGGGGGAGGGAAGACGCCCTCAAGGGCGATGATGAAATTGACGCACAGCGACGGCTGCATGTTATTGTGGGGTTGACTGCCGCCGGCCGCGCTGAATGACGACGGGTGCATTCCTACGTCGTCCTCCTCCGTGTCGTAGAGGATCTCTCCGGTGTTCTGACCCGGCACCATCCCGGCCGCGCTCACCCCCGTTGCCGCCGTCGTTGAGCCCATCAGAAGGTGGCTGTGCGACGGAAGTTGGGCCTGTGTAAGGGTGACCGTCTCCGTGCCCGCCGCCTCCCCGAGCGTACGCGGGCTGAGGCCGGGGCCCGTCCCGGCGTGGATGGGGATGCGTCCGCGCAGATCCGGCAGCGCGAAGGTGGTCTCGCCATTACCGCCGAACGTGGTGCCGAGGAGGGTGAAGAGGGCATCGTTCTGACTGATGGACAGCACCTGCCCGCTGCAGAAGGCCCACCCGCGCGGGGCGAAGTTCCCCCCGAACATCCGGATCTCACCGATGAAAGATTCTGCCATGGGAGTCGTTGCTAGTTACGGGAGGGGAAGATGCCCTGCAGGGCGATGCAGAAGTTGAGGACAAGGTAGGGCTGCATGTTGGGATGGGGCTGGTTTCCTCCCGTGGGTAGCACACCCTCAGGCGCCATCGGCACCAGGTTCGTGGGGGTCGAGAAAATCTGGCCGGTTCCCTGGTTCGCCTCCGGCACCACCCCGATGAGGTTATTCGGGGTAGGGGCGAACCGGTTCGCGAAGGCTGCGGACGCGTTCCACGTGTGGTTGTGGGCGGGCATCTCGTTCTGCGTCAGCGTGACCGTCTCCGTCCCCGCCGCTTGCCCGAGGGCGATCCCGTTGCCGGGGTGGACGGGGGTGCGCCCGCGCAGGTCCGGCAGGGCGAAGGTGGTCTGACCGTTCCCCCCGTAGTGGGTGCCCAGGAGCGAAAACAGGGCCTGGTTCTGGGCGATGGGCAGGAGCTGCCCGTCGCAGAAGGCCCATCCGCGGGGGGAAAAATTGAACCCCACCATCTTTATTTCCCCGAGGAAAGGTTCTGCCATAGAAAGGCCTCACAGATTAGGTTGAGCAGGAGAAGAGGAGGCGACCTACTCGCCCCGCCCCCGTGGCCGGGCATCCCGCCCCGGCCCGGATCGCGTTCCAACATAGACGCCGAGACGTTCCGGTGCAATACGTTGAGCGATGCGTTATGAGAAGGTCGTTTACACATACGAATAGCCATACCTCCGATTGCAGTTTAGGCGCGCCCACGCGTATCCTACCCGGCCCTCTCTCCACCTCATCGAGGCGCCAACCATCCATGCCCGAGCTGCCCCGCCCTGCCGACACCTCGCTCCGCGTCGCCACCGAGGCCGACCTCGACGTCCTCTTCGAGATCTACGCCAGCACGCGCACGGAGGAGCTTGCCGTCGTGCCGTGGACCGACGCTCAGAAGGAGGCCTTCCTTCGGATGCAGTTTCAGGCCCAGCACCAGTACTACCGGCAGACGTACCCGGACGCCCGCTTCGACGTCATTGTGCATGGGGATACGCCCGTCGGACGCCTCTACGTGGACCGCCGGGAGGACGAGATCCGGCTGATCGACATCGCGCTGCTGCCGGCGCACCGGGCGCGCGGCATCGGGTCGGCCCTCCTCGGTGAGCTCCTCGCCGAGGCGGAGCGAGCGGGCAAGCCGGTGCGGATCCACGTCGAGCACAACAACCCGGCGCGCCGGCTGTACGAGCGGCTCGGCTTCCGACCGCTCGAAGACCGCGGCGTCTACCTGTTCATGGAGTGGGCGCCGCCCGCCCGCCCGGAGGCCGCCTCCTGAAAAGGCGACGGCCCGGCACTCGCTGCGCCGGGCCGCTGGAAGCCTCGAATCCGGAAGGCGGGGTCAGCCGCCCTGGGCCTGCTTGAGCGCCTCGGCGCCGGACGAGATCTCGATGATCTCCGTCGTGATGGCGGCCTGGCGGGCGCGGTTGTACGTGAGCTGGAGGTTCTTGAGCAGCTCGCCCGCGTTCGTCGTCGCGTTGTCCATCGCCACCATGCGCGCGCCCTGCTCGGCCGCGTTGGACTCCAGCATCATGCGCCAGAGCTGGTACTGGAGGAACTCGGGGATGAGCCGCTCCAGGAGCGCCTCGGGGCTCGGCTCGAACAGGTATTCCACCTCCCCCTTCGCCTCGATGGCGTCGCCATAGTCGGCGCTGGCCTCCATGACGGGCGTGATGAACTCGCCCGTCGGGACCGGCAGCAGCGTCTCGACGATGCGGTTCTGCGAGATCGTGTTCTTGAACTCGTTGTAGACCACCTCGACGCGGTCCCAGCGGCCCGCCTCGTAGCCTTCCACGGCGAGGTCCACGATCTGCCCGGCGATGGGGAAGCGGAGGTCGTTGAACACGCCCCGGAAGTCGCCTTCCATCGGGTAGCCGCGCTTGGCGAAGTACTCGTGCCCCTTGCGCCCGACGGCGACGACGTGAAGGGCGCCGCGCTCGCGGAGGTCGGCGTACTGCTCGCGGATGTGCTCCTCGGCGCGCTTGAGGATGTTCGTGTTGAAGGCGCCGGCCAGCCCGCGGTCCGACGTGACGACGATCAGCAGCGCCGCGCTCACCTCCTCGCGGGGGCGGAAGAGCGGGTGGCTCAGCGGGTCGAGCCGCTGGCGGAGGTGCCCGATCATCTCGCGGATCTTGAACGCGTAGGGCCGCGTGGTGAAGATCCGCTCCTGGGCCCGGCGCAGCTTCGCCGCCGCCACCATCTTCATGGCGCGCGTGATCTGCTGCGTGTTCTTGACCGACCCGATGCGGGTGCGGATGTCGCGGAGCGAAGCCATAGCTCAGAGTCGGGTAGGGGCCCAGCGCGCTGCTGCGCCCCTACGGGTGGTCGTTACGCCGCGTAGCTGGCGGCGAGGTCGCGGGCCTCCTGCTCGAAGGCGGCCACCGCCTCGTCGGTCAGCTGGCCCGTGCGGGCCACCGAGGCGAGGGCGTCGGCGTGCTTGAGGCGGAGCGCCTCGCGGAAGCTGGCCTCGAACGCCTTGATCTCGCCCACCGGCACGGCGTCGAGGAGCCCCTGGCCGGCCACGTAGATGATGGCCACCTGCTCCTCGACCGGGACCGGCCGGTACTGCGGCTGCTTGAGCACCTCGACGAGGCGGGCGCCCCGGTTGAGCTGGCGCTGCGTGGCCGGGTCGAGGTCGGAGCCGAACTTGGCGAACGCCTCCAGCTCGCGGTACTGCGCCAGGTCGAGGCGGAGCGTGCCCGACACCTTCTTCATCGCCTTGATCTGCGCGTTGCCGCCCACGCGGGACACCGAGATGCCGACGTTGATGGCCGGGCGGACGCCGGCGTTGAAGAGGTTCGTTTCGAGGAAGATCTGCCCGTCCGTGATCGAGATCACGTTGGTCGGGATGTAGGCGGACACGTCGCCGGCCTGCGTCTCGATGACCGGGAGCGCCGTGAGCGAGCCGCCGCCCTTGACGCCGTCGCGGATCGACTCCGGGAGGTCGTTCATCTGGCGCGCGATGGCGTCGTCGGCCGTGATCTTGGCGGCGCGCTCCAGCAGGCGGCTGTGGAGGTAGAACACGTCGCCGGGGTAGGCCTCGCGGCCCGGCGGGCGGCGCAGCAGGAGCGACACCTCGCGGTAGGCCACGGCCTGCTTCGAGAGGTCGTCGTAGATGCAGAGCGCGTGGCGGCCGGTGTCGCGGAAGAACTCGCCGATGCAGGCGCCCGCGAACGGCGCGATGAACTGGAACGGGGCCGGGCTCGACGCCGGGGCGTTCACGATCACCGTGTACTCCATCGCGCCGGCCCGCTCCAGCGCGGCCTGGACCTGCGCCACCGTCGAGGCCTTCTGGCCGACGGCGACGTAGACGCAGAACACCGGGCTGCCGCCCTCCTCGTGCGTCCGCTTCTGGTTGATGATGGTGTCCACCAGCACGGCCGTCTTGCCCGTCTGGCGGTCGCCGATGACGAGCTCGCGCTGGCCGCGCCCGATGGGCACCATCGAGTCGATGGCCTTGATGCCGGTCTGGAGCGGCTCGGTCACCGGCTGGCGGTAGATCACGCCGGGCGCCTTCCGCTCGATGGGCATCTCGTAGAACGGCCCGGCCAGCGGCCCCTTCCCGTCAATGGGGTTGCCGAGGGGGTCCACGACGCGGCCGAGCATGCCCTCGGAGACGCGGATGGACGCGATGCGGCCCGTCCGGCGCGCCTCGTGCCCCTCCTGGACCGCGTCGTAGTCGCCGAAGAGCACGGCGCCCACGTTGTCCTCTTCGAGGTTGAGCACCATGCCGGTCACGCCGGACTGCGGGAACTCGATGAGCTCGCCGGCCTGCACCTGGCTCAGGCCGTAGAGGCGCGCGATGCCGTCGCCCACCTGGAGGACGGTGCCGACCTCGTAGACGTCGGTCTCGGACTCGAACCCGCCCAGCTCCGAGCGGAGCACGGCGGTCACTTCATCGGGGCGGATTGCGGTTGCCATGGGGGTCTATTGCGTAAGTCGTGCTGCGTACTGCGTGGGGCCCGCCGGATACGGAATACGCAATACGCAATAGGATCAGTTCTGGCTGAGGAAGGCGCGCTGGTGGAGCTGCCCGCGGAGCAGGTCGAGCTGGTGCTGCACGCTCCGGTCGTAGACCCGGTCGCCGATGCGCACGACGAGCCCGCCGATCAGCGACGGCTCGACGTCCACCTTCAGGCGGACCTGCTTGCCCGTGCGCGCCTCGAGCGCCCGTTCGAGCTGCTTCTCCTCCTCGGCGCCCAGCGCGCGCGCCGTCCGGACGTGGGCCTCAACGATGCCGAGGCGCTCGTCCCGGAGCGCACCGTAGGCACGGACGACGGCCGGCAGCAGATCCTCACGCTCCTTCTCGACGAGGAGCCGGACGAACCGCAGCGTGAGGTCGGCCAGCTTGCCGTCGAAGAGGCGGCGGATGACGGCCTCCTTCTTCTCGCGCGGCACGACCGGGCTCTCGAAGAGCGCCGTGAGCTCGCGCGAGGCGTCGAGCGCCTCGGCGAGCGCGGCCACGTCCTCGTCCGTGCGGTCCACCGCGTTCTGCGCCTGGGCCTCCTGGTAGAGGGCGAGGGCGTAGCGGCGAGCGACAGGGTTCATGGGGGGCTATGAGCTACGGGCTACGGGTCCGCAGGCTCGAAGCCCGCAGTTCGTAGCGTGTGCGACCTCAGTTTTGCGGCAGGTCCGAGATGAACTGGTCGACGAGCTGGCGCTGGCGGTTCTCGTCGAGGTTCGCGCGGAGGATCTTCTCGGCGGCGCCGATGGCGAGGTCGGCCACCTCGGCGCGGAGCGCGTTGAGGGCCTGCTGCTTCTCGCGCTCGAGGTCGGCGCGGGCCTGCGCCTGCATCTTCGCCAGCTCGGCCTTGGTCTTCTCGACCTCGGCGGCGCGCTGGGCGTCGGCCTGCTCGCGGGCCTCCCGGAGGATGGCCTGCGCCTGGCGCTCGGCCTCGCGGCGGGCGGCCTCGTTGTCGGCCTGCATCTGCCGCGCTTCGGCGAGGGCGGCCTCGGCCCGCGTGATGGACGACTCGATGGTCTTCTCACGCTCGTCGAGCGCGCTGACGATCGGCCCCCAGGCGAACTTGCCGAGGACGACGAGCAGGAGGGTGAAGATGACGAGCGTCCAGAAGATCAGGCCCACGTGGGGCGAGAGCAGGGACGCGGCGAGGATCAGGGGCATGGCGTCGAAACGGGATCAGGGACGGGAACGGGAGACGGGCCGGCGGCCTCCTCTCCCGTTCCGCTACGTCCCTCGACTCGAAAACCTCCTCGGGCGAAGGGGGCGCCTGCGGCCGGGCCGGGGCGCCGCGCCTTACGCCGTGGCGAGGAGGATGCAGATCACGAGGCCGAAGAGGGCCACACCCTCGATGAGGGCCGCCGCGATGATCATCGTCGTCCGGATGTCACCGCCGGCCTCCGGCTGGCGGGCCGTGCCTTCGAGGGCGCTGGCGGCGAGGCGGCCGATGCCGAGGCCGGCGCCGAGGGCGACGAGGCCAGCACCGAGGCCGGCGGCGAGATAACCGAGAGCAACTGCGTCCATGTCGAAACGGGGTTGGGGTAGGGTGAGGGAGGGTCGAGGAAGTTGGCGCGCGCGCGGCTCGCCGGGTGTTGAAGGTTGGGGAAGACGCGGTGGAGTCGCAGCGAAGGGGCGGTGCGGGCTCCGGAGAGCGCGGGCTCAGAAGGGCGACATCGCCGCCTCGGTGCCCACCTCCTGCTGCTTCTCGTGGTAGATCCGGCCGTCGCCGCCGGCCACGACGGGGGCGCCGTTCTGGACCGCCCGCTCGTGCGCCGTCTGGTCGTGGTGCTCGTCGTGGCCGTGGTGCTCGTGCTCGGCCGAAGCCATCCCGATGAACAGCGCCGAGAGGATGGTGAACACGTACGCCTGGATGAACGCGATCAGCAGCTCCAGCAGGTACACGAACAGCGCCATGCCGACGCTGATGGGGGCCGTGCCCCACCCGGCCGCCTCGCCGAAGATCTGCGTGAACGTGAAGATGAGGCCGATCAGACTGAGGATCACGAGGTGCCCCGCCGTCATGTTGGCGAAGAGCCGGATGGCGAGGGCGAACGGCTTGGTAAAGATGCCCAGGATCTCGACGGGCACCATGATCGGCTTGACGGCAGCAGGCACGCCCGGCGGGTTGAAGATGTGGCCCCAGTAGTCCTTCGTCCCGCTGAACTGGGTGATGACGAAGGTGAACCCGGCGAGCACGGCCGTCACGGCGATGTTGCTCGTGACCGTGGCGCTGTAGGGGAGCAGCCCGAGGAGGTTGGCGAAGAAGATGAAGAAGAACGCCGTGAGCAGGTACGGCATGTGCTTCGCGTACGCGTCGCCCATGGTGGGCTTGGCGATCTCCTCGCGGACGTAGAGCACGAGCAGCTCCAGCGCGTTCATCGTCCGCCCGCGTGGGGCCGTTTCCCGCCCGATCCCCTTCCGGTACTTCGCGCCGAGCGGCAGGAAGATCGCCAGCAGCAGCAGCGCGGCGACGAAGAGGAAGACGGTGTGGCGCGTGACGGAGAGGTCCG
This sequence comes from uncultured Rhodothermales bacterium, assembly GCA_964580105.1. Classification (GTDB taxonomy): domain Bacteria; phylum Bacteroidota; class Rhodothermia; order Rhodothermales; family Rubricoccaceae; genus CAZOJJ01. The sequence goes on along the minus strand of CAZOJJ010000002.1, from coordinate 69,584 downwards.
CCACGATCTCGCCCTCGACGGGGACGATGCCCGCCTCCAGCGGGTCGTCGCCGTGCCCGCCGGCCGCGTGGGCCGGGCCGGACTCGCCGTGGGCTTCGGCCTCCTCGCCCTCGATGGTGCCGTGGGCCTCGTCGCCGATGAGGCCGTGGGCACCCTCCTCGCTCGTCTCGGCCGGCACCGTGCCTTCGGGCGCCTCGCCGTGGTGGAGGTCGGCCACGTACCGGCCGGAGGCGACGGCGGCGCTCGTCGAGGCGAACGCGTCGAGGCCGAGGTTGCCGTCGGCGTCGCGGACGAGGAACACGCGCGGGAGCTCGACCTTGCCGAAGGGCGTGAAGTCGAGGTAGAACCCGTCGGCGCTGTGGTGGAGGGCATCGAGCTCCTCTTCGGCGTGCGCGTCGGCCGCATCCTCCTCGGCGTGCTCCTGGGCGGAGACGGCGAGCGGGCCGGCGAGGAGGGCGAGGAGCAGGAGAACCGGGGCGGTCCGCATGCGGGCTTCAGAGCTGGGCGCGCGAGGCGCGACGCTGGATCAGGAGGACTTCCACGGCCGTCCCCGCCGCGAACGCGGCGAAGAAGGCCCCGACGAACGCGGAGCGGCTCACCGGCAGCGCCACGAGGACGAGCGCCGCGAGCGCGAGCACCACCGCCAGCCGCGCCACCATCCCCCCGAGGACGACCGTGTAGAACGTCTTCTGGGGCGTGCCGCCCGCCACGCGGTAGAGCGCGTAGCTGGCCGCTGCGTTGGCCGCGCCGAGCGCAACGCCGAACAGGGCACTCGTCCAGACGTCGGGCACGGCGGAGTGAGCGGGGGCGGAGGAGGGAGCGCGGCCGTTCAGGGCGGGGCCGGGCGGAAGGGCGGCCAAGTTAGACCGCCCCCCGTAGAGCGGTCGGCAAGGGACGGTGAATTAGGGGCGAAAGGCCCTCCTTACGACCGTTTCCCGGCTTGCTTCCGCCGCTCGCGCGCCGCCGCGTTGGCCTGGTTGGCGAGCCGGACGAGCAGCGTGATCACGGCTACAATCCCCAGGACCGCCCCGACGATCATCCCCCACGGCCTCGACCCGAGCCCCCGGTCCACGAGGTAGCCGAGGCCGACGAAGAAGGCCATCGCAAAGGCGGACTGGAGGCCGAGGCCGAGGTACGGCCCGGCCTCCATCATGCTAGCGTTCCACCCGGCCAGCCCGGGCTTCCGCTTCGGCGCCTCGGCTTCGCCCGGAGGCACGGCGGGCGTCCCCCAGTCGGCCTCCTTCCAGCGGTCGCGCGCCCAGGCGTCGTTCTTCCACGGATCGTCTTTCCAGGGGTCGTCGGCCCACGGGTCGCGCTCGGGCGCGTCGGCGTCGTCGGGGGCAGGGGCGTCGTCGGGCATGGCGCGCTACGCCTGGGCGGCCTCGCGCGGGAGATCCGGGTTGCTGCCGAGGTGGCGCACGGTGCGCTTGTCGGCGCCCGCCTCCGGCTTGGACGCCTCCGG
>CAZOJJ010000002.1:66517-68022 GCA_964580105.1 uncultured Rhodothermales bacterium | reverse complement strand
TGGACGCCTCCGGTCTGGACGCCTCCGGTCTGGCCGGGCGGCTCGGCATGGCGGCGCTGCCCATGTCGCAGCGGCCGGTGAAGGTGGCGCCGTCCTCGATGACCAGCTTGGCCGTGCGGATGTCGCCCTCGACCACGGCCGTGTTTTTGAGCACGAGGCGCTCCTTGATGACGAGGTGGCCCTGGATGCGCCCGCCGATCTCGGCCGTAGCGGAGATGACCTCGCCCTCGATCCGGCCGTCGGGCATGACGACCGTGCGACCGTCCACCTCGACGTTGCCGTGGACCGTGCCGCTGATGTGGACGTTGCCACTGGAGCGGAGCGTGCCTTCGATGACGGTGTCCTTGCCGATGATGTTGTGCTGTTCGGCGGGGTTGTAGGAAGCGGGCTTGGCCATGGGCGTGTTGGAGGAGTCCGGGTTGCTTCTGAAGAGAGCCATGAGGGCGGTCCGCCGGCCGAAGCCGGGCTTACGGGTTGACGAAGAACGTCCGGGGGTCCTGGGCGAGCCCGTTGCGCCAGAGCTCGAAGTGGAGGTGCGGCCCGGAGGTGACCTCCCCGGTGTTGCCGCTGAGGGCGACCGTCTCGCGGCTGCGGACGCGGTCGCCGGTGCGCGTGAGCAGGCGCGCGTTGTGCTTATAGACGGAAAGATAGCCGTCGGCGTGCTGCACGGCAATGACGTACCCGCCCTCGTGGGTCCAGTCCGAGAAGACGACGTAGCCGTCGCCGACGGCGCGGACGGGCGAGCCTTCGTCCACGGCAAAGTCCACGCCGTAGTGACCCGTGCGAGCGCTGAAGCCGCGCGAGACGAAGCCGTCCACGGGGGGCAGAGCGGGGAGGCGGAGGCTGGCGAGGTAGGCCTCGGCGGCCGAGCCGGGGGGCGGGGCGTCCCCGGAGGCGTCGAGCCAGCGGAGGGGGAGGGCCGGCTGCTCGTGGTCCCGCCAGTCGGCCGAGGGCGGTGCGTCGTCGAGGGAGACGCCGAGGACGGCCTCGGCCTCGGCCTCCTCGGGAAGCGTCGGGTCGTCCGCCGCCAGGAGTGGGGCCGTGAGGCTGTCGAGGTCGCCGGTGATGAGGGCGCGGAGCTGCGAGATCTGCCGGTACTGCAGCGCCACCGAGTCCTCGAAGGCGGCGGCGCGGCGCGCGTTGAGCTCGGCCATCGCCCGGTACTCGTCGAGGCTCGGCCCCGCGACGACGCGGCGAAGCGGGGTCAGGAGCAGGAGGGCGATGAAGAGGAGGGCGAGCGCGGCGCCGGCCGCGCTCACCGCGACCAGCACGCGCCCGGGCTGGACCTCGTACTGCCGAGGCGCCGCCATCGTGTCGGGCTCCAGCAGGATCACCGTGCGCGAGGCGCCGGGCCGGGCGAAGAAGTCGCGGAAGAACGAGAGCATGCGGACGAGGGCTAACCGGAAACGAAGGCGAGGAACGGGGCGGCCCCCGCGGCTCGTACCCTCCCCATGCGCCGTGCAGATCCGCTTCGCCTTCGAACGCTTCGCCTTCGAACGCTTCGC
>CAZOJJ010000002.1:62729-66417 GCA_964580105.1 uncultured Rhodothermales bacterium | reverse complement strand
CGCTTCGCCTTCGAACGCTTCGCCTTCGAACGCTTCGCTTTCGCGGCATCTGCACAGACGCCGTACTAACTTAGCGGATTGCCGCCTCGCCCGAGGGGCACCTTCCGTTGAAGCCCGACGAAAACGCGCGCCGCCGCGCGCCGCCCTCCCCGAACCGACGACCTTCCCCATGCCCCAGCACAAGTCCGCGGCCAAGCGCGTGCGCCAGAACGCCAAGCGCCGCCTTCGCAACCGCTACCACCGCGCCCGCGTCCGCACCCTCATCAAGGACCTCCGCGCCACCACGACGCGCGAGGAGGCCGAGGCCAAGCTCAACACGATCAAGGCCCAGCTGGACCGCATGGCGACGAAGCGGCTGCTCCATCCCAACGCCGTCGCTCACACGAAGAGCCAGCTCGACCGGTTCGTCAACGACCTCGGCTGAGCGCTCCGCCTCTCCCTGCCCGAGGCAGACCGTCCGTACCGCCACGGTCTGCCTCTCTCGTTTCCCCCTTTTCTCGCTCACTCGGAGACCCCGCGCGAATCTCCTCGCTGCGAGCGCCAGTTTCTTCGGAACACACCCGGCGGCACGAGGTTAGGAGCCCAACGTTGACAACCGTCCCGCATCGTCGTGCCTCGTCGTCCGAGGCCAATGCGAAGACCGGCCTGCCCCTCTCTGACCTGCTTCTCCCCCCATCGCAAGCCCTTGTTCCGTGCATTTCGGGCGGGTTCACGCGGTTTTCGCCGGTTCGTGCTGCTTGCAAGTCAACGTTTTATTTCGCATACTAGCTCCGGCGTTTGAGCGCCCCGCCTCAACACCCGGTTCAGCTCATCCTCCGGCGTCCGCCCGCTCCCACCCTTCTTCGCGGCCGGACGGTTCCCCACCCCACCCCTCACCTCCCCCTTCCAGAACCGAAAGGAGAAGACTATGACCCAGCGTCTACCCTCTTCGCTCTTGCTCGGATGCGCGGCGCTCCTGCTCTTCGCCACCGCGGCGCAGGCGCAGGTCGTCCGGCCGAACAGCACGCTCTTCATCGGCCTCCGCGGCGGTCTCACTGCCTACGGCGGTGAACTCGACCAAACCGGTAGCGTGGCCAACCCGGGCGATCCCGAAGGCGACTACGCCTGGCTCTTCAGCGACCTCGGCTTCGGCGGTGGCCTCGAGCTGGGCTACCAGTTCAGCAGCAGCTTCGGCTTCGGCATCAACGCCCTCTACGGCCGCTACTCGAACATCAACGAGGGCCCGGTCTACAACCCGACCACGGGCCAGATCTCGCAAGACCCCCTCAACGATAGCGAGTCGTTCATTCAGGTCCATCCCCTCTTCCGCTTCATGCCCTTCCCGGGCGCCCGGTTCACGCCCTACGTCGAGTTCGGCGGCGGCTTCGCGTACTACACCGGCGGCGACCGCCCCAGCGACGCGAGCAACACCGCGTACGGCCCGTCGATCGGCGGCGGCTTCGACCTGCTCGCGGGTCGTCAGCTCTCGCTCTACATCGGCGCCCTCGGCTCGCTGTGGTTCCCCGATGACGGGTTCGACTTCTCGGACCCCGACGCGAACACGCAGTTCTCGAACTCTCCGGCCGTGCTCGACGACGAGGCCGACTTCGACGCCACGATTCTCTACAACATCGGCCTGCGCTACTTCTTCCGCGCTCCGTACACGAACGTCGACGCCACCATCGACTGCGCGACGGAGCTGACCGTCGGCGAGTCCGGCTCGTTCACGGCCTACGTCAACGAGAATGCTTCCGAGCCGCTCTCGTTCGAGTGGAACTGGGGCGACGGCGCTACGAGCCCGGGCCTGACGGCGTCCCACGCCTACAGCGCACCGGGCACCTACACCGTCTCCTTCACGGCGACGGGCCCGGCCAACTCCGACACGGAGACCTGCCTCGTGACCGTCGTCGAGCCGCAGATCCCGCCGTCGCTGGCGAGCTGCCGCGTGAGCCCGAGCCGCGTCGATGCCGGCAACCAGGTGACCGTCTCGGCCACCGTCTCCGGCTCCGAGCCGTTTGACATCACCGTGGACTTCGGCGACGGCAACACGGCCGACAGCCTCCCGGCCACGCACACCTACGACGAGGTCGGCACCTACACCGTCACCATCACGGCGACCAACGCGTACGGCTCCGACACCTGCACGGTGACCGTCACCGTGGGCGACTCGTTCTGCGACGAGGTCACCGAGCTCAACACGGTGTACTTCGACTACGAGATGAGCGCGCTCACGGCCGAGGCCCGCAGCCGCCTCGACGAGAACATCGAGGTGCTCCGCCGCTGCCCGGACATCTGCGTCGTGATCAACGCCTACGCCGACGACCGGGAGCGTGACAAGCTCCGCCTCTCCGAGCGTCGCGCCGAGGAGGTCAAGGCGTACTACGTCGCCAACGGGATCGACGAGAGCCGCATCCTGGCCCGTGGCCTGGGTGAGGCGCCCGACTCGAACTCGAAGGAGGACCCGGGTCCGGGCGACCGCAACGCCCGCCGCGCCGAGTCCATCCCGGTTGACTGCGACCGCCTCGACGACATGAACTGAGCCCCGGCGTAGTCCACTCCGGATCGCTCGATCAAAGCGGGCGGCCTGCCACTCGGCGGGCCGTCCGCTTTTTGGTTCGTAGCGCCGCCGCCGTCTCAGTCGGCTGCGCAACCGGGCCCGCGGCCGGAGAGGCGCCGTATACCAGCGCTCGATGTAACGCCTCGCTGCCGTAGTATTTCGCTGATCGGAGTGCTGCTATGGCGCGTCGGCTTTTTGATTCGGGGCCGCTCCGAATCGTCCCGATCCCAGTCCGGGGCGTGCTGATGCGCCCGGACCTTCCCCCTTCCCCCCCTGCCCATGTTCTCCCGTACGCTCTACCTCGCGCTCGGCCTGGCCCTCGCGTCGAGCCTCGCGCTCGCTCCGAGCGGGTGGGCGCAGCAACCGTACCGGACGCTCGACTACGAAGACGCGTACGACGCTCCGGGCGTGCGCCTCGGCATCGGCGTCGGCGCGTTTACCTACGTCGGCCCCAACATTCTCCACGGCCCGGCCGAAGACCAGGACGACGTCACGCAGACCCGCCTCGGCGTCACGGCGCACCTCTCCTTCCCCCTCGTCGGCGACCGGCTCTACGGCCGCCTCATGGCCGGCCTCCTCAACCTCGGCGCCGACGCGCGCGCCGACGTCGGGCCGGGCCAGAATCCGTTCCTCACCAACGAGATCCTCCTGGCCGAGGGCGACCTCCTCCTCAACCTCGCCTCGTACCGCAACACGAACCTCGTCCCCTACCTCTTCTCCGGATTCGGCGCCCTCATCGCCGACCCGTTCGGGCAGGACGACCTGATCGAGGCGCTCGACCGCGAGCGCGTGGCCTACTACATCCCGGCCGGCGTGGGCGTGGACATTCGCCTCTCCCGCAACGTCTCGGTCTTCCTGGAAGGGAGCTACCGCTTCATCCTCAACGACCTCGGCCAGCAGACCGGCACGGCGACGGCCAACTTCGGCCCGGATCCCTGCGAGAAGGACCCGAACAGCCTCGCGTGCAAGTGCAAGTACGAGCCCTGGCTGCCCGAGTGCAAGGAGGACGAAGGCGGCGAGGTCGAGCCGGACGAGGAGATCAACTTCGACAACATCTTCCGGCCGCTGCTCTTCACGGGCGGGATCCAGTTCGGCTTTGGCGGCGCACCGCCCCCGCCCCCGCCGCCGCCGCCGCCTCCACCGCCGCCGCCC
>CAZOJJ010000002.1:0-62629 GCA_964580105.1 uncultured Rhodothermales bacterium | reverse complement strand
CCGCCGCCGCCCGAGGTGTGTGAGCTGGTGGAACTCAACTCGGTCTACTTCGACTACGGCTCGGCCGACCTGACCCCGCGCGCCCGCGCCCTCCTCGACGAGAACGTGCAGCTTCTCCGCGAGCACCCCGAGTGCTGCCTCTTCATCGACGGCTACACGGACTCCTCCGAGTACGACCGGTTCGGGATGCCGCTCGCCGGCCGCCGCGCCCAGACCGTCTACGACTACTACCTCGACCGCGGCATCGCCGCCGACCGGATGCACGTCCGCAACCGCGGCGCCTCCGTCCCGGACTGTGACAAGGAAGACCCCGAGGAGGGCTGCCGCCGTGGCCGCCGCGTCGAGTCCATCCCGCTCGACTGCGACCAGTTCCTCGACCGGATCGGGGCTCGAGGCTACTAGGCGTCCCCCACCCCGGACCGCCGACGCGGCCCCGCTCGTGAGGAGCGGGGCCGCTTTTCGTTGGAGGGGAGAATGGATGAACGGGAGAGCATGGAGGCCGCTCATGCGTTCGTCCTCTCCCTGCCCTCTTCCCCGACCTCCGTGCCCCGCTTCGACACCGCCGCCCAAACCCGCCTCGCCGCCGATCTCAAGGCCGAGGCCCGCCGCCTCGGCTTCGACGCGTGCGGCATCGCGCGGGCCGAGCGGCTCGACGACGAGGCCCGCCGCCTCGAACGCTGGCTCCTCGACGGCCGCCACGGCGGCGACACCGGCGCGATGCGCTGGATGGCGAACCACTTCGACAAGCGCATCGACCCGCGCGAGCTGGTGCCGGGCGCGCGCTCCGTCGTCTCCGTCCTCCACACCTACTACCCCGCCGCCGAGCCGCCGGCCGACGCCGAGGCGCTCGAGCGCGGCGTCGGAAAGATCAGCCGGTACGCCTGGGGCGACGACTACCACGAGGTGCTCAAGGAGAAGCTCGCCGCGCTGTTCGACTGGCTCGACGCGCGCACGGGCGGCGCGGGCGGACGGGCGTTCGTGGACTCGGCCCCCGTCATGGACAAGGCGTGGGCGCAGCGCGCCGGCCTCGGCTGGCAGGGCAAGAACACCAACCTCCTCACGCGCGAGCTCGGCTCGTTCGTCTTCCTCGGCGAACTCATCGTGGACGTTCCGCTCACCCCGGACGCCCCCTTCACGGCCGACTACTGCGGCTCCTGCACGCGCTGCCTCGATGCCTGCCCCACCGGCGCCCTCGACGCGCCGTATCAGATCGACGCCACGCGCTGCATCTCGTACTGGACCATCGAGCACCGGGGCGATTCGTTTCCCGAGGAGGTCGCCCGCGAGTTCGGACCCTGGATCTTCGGGTGCGACGTGTGCCAGGACGTGTGCCCCTGGAACAAGTTCAAGCGCCCGACCAGCGAGCCGCGCTTCCTCCCCCGCGAGGGCGTGGCGGATACGGCGCTGCGCGAGTGGGCGGAGCTCAACCTCGATGCCTTCCGCGATCGCTTCCGACGCAATCCGGTCAAGCGCGCCAAGTTCGAGGGCTTCCAGCGGAACGTCCTCCAGGCCCTCGAAAACGCGACGTGTGCTTCATAACTCGAACGTAGCCGCACCGTCCGCCTCGGCGCCTCCGTGGGTCCGGCAGGCCAGGACCGACCCACCTGCGGTAGAGGCGCAGCCCGCTGCGCCCCGTGGACGCCGAGGGCTCCGGGACGCCGAAGGCTACCCTCCCGAGGCGCGCTCCGTCAGCGCTCCGCGTCCATCCCGGCCCGCTCGAACGTGACCGTAAACCGCGAGCCCTTCCCTTTCTCGGTTTCCACCTCGATGGTCCCGCCCATCGCGTCGAGGAGGCGTTTGGTGATGGCGAGGCCGAGGCCGCTGCCGCCGTACTTGCGGTTGAGCCGGTAGTCCTCCTGCGAGAACGGCTCGAACAGCCCGTCCAGATACTCCGGCGCGATGCCGATGCCGGTATCCTCCACGACGCAGCGGACGCATCCGCCCTCGACGGCGGTGCGGACGGTGACCTCGCCCGCCTCGGTAAACTTGATGGCGTTGGAGAGGAGGTGGTCGAAGACCTGCTCGACGCGCTCCGGGTCGCCCATCACCGCCGGGTCTCCCTCGGCGTATTCGACGCGGAGTGGGAGGTCCTTCCACTCGGCGTCGGGCGCGTGGCGGCGCACGGCGGCCTCGACGGCCGGGTGCAGGGCGACGGGGACGTGCTGGAGCGGCAGCGAGCCCGTCTCCAGCCGCGAAAGGTCGAACAGGTTGTGGACGAGGTGCAGCGCCCGCCGCGTGTTCTGCTCAACGATACCCGCGAACTCCTCCACCTGGGGCGGCACCTCGACGCCCGTCGCCACGAGGTCGCGCACCTCCTCGGCCAGCAGTTCGGCGAAGCCGCGCACCGACCCCAGCGGCGACCGGATCTCGTGGCTCATCGTGGTCATGAACGTGGTCTTGAGGTGGCTCGCGCGCTCGGCCGCCTGCTTGGCCTCCAGCAGCGAGAGCTCGGCCCGCTTCTGGTCCGTCACGTCCGAGATCAGCCCGCCGACGACGGGCCGGCCGCTCGGGCTCCGGCTCGGCGTGGCGCTTTCGCGGATCCAGCGCACCTCGCCCGTGTCCGGCCGCCGGATGCGGTAAATGAGCCGGCTCGGATCGCCTGCGCGGAGCGCGTCCTCGTGCGCCTCGAACGCCTCGCGGTCCTCGCCGTAGACGAGGTCGGTCCAGCCGACCGCGCCGTCCGCAGCGAGGAGGCGTTCGGACGGGCAGCCGGTAAGGGCCTCGAAGCGGGGCGTGACGAGGGCGTAACGGCGCACGCCTTCGAGGTCGTAGGCGAAGCTGAAGAGGCCGTCCTCCAGGTCGGCCACGGTCTGGCGGTAGCGCGCCTCGGCGCCGACCCAGGCCCAGAGCGTCTCGAAGAGGCCGGTGAAGCGGCCGAGTGCGCGGGCCTCGGCGGTGTTCCAGGCCGCCCCCTCCCCCAGCCGTTCGAGCAGGAAGACGCCGAGGCAGTCGCCGTCGGCGTGGAAGGGGGCGAGGGCCAGAGCCGTCGTGCCGCTCGTGCTCAGGAGCGAACGCGCCGCCGCGCCGTCGTCGGGCCCCACGGTCACCACGCGCCCGTTCGCCAGCGCCGGCCACGCGGCGAGGTCGAGTTCAATGGGTTCGGGGACGACGGGCTCGCCGCCGGTCCACAGCGTCACCGGCACGAGCGGCTCGCCGTCGGAGACGGCCAGCATCACGCGCGCGCGGTCGGCCTCGGCCGTGCGGCCCACGAGGGCGACGGCGGCTTCGAGGAAGGTGAGGCCGTCGGCGGTGGCGAGGGCGGCGTTACGGAGAGCCGGCTCGGCGGCGTCGTAGCGGGCACGGACGCGGAGCGCTTCGGCGCGCTCGTGCTCGGCCGTTACGTCGAGCAGCATCAGCACACCGCCCACCAGCCCCGCCTCAGGTTCGAGGATGGGCGAGCCGACGACGCGCAGGCGCACGACCGTGCCGTCGGGCCGCGTGTAGTCCACCTCGCGGGCGTCGAAGGCCTGACCGCTGCCGAGCATCCGTTCGAGGCGCGGCGCGAGCCGGCCGTCGAGGCCGCCGAGGTCGGCCAGGCGGCGGCCCAGCCAGGAGCCGCTGGCCGCCTCGCCTGTGATCCGCCGGGCGCGGTGGCTCTCGAACGTCACCACCCCGTCGGCGTCGAGGTAGACGATGCCGACGGGGCTCTGCTCCAGAAACGCCTGGTAGAGCGCTTCGTGGGAGAACGCGCCCGGGCGGTCCCGGCCGGCCGCGTCGAAGACCACGCCCTCGATGCCGCCTTCGCGGCCGGCGGTGAAGTGGTAGTCCACGACGCGCACCGCGCCGTCGGCGCGGACGAGGCGGAGACGGCCGGCCTCGGTCGCCCCGCCCTCGACGCTGCGGAGCGCCGCCGTGAGCCGGTGCCGGTCTTCCGGATGGACGAGGCGCAGCGCGAAGCGGGGCTCGACCAACGTGTCGGCCGGGTAGCCGGTGAGCGCTTCGCCGCCCGGCCCCACGTAGCGCAGCGTTCCCGTCCCGTCCAGCCGGACGACGACGAAGGGCAGATTCTCCACGGGCCCGCGTAGAGGCGTAGCGGCGGGCGCCCCCGCCGCTACGGGAGGGCGATCCGCCGGAACGGGCGAAGCGTCGGCAGAATGCATCGAACGGGGCGGAAATGGCGGTTTCGGCCGGACGCGCAGCCCGGCCGCCTCGGCGCGCGGCAAAGGCCGCGCCGGTCTTCGCCCCCTCACCCTGTCATCCGGAACGCAGTGACGGAGCTACGCCCGGCCTGCCGGTGGCTCCGCCAGGGCCTCCGGCCTGATCCTTCCCTTCGCCTCAGGATGACAGCAGGCAATAGGCCCCTACGTACTCTCGCCGCCTACCACCTCCTCGCCCTCCTCAGGCCGCATGAGAGGGAAGAGGATCACGTCCCGGATGGACTCCCGGTCGGTCATCAGCATGGCGAGGCGGTCGATGCCCATGCCCATCCCGGCCGTCGGCGGCATGCCGTACTCGAGGGCGCGGAGGTAGTCCTCGTCCACCGTGTTGACGGCCTCCTCGTCGCCGGCGGTCGCGAGGCGGACCTGCTCCTCGAAGCGGGCCCGCTGATCGAGCGGGTCGTTCAATTCGGAGAACGCGTTGCAGATCTCCTTGCCGTTCACGATCAGCTCGAACCGCTCCGTCAGCCCTTCCTTGCTGCGGTGGCGCTTGGCCAGCGGCGAGAGCTCGACGGGGTAATCCGTGATGAACGTCGGCTGGATGAGGTGCGGCTCGACGAACGCGCCGAAGATCTCGTCGGTCAGCTTGCCCGCGCCCATCGCGGCGTCCACCTCCAGCCCCAGCGCCCGGGCCGCCTCGGCGATCTCCCCGCGCGACTTGCGGTAGAGGTCGTGACCGGTCCGCTCGCGGATGGCCTCCAGGAGCGGCACGCGCGGGAAGGGCCGCCGGAATGAAATCACCGCGTCGCCGACGGTCACCTCGGGCTTGCCGTGGAGCGCCGTCGCCACCGTCTCCAGCAGCTCCTCCACGAGGCCCATCATCCAGTCGTAGTCCTGGTAGGCCACGTAGAGCTCCAGCATGGTGAACTCCGGATTGTGGAAGCGCGAGAGGCCCTCGTTCCGGAAGTCCTTGGCGATCTCGTAGACGCCGTCGAAGCCGCCGACCAGCAGGCGCTTGAGGTAGAGCTCGTCCGCGATGCGGAGGAAGAGCTCCATGTCGAGCGCGTTGTGGTGCGTCGTGAAGGGGCGGGCGGCCGCGCCGCCGTAGAGCGGCTGGAGCACGGGCGTCTCGACTTCGACGTAGCCGCGCTCGTCGAGGAAGCGCCGGATGGTGGTGATCATGCGGGCGCGCTGCTTGAAGACGTGGCGCACGTCGGGGTGCAGCGCGAGGTCCACGTACCGCTGGCGGTAGCGGAATTCGGGGTCCGAAACCTCGTTGTAGGTTCTCGTCTCGCCCGTCTCCTCGTCCACGACCTCCTTCTCGACCGGAAGCGGCTTGAGGCTCTTGGCCAGCAGCGTGAAGCCTTCGGCGCGGACGGACACCTCGCCCATCTTCGTCCGGAACACCTCGCCCTCGATGCCGACGAAGTCGCCCGGGTCGAGCAGCTTCTTGAACACGTCGTTGTAGAAGCCCTCCGGGAGGTCGTCGCGGCGGACGTAGACCTGGAGGCGGCCGGACTCGTCGGCGAGGTGGAAGAAGGCGGCCTTGCCCATGACCCGCTTCGTCATCATTCGCCCGGCGACGCGCACGCGGAGGGGCTCGGTGCCCGCCGCCTCGGGGTCGTGCCGGGCATCCTCGTACGTGGCGAGGACGTCGGCGGCGCGGTGCGTGACGGGCCACGCCTCGGCCGGGTACGGCTCGATGCCCGCCTCGCGGAGGGCGGCGAGGTGCTCGCGGCGGAGGCGTTCCTGGTCGGTCAGGGGGCGGGACATGACGGGGCAGGGCGGTTTGTCCAAGCCCGTCAAGCTACCGAGGCGGACCGACGGCCGCGGTTAATTGTTGGTGGGAGCGGATGGGCGCCCTGTCCCCATCCACCATCCATGACGAAATCCGCCATCCATGACGAAATCCGCCATCCATGACGAACCACGGCCTACCCCACCATCCAGCGGTCGGCCTCGTCGAGAAGGGCGTCGTGGTGGGCGCGGAACTGGTCGGCCACCCGGCGGCCGAGCGCGCCGGCGGGCGTGCCTTCGGGCTGGGCGTCCGCGAGGGTTTCCACCTGGCTCGCCGCCTCGTCGAGGGCCTCGACGGCCTCGGTGAAGGCGAACCACCAGGAAAGACCCGGGCCTTCCGGTTGGAGCGACGCCTGCACCCGGGCGCGGGCGTCCCGGACGAGCGTGCGCAGGTTGCGCTTCTCCCGAAGGATGCACCGGCCCTGATCGTCGAGACCGGTGCGGAGGGCCGCCTCCGTCTGCCGGAGATCGGCCACGACTTCGCCCACCTTCTCGCGCTGGGCGAGGGAAAGGGCGGCGCCTTCGGCGGCGCGAACGCGCTCGGTGGCGCGCTGTACCGCGTGGACGGCGGCGACGAGCACAGACTGGAAGGCCGTCCGCGAGGCGTCGCCCCGGGTGGCGAGGGCCTGGACGGTCCCCGCCGAAAGGGTAGTGATGCTCATGCTAACGCGGCTCCGTCACCGGGTCGAATCGGCCAAAACGGGCGATTCCGGACGAAAAGCCGCATGGGTGGCACATACAGCAGCGCCCTAAAACGGGGCGGTTTTGTGGCGGTTCCGGAGCCGCCGGGCGATTCCCCACGGCCTCCACGGCACCTCCGCACCGCGTTCACGGGCGGATTCAGGCCCCTACGGGCTGGGCCGGCCGTGGCCCGCTGGGCTCGGCCTGCGAGCTTCGTCCCTGCCGATTGCGCGGCGGCAGCGGGGTCGTCACGAGTTGCTGCATCAGACCCAGTACGTCCTCGGCCCGGTTCGGGTCGAGGCGCCCGCTCCGCACCGCGAGGCGGACTGTCTCGACGGTCAGCGCGGCGTAGGCCGGGACGAGTTGGGGGAGGTGCTGCCGCAGCGCCAGGCCGTGGCGGCGCAGCGTCTCCAGGTCGCCCCGGACGACGGGGCCGGTGAGCGCCTCCTCGGGCGTCGCGCGCGCGAGGTTGTCGAGCGTGCCGCGCAGGAGCGGCTCGACGAGCGCGAAACCGTCGGCCCGGTCGATGTCGAGCGAGACGAGGACCTCCTGCACCATCGCCATGAGCGTGACGAGGAAGTTGGAGGTCATCGTGGCGGCGAGGTGGTAGCGTGGCTTGGCCTCGGCCGAGAGCACGAGGTAGCGCATCCCCAGGCCCGCCGCCAGCTCGATCCCGGCCGCGACGGCCTTCCCCTCCCCTTCGATCCCGACGTAGACGCCCGCCAGCGTCCGCGCCGAGGCGGGCTCGGCGACGGACTGGAGCGGGTGGAACGAGAGGACGGCGGCGCCCTCCTGCGCGAGCGGGTCCAGCACGGAAGCCGGAAGCGCTCCGGAGCAGTGCGCCACCACGGTCTCCCGCCACGCGTGCCGCACGCCCGTGAGCGACTCGGCCACGTCTGCGATGGCGTCGTCGCCGACGCAGAGGAGGACGAGGCGTGCGTTGGGCGGCAGGTCCATCAGCCGGTCCGATGCGATGGGCGCACCGACGGCCTGCCCGAGCGCCTCGGCCTTGACGCGCGTCCGGCTGATGACGGCGAGGACGGGGTAGCCCTGGTCCGCCAGGCGGAGGGCGAGGGCGCGCCCCATCGCCCCGGCGCCGACGACGGCGACCCCGGGTCGGGCTTCTCTGAACGGCGATGCGTAAGCCGCCATGCGGGGAGGGGATGAGCGGAAAGGAGAATCAGTGGCGCCAGAAGGCGCAGGCGAAGGCGCCGGGGTCGTCGGCCGTGGGTGCGGAGACGCGCAGCACCCGCGCCCGGTTCGCGCCCCGGTGCTGCGCCGCGATCAGCGCCACGAGCACGGCACCCATGCCCTCGACCTTGACCGTCTCGCTGGCGAGCAGGTGCATCAGCTCCGACACCTCGAAGCCCTCGACGGCGCGGACGAACCGGTCGAGCGCGTCGCCCTCGGCGGCCAGCAGGTCGGCCGAGCCGATCACGACGGCGCGCTTGCTGTACATCACCTCACCGATGGCGGCGCCGAGTTCGCGGCAGAGGTCGGGGCTCTCCTGGCCCATCACGATGGGAACGACGGAGAAGTCCCGATCCAGGACGCACTGGAGGAACGGGATCTGGACGTCGGCCCCCTCGGTGTGGTAGTGGCCGCGGTCGTCGAGGAAGATGTCGTCGTCCTCGTCGCAGAGCTCGTTGCGGAACGTGTCGTTGACGGGGACCTCGCCGAGGGGCGTCCGGTACCGGTCGGCGCGGCAGATGGAGAGGCGGCCGAAGGCGCCCTCGTGGCTGGGTGCCACGAGCACGGCGGTATCCACGTCGGACCCTTCGAGGAGGCGGTACGCCTCGGCGGCGACGGCCGCGCCGGAGAGCCGGTTCGAGTCCGGCACGATGAGGCCGACGAGCGTACCGTCGAGGTCGGCCCGAGGAGCGGCGCGGAGGGCGTCGCCGATCTGCTGGCGGAGGGGGGTAGGCTGGGTGGGGTACACCGCGCGGTGCGCGAGGCTCATGGGTACGGTCGAGCGAGGCGGAGGGGACGGGATCGCCCCGGCGTGCGCCAGGGCACGCCGGACGCGCTGGGGAACGGCTCGACGTCGCAGGTGAGACACTTCAGGGCCGACAAGTGGCACGCAATTGAGACTCCGAACGAGGCTATAACGGCGCACAGCCGGAATCGGCTGCCGACCGGCTGCCTGTTCAAATGCGGTGCCATCGGTCGGGCAAAGCCGATCCGGAGAAGCGAGCGAGGCGTGGCAAAGTAAGAAAGGCCAGACCGCACGGGGCGTGCGAGCTGGCCTTTCAGGGGGAAGGAGGTGGGTCCTGCGGGATTCGAACCTGCGACCTCTCGCGTGTGAGGCGAGCGCTCTAAACCGCTGAGCTAAGGACCCGGATTCCGCTTACCGCCGTCTGCAGCGCGGACGCTCAAACTACCGTGTCGCCGCCTCGTTGGGCAAGCCCGATCTGTGGAGACCGTGCGAGACCGTGGCCGGGCGAAACGACGACCGGCAGGCCGAGGGCGGCCTGCCGGTCGTATCCTCTGCACGGAGTGGGGGTCAGTTCGAGCTCGGCGTGTAGATCTCCTTGAGCAGCCCCTGCAGCTTGGTCCGGCCGCGGTTGATGCGGCTCTTCACGGTGCCCATCGGGAGGCCTGTGATCTCCGCGATCTCCTCGTAAGCGAGCTGCTGCACGTCGCGAAGGACGACGACCTCGCGGAACTCCTCGGGGATCTGCTTGAGCGCATCCTGGATGTGGCGGTCCTGGATCGTGCTCTCGGTGTGGGTGTCCGGCGAGAACGTCTCGTCCGGGATCTCGACCTCGTACTCCTCGTCGTCGCGGTTGACGGACTGGAGGGAGTAGAGGCGGCGGCGCTTCCGCTTCCGGTACTCGCTCCGGGCCAGGTTGCCGGCGATGGTGTAGAGCCAGGTCGAGAACTTCGCGATGCGGCGGTACGAGTGGCGGTTGCGGTAGACCCGCAGGAACGTCTCCTGCAGCAGGTCCTCGCACTCCTTCATATCGCCGAGGAAGCGGTAGATGTAGTTCGTCAGCGGGTCCTTGTACCGACTGACGAGGATGTCGAATGCCTCGACCGTGCCCGCCTGGAACTGCGACATCAGGTCCTCGTCGCTCATCTGGACGAGGGTGTCGTAGTGCTTGCTGGCGGGAGTGCGGGGGCGGTGGGCCTTCGCGAACGTTTGCTTCTTCAGCGTGTTGGGCATGGATCACCTCGTTGTGGCGGGCGGGCCGGTGGTGGGCCGACGGGCAACTTTGTCAGCAGGACTCGGAAAGTCAAGGACCGTGCCTGAATCGTCGGTCAAACAACCGATCAGAGAGGGTGAAAACCCCCGAAACGGGGGAATTAGTACGTCAAGGCGGTCTCGCGGGCAGGAGAATGGGGAGTTCCCGGAGGTGTCCGGAGGCGGGTCAGGACGAGGGTCAGCACGAGGCGTTCGTCGCGGGCCGCCGCGCCCTTGAGCTCGGCGTCGGCGGCGAGGAGCGCGTCGAAGGCGCGGCGGACGTGCGAGGGGCCAAACCGGCGCAGGCTCACGAGGTACTCCTTGAGGAAGTACGGGCTCACGCCAATGTGGCGCGCCATCTCCGCCTCGGGCATCCGCCGCTCTAGACACGCTGACAGCTTCCAGAGCTTGGTGAAGTAGCCGGCGAGGACGGACACGATGAGCAGCGCCTCGCCGGCCCGGTTGGACGCCTGCCCGAGGAGGGCCTCCACGATCTCCAGCGCGCGGGCGTGCTCCCCCTGCCCGACGGCCTTCTGCAGCTCGAAGACGTTGTGCTCGCGCGAGTGCCCGGCGGCGCGGACGACGTCCTCTTCCGTGATCGCCTTCTGCTCGCCGACGTACGTGATCAGCTTGTCGATCTCCTCGGCGGCCGTGCGGAGGTCGGTCCCGACGGCCTCGGCGAGCATCTGGGCGGCCCCGCCCTCGGGGCGGTAGCCCTTCGCCTTGAGCCGCTGGGCAATCCAGCCCGGCATCTGGCGGTCGTAGAGCGGCTTGAACTCGGCCCAGACGGCGTGCTGCTTCAACGCACGGTACGGGTGCTGCGTCAGGTTGGGCTTTCCGTTGCACAGGAGGAGCACCACGGCCGATGGGTTCGGCCGTTCGGCGTAGGCCTGAAACGAGCGGTTCTCGGCGAGCTTCTCGAACCCGCGCACGACGACGACGCGGCGCTCGGCCATCATCGGGTAGGCGGCGCACTGCGCGAGGACGGCCGGCGCCTCGGCTTCCGGCCCGAAAACGACGTCGAGGTTGAAGTCGCGCTCGTGGGGCTGCAGCGCGTGCTCGATGAGGAGCGCCTGCAGCTCGTCCATCAGGAAGCCCTCGTCGCCGAAGAGGAAGTACAGCGGCTTGAAGTGGCCGTGCCGGAAGGCGGTGGCGAGGTCTTCGTAGGAGGCGCCGGTCTTCGAGGCCATGCGGAGGGCGAGCGGGTCCACGTCGCAACCGAGGCGACGGGGGTAAGGTAGGGCACACGGCTCCCCCGTCCTTGAGGAAAACCTGCGGATTGTGGCCGAGCGGCGCCCTCAGGCGCGGTCCGAGAGCCGGGCCTCGTGGAGGCGGTAGGCGAGCGTCCGCAGCGCCTCGGCGTCGTAGCGGACGATGTGCAGCACCAGGTCGTAGAGGGAGCGCGCCTCGCCACCGAGCGTGGCCGTGCGGTCCCAGTCGGCCTCGGGAACGGCTCCTACCGCCTCGATGAGCGCGGCGCGGCGGCGGCGGACCTCGGCCAGCAGGTCGTCGAGCGCCCGCTCGTTGGCCGCCGGGTCGTCCTCGGCCTCCAGGTCGTCGAGGCCGGGCGCGTCCTCGGCGACGACCCGCTCGACCCAGCGCGCGTACACGTCGCGGTCGAGGGCGGCGAGGTGGGCGAGCGTGGCCTTGACGGAGCGCTCGTCCGGCAGCGCCGTCTGCTCCAGCGCCCAGCCGGGGAGGCCGTCGAGGGCACCTCCGAGCGCCTCGGCCTCGTCGGCGAGCCAGCCGAGTTGGTGGAGGAGCGCCTCGCGGCGGGCGGCCAGGACGGCCGGATCGCGCGAGGGCTCTCGGTACCGGTCGAGGTCTACGTTCATGGGGTCACGGCGCGGGCGCTACGCCTTGGCGCCCTCCGCCTCCTGCGAGACGTGCGCGTCGGCCTCGGCCAGCTCCGCCTCGATGTCCGCGAGGTAGTCGAGGCGGTTGCGGAGCGTGTGGATGTTGGTGGACCGCTTGAATTCCCACGCCTGGCCGAACTGACCGTTGCGGCGGCGTTCCAGGAAGTCGAGCCGGTCCTGGAGGTGCTCCTTCGGGTAGAGCAGGCGGTCGAGCCCGAAGACGGCCTCGTCGCGGGACTGGTACGTCATGTCGTACTCCTTCGACATCACGATGGCCTCCTCGGGGCAGACCTCCTCGCAGTAGCCGCAGTAGATGCACCGGAGCATGTTGATCTCGAACATCTCCGGCTCGCGCTCCTTGATGTCGTCGTAGACCTCGTGGGCCTGCATCGAGATGGCCAGCGGCGGGCAGGAGCGGGCGCAGAGCCCGCACGCCACGCAGCGCGGGCGGCCCTGCTCCTCGACCAGCACGGGGCGCCCGCGGAAGGCGTCCGGCGGGTACCACTGCTCCTCGGGGTATTCGAAGGCGTAGCTCTCCCGGCGCGTCTTGCGGGCGGAGTAACCGAGGCCCTTGAAGATCTCCGGGAGGTAGAGACGCTCCCAGAAGTTGAGCCTGCGCTCGTTCGGGGTCGCGTTGTTGACGGGGGTGCCGGCCATGAGAGGGGAGACGGGAACGAGGGGCGGCAAGATACGCCGGGGCGGGGGCGCGGTTCAGCCCTCCGCCGGGCTTTCACGGCGCGGCCGCTCGGTAGGAGCGCCGGGGTGGTCACTTGCGCTTGAACGAGAGCGTCAGCGGCACACCCTCGAACCCGAACGCCGCGCGGATCCGGTTCTCCAGGTAGCGCTCGTACGACGCCTTGATGCCCTGCGGGTGGTTGCAGAAGAAGGCGAAGACGGGCGGCGTGTCGCGCACCTGCGTGGCGTACTTGATCTTGACGTACTGCCCGCGCCACGACGGCGGGTACTGCGCCTGCACGGCGGCCTGGACGACCTCGTTGAGCGCGGCGGTCGGGACGCGCTTGCTCCGCTCGTCGTAGACCCGGAGCGCCACGTCGAGCACCCTCGTGGCGCGCTGGCCGGTGAGCGCCGAGACGAACACGACGGGCACGTAGTCGAGCAGCCCGAGGCGCTCGTGGATGGCGCGCGTCACGTCGCGGGCGGTGTTGGTCTCCTTCTCGGCGAGGTCCCACTTGTTGACGGCGATGACGAGCCCCTTCTTCATCCCTTCGGCCTCGCGGAGCACCTTGGCGTCCTGCGCCTCCAGCCCCGTCGTCGCGTCGATCAGCAGCACGGCCACGTCGCAGTGCTGGATGGCGCGCTCGGTGCGGAGGACGGAGTAGAACTCGACGTTCTCCGTCACGCGGGCCTTCTTGCGGAGACCGGCCGTGTCCACGAGTACGATCTCGCGGCCGGCGTACTCCATCCGTGCGTCGATGGCGTCGCGCGTGGTCCCGGCGATCTCGGTGACGATGGTGCGCTGGTGGCCGAGCAGCTGGTTCGTGAGCGAGGACTTGCCCACGTTGGGCCGCCCGATGAAGGCGATGCGCGGGGCGTCGTCGTCCACCGCCTCGGGCGGCTCGTCGGGAAGGGCGGCCACGACGGCGTCGAGGAAGTCGCCCGTGCCGGAACCGTTGATGGCGCTGACGGGGAAGACGTGCTCGAAGCCGAGGCTGTAGAACTCGGCCGCGTCGAGGCGCCGCTGGTCGTTGTCGGCCTTGTTGGCGACGACGAAGACGGGCTGCTCGGCCTTCCGCAGGCGCGCGGCGATCTCGGCGTCCACGTCGGTGATGCCCGTCGTGGCATCCACGACGAAGAGAATGACGTCGGCCTCGTCGAGGGTGAGGAGGACCTGCTCGCGGATGGCGGCCTCGAAGCGCTCGTCGGAGCGGGGCACGAGACCGCCGGTGTCCACGAGGTCGAACTCGCGGCCCGTCCACTCGACCTCGCCGTAGAGGCGGTCTCGCGTGACGCCGGGCTCGTCGTGCGTGATGGCCTGGCGCTGCTCGGTGAGCCGGTTGAACAGGGTGCTCTTGCCGACGTTGGGCCGGCCGACGATGGCGACGAGGGCCATGGCGCAAAGGGACGAGGGGCGAAGGCGGAAGACCGAAAGGTAGCCGCGTGCCCGCCGCCGGTCGCCCAAGCCTCGGCGAACAATGCCCCGGCGCCTCCCCACCGCCCGCCTTCGACCGGTTCCTGCTCGGCTGCACCGAGGCCGGCGCCTCGACCCTGGCCCAAGGGCCCGATCGAGCGTGCCCCGTGGTCGCCGAGAAGTGCGTCGCCCTCTCCGCTCAGTACGCGTACTCGAAGATCAGGCCCGCGCCGACGCTGCTGCCGGTGCCGTCATCGGCCTGGTACTCGACCTGCGCGAGGAGCCACTGGAGCAGCGCGTACTCCAGCGTGACCTGCGTGCCGATCCCCTCGCCCCGCTCGCCCTGCACGTTGAGCGGCTGGCCGACGGAGAGGAACGCCCGGCTCGTGAGGTACTTGCCGAGGCGGATCACGAGGCCGTCGGGCCCCTGATCGATCTGGATGACGTCGAGGCCGAGGGCGTGGCCGGCCACGCCTTCGACGAGGCTGGAGAGCTGGCTCACGGCGAGGCCCTGCGCCGCGCCCGCCAGCGCACCGCCGCCGATGAAGTCCTCCGCCAGCCGCCCGGTGGCGATGAGCGAGACGATGTCGGCGTTCTCGAGCTGGGGGGTGGACGAGAGCGTGACGGTGAGGTCCTCGCCGAGCCGCCCCTGTGCCAGCAACCGGATCTGGACGGCCGTGGTGCCGACGGTGGGGTCGGTGCGGATGTCAAGCGTGGCGGCGAGGTCCACGAGCGTTTCCTCGACGGGCCCGTTGAAGGTGAGCGTCCCGCTCTCGATCTCGAACCGCCGGCTCAGCGTCTCCACCGAGCCGCGCGTGAGCTCGACGGTGCCGTAGAGGTTCGTCGCCTCGGCGTACGGCGGCTTGACGGCGCGCACGCTGCCCCGGAACTCGATGTCGAACGGGAGGCCGGAGCGGGCGCGGAGCCACACGTCCCGCTCGATTTCCACGTTGAGGTCGAGGTCGAGGGCCTGGAAGAAGCGGGAGACGGCCGTGTCCCGCTCGGTGATGCGGCGGCCGAAACGGGCCTCCAGCAGGCGGAGGTCCTCGTCGGAGAGCGTGACCTCCTCGAACTGCGGCGCCACCAGCTCGTCGGTGAGGTAGATGTCGCCGCGGGCGAGGGCGACGGAGCCGCGCAGCGCGGGCCGGTCGAGCGTGCCGGTGAGGCGGAGGGGCGCACGGCCCCGGTCGAGCACGAGGCCGGCGTACGTCCGGGTCTCGGTGGCGAGAAACCGGCTCGGCGTGACGGTGAAGTCGAGCTCGCCGAGGGAGAGCTCGGGCAGGCGGACCGAGCCGTCGATGGCAAGCCGCGTCTCGCCGGACTGGGGGTCGGTGATCCGGGCGTTCTCCACGCGCGCCTCGTTTCCGATGAGCCGGATCGGCACCGTGATCGTCTCGTACACGCGCCCGACGGCGACGAGCCCGAGGCGCCCGCCGCTGAGCAGCGCCTCGCCGTCGAGGCGCGGGCTGGCCTGCGTGCCCGAGAGCGTGAGGCTGTCGGGGATCGTCAGCACGCCGTCCACGGTGGTGAAGACGCGGGGGTCGAGGAACGGCTGCACCCACGACACCGGAAACGAGTCGGCGCGGACCACGAAGCGGACGGCCTCGGTGGCCTCGGCCTCGGTGACGGCGCGCACGCCCTCGGCGGCGCCGGCGAGCGAGAAGTTGAGCGGGAGGTAGCCGTCGGCGGTGAGCGCGCTGCCGGAGGTGTGGTCCAGCCGGGCGTCGAGGTTCAGGCGCGACCGCGCGTAGGCGAGGTCGATGTCGATGGAGCCGACGGGAACGCCGCGCGAGGTGAAGTCCGCCAGCGTCAGCGTCCCGTCGATCTCGGGCTCGGCCGCCGGGCCGGTCATGAGGAGCGTCGTCGTGAGCCGCCCGCCGAGGCCGTCGAACCCGGCGAGGTCGGTGAGCCCGTCCGTCCGGAAGTTCTCGATGGTGAGCACGAAGGCCTGCTCGCCGTCGGGGTCGATCACGCCGTCGGCGGCGATCTGCTGCTCGCCGTCGGCCGAGCGGAGGAGCAGGTTCTCGACGCGGTAGGCCTCGCCGTAGGTGATGCGGGTGGGCCCGGCGAGGGTCCACGCCTCGCCGTCGAGGTTGAGGCGGAACCGCTGGAGCGTGAGGGCGGGCGCCTCCGGGTTGAGGTCGACGTCGGCGAAGAAGTCGAAGTCGCGCCGGCGGTCCAGCGTGATGGCCCCCTCGACGGTGAACGCCTCGGCGTTGTAAACGACGTCGAAGTCGCCCGCCTCGACGAGCAGGCCGGGCCGGGAGAAGAAGTCGAACTCGGCGCGCGCGCGGAGGTCGAGCGCGAGGGAATCGGGGACGAAGGAGCCGGTGATCCGGCTGTCGAGGCCGTTGACGGCGGTGGCGCCGTAGGCGAAGCGCTCGGCCACGACCGCCACGTCGAACAGAAGCGGGCGGCCGGGCTCGCCGGTGACGAGCGCGTCGAGGCGGGCCTCCTGGAGCGAGAGCGGCTCGGCGACGTACGCGTTGAGCGGGGCGAGGTCCTCGATGACGGCTTCGAGCGCGAAGCGGGTCGCCCCAGCATCGGCGCGGTCGGTCAGGACGAGCCGCCCGCCGCCCTGGGCGTCGGCGAGGTCGGACTCGACGAAGAGCGTGTCGAGGACGAGCACGCCGCGATCGAGCGCGAAGTCGGCGCGGAGCGTGTCCACGGCCGCCCCGCCGACCTTCGACCGGCCGCCGGCCAGCCTCCCGCTGAGCGTCATCGTCTCGGGGTCGAAACCCCGCCCGTCGAGGTCGAAGGCGAGCGTGATGCGGGCGGGCTGCTCGTCCGGCAGCCCCAGCAGGGCCGCCACGTCGAGGTCGTCCACGGTGCCATTGAGCGCGTAGGTCGGCGTTTCGCCGAAGAAGCGGCCCGTGAGGTCGAAGGCGACGGCGCCGTCGGGCACGCCGGAGCCGACGTCGGCGAAGGCGAGCTCGGCGTGGGCGTCGAGGTTGCCGCCGCCGAGCGAGAACGTGATCGCCCCGCTCTCGATGCGCGCGTCGTTGACGGTCGAGGGCCGGAGGGTGAGCGTGCCCTGCCCGACGGCCGTGGCGGGGTCGAACCCGCGCAGTTCGCCGCGGAAGCAGCCTGAGAGGCGCGTGCGGAGCTCGGGGTTGCCCGTGAGCGCGGCGAGGTCGAGGCCGTCGAAGCAGGTCCGCTCGCCGAAGGCGAACGACGGCGTCTCGTCGAAGGGCCGGCCGGAGACGTCGAGCGTGAGCAGCCCCTCGGGCGTGGCGAGGTCGCCGGTGACGGTGAGGAAGCCGGTCTCGAGGCGGAGGTCGAGCGTACCGTCGGCGACCTCCTGCGCGCCGTACGAGGACGGCGCGACGTCGAGGCGGGCCGTGAGCGTGAGCGTCTGCGGGTCGGTGCCGCGCCCCTCGGCCGTGAAGCCGGCCGTGAGGTCGCTCCGGTTCGCCGGGTTGCCCGTCAGCTCCGCGAGGTCGAGGTTCTCGACGCGGCCCTGCGCGCTGTAGGTGAGCACCTCGGCGAAGAGGCGGGCCGTGCCCTCGGCCTGGGCGCGCCCGATCCGGCCGAAGTCGGCGGCGGCGTCGAAGGCGAGGAGGCCGCCGTCGAGGTCGGCCGTCGCGTCGAGCGCCAGGATGTCGTAGTCGGCGAAGCGGGAGTTGCGGAGGCTCGCCTCGACGGCGAGGTCGAGCGCGTTCGGGTCGGTGCCGCGCCCGTGCAGCGAGAACGTGCCGGTGAGGTCGCTGGACTGGGCGGGGTCGCCGGTGAGCGCGGCGAGGTCGAGGCCGGTGAGGCGCCCGCTCTCGACGGCGTACGTGATCGTCTCGTCGAACGGCCGCGCCGTGCCGCTGGCCTCGACGAGCCCGCCGCCGTCCGCCACCTGCGTCTCGGCGACGAAGCGGAGGAGTCCGTTGCGGAGGTCGGCGCTGGCGTCGAGGTAGTCAAGGGCGAGGTCGCCGGAGCGGAGGTCGTCGAGCTGGAGCTGGATGTCGGCGAGGGCGGTCTCGGGCTCGAAGCCGGCGCCGGAGACGGCGAAGGCGCCGCTGAGGCGGGTCGTCTGCTCGGGGTTGTTGAGGAGCCGGGCAAGGTCCACGTCGTCGGCGCGCCCGCGCACGTCGTAGGTCGGCGTGGGATCGAAGGGGCGAGCGCTGCCGGCGGCCTCGAGCCGTGCGCCCGGGACGGCCAGCGCGAGGTCGAACTCGAGGCGGCCCGTCTCGAAGGCACCGCCGACGCGGAAGCGGTCGATGGCCTGGGCGCCCACGCGGGAGTCGGTCAGCGTGGCGGAGAAGGGGCCGTCGAGCGTGCGCGCGCTGGTGCCGGCGAGGTCCACGTCGAGCGTGCCGTTGAGCGTGGCGGCGAGCGCCTCGTTGCGCGTGATGACGGCGGGGTTCACCCCGCTCACCTGACCCTCGACGCGGTAGCGGAGGCGCTGCGCGCCCGCGCCGCCGTTCTGGAGCGTACCGTCGAGGGCGACGGTGCCGCCGGAGACGGCGCCCTGGAGCGAGAAGGCGAGGCCCTCGTCGCGGCTCCGCGCCGTCAGGCGCAAGCGGGGGTCGCCGTAGAGGGCGAGGCCGGTGAAGGCGCGGACGTCCTCCATCGCCAGCGGGTTCACGGCGAAGTCGGCATCGAGGACGGGCAGGCCGGCGCGTTCCTCGCCGAGCGTGTAGCGGACCTCGCCGCGCACGTCGGTCCCGGCCGCAGAGGTGATGCGGAGCTCGTCGAGGTCGAGCGCCTGGCGCGAGAACGCGCCCGAGGCGGAGAGCGCCACCTCCGCGGCGCCGTTTGGCGCCGTCGCCTCGGCCAGGAACGCGTCGAGGGTGGCGGTGAGGCTGTCGGGGCCGGAGTGGAACCCGCTCGCCAGGAGCATCACCTCGTCCACGACGAGGACGGAGTCGCGGGCGGGGTTGTAGAAGTAGACCTCGGCGCGCCCGCGCCGCAGCGCCAGCGAGTCGATCTCGACGACGAAGCCGGCACCCGTCGTGTCCGCCGTCGACTCGGCGGGCTTGAGCAGGTCCGCGACGTTGAACGTCGAGTCGGCCCGCTGGCGGACGTAGAGCGTCGGGCCGCCGACGTAAAGCCGGCCGGCGTCGAACCGACGGCTGATAAGCGTGAGCAGGTCGTAGTCCACCAGCACGGTGTCGATGGAGGCCGTCACCTCGCCGTCCTGGCGGATGACGAGGCCGAGCATCCGCGCGCCGGTGAGGAAGTTGCCGTCGAGGCGGGCCACCTCGACCTCGGCGCCTTCGGCCAGCAGGCTCTGGATCTCGCGCACCGCGATGGCCTGCACCTTCGACCGCCCCATCTCGGTCTGGAGGAAGAGGAGCAGCCCCAGCGCCAGCACCGCCAGGAACGCGACGGCGACGGCGACGGCGCGCCCGATGCGCTCCAGCCACGACGGCCCGGCGGTCTCCGCCTCGGGGGCCTCGGCGCTCGAAGGCCGCACGTCGTCCCCGGCTGCGGGCGGCGGCGTCTCGGCCGGGTCGGTATGGAGCGGCTCGTCGGGCACGCTAGAAGGTCTGGCCGATGTTGAGGTGGAAGGCGAGCCGCTGCGACCAGCCCGCGCCGACTGCGTCGATGTCGGGCGCGCCCGGTTCGAGGTCCTCGATGTCCGCCGCGCGGAAGACCTCGCGGGGGTCGCGGAGGTCGAAGAACGACGGGGTCAGCTTGACGCCGACGGCGAAGGAGAGGTAACCGACGGGCGTGAGGTACTGGATGCCCGCGCCGGTGCCGACGCGGAAGGCCGGGGTGTCCTCGCGGAAGCGCTGGATGAGCGGGGCGAGGTTGGGGAAGTCGTCCACGGCGTTGCCGTAGAGCGCGTAGAGCCCCTCGGCCGGGCCGAACACGCGGCCCGCGTCCACGAACGCGCTCGCCCCCCACTGCGGCCCGAGCGGGAGCGGCAGGTTCAGCTGAAGCGAGCCCGACACCTTCGCCTGCGCCCCGACGGGCCGGTAGCGCACGCCGTACTTGACGGTGTAGTAGCGGCCGATGGGGTCGTCCTCCTCGGCGAAGGCGGCGAAGCTGGTGTCGGTGACGGTGGTGAAGTCGATGAACTTGGGGCCGAGGAGGTTGCCGTTCCAGCCGCGCACGTCGTTGGTGCCGCCGGCGAAGTAGAGCACGTCGCGGAGGGCGAGGTAGTCGTGGGCGAGAGCAGGGTCGGTGCCGCCGAAGGGCTGGAGCAGGCCGCCGCTGACGCGCGCCACGAGGCCCACGCGCCGCGCACGGCCGAACGGCACGAACACCGACGCCGAGAGGTTGCCCGTCGCGAACGACACGTCGGAGAAGGCGAGGCCCGCCAGCGTAGCCGAGGGGCGGACGACGAAGCCCGCGCGGGGGTTGAGCGGGTCGTCGAGGCGCCCCAGCGTAGCGCCGAGGCGGAGCTGGCTGCGCGTGATGGAGAACGCGCTGCCGGGCAAGAGCGTCGAGGGATCGACGAGACTGACGCTGTCGGAGCCGACCGTCCGGTCGGTGTAGGTCAGGCTGAGCGAGGCCGTCCGGAGCGCGGCCTGCTCGTAGAGGAGCGTGCCCGAGGCGCCGTAGGTCGTCGCCCGCTCGACGACGTCGTCGCGGTAGCGGGCGAAGGGCTCAATGGCGCCCGAGAGGCGACGATCGAAGAGGTAGGGCTGGCGGAGCGAGAGGCGCCCCTCGTAGTCCACCTCGGGGTACTGACCGACGACGCCGACGCCGGTCTGGGCGCGGAGCGAGGCGGTGAACGTGCGGGCGTCGCCGAAGAAGTTGCGGTGCGTCCACTGCGCCGAGGCGGTGGCGCCGCCCGCCGAGGTGTAGCCGGCGAAGCCGGAGAGCACGCGCGGCGGCCCCTCGCTCACGACGACGCGGACGGCGACGGTCGAGTCCGACCGCTGGCTGAGCGAGTCCACCACGCTCACGGCCGCCAGCTGGAAGAGGTTGAGCCCGAAGATCTGCCGCTGTCCCTCGGTGAGGTCGGACTGCCGAAACGCGTCGCCTTCTCTGAACGGCAGCTCCCGCCGCACCACGGCGGGGTCCACCGACTCGACGCCCTCGATCAGGATCTCGTCGTAGCGCGCGCGCGGCCCGGCGTTCATCTTGATCCGCACGTCGGCCTGGAAGGCGGCGGAGTCCACGCGGGACTCGGCCGAGACGTCGGCGAAGGCGTAGCCGCGCTCGCGGAGCCAGCCGAGCGTCTGGTCCTGGAGCCGGACGAGGCGGAAGTCGTCGAGGCGCTCGCCCTGCAGGAGCGCAACCCGGTCGCGGAAGTCGACCCAGTCGCCCTGCAGTTCGGGCGCCAGCTGGCGGTAGGCCGGCTGCCCGCCGGGCCCGGCGAAGGTGAGGCTGTCGATCACCAGCGGCGGCCCTTCGTCGATGGTGAAGAGCACGGCGATGGCGTTGCGCGTGGTGTCGAGGCGGAGGAGGTAGTCCACGGCCGGACGCGGGAACCCGTTGCGGCGGTAGTAGCGCGACAGGCGGACGACGTCCTTCTGCAACTCGATGGGGCTGAAGGGGTAGTGGCCGCCGCCCCCGAAGAACGGGAGCCAGCCGAAGACGGCCTTCCGCCACCCGCTCTCGAAGAACCCCGGCGCCCTGGTCGCGATCTGCTGATTCAGCTGGGCCGGCTCCAGCGTCTTCGTCCCGGCGTAGCGGTAGTTCACGCTGCGCACCGACGTCGAGTCGTTGACGAGGTAGAGGGGGGCCTGTGCCCGGGACGGGACGACCGCGAGCGTACCTCCGAGCACGACGGCGCCCAGCAGCCAGAGCCGGCAGGCCGAGAAAGGACGGGCGGGACGCACGGAGCGAAGGAGAGGGGCAGAAAAGAAAGGGGCCGCCAAACTACGGCGGGGCCGGCGGGGCCGGCGGGGCCGGCGGGGCCGGACGAAGGGAGGCGCATACGCCCTACGGCGCCGGAGGCTCCGGTGCCGCTTCCGGCTTCGGCTCCTCGGGCGATGCGGAAAGCGGCGGCTCGGCCGGGAGCCCGTCGCCCCCCTCCGGCAGGGCGGGCGGCGCAGGGTGTTCGTGCTTCCGGTCGCGGCGCTGGAGCGTGCGCCAGAGCCGCCGCAGCGCCGAGCGGCGGCGCGGCTGGTGCCGCGCCTCGTGCAGCGCCGTCGTCATCGCGCCGATGACGAGGGTGAGACCCGAGATGTAGACCCAGAAGACGAGCACGAGGATGAGGCCGAAGACGCCGCCGAGGCTGCCGAGGCCGCCCTCCCCTTCGACGTAGCGGTCGAAGCGGCCGAAGTAGCGGGCATAGAACGTGAACCCGTTCTTGGCCCCCTCGAACAGCAGCGCCGTCACGGCCGCCCCCACGAGCGCGCTCCGGATCGGCGGCTTCGGGCGCGGCACGAAGTAGAACAGCTGGAAGAACATGGCCACCGAGAGCGCCCACGGCACCACGAGGGTGAGCACGCGCAGCACGAAGCGCCAGCCGCGCTGGAGCGTCTCGGGGTCCAGGCCCGCCTCGGCGCCCCACGCCGTCGTGTGGACACTGAGCGTGTTGATGGCGAACGAGACGCCGAAGGTGAGCAGGAACAGGAGCCCGACCTGCAGCGCCATCCGGAAGTCGAACACGTAGCCCTGCAGGACCGTCCGGTTCGTGTGCCGCTCCCGCCCGATGGCCTGGCCGACGACGTAGCGGAGCGTGCCGAAGAGGGTCAGCACCGTCACCACGAAGAACGCCGCGCCGGCCGCGGTGAGCGCGCCCGAGGCCCGCTGCAGCTCGAACACCATCGCAATGAGCTGCTCGCTCTGGTTCGGCGGCAGGAACGTCCGCAGGTACGACGCCACCGTCTCGAACGGGTTCGGCTGGCGGAGGACGAGGCCGAAGATGCCGGTGGCGAGGAGGATGAGCGGGAGGAGCGTGGTGAGGACCTTGAACGAGATGGCCTGGCACCAGATCGGCACCGGGTAGGAGAACAGCCGCTTGAACAGCCCGCCCAGGTAGTACCGGGGCACGCTGAGGGCGTGTTCGAGCTGGCGGCGGGCGTAGGCGAGCATCGGATGGAACGGGCCGGGTGGAGCCCTTCGGCGTCCAAGCTAGGGCTTATACGCCGAAGGGAGCGGGCGATCCCAGGCCGGGCCCCGCTTCGATCCGCGCACACCTACCGAGGGCCTCCGCCTCGGGCGCCGCGAGCCGGACCGAGGCGAAGCGCCGCCTTCCTTACATCGCCAGGCCGCCGTCCACATGAAGCACGTGGCCGGTGACGTAGGCCGCCGCGTCCGAGGCGAGGAACGTGACGGCCGCCGCCACGTCCTCCGGGCGGCCGACGTGCCCGAGCGGGATCTGCGCCTGCATCGCCTCCTGCGCCTTGTCCCCCATCGCCGCCGTCATGTCGGTCGCGATGTAGCCGGGGGCGACGACGTTGGCGCGCACGCCGCGCCCGGCCAGCTCGCGCGCGAGGCTCTTGGTGAACCCGATCAGCCCCGCCTTCGAGGCGGCGTAGTTGGCCTGCCCCGCGTTCCCCATCACGCCGACGACGGACGCGATGGTGACGATGCTGCCGGAGCGCTGCTTCATCATCGGGCGGTAGGCGGCCTTGCAGAAGTGGAAGGCGCCCTTGAGGTTCGTGTCGAGCACGGCGTCCCAGTCGGCCTCGCTCATGCGGATCATCAGCCCGTCGCGCGTGATGCCGGCGTTGAGCACGAGCGCGTCGAGCGAGCCCCAGGCGTCGAGCACCTGCTGGACGGCGGCCTCGGCGTGGGCGGGGTCGGCGGCGTCGCCCTGGATGGCGAGGGCGTCGGTGCCGCGCCCGGCCAGCTCGGCCCGGAGCGCCTCGGCGGCGTCGGCGGAGGAGCGGAAGGTGAAGGCGACGTTGGCGCCCGCCCCGGCGAGGGCGTCCACGATGGCGCGGCCGATGCCGCGCGTGCCGCCGGTGACGAGGGCGGTCTTGCCGGAGAGGTCGAGTTTCATGGGGCGATGGGGCGATTTGTTGATGGCGTGATTCAGCGATGGGACGGCCGGCGTTTCGAATCAGTCAATCGCCCGTTCACCCATTCGCTCCATGTCGGCGGCCGTGCCGGCCTGGGCCGTCTCCACCTCGCGGCCGAGCGTGCGCTTGACGAGCCCTGAGAGCACGGTGCCGCTGCCGACCTCGACGAAGCGCCGGGCGCCGTCGGCCTGCATCTGCTGGAGCGTCTGCGCCCAGCGGACGGGCGCGGTGAGCTGGTCGAGGAGGCACCGGCGAATCTCGTCCGGGTCCGTCGTCGGCGCGGCGGTGACGTTGAGGTACACCGGGCAGCGCGGCTCGGCGAGGGCGAGGTTCTCCAGCGTCGCCGCGAGGCCGTCGCGGGCGAAGGCCATCAGCGGCGAGTGGAAGGCGCCGCTGACCGGGAGCGGGACGACCCGCCTCGCGCCCGCCTCCGAGGCGGCGGCGCTCGCCCGCTCGACGGCCGGCTTGTCGCCCGAGATCACGATCTGGCCGGGGTCGTTGTAGTTGGCCGGGACGACCACCGAATCGGCCTCGGAGGCGTCGGCGCAGACCCGTTCGAGCGCCTCGGCGTCGAGGCCGAGGACGGCGGCCATTGCGCCGGGGCGGACGTCGCCCGCCTGCGCCATCAGCTCGCCGCGCCGCCGGACGGCCAGCAGCCCGTCGGCGAAGGAGAGGGCGCCGGCGGCAGCGAGGGCGCTGTACTCGCCGAGGCTGTGCCCGGCCGTCATGTCGGGCGCGTGGCCCTGCTCGGCCAGCACGGCGAAGGCCGCGAGGCTGTGGACGTAGAGCGCGGGCTGCGTGACCTCGGTCTGCTTCAGGGCCTCGGCGGCCTCCTCGCCCTCGGCGAAGAGCAGCGCCGAGAGCTTGAACTCGAGGACCTCGTCGGCCTCGTCGAAGCGGGCGCGGGCGGCGGGGAAGCGCTCGTAGAGATCGGCGCCCATGCCGGGCTTCTGGGAGCCCTGGCCCGGAAAGAGAAAAGCGATCATGAGCAGGGGCAGTGAGAAGGAAGACGTACGAAAGGGAGCGGTGCGGAAGCAACCTACGCCTCGGCCGCCACCTCGTCCTTCGCCCTGTGCCCCTTGGCCCTCTCGGCGCCGTCGTAGGCCCAACGAACGTAGGTGGCGCCCCAGGTGAAGCCGCCGCCGAAGGCCGCGAGGACGAGGTTGTCGCCCTTCTTCAGCTCGCCCTCCCAGTCGTAGAGGCAGAGCGGGATCGTCGCCGCCGTGGTGTTCCCGTAGCGCTCGATGTTGAGCATGACCTGATCCTCGCCGATGCCCATCCGCCGGGCCGTGGCGTCGATGATGCGGAGGTTGGCCTGGTGAGGGACGAGGTAGCGGACGTCCTCGCCGGTGAGCCCGTTGCGCTCCATCACCTCCGCCGCCGCGTCGGCCATCCCGACGACGGCGTTCTTGAACACCTGCTTGCCCTCCTGGTAGGCGTAGTGCTCGCGGGCGTCCACGGTTTCGTGGCTGGCCGGGCGGAGGCTCCCGCCCGCCTTCATGTGGAGGAACGGCGCCCCGCTGCCGTCGATGTGCTCGACCGAGTCGCGGATGCCGTAGCCCGCGCCGTCGGGCTCGAGGAGGACGGCGCCGGCGCCGTCGCCGAAGAGCACGCACGTGGTGCGGTCGGTGTAGTCAATGATGCGGCTCATCGTGTCCGCCCCGATCACGAGCACGCGCTCGTGCTTGCCGCTCTCGATGAACCGCGCGCCGACGTTCAGCGCGAAGAGGAAGCCGGAGCAGGCGGCGGAGAGGTCGAACCCCCAGCAGTTGCCGGCGCCGAGGGCGTCCTGGACGAGGCACGCCGTGGCCGGGAACATCATGTCCGGCGTGACGGTGGCGACGACGATGAGGTCGAGGTCGTCCGGGGTGAGGCCGCGCTTGGCGAGCGCCTCGCGGGCCGCCTCGGTGGCCATGAAGGCGGTGGCCTTGTTGGGGTCGCGGAGAATGCGGCGCTCCCGGATGCCGGAGCGGGTGCGGATCCACTCGTCCGAGGTGTCCACCATCTTCTCGAGGTCGGCGTTGGTGAGCCGGTCCTCGGGGAGGTAGTGGCCGACGGCGGTGATGGCGGCGGTGGGGTTCATGGGCGTCTCGCGGCGGGCGGGGGCGAAGAGGCGATGCCTCCGGCCTTTAAGCTACTCGCTCAGCGCCTCGGCGATCCGCCCCGTCACGTTCTCCTCCACGAGATCACAGGCGCGGTAGACCATCTGCTCGACGGCGAGGGCGGTCGAGCCGCCGTGCCCGATGATGACGTTGCCGTCCACACCGAGGAGGGGGACGCCGCCGTAGACCTGGTAGTCGAACCGGGCCAGCGCTCCTTTGAGCACGCGGCCGACGAGGGCCGCCTCGGCCTCGCCGAGCCTCAGCTCGGCCATCGCCCGGCGGACGAGCTGCGGCAGGACGGTCGTGAAACTCTCGCCCAGCTTGAGCATGAGGTTGCCCACGAACCCGTCGCACACGACGACGTCGGCGCCGTGGTGGAAGAGGTCGCGCCCCTCGACGTTGCCGATGAAGTTCAGGGTGCCCAGGGCGTCGAGCCGCTGGTAGGCCTCCTTGACCGCCTCGGTGCCCTTGCCGGGCTCCTCGCCGACGTTGGCGAGGGCGACGGTCGGGTTCGCGATGCCCTGCACACGCTCGACGAAGATGCGGCCCATCTGGGCGAACTGCACGAGGTGCTCCGGCTTGACGTCCACGTTGGCCCCCACGTCGAGCACGATGGCCATGCCGTCGGTGGTCGGGAAGTAGCCGGGGAGGGTGGGCCGGAGGACGCCCGGAAGCCGGCCGCAGAGGAACAGCGCGGCGGCCATGACGGCGCCGGTGTTGCCCGCCGAGACGAAGGCGTCGGCGTGGCCCCGCTTGTGCGCGCCGAGGCCGACGTGGATGGACGAGTTCGGCTTCCCCTTCAGCGCCGCCGCCGGCGACTCGCCCATGCCGATCACCTCGGGCGCGTCCAGCACGTCGAGGCGGAGCCCCTCGGTGTCGTGGCGCGCCAGCTCGGCGCGGACGGTGGCCTCGGGGCCGACGAGCAGCACGGCCACACGCTCGGGCGCCACGCGGGCCGCCTGGACCGCACCTTCGATGACGACGCCCGGGGCGTCGTCGCCGCCCATCGCATCAACGGCTACTCGGACGGGCATGGGCAGGGGAGCCTGGATGGGCGCAGCGAGGGGGAGGAGCGAGAGAGAAAGGGAGACCGGGGCCTCAGAGGGGCGCTAAAGATACGGAGGGCGCTAACGAAAAGCCGTGCCCCTGGTCGCCTCCCGAGGAGGGCGTACCGAGTGGGCACGGCGCAGGGTGGCCCCTCCGGTCCGGCGGTCTAGACGTAGTCCGGCTTCTCGATCACGGCCCGGCCCCGGTAGTGGCCGCAGGTCGGGCAGGCGCGGTGGAGCAGCTTCTCGTTGCCGCAGTTGGGGCACTCGTGCGTCGTCGGCACGGTGCGGACCTTGTACTGCGCACGGCGGGTGGCGGTGCGGGCTTTGGAGTGGCGGCGCTTCGGGTTGGCCATGACAGGCAGGGGTTGCAGGGCCCGCCGGGGCGGGGAGGGTTCAGGAATCGTCGCGGAGGCGGCGGAGCGCCTCCCAGCGGTCGTCGATCGGCGTGCCGTCGTCGTCGAGGTTGGCCCCGAACACGGAGGGGATCTCGGCGTCCTCGGCCCGGGGCGCTACGCGCCGGAGCGGCAGCGCCAGGATGAGCGTGTCGCGAACGGCCACGGTCAGGTCGAGGAACGTGGCGTCGGCCGGGAGGGGCGCGATGCCCTCGTCGGCCTCGGCGTCGTCGGGAACCTGCTCGGGCGGCACGTACAGCACGGTGTGCGAGCCGCGCACGGGCTGGTCGTACGGCTCCAGCGTGCGGTCGCACTCCAGCGTCGCCGTGGCGCGGGCGTCGAGCCCAACCAGAATGCGCCGTCCGACCACGTCGAGGCGGAGCGCGACGACGACGTCGCGGAACACGGCCGGGTCGAGGTCGAGGTCCACGGGGTCCGGGTGGAGCGTGTGCTCGTGGAGCCCGTCGGCGAGAGCGGCGATGTCGGCGCGGAGCATGGCGGCGGGCCGGGCAGATACCGTCAAGGAACGAGGGAACGACAGCCCGAGAAGCTACGGCCGCGCCGCGCCGCGCCGCAAGGATTTTACGCCTCTACACGCGATGTTGGATTTTCACGCGGGGGTCGCCTTGATCCTCTTCACCCCCGTTGTTATCGTGACAAAGCCGCCACCGGAAGACGACCCGGCAGCGGCTCCGGGGTCCTCCCCGGACGGCTGCGCGGCAGGCGCCGGATCGCTCGCTGCCACGCGCCCGTCGAGGGATGATTTCGGGTTGACGAGGCGGCGCGCCTTGCTCGCGCTGCGCTGTGCACAACCTGTTGAAAACCCTAGGCTGCACCGACGGGCGCCCCCTCGCCGCTCCGCCGAAGGCCGCGCCGCTCCCCCAGCGCGCGCCCCGGCCCCCAGCCCACCGTCCTTTAAAAAACAAGAAGCAACACCTTGTTACGCACGCCGAGGACCACCGGCAGATGACTAAGGTGAAGGCGACGGCGCCGCATGGGCTGTCGCCTCTCTTTGTCGCCGACCCTGGCGTGCGCTTGTGGACAACGTAGTGCACGACACCGGATACCGAACCGGCCGGTGGGCGTGTGCGCGGGGCTTTGGAGCGGTACGTCGTCCGCTCGCCTCCACCCAGCCTCCGCCGGTCCCCCGGCCTCCCCGCGCCCCACCATGCACGACTCGCCCGAAGCGGTCTGGAACGAGTGTCTCGCCTTCATCCGAGACAACATCAGCCGCCAGAGCTTTCGGACGTGGTTCGAGCCCCTCCGCGCCGTCACCCTGGAGGCCGACGACGACGCCGTCAAGCTGACGGTGCAGCTCCCCAGCCGGTTCTACTACGAGTGGCTGGAGGAGCACTACTTCGGCCTCCTCCGCAAGACGATCACGAAGGTGCTCGGCCCGACCGGCCGCCTCTACTACGACATCGTGATCGAGCGGGAGGAGGCGGAGCCGCGCCCGGCCAAGAGCGGGGCCTCGATGCAACTCCCGGCCCGGCAGCCGTCCAACGTGCCTCCGGCGCCGGGCACCCCGCCGCCCCGGATTGACGGCTTCCCGGCGATGCCGCGGCCGGCCCAGAGCGCGGGGCCGTCGGAGCCCTTCGAACCGGGCCTGCCGGTGGGCGTCGGGCGCGGGCCGGGGGCGCGGCCCCTCGCCCACCCGTTCGCCATCCCCGGCATCCGGAAGTCGGAGATCGAACCGAACCTGAACGAGAGCTACACCTTCGAGCGGTTCATCGAGGGGGACTGCAACCGGCTGGCGCGGAGCGCGGCGTGGGCCATTGCGCAGCAGCCGGGCGCAACGGCGTTCAACCCGTTTCTGATCTACGGCGGCGTCGGACTCGGCAAGACGCACCTCATCCAGGCCATCGGCAACTACGCCCGGGCCAACGGAAAGGCCGAGTCCGTCCGTTACGTCTCCTCGGAGCGGTTCACGACCGAGTTCGTGCAGTCCATCCAGAACAACCGGATTGCGGAGTTCTCGCAGTTCTACCGGAGCGTGGACCTGCTCATCGTGGACGACGTGCAGTTCTTCGGGGGCAAAGAGAAAACGCAGGAGGAGTTCTTCCACATCTTCAACGCGCTGCACCAGTCGGGCAAGCAGATCGTGCTCTCGGCGGACCGGCCGCCGAAGGCCATCGCGGGGATCGAGGAGCGGCTGCTCTCGCGGTTCCAGTGGGGGCTCTCGGCCGACGTGCAGGCGCCGGAGCTCGAGACGCGCATCGCCATCCTCAAGCGGCAGGCCGAGGAGACCGGCACGCAGGTGCGCAGCGAAGTGCTCGACTACATCGCCACGCACGTCAAGAGCAACATCCGCGAGCTCGAAGGGGCCCTCATCAAGCTCCAGGCACAGACGGCGCTCTCGCGCGGGGAGATCGACCTCGGGCTCGCCCGCGAGGTGCTCCGCGACCTCATCAAGGAGGACCGCGTCAACCTCACCGTCGAGGAGATCCAGCGCGTGGTGTGCGACTACCTCAAGATCCCGGAGGACCTCGTCCGCGCCCGCACGCGCAAGCGGGAGGTCGTGCAGGCCCGCCAGATCGCGATGTGGTTCTCGAAGCAGCTCACGAGCCACTCGCTCAAGACCATCGGCCTCCACTTCGGCGGGCGCGACCACTCCACCGTCATCCACGGCATCCAGTCGGTCGAGGACCAGATGGACACGGACCCCAGCTTCCGCGAGATCATCGAGGCGATCAAGAAGAAGCTGGAGCTCCACACCCGCTGAGCGAGGGAGGCCGAGCGCGGGGCAGGGTGTGCGGCCCCGCTGCCCCCCGAACCTCGCCCGCTGCCCCCCGAACCTCGCCCGCTGCCCCCCGAACCTCGCCCGCTGACCTTCGCACGCCGAACTTCGATTGACCTTCCGCCCGCGCGGGGCGATACTTAGGATTCAGAAAACCCCCTTCCCCCATGAAGTTCACCGTCTCCAGCGCCGACCTGCTCAAGGCGCTCACCACCGTCGGCGGGGCCGTGCCGACCAAGAGCACGCTGCCCATCCTGGAAAGCATCCTCTTCGAGCGCGACGGCGACGCGCTGCGGCTGGCGGCCACGGACCTCGAGATCTCCATCGTCCAGCGCCTGCCCGTCTCCTTCGAGAGCAACGGGGCGAGCGGCGAGACCGGCCGCGACCGCGTGGCCGTCCCGGCCAAGCGCCTCCTCGACACGATCCGCGCCCTCCCGAACCTGCCCGTCACGTTCGCCTCCGACGCCGAGTTCAACGTCGAGCTGACGACGGACCAGGGCCGCTACAAGATGGTCGGCTACGACGGGGGCGACTACCCCGCCCTCCCCCGCCTCGACGACGCGCAGGGCGTGGAGACCAGCGCCGAGCTGGTCAAGCGGGCCATCGCCAAGACCGGGTTCGCCGTCTCGAAGGACGCCAACCGCCCGGCCATGATGGGGGTCTACTTCCAGGTCCACCCGTCGCACACCCGCGTGGTGGCAACCGACGGCCACCGCCTCGTCAAGCTCCAGACCGAGGCCGTCACGGCCGAGCCGGCCCTCGAGTTCGTCGCGCCCGAGAAGGCGATCAGCCTCGCCGCCCGCGCGGCCACGAGCGACGACGACGCCTGCACGCTCCGCGTCGGCTCCGGCTTCGTCGAGTTCGACTTCGGCGCCACCACCGTCATCGGCCGGATGATCGACGAGCCGTACCCGAACTACGAGGCCGTCATCCCGATGGAGAACGACCGCCGCCTCACCGTCGGCCGCGACGCCATGCTGGCGGCCGTCAAGCGTGTCGCACTCTACTCCTCGTCCATGACGCACCAGATCCGGCTCAGCCTCAAAGCCGACGAGCTGACGGTCTCGGCCGAGGACATCGAGCGGGCCAGCGAGGCGCGCGAGCGCGTGCTCTGCGAGTACGCCGCCGAGCCGATGGAGATCGGGTTCAACTCGGTCTACCTCCAGGAGGTCCTCTCCAACGTGGACGCCGACGACGTGGTGTTCGAGTTCTCCTCGCCCAACCGGGCGGGCGTGGTCACGCCGGCCGCGCAGGAGGACGGCGAGGAGCTCCTCATGCTCATCATGCCGGTGATGCTCAACACGTACGCGTGAGGGATCGGACCGGCGGGGGATCGGTTCATCGGATCACCGACCGCCCTTCACTGATCCGATGAACCGATCTCCCGGCCCCCCGATCACCCACGCCTTCGTCTACGCCGCCGGCCTCGGTACGCGGCTGCGGCCCTACACCCTCCACACGCCCAAGCCGATGCTGGAGGTGTTCGGCCGCCCGCTCGTGGAGTACGTGCTGTGCGCGCTGAAGGAGCTGGGCGTCGAGCACGTGACGGTGAACGCGGCGTGGCTGGCGGAGGCGTTCGACGGGCTGCCCGAACGCGGCCGGGCGCTCGGCCTCGACGTGGCCGTGAGCCGCCAGCCCGAGCCCTACGAGCACGGCGGCGACCTCGCCTTCGCCACCGCCTTCCTCGCCCGCCTCGGCGACGACGACCGCTTCCTCGCCCTCAACGGCGACACGCTCTTCCGGATCGACCCGTCCGTGCTGAACGCGGCGGCGGCGCGCGTGACCGAGGACGCCCCCTTCCTCTTCCTCGTCCACGACACCGAGGCGAACCCGCTCCACGTCCGCACGCGTGCCTCCGCGGAGGCGGGAGGGCGGCTCGTCGGCATCGGCGCGCACCGCTACACCGACGAGGAGCCGGACGCGCACGGGGACGACTTCGGCATCAAGGTCGTCCACGCGAGCATCCGGCGTTACCTGCCGGAACCCGGCACGACGATGAGCCTCCACGGAGCGAACGGCCTCCTCGCCCGCCTCTACGCCGACGGAAAGGCCGCGCTGGTGCACCCCGTCGGCGCCTACGAGCGGGCCGAGATCGGAACGGTGGCGGACTACGAGGGCCGCGCAGCGAACGCCGCCCTCCGCGCCCTCACCGCCCGGTTGTGTGCGGGGGCGTAACCCGGCCCCCGTTCGGCTCAGAGCGCCCTCCTTCGGGATCGACCGGCGAGGGACGCTGCGCAATCGGAGATTCCCGAAGAGAAGGCGGAAACCCGCGTCGGTGTAGCTGCCTCGGCGGTTCGGGCTGCGCCTTCCCGCTACGACCGCGTGGCGAGGTGCCACAGAAAGCCCAGTTCCGCCCGGCCGAAGAGGAAGCTCACGAGCAGCACGGCCGAGATCGCGCCCAGCGGCACCCAGTAGCCGACGAGCACGGCCCGCTGCATCGGCACGCGCGAGACGGCGCTGAAGTCGAACAGCATCCGCCCCGTCGCCACCAGCTCGGCGACGAGGACGAGGGCGAGGAGCACCGGCACGAGGGCCGTCGCCGTGCGCGGCGGCATCGTCGAGAGGATCATCGCGCCGACCATCAGCGCGAAGAGCGCCCACCGGCTCCAGACGACGAGCGTGAGCGCCTGGGGCGGGCGGATCCGGTAGCGCCGCCCGGCCAGCACGAGCAGCCACAGCATGTTGAACAGGAGCCAGAGCACGTAGAGCAGCGCGATCAAGCCGACGAGCGCGAGCGGCTCGCCGAGCAGGTTCGTCAGCCGCGCCTGGTTCGCCGGCTCCCAGCCCGAGATGGCCGTCGCGAGGGCGTCGGTGCGGGCGAGCCCGCGCAGCGCCGCCGTGCCGATGAGTCCTACCGCCAGCACGAGGGCGAGGCCGACGGCCACGTTGAGCCCGGCGTTGAGGTCGTATCCGCGCTGGACGGACTCGCGGTAGAGGTCGTGCCGCCCGAAGTAGCGCGAGGCGAGGGTGCCGAAGCGCGGAGCCAGCCCGTAGAGCACGCCGAGGCCGACGATGAGGAGCCAGCCGAGCAGCACCAGCGGCGCGGCCGTCCGCGCCTCGGGCGCGCTCGTTCCGGCGTCGAAGGCGAAGACGCGCTGCGTGCCGGTGTAGAAGCCGCGGACGACCGCCAGCGCCGGGCGGGGCCGCCCGCCTTCGTCCATCAGCCCATAACCGACGCCCTGCACCTCGGCGCGCTGGTCGAGCACCGCGTCGGTGCGCCCGTCGCGCCAGCGGTAGACGAAGAAGGCGGCCGGGGCCTCGCCCTCCATCATCGCCCCGAGGCCGAGCTCGAGCGTGCGGGCCTGCGCAGCGAGCGTGCCCGGGATGCGCCAGCCGCCCTCGCGCCCGGGCCGCACCGCCGCCCCGAACGCGCCGATCCCGGCGGCCGTCTCGTGCGTGCGGCGCCAGCGCGCCAGCAGCGCCTCCGGATCTCCGTCGCGCGCGTCGAGCAGCACGAGGTCTACCTGTCGGTCGCAGCGGTCGTCTTCGGGGAAGCGCGTGAGGTAGTACGCCCGGCTTCCCTCGGGGCCGGTCGCGTGGACGAGGGCGGTGAGGCGCTCGAAGTAGGGCCGTGCGCGCGGGTCGCTGGTATCGCTGTAGAGCGCGAGGCCGAAGTGGCGGGCGGAACGGTAGCGGGCGGCGAGGGCGAGGGCGCCTTCGAGGAGGCGCTCGGCGTGAACCAACGTGTCCAGGAGCGCCGGCGCCGGGAGGTTGGCGATGGGGAGGTCCTGGTAGAACGCGAGGCCGAGGAGGTCGCCGGCCCGGAGCAGCAGCGTGTCGGCGAGGAGGCCGGTGCGGACGGCCCGCACGCCGGCCCGGCGCATCGCCAGCAGCTCGTCGAGCGCGGCGGCGCGGTCCCGGGGCGGCGACCAGACGACGCCGGCCAGCGCCTCGGGCCACGGAGCCAGCGGCCCGCGCGGGGCCAAGCGGCCCGCGTCGGCCACGGCCGCGCGGATGCGGGCGAGGGCGGCCGCCGCCGGATCCGGCGGCGGAGGCGGTGCGACCACCGGGTCGGACGCGACGGGCGGCGCGGGCTGGAGCGTATCGGGCGGCGCCGTCCCGGCCTCCTCGGCCGGAGCCTCGGGCGCGGCGGCCTGCGGCGGGCGCTCCGGCTGTGGTTGCGGGCGTTGGGGCGGGGCCTGTTGACGCGACGTCTCGGGCTCCTCGGCCTCCTGTTCGGACTCGACCTGTTCGGACTCGACCTGTTCGGACTCGACCTCCTGTTCGGACTGGGCTTCCGGCGGCACCTGTGGAGGCGGCGGCGGAGCCTCCTCCATCGGCGGCAGGGGCGTCGGCGTGCGCGTCGTGTCCTGCGCGTGGGCGGGCCGCGCCGCGCCCAACGCGAGCACGACGGCGAGGGCACACAGGGTCTTCCGTAAGAGCGAGCAGGCAGACACGAGAGGGGCGACGCGAGAAGAGGAGGCGTCAACGTACGACACCCCGATCCGTTCGCCCGAAAAGTAGCGATGCGGTCTGGAAAAGCGGCGAGGCCCCGCCGCGCGGAGGATGCGGCGAGGCCTCTTCGGGCAACCCTGGCGAAGTCGCCCTAGGGGGGACGCGTCGAGACTACGGCGGACGCGGTGACAGGGGTGCGTCAGCCGCGCGGCGCTCCCAGTGCTCTC
The DNA here is from genome assembly GCA_964580105.1 of uncultured Rhodothermales bacterium. Classification (GTDB taxonomy): domain Bacteria; phylum Bacteroidota; class Rhodothermia; order Rhodothermales; family Rubricoccaceae; genus CAZOJJ01. Next base: position 28,163 of record CAZOJJ010000002.1, on the reverse strand, counting down.
CGAACACCCCCGCCTCGGCGCTGTCGCCGGGCGGGTGCGCGGGCGCCCGCCCGCACGATCCCGCAGGCGTGGATACCGGGTCCGCGCGACGTGATCGGTGGCGAGAAACCAGCCCACCATCCCGCTAATCCGTCACCACGGCCCGACGGTGGCACGAAGCGCGCTGAGCCTCTGGCCGTGTAGAACAAAGGAGGCCCTGCCGCAGCGGAGGGAATGCGGCAGGGCCTCGTGGACAACCCTGGCGAAGTTGTCCGGGGATTCAGCCGTTCGGGGGCGAGGGACCGAAGGACTGGAGGCGTGAGGGCGTGGGCCTTCCTTCGGCCCCTCACGCCCTCAGGGCACCCCTCCCTGCCCATTCAGTCCATCCCTCCCTGCCCACTCAGTCCATCATCTTGCGGAGGAAGGCGGGAATGTCGGTGTCGTCCTTGCGGATGCGCTCGCCGCGCTCGCGGAGGAATTCGCTGCCGTGAAGGCGGCGGATGTGGGCGGCCGGGCGGCGCTCCTCCTCACCGGCCTCACGAGCGCCCTTCGAGCGCGACTCCTCGACCTCGCGCGCCGGCTTCGCCGGCTTCTCAGCCTTCTCCGGGACCGGGAGCGGCGTGCGGCGCTCGAAGGCCGGCACGTCGAGGTCACGCAGCGACGCCTCGCCCTTGTAGCTGGGGACGGCGTGCCCGCCCTCCAGCGTGACCGTGCGGCGGACGCGCTTGGGCTCCTCGGCGGCCGGGCTCCCGTCGAACCCCGTCGCGATGACGGTGACGCGGATCTGGTCGGCCAGCTCAGGGTCGATGACCGTCCCGAAGATCACCTCGGCGTCCTCGCCGGCCTCCTGCTGGATCACCTTCGTGGCGAGGGTGGCCTCGCGGATGCCGAGGCTGGGGCCGGCGGTGATGTTGACGAGCACGTTGCGCGCGCCGCGGATGGAGACGCCGTCGAGGAGCGGGCTGGAGATGGCCTCCTTCGCCGCACGCTCGGCGCGCTTATCGCCGCTGGCGACGGCCGAGCCCATCAGCGCCGTGCCGCCGCCGACCATCGTCGTCCGCACGTCGGCGAAGTCGAGGTTGATCAGGCCGTGGACGGTGATGAGGTCGGAGATGCCGCGCGTGGCGTTGTAGAGCACGTCGTCGGCCATGACGAACGCCTCGATGAGGCTGGTGTCGTCGCCGGCCACGTCGAGGAGCCGCTCGTTGGGGATCACGATGAGCGTGTCGACGACCTCGCGGAGGGCCTCGACGCCCTGATCGGCGGTCTTGGAGCGTTTCTGGCCCTCGCAGTCGAACGGGCGCGTCACGACGGCGACGGTGAGGATGCCCATCCGCTTGGCGAGCTGGGCCACGACCGGGGCGGCACCGGTGCCGGTGCCGCCGCCCATGCCGGCCGTGATGAAGACCATGTCGGTGCCGTCGAGGACGGCCTCGATCTCGCGCTGGCTCTCGCCCGCGGCCTCCGCGCCGACGGACGGGCGTGCGCCGGCCCCGAGCCCCTTCGTGAGGTCGCGGCCGATCTGGATCTTGGTGGGGGCGGCGTTCGCGTTGAGCGCCTGGGCGTCGGTGTTGATGGCGACGAACTCGACGCCGCCGATGCCCTTCTTGAGCATGTTGTTGACGGCGTTTCCGCCGCTCCCTCCTACGCCGATGACGAGGATCTTGGCTTCCTCTTGTACACCGTCGTCAAACGTGAATCGGTTCATGAAGTCGGACATGGGGTCCCTCCCGTAAAAATGTTCGCCAGGGTGGTGGGAGTAAGAGGTCGTGCCGCAGGAGGGCGCTCCGAAGTTCGTAACATGGTGGTCACGATGCGAGGGCGCTTTATCCACAGGGGCTGCGGCCGTTAAAGGGTTACGCTAGGCGTCGGGGGCTACGCTAGAGTTCGTCGAACCAGCCCCGCATCCGGTCGGCGATGCGGGTCATGAGGGTTTCGGACGAGCCGGCGTAGCCGTCGCCCGAGGCCGGGAGGTCCGCCACGTCGTCGGCCAGGAGCGAGGCGCCGCTGGCGCCCTGCCGCAGCCCGTGGAGCACGAGGCCCACGGCCGTGGAGAACTTCGGGTCGGAGACCTCCTCGACGAGGCCGCCGGCGAGGCCGACGGGCCGCCCGATGCGGGCCTCGAGGCCGAGCACCTCGGCGGCCAGCTCGGCCGTGCCGGGCACGAGCGCGCCGCCGCCGGTGAGCACCACGCCCGCCGAGAGGTGGCGGCCGTAGCCCGAGCGCTTGATCTCGATGCCGACGATCTCCATGATCTCCTCCAGCCGGGGCTGGATGATCTGCGCGAGCGTGGACTGCCCGATGGCCTTGTCCGGCCGCCCGCCGATGCCGGGGATCCGGATCTCCTGGTCCTCGTGCACGAGGTCCACCATCGCAATGCCGAACTGCCGCTTGAGCCGCTCGGCCTGGTCGTGCAGGATGCCGAGCCCCTTGCGGATGTCGTCGGTGACCTTCTGGCCCGCGACGGCCACGACGGCCGTGTGGCGGATCGTCTTGTCCTCGAACACCGCGATGTCGGTCGTCCCCCCGCCGATGTCGATCAGCGCCACGCCGACCTCCTTCTCGTCCGGGTGGAGCACGGCGTGGGAGGAGGCCAGCGGCTCCAGCACGATGTCGGCCACCTCGTAGCCGGCCTTCTCGATGCAGCGGTGGACGTTCTTCGCTGCCGAGACCAGGCCGGTGATGATGTGGACGTTGGCCTCCAGGCGCACGCCGCTCATGCCGACGGGGTCGGCCACGCCGTCCTGCCCGTCCACGATGAACTCCTGCGGGAGCACGTGGAGGATCTCGCGGTCGGCGGGCATGGCCACGTGGCGGGTGTCCTCCAGGAGGCGGCGCACGTCGGCCGGGGTGATCTCGCCGTCGCGGCCGGAGACGGTGATGACGCCGCGGCTCTGGAACGACTGGATGTGGTCCCCCGCGATGCCGACCACGACGGAGCGCGTCTCCACGCCCGCCGCGCGCTCGGCCTCGCGGACGGCCGCCTTCACCGCCTCGACGGTCTTGTCGATGTTGACGACGACGCCGCGGTTGAGCCCTTCGGACTCCGCCACGCCGACGCCGAGGATGTTGATGCGGTCGTGCCCGTCGGCTCCGGCGACCACGGCGCAGATCTTCGTGGTCCCGAAGTCTACGCCGACGACGATGCGTTCGTGATCGGTCATGATGCGCTCCAGGTTTGGGGAAGGAGTGGGTGGAATCAGGATTCGGTGGGTGCCGCCTCGGGCGTCGTCTCGTGCGTGACGACCTGCCCGTCAAACCGGAGGTCCACGGTGCGGAACCGGGTGGACGGCCGGGAGAGCACGGCCTGCGTCCAGAACGCCTCCAGGCGCGCCAGCTTCTCGGCGTAGCCGCCCGTGCCGAGGCGAACGGGGAGGGACGGGTGCCCGCCACCGGGGCTCGTGCGCAGCAGCGCGTCGCCACCTGCGCCGAGGACGACCTCGGAGACGAGCGCGTCCGTCGTCGCGTCCGCCTCGGCGAGCGCGGCGAGGAGCTCGAGCAGGGCCGCGCTCTCGACGGGCCGCGTGGGGTGGTAGGCCGGGACGGCGCCGCGCAGGAGCGGCACGTCGTAGACGGCGCCGGGGCGGAGCGGCAGGCCGTAGCCCTCGGCGTCGAGGAAGTGACTCGGGCGGCCGTCGGCCGAGAGCACCAGCGCAACGGGCTCGCGCTCCTCGACGCGGATCGAGAGCGTGCCGGTCGGGAGGCGGCGCACGCGGGCGTCACGGACCCACGGCGCGCGGCGGACGCGGTCGGCCACGAGCGCGGGGTCGAGGTCGAACAGCAGCACGGTCGTGTCGGCCTCGACGGCGGCGAGGCGGACGACCTCGGCGGAGTCGGCCCACACCGTCCCTCCGACGGCCACGCCGGAGAGCGGCAGCGTCGCCTGCCAGCGCCACGCCAGGCCGACGAGCGCAGCCACGGCGAGGACGATTGCGCCCAAGGCGATCCGGCGGACGAGGCGGCGGCGGGCCTGCCGAGCTTTCGTGGTGCGGCTCATTCCTCGCCCTCCGTCAGGTCGGTGAGCTGGTCGAGGAAAGCCTGCCCGTAGCGCCACACGTCGCCCGCGCCCATCGTGACGACGAGGTCGCCGGGGCGGGTGAGGCCGACCAGAAAAGCAGGCAGCTCGGCCTTGTCCGGTACGTAGTGCACGTCGCGGTGGCCGTAGCGTCGGGCGAGGTCCACGAGGAGGTGGCCGTCCACGCCGTCGAGGGGCTCCTCGCGGGCGCCGTAGATGTCGGTCAGCACGAGGACGTCGGCGTCGTAGAAGGCGCGGGCGAAGTCGTCGGCGAGGTCGCGCGTGCGGCTGTAGAGGTGGGGCTGGAAGACGGCCACGACGCGGCGCTCGGGCCAGCCCTTCGCGGCGGCGGCCAGCGTGGCGGCGATCTCGGTGGGGTGGTGCGCGTAGTCGTCCACGACGAGCGTGTCGCGCGCGGAGCCCTTGATCTGGAAGCGGCGGTCCACGCCGGTGTACTGCGCCAGCGCGCGGGCGATGGACGTGAACGGCACGTCCAGCTCCAGCCCGACGGCGACGGCGGCGAGCGCATTGCGGACGTTGTGGAGGCCGGGCGCGTGGAGCGTCACGCCGCCGAGGCGCTCGGAGCCCTGGTACACGTCGAACTGCGTCGCGGCGCCGGCCTGCTCGATGTTCTCGGCGCGGACGGTCGCCTGCCGGCTCGTGCCGTAGGTGACCACGCGGCGGCCGAGCTCGCCCACGATGTCGCGCGCGTGGGCGTCGTCGAGGCAGAGGATGGCCGCGCCGAAGAACGGGACGGTGTTGGCGAACTCGACGAACGCCCGCTTGATGTCGTCGAGGTCGGCGTAGACGTCGAGGTGGTCCGCCTCGATGTTGGTGATGACGGCGAGGGCGGGCGTGAGACGGAGGAACGTCCGGTCGTACTCGTCGGCCTCGACGATGATGACGTCGCCCTCGCCGGAGACGGCGTTGGAGCCGAACACGGCCACCTTGCCGCCCACGATGATGGTCGGGTCGAAGCCGGCCTCCTTCGCCACGAGGCCGACCATCGTGGTGGTGGTGGTCTTGCCGTGGGTGCCGGCCACGCCGATCCCGTACTTCATCCGCATCAGCTCGCCGAGCATCTCGGCCCGCTTGATGATGGGGATGAGCCGGCGCTGCGCCTCGACCGTCTCGGGGTTGTGGTCCGGACGGACGGCCGACGAGTAGACGACGACGTCGGCGTCGGTGACGTGCTCGGCGGCGTGGCCCTCGTGCACGACGGCGCCGAGCGCTTCGAGGTGGTCCGTGACCTCGCTCTTCTTCAGGTCGCTCCCGGAGACGCGGAAGCCGCGCGCGAGGAGCACCTCGGCGATGGACGACATCCCGATGCCGCCCACGCCCACCATGTGGACGTGCTTGACGCGGCCCATCGGGGCCTGGCGGCGAACGCCGCCCGGCGTCTCCACGGCCTGGATGATGTCGCGGACCTCGCTCATGCCGCCCTCCGCTGCCGGGCCAGCGCGACGACGCGCTCGGCGATGGTCTGGGCGGCCTGCGGCCGGGCGAGGTGGCGCGCGGCAGCCTCCATGTCGACGAGCCGCTGGAGGTCGCCGAGGAGGGCCGGGACGAGGCGCGGGAGCTGCGCGTCGAGTTCGGGCTCGGGCAGGAGCACGGCGGCCCCGGCCTGGGCGAGCGCCTTCGCGTTCTTCGTCTGGTGGTCGGCCGTGACGTTGGGGCTGGGCACGAGCACGGCGGGCGTGCCGGTGACGGTCAGCTCGGAGCAGGTGATGGCGCCGGCGCGGCAGAGCGCGAGGTCGGCCGCGGCGTAGGCGAGGTCCATCCGGTCGAGGTACGGCAGCAGGCACAGACGCGGGTGGGCCGGGACGCCTCCCTTGAGCGCGTCGTAGTAGCGCCCGCCGGTCTGCCAGATCACGAACACCCGCTCGTCCTCCAGAATGGCGTCGAGGTGGAGCTTGAGCGCGCCGTTGATGGGGCCGGCCCCGAGCGAGCCGCCCATCACGAGGAGCACGCGCGCCTCGGGGTCCGCACCGAAGAAGGCGCGGGCCTCGTCCCGGTCGGCCTCGGCGAGGTCGCGGCGGACGGGGTTGCCGGCCACCTCGCACTTTCCGTCGGGGAAGAACGCGCAGGCCGCCTCGAAGGCGACGAAGACGACGTCGGCGCGGGGCGCGAGCAGCTTGTTGGTGGCCCCGGCGTAGGCGTTCTGCTCCTGGAGCACCAGCTTCCGCCCGCGCAGGCTCGCCGCGAGGCCGACCGGCCCGCTCGCATAGCCGCCCGTCCCCACGACCACGTCCGGGTCGAAAGAGCCGACGAGGCGGAGGCTCTCCCAGAGCCCCTTCGCCAGCTTGAACGGGAACGCCGCGTTCCGCCGGAGGGCCTCGGCCGAGAGCCCCCGCTGGAAGCCGCTCACCGTAACGGCGTGGATGGGGTAGCCCGCCTTCGGGACGGCCTCCCACTCCATTCGGTCCCGCGTGCCCGCGAAGGCGACGGCCGCCGCCGGATGCATCGCACGGAGCGCATCTGCGATGGCGATGGCCGGGTAAACGTGCCCGCCCGTGCCGCCGCACGCGAACAGCACGCGGGGCGTCCCGGCCGGGAGGTCGGCGGGCGGCGCGGTGCGGACGCTATCGGCGGCGGCAATCAACGGTGTGGGGACGTGGGACCGGATGGAGTGGGAGGAGAGAAGGCGTGCGGTCTTTCCTCCTCTCTTCCGTTCATTCGGCCTGGCTGTGGCGCGATACGTTCAGGAGGATGCCGACCATCGCGCCGGTGGCGACGAGCGACGTGCCGCCGTAGGACACGAACGGCATGGGGAGACCGGTCACCGGGAACAGCCCGGAGGCAACGGCCGCGTTGACGAAGCCGTAGAGGACGACGGCCGTCGTCAGGCCGGTGGCGAGGAAGAGCCCGAGGGGGTCCGGTGCGCCGCGCGCGATGCGCAGATACCCGCGCAGGAGGAGGTAGACGAAGACGAGGAGCAGCGCGACGGCTCCGAGGAACCCGTATTCTTCGCCGACGATGGCGAAGATGAAGTCGTTGTAGGGCGCGGGCAGGAAGTCCCGCTGCACGCTCTTGCCCGGCCCGACGCCGGTGAGGCCGCCCATCGCGAAGGCGATCCGGGCTTGGTCGGCCTGGTAGCCCTCGGCCCGGGCGTCGAAGACCTCCTCCTGGTCGGTGTTGCCGAAGAGGGAGACGCCGAGGAACGACTCCAGCCGCGCCGCCCGCTGCGGCGACGACGCCATCAGGAGCGCGCCGAGGGCCACGAACACGAGCGCCGCGCCCGTGAGGTGCAGCACGCGCACGCGCCCCACGAACAGCATCACGCTCACGGTGGCGAGCAGGATGCCCGCCGTCGAGAAGTCCTCGACGCCGATGAGCAGCAGCGTCGGAGCGATCCAGAAGGCCAGCGGCACGAACGCCCGGTAGAAGTCGGTCACGTACTCCTGCTTCCGGGCCAGCAGCACGGCCACGTGGAGCAACAGCGCCACCTTGGCGAGGTCGGACGGCTGGAACGAAATCGGCCCGATCTCCAGCCAGCGCGCCGCCCCGTTCGTCACCACGCCGACCACCTGGACGGCCGCCAGCAGCGCGAGGGCGACGACCATGAACGCCTTCGAGAACCGCGCCAGCTTCCGGTAGTCCACCAGCGAGCACACGCCGGCCACGCCGAGCGCGAGCCCGAGGCGGGCGACGTGGCGCGCGAGGAACAGCTCGGTGTCGCCCCCGGCCTTGGTTTCGGCCAGGAACGCCACGGCGCTGTAGACCGCCACCACGCCCGCCGCCGCCAGCAGCAGCACGGCCGCCACGACGCCCTTGTCGGACGGCGGGAGGCGGAGAACGTGGGTGCGAGCTTGGTTCATGGGGCGCGGATCGTGGTGCGTATGGCGTGTCGTGGTGCGTATGGCGTGTTGCGCAAGAGGGGCTCTACGCAACACGCCATGCGGAATACGTCACAGACTTTGAACGAGGCGCTTGAAGGTGTCGCCGCGGTCCTCGTAGTTCTCGAACATGTCGAACGAGGCGCAGGCGGGGCTGAGCAGGACGACGTCGCCGGGCTCGGCCATGAGGCGGGCGTACTGGATGGCCTCCTCCATGGTGTGCGCGCGGGCGGTGTGCGCCGTGTGCGGCCCGAGCTCGGCGAGGACCTTGTCCCCGCTCTCGCCGAGGGCCACGAGGCCCTTGACCTTCTCCGCGACGAGCCGCTTGAGCGGGCCGTAGTCGTTGCCCTTGTCCTTCCCGCCCGCGATCAGGATCACGTTGCCGGCGAACGATTCGAGCGCGTACCAGACGGCGTTGACGTTGGTCGCCTTCGAGTCGTTGACGTAGTCCACGCCGCCTACGGTACGGACCTTCTCGAGGCGGTGGGGCACCCCCTCGAACGAGGTGAGGCTCTGGCGCACCACGTCGCTGCGGATCTCCATCGCGCGGGCCGCGATGGCGGCGGCGAGGGAGTTGTAGAGGTTGTGGCGCCCACGGAGCGCCGCGTCGGAGGAGGGCATGAGTTCCTCTTCGAAGATCATGGGGGACTGGGGGTCGAGGAGGCCGTCGGAGGACGGGGGGAGTGCTAGCACGATCCGTCCGTCACGGACGAAGGCGCCGCGCTCCAGCTCGTGCTCAATGGAAAAGGGCCAGGGCCGGATGCCGCGCTTCTCGGCCCACATCGCCACGTAGTCGCGGACCAGCTCGTCGTCGTGGTTGTAGACGAGCCAGTCACCCGGCGAGCCGGGCGCTCCGGGGCGCTGGTTCTCGAAGACGCGGAATTTGCTCTGGGCGTACTTGTTGAAGTCATGGTCGTAGCGGTCGAGGTGGTCGGGCGTGACGTTGAGCAGCACGCTGACCCTCGGCCGGAACGTGTCGATGTGGTCGAGCTGGAAGCTGGAGACCTCCAGCACGGCCGTGTGCTCGGGCGTCAGGTCATCGACGTAGTCCGAGAACGGAAAGCCGATGTTGCCGCCGACGAAGTAGGGGCGCTGGGCTGTGCGGAAGAGGTGGCCGACGAGCGAGGTCGTCGTGGTCTTGCCGTTCGACCCCGTGATGGCCACGATGGGCGCGGAGCAGAACCAGGAGGCCGCCTCGATCTCGGAGTAGACGGGGAGCTGCTGGCGGAGCGCCTGCTGCACGAGCGGGACGGTGCTCGGCACGCCGGGCGAGATCACGAGCAAGTCCGCCTCGAGGGCGCGAGGGGAGTGGCCGCTCTCGAAGGCGACGCCCGCCTTGCGAAGCGCCTCGGCCGTTCGCGCATCGACGGCGTCGCGCTCGGTGAGGAACACCGACGCGCCGTGGCGGGCGAGCAGCTTCGCCGCGGCGAGCCCGCTCCGCGCCCCGCCGACGACGGTGACCTGCCGGCCTCGTAGGTCGCGCGTGCTCATCGGAGGCGGAGGAGGAGGAGGGTGACGATGACGAGGAGGGCCGTCACGATCCAGAAGCGGATCACGATCTTGGACTCGTGGATGCCGAGAGCCTCGTAGTGGTGATGGAGCGGGGCCATCTTGAAGACGCGCCGGCCCTCGCCGTACTTCCGCTTGGTGTACTTGAAGTACCCGGTCTGGATGATCACCGAGGCGGTCTCGATGAAGAAGATGCCGCAGAGCACCGGGAGGTAGAGCTCCTTCTTGATCAGGATCGCGAGCGTCCCGATGGCCGCCCCGAGGGCGAGGCTGCCCGTGTCGCCCATGAAGACCTGCGCCGGGTAGCCGTTGTACCACAGGAACCCGAAGCACGCCGCCGCCATCGCCGCCGCGAAGACGACCAGCTCGCCGGTGCCCTCGATGTAGGAGTCGTTCACGAAGTCGGCCAGTTCGGCATTGCCCGTGATGATCACCAGCCCGATCAGCCCGAGGGCGACGAACGCGCTCGTCCCGGTCGTGAGGCCGTCGAGCCCGTCAGTCAGGTTGACTGCGTTCGAGACGCCGGCCAGGATGAACGTGAGGACCGGGATGTAGACCAGCCAGCCGAGCTCGAACCCGACGAGGGGCGTCAGGAAGTCGTAGTCGATGGTGCCGTCGGGGACGAACGGGAGGCTCGTGAACGTGTGCTGCCCGTGGAGGCCCGGGTAGAGCAGCAGGAGCACGCTCATCAGGACGCCGAGGCTGATCTGGCCGACCAGCTTCGTCTTCTCCGCCAGCCCCTGCTTGTTCTTCCGGACGACCTTGATGTAGTCGTCGGCGAAGCCGACGAGCCCCATCCAGGCCGTCGCGATGACGGCGACCCACACGTAGAAGTTGGTCAGGTCGCCCCAGAGGAGCGTCGCGCCGAGGAGGGCGAGGAGGAGGATGACCCCGCCCATGGTGGGCGTGCCCGCCTTGTGGGCGTGGCTCACCGCGCCGGCGTCCTCGCCCTCGCGGACCGTCTCGCCGATCTGCCGCCGCGCCAGCGCCGCGATGATCTTCTTGCCCGCGAAGAGCCCGATCAGCAGCGCCGTCCCGGCCGCGAGCCCGGCGCGGACGGTCGTGAAGGCGAAGACCTGGAAGCCGGGAGGCTCAAAGGTCCGTTCCAGCCACTGGACGAGGAAGTAGAGCATCGGTCGGTGGGTCAGCCGGTGCGGCGGGCGAGGGCCCGCTGGAGGTGCCGGCGGTCGTCGAAGTCGCGCTTCTCGGTGCCGACGACCTGGTAGGGCTCGTGGCCCTTCCCGGCGAGGACGATCACGTCGCCCGCGCCCGCCTCGGCGGCGGCGTGGGCGATGGCCTCGGCGCGGTCCGGGAGGATCGTGGCGGCCTCGGGGCGCGCCAGCCCGGCCCGGATCTCGGCGAGGATGGCCTGCGGGTCCTCCGTGCGCGGGTTGTCGTTGGTGAGGACGACGCGGTCGGCGAGCCGCTCGGCGACCGCGGCCATCGCGGGGCGCTTCGTGCGGTCGCGGTCGCCCCCGCAGCCGAAGACGGCCCAGAGCCGGCCCCCACCGTCGCCCATCATCCGGCGGGCGGTGGCGAGGACGTTTTCGAGCGCGTCGGGCGTGTGGGCGTAGTCCACGACGCCGAGCACGCCGTCGGCGGAGGCGAACGTCTCGAAGCGGCCGGGGACGCCGGGGGCGGCGGCGAGCACGTCGAGCACCTCGGCCTGGCCGAAGCCGAGCGCACGGCCCACGGCGTACGCCGCCGCGAGGTTGAGCGCGTTGTACCGCCCGGCCAGCCGCACCTTCCGCTCGGCGCCGTCGAGGCGGAGGCGGAGCCCGTCGAGCGCGTCGTCGAGCACCTCGACGCGGACGTCGGACGTCCGGTCCGTGCCGTAGGTGACGACGGCGGCCTCGGTGCCGGCTGCCATCAACGTCCAGGCCGGGTCGTCGCGGTTGACGACGGCGGCGGCCCCGGCGCCGAGCCCGTCGAAGAGCCGCTTCTTGGCAGCAGCGTAGGCCTCGGGCGTCCGGTGGAAGTCGAGGTGGTCGAGCGTCAGGTTGGTGAAGACGCCGACGCGGAAGCGCTGGCCGCGGACGCGGTCGAGGGCGAGCCCGTGGCTCGACACCTCCATCGCGCAGGCGCGGCAGCCGGCGTCCACCATGGCACGGAGGAGCCGGTTGAGTTCGATGGCCTCGGGGGTGGTGTAGGCCGTCTCCACCGTCCGGTCTCCGACCCGGTTCTCGACCGTGCCGATGAGGCCGGTCGGGACGCCGAGCGCCGTGAGCAGGCGGTGGACGAGCCACGCGGTCGTGGTCTTCCCGTTCGTGCCGGTGACGCCGACGAGGTCGAGCGACCGGCTGGGGACGCCGTAGAACGTGTTCGCAAGGGTCCCGAGCGCCGCCCTCGTATCCGTCACGGGAACGGTCACGAAGGCGGCGCCGGGACCTTGCTCACCCTTCCCCAAGGGTTTCGTGGCCGTCGCCGCCTTGTCGCGGTGCCACGCGGCACTCACGACGGCGGCGACGGCGCCATTCTGCACAGCCGTGTCAAGGAACAGGTGCCCGTCCGTGTGATCGCCCGTGCGGGCGATGAACAGCGTACCGGGCTCGACGTCCCGGCTGTCGTCAGCCAGGCGCTCGATCCGGATCGTGTCGACACCGTCCGGGGGGGGCGCCGCCAGCAGACCTGCCGCGCTTACGGGCGCGAGCAGGTCCGCCAGCGACTGGGGGGGGACGACGGGATCGACGGAGAAAGAACGAGGGGCCACCGTCAGCGCAGGGTGAGGAGCGCCTGCGCGGGGAGCGCGGCGCCGGCGGCCGGCGACTGAGCCGTGACGACGCCGCTGCCCTGCACCCGGGCCTCGACGCCGAGGGACGCGAGCCAGGCGACGGCGCGGCGCCCGGAGAGCCCGTCGAGGTCGGGCATCACCGCCGCAGCGGGCGCACCGGAGGCGCCTCGGAGCGAGGCGTCGGGTGCGTCGGCTCCGGCGGCGGGCGCGGCCACTCGGGACTCGGTGGACAGACGGACGGCGTGGCGGACGGGCGCGCGGTCCCCGGCGGCGGGGCGCTGCGCCGAAACCGGCCGCCAGTAGGCGTCCGCCTCGAGGCGGACGGGGAAGCCGTGGGCGTGGAGGCGGCCGGCGGCGAGGCCGGCCGGCATCCCTGCCACGTTGGGCACGGCCGCCTCGGTGAAGTCGGGGAGGGGCTCGGACGGGGCCACCCGCGCGGCGATGGACGGGAACGTGCCGATCCACCGGCGGGCGATGGCGCCGAAGATGGGAGCGGCCACGCCGCCGCCGTAGTAGCCGTTCTGCGGTGCGTCGAGGACGACGATCATCGCCACCTGCGGGTCCTCGGCCGGGAAGTAGCCGACGAACGAGGCGCGGTAGCGGCGGGTGTACGAGCCGCCCGAGGCGGTCTGGGCCGTCCCCGTCTTGCCCGCGATGGCCAGGCCCTCGACGGCCGCCCGGCGCGCGGTGCCGTCCTCGGAGACGACGCGCTCGAACCACGGGCGCAGCCGCGTGGCCGTGGCCTCGCCGAAGGCGCGGCGGATGGAGTCTTGCCGGGCCGTCCACGTCGTCCGCCCCTGCACGTCTCGCCGCTCGGCGACGACGTAGGGCTGGACGAGGAGGCCGCCGTTGGCGAGGGCGCAGTAGGCCGTGAGGATCTGGAGCGGCGTGGCCTCGACCTCGTAGCCGGTACTCATCCAGGGCAGCGTGAGGCCACTCCACTGCTCGGGCCGCTTCAGGCGGCCGGGCACCTCGCCCGGCAGGTCGATCCACGTCGGCGAACCGAAACCGAGGGCGCGGGCGTGCTGGTAGAGGTCGCCGGGCTCCATCTTCAGCGCCGTCTTCGCCATGGCGATGTTGGAGGAGACGGCGATGGCCTCGCCGAAGGAGATCCGGCCGTAGGCGTGGCTGTCGCGCATGGTCCGGCCGCGGATGACGGCCCATCCCTCGCCGGTGTCGATGGAGTCCTCAGGCGCGGCGACGCCGGTTTCGAGGGCGGCGACGGCGGTGACGAGCTTGAACGTCGAGCCCGGCTCGATCTTGTCGGTGACGGCGTGGTTGCGGCGGGCGGCGGTGGGGAAGGCGCCGGCGTGGTTGGGGTCGTAGTCCGGCACGTTGGCCATCGCCAGGACGGCGCCGGTCTTCGGGTCCATCGCGATGGCCGTGCCCCAGGCGGCGCCTGCCTCGGCGACGCCGCGGGCCAGTTCCTCCTCCATGATCGTCTGGCGGACGAGGTCGAGCGTGAGGACGAGGTGCTCGCCGTGTTTGGGCTCGACGACGTTGCCGCCGACGAGCGCCTTGACGTGCCCGCGCCGGTCGCGCTGGACGGCCTGCCGGCCGGGCTCGCCGCGCAGGTACTCGTCGTACTGCTCCTCCAGCCCGGCGATGCCCACGAGGTCGGCGTCGACGTGGCCGAGGACGTGGCTGGCCGTGCGCGCATAGTTATAGCGCCGGGCGAACGAGCCCTGGAGGAGGAGCCCCGGGAAGCCGGCGGCATCGAGCTGCTCCTTCGCCGCTTCGTCGAGGTTGCGGACGAGGAGGACGTACTGGCGGCTCGTGCGGTTCTGGACGCGGCGGCGGAAGGCAGTGGCGCCCTGCCCCGTCAGCCGCCCGAGGAGGGCGTAGAGTTCCTCGGCCCGCTCGGCGAAGCCCTCCACCGTTGGGTCGGCCGCCACCTCGTACCGCGCGGTGTTGACGACGAGCGCGCGCCCGGCGCGGTCGTAGATCGAGCCCCGGGTGGCCGGCAGCTCCACGAACGACGACGCCTGCCGCTCCCCGCGCTCACGCAGCACGGCTCCCTCGGCCAGCTGCACGCGGGCGAGCTGCACCACCACGCCGGCCGGCAGCAGCAGAACGGCCGCCATCACGACGTAGAGTCGGCTGAGGATGGAGTCGCGGGGATTCACGGATCAGTCGTCGATGCGGATGGCGGGTCCATAGGCGACGCCCTCTTCCAGCCCGAGCGCAGCGGCGCGGTCGAGGATCTGGTCGGGGCCGGTCATCCGGTCGAAGGCGCCCTGGAGACGCTCGTGGGTGAGATGGAGGCGGAGGTTCTCGCGGCGGGCCTGCTGGAGCTGCGCGAGCGTGGCCTGCGTGGCGTAGACGTGGCCCACGTACAGCGTCATCAGGATGCAGGCCAGCAGGATGTAGACGCCGAAGCGGAGGCTCGGGGCGGCGTCGAGAAAGCGGGCGCGGCCGGCCGCGCGGGCCTTCTTCGGGTTCGTCGCGGGCCCCTTCGCGCCGAGGTCGCCCCAGCCGGGCAGGCCGACGGCGGAAACGGGCGTGGCCTTGCGTGCCGCCGCTGCCTTCCGGCGGTTCTTGTTCGCGGCCGTCTTCGACGCGCCGGACGGGCGGCGCGTCGTGGCGCGGCGCGTCGGGCGGGCGGTGGTCCGGGCGGTGGTCCGGGCGGGCATCGGTAGCGAGGGTCAGGGTACAGGATCGACGCGAGGGCGGGTGGCGAGAGGGGGCGGGCGGGGGACGCAGGCGGTACGGGCCTGGGCCGGCCCCCTCACGCGCCCCGCCGTCGCGAGGGCTCGGAGGAACGGGCTTTCTTGGCGGCGATGCGGAGGCGGGCGCTCCGCGCACGCGGGTTCGCTGCGATCTCCTCGTCGGTGGCCGTGATCGGCTTCCGGGTCAGGAGGTCGAACGGGGTGATCAGGTGGCCGTAGAGGTCTTTGCGCGCCTCGCCTTCGAGGTTGCCGAAGCGGAGAAAGTGCTTGGCGCGGCGGTCTTCGAGGGAGTGGTAGGCGATGACGGCCAGCCGCCCACCGGGCCGGAGGACGGCGAGGGCCGCCTCCAGCGCCCGCTCCAGCATGCCCATCTCGTCGTTGACGGCGATGCGGAACGCCTGGAAGACGCGGGCGAGGCTCTTGACCTGCTCGCGCGCGGGCACGGCGCTGCGGACGGCCTCGGCCAGGGCTCCGGTCGTCTCGGGCCGCGCCTCGGCGATGGCCTGGGCGATGCGCCGGGCGCGCGGCTCCTCGCCATAGGCACGGAGCAGGTCGGTGAGCGCCTGCACGTCGAGGCGGGCGAGGAGGTCGGCGGCGGTCTCGCCCGCCTCGGCGTTCATCCGCATGTCGAGCGGGCCGTCGGCCGAGAAGGCGAAGCCGCGCGCGGCCTCGTTGATCTGGTGCGAGGAGATGCCGAGGTCGAGGAGGACGCCGTCCACGACCTCGATGCCAGCCTCGAGGCCGGCCTCGGCGAGCAGCCGCTGCATGTCGGCGAAGTTGCCGCGGAGCGCACGGAAGCGACCGGCACGGACGGCCTCGGCCAGGCGAGCGTTCGCCGCCGCCAGCGCCTCGGCGTCCTGGTCGATGCCGAGGACGCGCGCGTCCGGACCGAGGGCGTCGAGGAGCGCGGCCGTGTGGCCTCCGCCGCCGAGCGTACCGTCCACGTAGACCCCGTTCGGGTCCGTCACCAGCCCGTCCACCACCTCGCGCGCCAGCACGGGCGCGTGGTAGGCGGAGGCGTAGCGGAGCGGGTCGGCCGACGGATTCGGCGCCGCAGCGTCGGGCCGGTCGGCCGACCGCGCGCCGCGACGCGAGGAGGGGCGGGGCGGGCGGGCCATATGGATCGTGGCGATGCTCATCGGAAGGCGGGGCTCAGGCGAGGCCCCCCATCACGCGCTCGGCGATGGTCTCGTAGTCGTCGGGCTGCTGGTTGAGGTAGGCGTTGAAGACGTCCGGATTCCAGACCTCGATGTGGTCGAGCGCGCCGATGAAGAGAGCCTTCGAGCCGTTGCCGGTCGAGAGGTCGGCGAACTCGAGGAGGGTCTTCGGGAGGCTGAGGCGGCTCTGGCCGTCGAGCGTGATCTCTTCGGCCCACATGAGGAGGTTGCGGGTGAAGGCGCGGGTCTCGCCCTGGAAGGTGTTCAGGCTGCGGATCCGCTCCTCCACCTGCTCCCACACGTTGAGGGGATAGAGGAACACACACTGCTCCAGGCCTCGCGTGGCGACGAAGGTTTCCTTCGACTCGGGGCTCAGGTCGCGGCGCATCTTCGCCGGCAAGGCCACCCGGCCCTTGTCGTCGATTGAGTACTCCGCTTGTCCTTTAAAGCCGGCCATGGCCGGGTCCCCCGTTGCTTCGCCAGAGAGCTTGGGCGTCTTCCCCACTTTTCCCCACCTCACCCCCAAGGTAGGGGTCTGGCACCCACAATCAAGCAGGACGGGCAAAAAAAGCCGATTTTGTGGATAAACACCCGGTCTGACCGGCCTTTCGCGCCCTGTTCATCCCGGACCTTATATGCGCCCAGCAGCTAAAGTGAAAATCATTTCACCGTGACTCATACCTATATCAGAGTGTAGTGAACATTGCTTCACCCCGCCTCTCCGGCCGAAATTCGCGGGGTCCCGCCCCTCCTTCCCCCCACTTCCCCACCCATGCGCGCACGCCTCACGGAGCGTCAGAACCAGGTCTACGAGTACCTCCGCGCCTACATGCGGACGCACCGCAAGCCGCCCACCCTTCAGGAAGTCGGGCGCGCCCTCGCCATCGGCTCGACCAACGGGGTCCACAAGCTGCTCCGCGCGCTGGAGGACAAAGGCTACATCGTCAAGACACCCAACGTGGCGCGCGGCATCGTGCTCGTGGATGCGGAGGACGATCCCTACGCCGATGACGTGAGGCCCCCCATCCTCCCGCTCATCAGCCACACCCGCAGCGACGAGCCCGAGCGCCTCCGCCTCCGCCCGCGGGGGGCGCTCTACGTGGACCCCCGCCTCGTGGACGGCGCCGACCCGGACGGCTGCCTCCTCGCCCGGGCCGGCGACGACGGCATGAACGGCGCGGGCATCCGCAAGGGCGACTACCTCGTCGTCGAGGAGGTCGGCTGGGACCGCGTCGCGAACGGGGCCACGGTGGCCGTGCTGTTCGACGAGCTGCTGGTGGCGCGGCAGTTCGACTACGCCAACGGCCGCCTCCACTTCCGCCCGGCCGACCGGACGTACGCCGAGGAGGCCTTCGCCCCCGGCGACCCCGCCTGCTACCTCATCGGCCGCGTGCTCAGCGTGATGCGGCGGCTGTGAGCGGGTTCAGGGGCCGGGGTGCACATCCTGCCCGGCACCCCTCACCCCGCCAGGGCCCCGAGCATCCACGCGCACACGAGCGCGCCGTAGATGCCGAGGACGTAGCCGGCTACGGCCATGAGCAGGCCGACGGGCGCCATCGCCGGGTGGTAGACGCCGGCCACGATGGGCGCGCTCGCCGCACCACCCACGTTCGCCATGCTGCCGGTCGCCACGAAGAAGAGCGGCGCGCGCAGGAGCCGCGCCGCGCCGAAGAGCAGCGCGATGTGGAAGGCCAGCCAGACCACGCCCGCCAGCAGGTAGAGCGGCGCCTCGCGGATCGCCATGAGGTCGCCTTGCGCGCCGATGGACGTGAGGAGCAGGTAGAGCGCGACGTAGCCGATCCGGCTGGCTCCGTCCGCCTCGAGCGTCCGCATCGGAGTGAAGGAGAGGACGAGGCCGACGGTCACGGCGATGAGCACGGCCCACGTCCCGTGCGAGATGATGGTCGGGTCGCCGAGCGTGGGGAGCACGTCGCCGAGGAGGCGCGAGACGACGGCCGCCCCGAACCCGAGGCCGAGGATGATGGCGCCGGTGGCGATGGTCACCGGCCGGCGCGTCTGGTCGAGGGCCTTGAGCGTCTCGTCCACGCGGTCCATGGCCGAGGTGTCGGCGCCGACCCACCGATTGAAGCGGGCCTGGTAGCCGGAGAGGAACAGCAGGATCGCCATCCACCCGTAACCGACGACGGTGTCCACGACGATGATCGGTCCCAGATCAGCCAAACCGACGCTCTCCTGGATGGCCACCATGTTGGCCGTGCCGCCGATCCACGAGCCCGAGAGCGCCGCCATCCCCTTCCACGCCTCCGGGTCGCCGATGAACTGGCCGACGGCCAGGTAGGCAATCGGCCCGCCGAGGACGATGCCCACCGTGCCGACGAGCATCATGACGAGGGCGAGCTTCCCGAGGCGGGCGATGGCCTTCAGGTCGATGGTCAGCATCAGGAGGAACAGCGCCATCGGGAGGAGCACGTAGCCGAACCAACCGTAGGCCGCGTTCTCGGCCGGGGTGACGCCGAACGTCGTCAGCAGCATGGGCACGAAGTAGGCCCAGAGCACCGGCGGGATGATCTCGAAGAGCTTCGCGAAGGCCCGCACGCGCGAGAGCGCGAAAACGGCGGCCAGCACGGCGGCGAGGAGGGCGGCCACCTGCGTGGGCTCGGTGACGAGGGCGGCGGAGACGGCGTCTTGCGGCATGCGGATCGGGAGTCAGAACGAGCCGCGAAGATAGCCGCGCCCACCTCGGGAGTCCCATCGAGGCGGAAGGCGTCGGGCCCGAAACCCCGGCCTCGTGTCCTGTAGGAGGCGTGTCCTGTAGGAGGATCGTGTCCGGAGGTCTGGATCGGCGACCTCGACGGCCGGATGCACTTCTTCGACCGTGACGGCGAGCGGGCGGGTTCCGCGCGCGTGCCGGACTTCCCGAACCGCATCGGGGCCGCACGCTGCTCACCGCAGCGTCCCGAGGTACACCGTCCCCTCCGGGAACCCGGCCCGGGCTGCCTCGGGCAGCCACGCGGCGAGTCCTTCGGGATAGACCGCCAGCCCGGCCAGCTCCTCGAACGGCACGAGGCGGACGCCCCGGATGAGCGGGGCGTCCCCGTGCTCGGGGTCCGCGCCCGCCGTGAACGCATCCGGCAGCCCGCCGGGCACGCGGCATTCGAAGTAGAACGAGACGGCGTGGAGCGGCGGGCGTACGAAGTCCAGCGTGTAGCGCAGAGGCCCGACCTCCACGGCGAGCCCCGTCTCCTCCTTCACCTCGCGCACGAGCGCCTCCGGCAGCGACTCGCCGTACTCGACCCCGCCGCCGGGCGGCGTCCAGAACGGATCGTTCGACCAGATGCCTTCGTGCTCGACGAGCACCACGGCCGAGGGCGCCTCGGCGTCGTCGAAGAGGAGGCCGCCGACGCGGACGCGGACCCTCTGCTCGAAGCCGGGCAGCGCGCGGACGAGCCGGTGGAGGCGCGGGTCGGTGGGCGTGCTCATAGGATGCGTGCAGGCGCGGAAGCATGTGCGCGTGGCAGAAGGCCGCCGCCTACCTGCGTCCACGCATACGGGCATCCGCGCTTCGTCACCCCTCCGCCAGGACGCGGGCCGAGGCGCGGCGGATGCGGCGCGTCCGGGCCGGCTCCTTCGGCGCTTCGAGGCGGCCGGCGGCGCGGGCGTGCGCAATGGCGGCGCGGACGAAAGCGACGAACAGCGGGTGCGGACGCTGCACACTCGTCTTGTACTCCGGGTGGAACTGGACGCCCACGAACCACGGGTGCGTGACGCCTGCGGCGTCGCCCTCTCCTTCCCGGGGCAGCTCGACGATCTCGACGAGGTCCTTGTCGGGGTTGACGCCGGAGAACACGAGGCCGCCCTCGCGCAGCTTGTACCGGAGGGCGTTGTTGACCTCGTAGCGGTGGCGGTGGCGCTCGAAGACGGTCTCGGCGCCGTAGACTTCGCGGGCGAGCGTGCCCTCGCCGAGGCGGCACTCGTACTGCCCGAGGCGCATGGTGCCGCCCTTCTCGGTGACCTCCTTCTGCTCGGCCATCAGCGAGATGACCGGATGCGGCGAGTCCGGGTCGAACTCGGTCGAGTTGGCGTCCTCCCAGCCGCAGACGTGGCGGGCGAACTCGATGCAGGCGACCTGCATCCCGAGGCAGATGCCGAAGAACGGGATCCCGTTCTCGCGCGCGTAGCGGACCGCCTCGATCTTGCCCTCGATGCCGCGGTCCCCGAAGCCGGGCGCGACGAGCACGCCGGAGACGCCGCCGAGCGTCTCGGCCACGTTCTCGGCCGTCAGGTCGTCCGAGAGCACGCTCACCACGTCCACCTGCACGCCGTTGGCGGCGGCGGCCAGCAGGAAGCTCTCCGAGATCGACTTGTAGGCGTCCTGGTGCTCGACGTACTTGCCCACGAGCGCGATGCGCACCTGGCCCTCCGGGTTCTTCAGCCGGCGGAGGAACTCGACCCAGCCGGCCAGCCCCTCGGAGAGGTCCGCCTCGGCGCGGTCCTGGAGCTGGAGCCGGTCCATGACGACCTCGTCGAGGCCGTACTCGCGGAAGAGGAGCGGGACCTCGTAGATGGACTCCGCGTCCAGGGCGGGGATGACGGCGTGGGGCTCGACGTTGCAGAAGAGGGCGAGCTTGCGGCGGATGCCGTCGTCGAGCGGGTGCTCGGAGCGGCACACGAGCACGTCCGGCTGGAGGCCGTAGCTCTGGAGCGTCTTGACGGAGTGCTGCGTCGGCTTCGTCTTGAGCTCGCCGGCGGCGGCGAGGTAGGGCACGAGCGTGAGGTGGACGAGGCAGGTGTTCTTCCGCCCCGCCTCGAGCGCGATCTGGCGGATGGCCTCCAGGTAGGGCAGGCTCTCGATGTCGCCCGCGGTCCCACCGATCTCGGTGATGATGACGTCGTAGTCGCCCGTCTCGGCGAGGCGGCGCATCCACCCCTTGATCTCGTCAATCACGTGGGGGACCACCTGCACGGTCTTGCCGAGGTAGGCGCCCGCACGCTCCTTCGCGATCACGCCGGAGTAGACGCGGCCGGTCGTGACGTTGTTGGCCTGGCTCATCGGCACGCCGAGGAAGCGCTCGTAGTGGCCGAGGTCGAGGTCGGTCTCCGCCCCGTCGTCGGTCACGTACACCTCCCCGTGCTCGTAGGGGTTCATCGTCCCCGCGTCCACGTTGATGTACGGGTCGAACTTCTGGATCGTGACCCGGAGGCCGTGGGCTTCGAGGAGACGCCCGAGCGACGAGGAGAGGATGCCCTTGCCGAGCGACGAGGTCACGCCGCCGGTGACGAAGATGTGTTTGACCGGGGCGGACGGGGCCGCCGACTGGGGGGACGAGGACACGACGCGAACGGGTTAGGCGGGAGGGCCGTGGACGGGGCGGAGGAACGTTCGCCCCGCAACGTACGCCACAGCGCCCGACCGGATCACCCGTGCTCTACGCTTTCACACAAAAGCGCCGTCGCCTCGAAACGGGAGCGGGGGACGAACGAATCAGCGGTGGACGAAGACGTAGCCGAGGCCGGCCCCCTCGTCCACGACGGCGACGGCCTCGCCCAACTCGGGGACGACGAGGCGACCGGCGGTGTCCGTCGGGAGCGTCTCCACGCCGAGGGCCACGTAGCCCTCCTCGAAGACGACGAGGTAGCCGCGCTTGTCGTAGCGCATCAGCGCCCCCGTGGCCACGTCAATGCCCCAACCGAGTGGGTCGCCGAGGTTGAGCACGGCGACGGTGTTGAACGCCTGGCGGAGGACGAACGTCTGGGGCTCGTACCCCGCCATCCGCAGCGTCACGACCGTGTCGTCGAACGACCGGCGCCGAACGGGGATCGTCGCGGGTGTCTGGCCCACGTAGAGGCCGTCGATGAAGATCTCGGCCCCCTGCGGCTCGGACTCGAACCGGATGTCGTCGTGGGTGCCGGTGAAGAGCGTGGCGCAGCCGGAGAGCAGGAGGACGCCGACGAGGACGCCGAAGGCGAGGAAGCGAAAGCGCAGCATCGTACTCGGAGAAAGGGTGAGAGGGGATCCCGCCCGCGAGCGGTTCGTCCCGTAGGCCACCGGACGAGCCTGCAAGGTCACGCTCATCGGGACGGCTCCACCAGCGGCAGGTCCGACTCGACGCGCGCCCACGCGGCGACTCCGCACGTCGTAAGGCGACCGCGTCGAAAGTACCGGCCGGCCGGTGAAAACCGTGGGTGCCCGGCCGCCGGCTCGTGCGTGCCGAGGCGGCGTAACTCGCCCAAACTCAGCGGACCGCAACCCTCGCCGCAGCGGCACGAAAGAACGCGGCGTTCCCACGCTCCGCTCCCCCGATGCCGCTTCGCCCGCGCACCCGCCGCGTCCTCCTCGCCGCCGCCCTCACGCCGCTTGCCCTCCTCGCCGTCGCCTTTCTGTGGGCGTGGCGCTCGCCGCCGTACTACACCGAGGCGCCGGTGGCCGAGTTGCCCGTTCCCATCCTCACCATGGAGGAGTACGACGCCGTCAGCCAGACGCACCCGCGCCCGTACCTCGTCGAGATCGAGGGGGAAGGGCGCGCGGTGCTGCTCTTCGGTGCTGAACACACGAAGGACCCCGCCCACCCTGAGCTGGCTGAGCTACGGCGCCGGTGGGAGGCGTTCCGCCCCACGGTCTGCCTCGTGGAGGGCCGCCTGGGCTTTCTCCTGCCGGGGCTCATGGACCCGGCCGCGCACTACGGCGAGATGGGCGTGGCCGCCGCCCTGGCCCGACGCGACGGCCTCCCGATCTACTCGTGGGAGCCGCCGCGCGAGGTGGAGGTGGCGCGGATGCTGGAGCGCTTCCCGGCCGAACGCGTGGCGCTGTTCTACGTCCTCCGTCCGTACGTGAGCGGCCTCCGCCACGGCAAGCCCGACGACCCCGACGCCTACGTCGAGGCGTATCGGGCGAAGCGGACGGCGTGGCCGGGGCTGGAGAGGACGATCCCGAGCGTCGCCGCCCTCGACAGCCTCTGGCAACGCGACTTCGCCGGATTCCCCGACTGGCGCGATACCTCTGACGAGTACGGCTGGCCCGGCTACCTCGCCGCCCTCGCCGACCGCTCGAACGCGATCCGCGACGAGCACGTCGCCGCCGTGATCCTCGACCTCGTCCGGCGCGGCGAGCGCGTCTTCGCCGTGGCCGGCTCCAGCCACGCCGTCAAGCTCGACGCGGCCCTCCACGGCGCCCTCCACGACACCGGCGCATCCGGCTGACTCCGCCTCGGCACGGCGGCCGAGCCCCCCGAAAGGGCCAATGCCGAGGGCGCTCTGTCGTAACCTCTGGCTGCAACCAGCCTTCGCGCTCATGCGGTACCGTCTCACCGCCCCGCTCCTCGGCCTCCTCCCTACCCTCGCCCTGGCGCAGACGTTCTCAGACGCGACGACCCTCATCCACGACCCCTCGTCGGCCTCCGCCACCGGCGCCGCCGTGGTGGACTTCAACGGCGACGGACGGGCCGACCTCTACCGCTCGGGGCGCTGGTACGTCAACGAGGGACCGAGCGGTTTCACCGACGCCCGCGCCGACCTCGGCATCGAATCGGAGAACGAGTGGGGCGCCGTCTTCGGCGACATCAACGACGACGGCCGCCTCGATGTGTTCATCATCCTGGCCCAGGATAGCCCCCTCCTCTATCGGCAGCAGGCCGACGGACGCTTCAGCCCGGTCCCCAACGACGGCGGCATCGACCTCGACGGCGTGCTCTCCCAGGGCTCCGTCTGGCTCGACTTCGACCGCGACGGCGACCTCGACCTCTTCGTCGCCGACGACCTCACCGTCCACCGCTTCTTCCGCAACCTCGGCACCGGGCAGTTCGAGGACGCCTCCCCCCTCGTCGCCCTCCCGTACGCCCGCCAGGCCTACGGCGCCATGGCCGGCGACTTCGACAACGACGGCGACCCGGACATCCTCATCGGGGCGTGCGCCAACGAGGAAGACCGCTCCCGGAACGTGCTCTTCCGCAACGACAACGTGGTCTTTACCGACGCCGCCCCCTTCTACGGCATTGATGACGAGCGGGCCGGCTGGGCCGCCGTCTGGCTCGACATCGACAACGACGGGTGGCTCGACGCCTTCGTCGCCAACATGCCGCTCGGCGGCCGACCCGGCGGGAACGTCCTCTTCCGCAACGACGGCAGCGGCGGCTTCGAGGACGTGAGCGCTACGAGCGGGGTGGCCGGCGATCCGCAGGTTTCCTACGCGGGCGCCGCCGCCGCCGACTTCGACAACGACGGCTGGGTAGACCTCCTCGTGACGGCGTTCGACGCGCCCCCTCGCCTCTTCCGCAACGACGGCGACGGCACGTTCACGGACGTCTCGGACAGCGCCGGCCTCCCCGACGTCAGCTCCGTCGCCGTCGCCGTCGGGGATGTGGACGGCGACGGGTGGGTCGACGTGTACCTCCCTTCCAACTCGGGCGACCGCCTCTTCCGCAACGACGGCGGGAGCAGCCACTGGCTCCGGATCGAGGCGCGCGGCGGCGCTTCCAACCGGTTCGGCGTGGGCGCCCGGATTGAGGTGGAGGCCCCCGGGATGACGCAGATCCGCGAAATCTCGGCGGGCGACGGGATGACGACGCAGAGCCACGCCCTCGGCGCGCACTTCGGGCTGGGCGGTGCTACGAGCGCCACCGTCACCGTGCGCTGGCCCAGCGGCGCCGTGGATCAGTACCGCAACGTCGCGGCCGACGCGGCCTATACCGTGGTCGAAGACGGATGGATCGCGCCGGTCGGAACCGAGCCCGCTTCGATGCCCGCGCCGCGTCTCACGCTGGCGGCGCCCACGCCCAACCCGGCCCCGGGCGTTACGATGCTCCGCTACACCCTGCCGGCGGCCGGCCCCGTCCGCCTCACCGTCTACGACGCGCTCGGCCGCGAGGTCGCCCGCCTCGCCGACGGCACCGAGGCGGCCGGGCCCCACGCCGTCCGCTTCGACGGCTCGGCGCTGCCGGCGGGCGTGTACGTCGTCCGCCTGCTCCACGCGGCGGGCGCGGAAACGCAGACGCTCACCCTGCTCCGCTGACCGCTCGCTCGCGCTGGCGCAGCAGTATGTTGAGCTGCGTCGTGCTGTCCGACGGGACGTAGAGCTCGGCCTCCCACGGTTCGTGCCCTTTCGCCGTGACGTGCAGGCGGTAGTGCCCCATCGGGATACGACCGAAGTCGAACGCGCCGAAGGGGCCCAGGCCGCGGACGGCGAAGGACTCGGCGCGGCCGTGGGCCGCGATGGCGACGAGCTTGACGGTGGGGCTGCCGTCGTGGTACGCATCGTCGGCCAGCCCTTCGCGGTACCAGCCGCCGGGCCGCATCGGGTCGTGCGGATCCTCGCTGTAGACGGAGCCGGAGAAGGAGGCCATCCCACTCTGGGCCCGGACCGGGACCGCGAGTGCGAGCAGCAGGAGGAACGGCGTGAAGCGAAGGGGCATGGCGGACCGGATGGAGCGAGGAGACGTGCCGCCGGATCAGGTGCCGGGTTTCCGCGCCACAACGAGCAGCCCGGTCCCTTCCGTGTTCGTCCGCGCGAGGTCGAGCGCGTTGAGCGCGAGGCCGGCCGGAAGGGCCGGGACGTAGTAGAACGGAAGCAGCGGCGCAAAGGCCCAGCTGGCGTTGAGCATCGTGATGGGCCACTTGATGAGGAGCCGCCACGCCGCTGAGCCCGGCGGGCCGTACGTGTACTCCGTGCCCACGACCGGCAGCCCGGCCGTCTCCAGCTTCTCCACCAGTTCGGCCAGCGGGTAGCCGTCGCGGACGTGCTCGCCGATGAAGCTCTCGGCGCCCTCCTCCGTCACGCCCGAGCCGCCGAGGTCCGACGGCGTGTTGACGACGACGTAGCCGCCGGGCCGCAGCACCCGCTCGAAGCCGCGAAACACCGCGCGGTCGTCTTCGATGTGCTCCATCACGTCCACGCTGAGGGCGAGGTCGTAGCGGCCGGCCTCCGCCTCGGGCGGCGGCTGCGTGAGGTCGCGCTCTTCGAAGGCGACGCGGTCGGCGTAGGGCGTCTGCGCGAAGAAGGCGGCGGCACGGCGGAGGTAGTCCGCCTTCACGTCCACCGCCGTGACCTCGACGTGCGGAAAGGTCGAGACGAGGAAGTAGGCGTACTGCCCGAACCCCGTCCCGGCATCGAGCACACGGACGGGGCGGTCCGCCGGCATCGCCGCGACGAGCGCGCGGAGGCGACGGCGGACGTACCACGACCGCAGGAAGAGCGTGTCGAGGAGCCGGTAGAAGGCCTTCGTGCGGGCCGGGCTCTGCCAGAAAAACCCGCCGAGGCGGTCTTTGACGGGGTCGTAATCCACGGAAGCGAACGGCGTACGCGAGGCGGCCAAGCTAGCGCCCGCCGCTCAGGCGAGCGGTTCGGGCTCGGTGAAATGCCGTTCCTCCGCCTCGGCGGCGGCGTCGAGGGCGTCGGGGTCGATGCCGGCGCGCTCCAGCTCGGGCGCGTCGCTGAAGCCCTTCTCGGGCCCGATCAGCACGGCCAGCCACCGCGTCTCGTCGCTGCTCTCGAAGGCGATCTTGAGCGTCATCGTCAGCGGCACCGACAGCAGGAGGCCGACGGGCCCGAGGATCCACCCCCAGAAGACGAGGGAGAGAAACACCACCAGCGGTGAGAGCCCCACGCCGTGGCCCATCCAGCGCGGCTCGATGAAGTTGCCCATCACCATGTTGACGACGAGATACCCCAGGCCGACGAGCAGCGCCGACCCGGGGCTGACCTGGACGAGCGCGAGGAGCATCGGCGGGATGGCCGCCACGATGGAGCCGATGTTGGGGATGTAGTTGAGCAGGAACGCCAGCAGCCCCCACAGCAGCGGGAAGTCGATGCCCAGGATCGCCAGCCAGACGGCGACGGCCGTGCCCGTAATCAGGCTCACGGCCGTCTTGATGACGAAGTACTGCTTCATCCCCTGCATGAACGCCGCGATGGGCGGGAACGTGGCGCCGGGCACGTCGAAGGCGCGCTGGAGCTTGGCACGGAACGTGGAAACCTCCAGCAGGATGAACACGACGGTGAGCAGGATGAGCACGCCGTTGGTGAGCAGGTCGCGGAGGCCGTCGAAGAGGGTCGCGGCCAGGCCCAGCGCGGCGGCCGGGTCGATCCGGTTCAGGAGCGCCCCCTGATCCGGGATGTCGAGGCCGAGGCGGGCGAGCCCGGCGAAGACCCCGGTGGCCTCCGAGCGGAGGCGGGTTTCGTAGGCGGGCAGCGCCAGCACGAAGTCCGTCAGCGACGAGCCGACGAAGAGGGCGACGCCGGTGAACAGCAGGGTCGCTACGAGCACGGCCACGGCCACGGCCACGCCGTTGGGCACGCGCCGCCGCCGCAGCCCGTGGACCATCGGCACGCAGGCCAGCGCCACGAAAGCGGCTACCAGCATCGGTACGAGGACGGGCCGCGCCGCCCGCAGCCCGGCGATCACGATCACGACGGCCGCGGCGGCGAGGAGGCCGCGCAGCACGTGGTTCCGCCGTGCCTGGCCGATCAGCATGCCGGTTCTACCCCGATGACGTGCGTGCTAGGCTGTGTCTGGATATTCCCGAAGGTAGCGCTCCATGATCGCCAGCTGCACCATCGCCCGGTAGCTCTCGGCCAGCTTCTCATGCCGCGTCCCGATCCTCCGGTACTCCTGCAGATGCCCCAGCGTGCGCTCGACCACGTTCCGCTCTCGGTAGAGCACGCGGTCGTGACGCCGGAGACGCTTCCGGTTCTTCTTCGGCGGGATCACGGCACCGATCCCCCTCCGGCGCAGCCACGCCCGGATCCGGTCCACGTCGTACCCCCGGTCGGCCAGCACCCGCGCCGGACGGCGGCGCGTCTGGCCCGAGCGCTGGCCGACCGCCACGGCGTCGAGCACGCGCTCGAACTGCGTCGAGTCGTGGCGCTGCCCGGGCGTGAGCACGGCGGCCAGCGGCAGGCCCCGGCGGTCGGTCACGAGGTGAAGCTTGGTCGTAAAACCGCCACGCGACCGCCCCAGCGCATGATCCGACGGCTCATCCGCGCCGCCGGCTGTGTCGGTGCCCCCTTTTTTCGGGCCCCCGCCGCAGAGCGGGAGGCCCGGACGCTCGTGGAGTCGACGCAGAAGGCCGACCAGTCGATGAGCCCGTCGCGGTCGAGGTCGCGCTGGAGGTGGGCCACCACACGGTCGAGGGTGCCCGCGAGCCGCCACCGCCGGAAGCGGTCGTATGCGCTCTGCCATGGCCCGAAGCGCTCCGGGAGGTCACGCCACTGCGCGCCGGTCTGCATGACCCAGACGCGGCGTCGAGCATGAGGCGGGCCGGTCGCCCGGGGCGTCCCCTGGCCGAGGCCGGTTCGAAGAGGTGGGCGATGCGCGC
>CAZOJJ010000001.1:227854-249942 GCA_964580105.1 uncultured Rhodothermales bacterium | reverse complement strand
TTTGTCCGACCACGACACGGCCGTCGGGCGAGACGCCGAGGGCAAGGCTTCGGGGGTTGGGGCCGTCGAGGAAGCCGAGCCCTCTGAACCCCGGTTCCTGGGCGGAGGCGAGTGTGGCGGCGAGGAGGAGAGCGCTCGTCAGGAGGAGGGGTCGGCGAAGGGCAGGGGTTCGCAGGAGGACCGTTCTACACATCGAGCCGTTCAGTGGAGTACAGTCATCCGGCCCGACTCGGTGTGCTCACCCACGAGGAGGCGGTACACGTACACGCCAGCGGCGAGGGGGTGCCCGGCGTGGTCGGCCGGGGACCAACGGAGCGTGACCTCGCCGGCCTCGTGGTGGGTGTCCATCAGCGTCATGACCTCCCGGCCCAGAAGGTCGTAAATGGCGAGCGTGACGCGAGTGGGCTCCGGGATGGAGAATCGGAAGGTGGTACGGTCGCGGAACGGGTTGGGGTAGAGGAAGGAAGGGCGCCGCGAAGAGAAATACAAGCGCCCTCGCCCCCCTGCCTATTTGCACCGGCTTGCCGTCTCGGCCTCCGGCGGCTCAGAAGTCCAGCCGGAGGCGCACGTTCACCGTCCTCGGCGTCAGCCGCGTCGGGACGCCCTCGAAAAGGCCGCCGGTGTTGATCCACGAGTACGTGATCGTGTTCTTCATGTTGAACACGTTGAGCACCTCGGCGGTGAGCTTGAGCGAGAGCGGTCCGCTCGGCCCCCGCCCGACGCGGATCCGCTTCGTCGCGCCCATGTCGAACCGGAAGTACTCCGGGTAGCGGCCGTCGTGGCGCTGGCCGGGTTCGAGCACCTCGACGCCGTTGATGCGGTCCGAGAGGGCGGGCGGCGTGTAGGGCAGGCCCGAGCCGAAGAGGGTGCGGAGGTGGAGCGTCCACGTGTCGTCGCCGGGGACGTAGTCCTGGACGAAGAGCGAGAAATTGTGGCGGCGGTCGGTCGGGCGCGGGCGGAGGCCGTCGTTGCGGTCGGTCACGAACGGCTCTAAAAACTCCTCACGGGCGACGAGGAAGCCGTAGTTGAGCCAGCTCTCCAGGCCCGGCACGAGCTCGCCGCGCACCTGGAGGTCGAGGCCGTAGGCGTGGCCCCGGCTGTCGTTCTCGCCGGAGTAGATCACGCGGACGTTCTCGACCTCGTACGAGATGAGACGGTCGAGCCGCTTGTACCACGCCTCGGCGCGGACGGCCACGCGCGTGTTCGGGAAGAAGTGCTCCAGGCCGACGGTGCCCAGCGTGGCGCGCTGGCTCCGGAGGCCCGGGTTGAGGGCCGCGACGATGGTGCTGTCGCCTTGCCGGACTTCGCCGCGCAGCTCGCGGTACGTCGGCGCCTGGTGGTAGACGCCCGTGGCGGCCGAGAGCGTCGTGCGGTCGTCGAGGCGGAAGCGGGCGGAGAGGCGCGGGCTGACGGTCCACTCGTCGGTGAAGGCGAAGTAGTCGGCGCGCACGCCGGCGGTGGCGACGAGGCGGCCGGGCTCGGGCAGGAGGTCCACGGCGTCCTCGGCCCAGAGGGCCGCCTGCCACGTGTCGAGCACGGCGTGGTCCTCGAGCGCGTCCACCGTGACGGTGACGGGGTTGTTGAGCGAGTCGCGGCCCTCGAAGGAGGTCCGCTCCATGAGCGTGTCGTCGAAGCGGAGGGAGCGGAGCGTCCAGCCCGCCTCGGCGGCGTGGCGGCCGAGGCCGAGGCGGTAGCGCCCCCCGCCCGTGAGCGTGGTCACGGCGACGCGGTTGTGGGCGACGTCCCGCTGGCGCGCCTGGCCCGTCTGGATGAACGAGAGCGGGTTGCTCGGGGGGTTGTCCGGGTCGGGCTCGCCCCGGAAGAGCGTCACGTTGCCCGTCACGTCCACGTCCTCGAACTCCTCGGTGGCGAAGACGGAGGCGTCGTGTTCGAGGCGGAGGACCCCGAAGCGGTTGGACAGGCGGGCGCCGCCGAAGGCGATGTCGTAGCCGTCGGACTCCTCGCCGTCGAACGCGAAGGCGACGGAGCGGATGTGGTTGGGGAAGACGCCGAAGGTGGTGCGCCGCTGGCTGGGGTCGAGGCGGAACCGGTGGCGGGCGAGGATGCCGAGGGCGCGGACCTCGTGGCCTTCGGCCAGCGGGAGGACGGCCAGGCCCTGCACGTCGCGGAAGTCCGGGTCGTAGGCGCCCTCCAGCTCCTGCCCGGCGAAGAACCGGCGGGGGCGGGCGCTCCGGGCGGCCACGGCCAGCCCCGCGGGGCCGACGCCGCCGCGCACCGAGAGCCCGGCGTCGAGGGTGGAGGCGTAGGCGCTGCCGCCGAGAGGGCCGGCGGGGCGGGCGTAGCGGACGTCCAGTACGGAGGCCAGCTTGCCGCCGTAGCGCGACGGGAAGCCGCCGGCGTAGAGCGTCATGGACGCCGTGAGGTCGGCGTTGACGAGGCCGAGCCCCTCCTGCTCGCCCTGCGTCGTCCGCTGCGGCCGGTAGATCTCGAAGCCGTCGATGAAGAACTGGTTCTCGTTGTAGCCGCCGCCGCGGACGGAGTAGGCGTTGGAGGTCTCGTTGTTGCTCGTCACGCCGGGCAGCACCTTCACGCCGCGGAGGGCGTCGGCCACGGGCGTGGGCATGGCGCGGAGGTCTTCGGGGTCGAGCGTGAAGACGCCCGCCTCGCCGCTGCTGCGCGCGCCCTCGACCGTCGCCTCGCCGAGCTCGACGGTGGCCTCGGCCAGGCGCACGTCCAGCGTCGTCACCTCGCGGCGCACGACGGCGACGGAGTCCATGACGGGCACGAAGCCGACGGCGCGGACGGTGAGGGCGTAGCGGCCCTCGGGGAGGCGGAAGCGGAAGAGGCCGTCGGCGTCGGCGGCGGTGCCGTAGTTGGTGCCCTCCACGAGGACCGTCGCGCCGGGGATGGCCGTGCCGTCGTGGGCCGAGGCGATGCGGCCGGCGACGGCGCCCCAGGTGGCCTGGGCGCGCACCGAGGCGGGCAGGGTCAGAGCGAGGACGAGCGCGGCGAGCGCCGAGACGCGCGGGCAGGATACCGTCATGCGGAGGGGCCGGATTCGGCCTCGGGGACTACGGGCGTAGGAACGGTATCGAAGCGGGCAGGTGCGTCCGGGTTGGCGTGAAGCGGGCGAACAAGATACAGGAGCCCGGAGCCGTCCGGAAGGGAGAACGTGCGGACCCGGGGCACGCCTACACCGTCACGTCCGTTGTGCTCAGCGCGCGGACGACGGCCTCGGCGCTCTCCGGTCGCTCGGCCGGATCCTTCGACAGACACCGCGTGACGAGGTCCGAGAGCGCGTCCGGCACGTCCGGCCGGAGCCGGGACGGCGGCTCCGGCTCGTGGTTGAACAGCGCGTGCAGCAGCGCGATCTCGTTGTCGGCGCGGAAGGGGAGCTGCCCGGTGAGCGCCTCGTAGAGCACGACGCCGAGGGAGAACAGGTCGCTCTTCGCATCCGGCGCCCGGAGGCCCATCGCCTGCTCGGGGGCCATGTAGCCGAGGGTACCGAGGAGCGCGCCGAGCTGGGTCAGCGTCGTCAGCGCGCCGCCGCGCGCGAGGCCGAAGTCCATCAGGACGGGTCGGTAGGGGAGGCGCACGGCGGCGGCGCGGAGGGCGGGGTCGTCCGGGAGCACGAGGCCGCCGTCGCCCTCGGAGGCGGTGCGGCTGCGGCCGAGGAGCGTGCGCGAGGGCGCCTCGGCCGACGGCCACGCCGCCAGCATCACGTTGTCGCTCTTGAGGTCGCGGTGGACGATGCCGCGCGCGTGGACGGCGGCCAGCGCGTCGGCGAGGAGGAGGCCGAGGGCGGCGGCCTCGGCGGGCGGGAGCGGGCCGTGCTCGCGGAGGCGCTCCCGGAGTGTGCCGCCGCGCAGCAGCTCCATCGCGAGGTAGGGCGTGTCGTTCCAGACCCCGCCCTCGAAGACCCGCACGATGTTCGGGTGGTCGAAGGCGGCGAGGGCGTCGGCCTCGCGGCGGAGCCGCTGGCGGCCGTCGGTCTCGGAGTCCGAATCGTCGTCGAGGAGGTGCTCGTGGAGGAGCTTGACGGCGACCTCACGGGGGCTGCCCGTCCGGTGCGCCGTGAGGTCGACGGCGTGCCAGACCTCGCCCGCCCCGCCCTGGCCGAGCTTGCGGTCGAGGCGGTAGTGGGAGACGAGCCGCTTGCGCGGCAGCCGTGCCAGCCCGCGCTGGACGAGCGCCGGCCCCTCGCGGGCTGCCCACCCGACCAGCCCCACGAAGAGCAGGAGCCCGAGGCCGCGCGCCCACCACGTCCGGAACCACGGCGGGCGGAGGGCAAAGGGGAAGGCCGTCTCGGCGGTGGCGCCGCTCGCCGTCGTGGCGCGGACGCGGAAGGTGTAACGGCCGGGCGCGAGGCCGGCGTAGCTCGCGTAGCGCCGGTCGCCCGCGGCGATCCAGTCGGCGTCGGCGCCGTCGAGGCGGTAGGCGTAGCGCGTGGCCTGGGGCCGGGCGAAGTCGAGCGCGGCGAAGGAGAACGCGACGGCCCCGCCTCGGCGGTGGCGGACCTCGGCCCGGTCGAGCGGCGCGCCGTAGGCCGTCCGCTCGGTGAGCACCAGCGGCACGGTGCCTCCCGGCTGGACCGACGCCGGGTCGAAGTGGTTGTACCCGGCGATGCCGCCGACGAGGAGGCGGCCGTCGGAGGCACGGAGGAAGGCACCGCCGTTGAACTCGTTGGCCTGGAGCCCGTCCGCCCGCTCGTAGTGGGCGACGGCGCGACCGGCTTCCCGGTCGAGGACGGCGAGGCCGCGGTCGGTGGGGAGCCAGAGCCGCCCGTCGTCCGCCTCCAGCACCCCATAGGCGACGATGTCCGGGAGGCCGTCGGCCGTGGTGTAGCGGCGCACGGGGCCGTCGAGGTCGAGGCGGACGAGGCCGCTGCCGTAGGTCGCGGCCCAGACGGAGCCGTCGCGGAGGACGGCGAGGGCGGTAACGTTGCCGGTGCCGGTGCCGGTCGGCCCGTCGCCGGGCGGGAAGCGGTGGGTGACGCGGCCGAGGCGGGGGTCGAAGCGGGCCGCACCGGAGCCCCAGGACCCGACCCACACGGCGCCGTCCGGCGCGCGTTCGGCCCAGTAGAGGTTGACGTCGGGGATGGAGCCGGGGTCGGCCGGATCGTGTCCGAACTCGGCCACCACCCGCCCGGCCTCGGGGTCGTAGAGGACGAGGCCGCGCTCGTAGGTGGCCAGCCAGAGGCGGCCGCCGGGTTCGGGCACGACGCGCATCACCTGGGACGGAGAGCCCGGCATCCGGGTGATGCGGCGGGTGCGCGGGTCCACGTGGAGGAGGCCCTCGCCCTGCGTGCCCACCCAGGCCGTACCGTCCGGCAGCGGGACGATGCCGCGCGGGCGAGACGGAAGGCGAATCGGCGTGTAGCGGCCGGTCGCGGGGTCGAGCCGGTCGAGCGTGCCGTCCACGTGGCCGAACCAGAGCGCGCCGTCGCCGCCCTCGGCCATCGGGCCGAAGCCGGCGCCGTGGGGGCGGAGGGGGTTGACCTCGTCGGGGGTGTAAAGCGGGAAGCGGGTGGGGGCGTGCTTCGCCAGCCCCCGGTTCTCCATCCCGACCCAGAGCACGCCACCCCGGTCCTCGAAGAGCACGCGGACCTCCTGCTCCGGCAGCGTCGTGGCGTCGTCGGTCTCGTGGCGGTAGTGGAGGAAGCGCCCGGCCGCCGCGTCCCAGCGGTCGAGCCCGGCGGCGGTTCCGACCCAGAGCCGTCCGTCGCGATCCACGAGGAGGGCCCGGACGTCGTCGGAGGCGAGGCTGGAGGGATCCGCGGTGCGGTGGCGGAACGGCGCTACCGTACCGGAGGCCGGGTGGTAGCGGAACAGCCCCCGCCCCTCCGTGCCGATCCAGAGCGTGCCGTCAGGCGCCTCGGCGAACGCCGTCACGTAGGTGCCGTGCGGAAGCGGGACGGCGCGGAAGCGGCCGTCGGGGGCGAGGTGCTGGGCGCCGCGGTGCTGCATCCCGACCCACAGCCCGCCGTCGCGGGTGGCCAGCAGGGCGCGCACGGTGTCGCCCGCGAGGCCGTCCGGGCGTCGGAGCACGCGGAGGGTGCCGGCCTCGCCGGCCTCGGGGGCGAGGCGGGCGAGGCCGGCGTGCGTGCCGATCCAGACGGTGCCTTCCGGCGTGGCAGCCAGGGCGTTGATGCGGTCCTCCGGGAGCGAGGCGGGGGCGGCCGGGTCGTGGCGAAGGACGCGCGTGACGCGCCCGGTGCGCGTGTCGAGGCGGGCGAGGCCGCCGCCGTAGGTGCCCACCCAGAGCGCGCCGTCCTCGGTCTGGGCGAAGGCCTGCGGCTGCGGGTGGGGGAGCGAGGCGGGGTCGGTCGGCTCGTGGCGGAAGACGGCGAAGCCGTAGCCGTCGTAGCGGTTGAGGCCGTTGTCGGTGCCCACCCAGAGGAACCCCTCGCGGTCCTGGAAGACGGCGTTGACGGCGCTCTGCGAGAGCCCCTCGTCCACGCCGAGGCGGTCGAAGCGGAGCGTCGGCTGCTGGGCGCGGCCCGGGCAAGCCACGACCAGGCCGATCAGCAGGATCGTGCCGAGGAATGCGAGGGGGCGCATCAACGCGGGGGCGTGTCGGCGAGGACGATACGACCAGACCCCAACGATGTAAAGGCTTGGGTGTTGTCCGGGACGACCGGCGGGCGAACGCGCATCCCTGGCGATGGGAGCCTTCCCTGGCAATGGGAGCCTTCCCCGCCTCGGTCCCGAGGCGGACCGGGTCGGAAAAAAAGCCGGGGGCCGCGACGGTGCGCAGCCCCCGGCGGCGGACAGTAGCGCGAGTCCGCTCAGCGCCCGGGCTCGTCCGGCGCGACCTCGGCGACCGCGCCGTTGCCGCCGTCGCCGAGGTCGCGCCAGGCGGCGGCCACCGGGGCCGGGACGAGCGCCTCGTCGGCGTGGACGGGGCCGGGCTGCGGCTGCCCGTGCCGCGCCGCGTTCAGCCGCATCGCGATGGAGTCGAACGTGGAGTACATCACCGGCACGATCACGAGCGTGAGGAACGTCGCGAAGGTGAGGCCGGAGATGATGGCGGTCCCCATCGGCCCCCAGAACTGCGTGTTCTCCGAGCCGAACTGGAAGTTCGGGTCGAGGTCCGTGACGAGCCCGACGAAGTCGATGTTGATGCCGAAGGTGAGCGGCACCAGGCCGATGACGGTCGTGAACGCGGTCAGGAGCACGGGGCGGAGACGCGTCGCCCCGCCGTCGATGATGGCCTCCACCTTGTCCTCGCCGCGCGCGCGGAGCTGCTCGATGTAGTCGATCAGCACGATGGCGTTGTTGACCACGATGCCGGCCAGCGAGATGATGCCGATGAAGGTGAACAGCCCGAACGGCGTCCGCGTCAGGATCAGCCCCAGCAGCACGCCTACGAGCGAGAGGCCGGTGGCGATCATGATGATGAGCGGGTTGGTGACCGAGTTGAACTGGGCGATGAGGATGAGCGAGATCAGCGCGATGCCGATGAGCAGCGCCGTCGTGAGGAACCCGAAGCTCTCGGCCATCTCCTCGCTCTCGCCCGTGTACCGCACGGTGTAGCCGGGCGGGAGCGCGGCCACGTCCTCGGCCAGGAACGCCTGGACCCGGCCGAGCAGCTCGTTCGGGTTCGTGCCCTCGGCGGCCTCGCCGGTGACCGTCACCACGCGCTCCTGTTCGAGGCGGGTGACCGAACCGAGCCCGCTGCCCACGCGGACGTCGGCCACGGCCACGAGGGGGATCTGGGCGCCCTCGTGGAGGATGGTCAGGCTGCGGAGCGCCTCGAGGCTGGCGCGGTCCTCCGCCTGGAGGCGGACGGTGATGTCGTACTCGTCCTTGCCGTCGCGGAAGGTGCTCGCCTCGATGCCGTTGATGGCGGCGCGGACGGTCTGGGCGATCTGGGAGGTGGAGAGGCCGAAGCGGGCGGCCCGCTCGCGGTCGATGTCCACCTGGAGCTCGGGGCGGCCGGTGTTGAGGTTGTCCGAGATGTCCACGAGGCCGGCCAGCGGGGGCACGCCGCTCTCGTCGGGCTGCGTGGCCCCGCGCTGGAGCCGCTCCTTGAAGCCCTGCGCGATGGCGACGAGGCGGCCGAAGTCCTCCCCGGCGATCTCGATGTTGACCGGGGCGCCGGTGGGCGGCCCGTTCTGGTCCTTCGTGATGGAGATCTCGGTGCCGGGGACGCCCTGGAGCTCGTCACGGATGCGGCGGAGGGTGACCGAGGAGGGCTCGGCGCGGTCCTCGTAGTCCACCATCGAGAGCGTGATCCGGCTGTTTTCCGGGCTGGCGGCGCCGCCGCCGAAGAGGATGTCCCCGCCCGTACCGACGCCGGTGAGGATGTCCCGCGTGTTGGCACGGGCCGCCTCGTTCTCGTCGAGGAGCCCCCGGATGCGGCCGAAGGCGATCCCGGCGATCCGGTTGCTCTCCTCGATGTTCGTCCCCAGCGGGGCCTTGAGGTTGATCTGGACCTGGTTGGGGTCGGTGTCGGGGAAGAACACGACGCCCGTCGGGGCCACCATGAACAGCGCCGGGATGGCGACGAGCAGGGCGAGCGTACTCGTGAGCAGCCGCGCGCGGTTGTCCGTCAGGATGCCGGTGCGGCCCTTCCCGAAGAACACCCCGAGGAGGCCCGTCAGCGCGATCACGCCCGGCAGGAACAGCATGCCCCCGATCACGCCGGGCTGCTCGATCCGGCCCGCCAGCAGGAGCAGGACGATCAGGACGGCGACGATGCCGCCGAACCAGAGCCCGACCCTGACCGTCGTCCGTCCACCCAGGAAGGCCGTCTCCAGCGCGTGGAATACGATGCCGAGGATGCCGACGAGCAGCAGCAGGCCGCCCGGCACCGTCAGGAGCATGCCGCCCGCCTGCGAGAGGCTGCCGACGAAGGCCCCGAGGATCAGCAGCAGGAACCCGACGGTGAAGCTGCCCAGCGCGAACGTGTTGCGGAGGAGCGCCCGCTTCGGCGTGTAGTCCCGCTCCAGCATCCAGCCGAGGAACCGGCGGTAGCCCGCCGTCATCCGCGGCACCGTCTGGTGCTGGAACCGGCGCGCGATGGGGTCGAGCACGCGGGTGTGCAGCAGGTAGAGCGTCGGAATGGCGATCGCCGCGAACACGAACGTCTTCCAGTTCGTCAGCAGCACGACGAGGCCGGTGAAGCCGACGAGCACGTAGGCGACCCGCTTGAAGCCCCGGCTCCGCTTCGGGCTCGCCTCGCCTTCGAGGCGGACGAGGTAGCCCGTGACGACGGGGTTGATCACGAGCGCCACGAACAGCGAGGCCGAGAGCGTCACGATCAGCGTCAGCGGCAGGTAGCTCATGAACTTGCCGATGATACCCGGCCACAGCAGCATCGGCGCGAAGGCGGCCACCGTCGTGGCCGTGCTCGCCGCCACGGCCATGCCGACCTCGCCCGTGCCCTTCTTCGCCGCCGTCCAGCGGTCGTGGCCCTCCTCGCGGTAGCGGTAGATGTTCTCCACGATCACCACCGCGTTGTCCACCAGCATGCCCAGCGCGATGATGAGGCTGAACAGGATGATGAAGTTGAGCGTCTGCCCCATCGCCGCGAAGACGATGAAGCTGAGGCACATCGAGAGCGGGATGGCGATGCCGACGAGCGTGGCGTTGCGCACGCCGAGGAAGAACAGGAGCACCGAGATCACGAAGATGAGCCCGGAGATGATGTTGTTCTCGAGATCCTGGATCATGATCTCGATCTCCTCGGCCATGTCGCCGGTGTAGGTCACCTCGGTGCCGGAGGGAAGGGACGCCGTGTCCACCGCCGCGCGCACGCCGGCCACCGTGTCGAGGATGTTCTCGCCCGGCCGCTTCTTGACGATGAGCGTGATGACCTGGAGGTCGTGCGCGTTGGCGACGGGCACCCAGTCCCCCTCCTCGGTCTCCGTCTGGAGCACCTCGAGGCGGGCGTAGGAGGCGCGGTCCTTGAACCCGAACGTGACCGAGGCCACGTCGCGGACGTAGACGGGCGTGCCGCCGGGCGCCGTCACGACGAGGTTCTCGATCTCGGCCGGGTCGTCGAACTCGCCGTCGATGCGGACGAGGTAGTTGAGCCGGTCGATGTCGATGGACCCGCCCGGGATGTTCGCGTTCTCGCCCCGGATCGTGTCGATGACGTCGTTGAACGTGAGGTTGTAGCCCTGGAGCGCGGCGAGGTCCACGTTCACCTGCACCTCGCGCTCGAGGCCGCCGATGAGGTCCACCTCGAGCACGCCGGGGACCCCCTCGATCTCGTCCTGGAGGTCCTCCGCCACGTCGCGCAGCTGGGCGAGGGAGTAGCTGGCGGCGAGGTTGATGTTGATGATGGGGAACTCGGACGAGTCGAGCTCGGAGACGATGGGCTCCTCGACGTCGGTGGGGAACTCGGCCTTGGCCCGGTCCACGGCGTCGCGCACGTCGATCTTGGCGTCGTTCACGTCCACGTCCGGCGTGAACGTGATGATGACGGTGGAGACGCCCTCGGTGGAGGTCGAGCGGAGCTCGTCGATGCCGTTGATGCCGGCCACCTCGGCCTCGATCTCCTGCGTGATGATGGACTCGATGTCGTCCGGGCTCGCGCCGGGGTAGATCGTCGTGACGACGATGGTGGCGAACTCGATCTGCGGGGCCGACTCCTTCGGGATCGAGGCGTAGGCCATCAGGCCAATGATGCTCAGGAGCACCGTCAGCACGACGACCGCCACGCGGTTCTGGATGGCGAGGTTGGTAATTTTCATGGCGTGGCTCGTGGTGCGTGGGGCGTAGGGATGCGGTGACGCCCTACGCGATACGCAAGGCGGTGCTCAGTCGGTGAGGGCGGTGGGCAGAACCTGCCCCGCGTGCTGCTCGGCGATGCGGATGCGGTCGCCGTCGGCCACCGTCGTCTGCCCGGCGACGAGGACGCGGTCGCCCGGCTCGAGGCCGGCGGTGACGACGACCCGCCCGCCGGAGGTCGGCCCGAGCTCGACGGGCTGGTAGCGGGCCACGAGGCCGGTGGTGTCCTCGCGGGCGACGAACACGCTCGGCCCGCGCTCGTCGCGGAGGATGGCCCCGAGCGGAAGCGCGATCACGTCCTCCAGCACGGCGCGGGAGACCTGGAGGCTGACGACCATCTCGGGCCGCAGCGGCGCCTCGACGTTCGAAAGGGCGACCTCGATGGGGAACGTCCGGCTCTGGGGGTCCACCGCGCGGCCGACGAAGGTGACGCGCCCGCCGAGGGGCTCGCCGTCGTAGGCGTTGGGCCGGATGCGCACGGGCGTGCCCACCTCGATGTCGCCCGCGTAGCGCTCGGGCACGCCGGCCGCCACCTGGAGCCCGGCGCCCGAGACGACGCGCACGACGGGCGTGCCCGGCGCGACCGTTTCGCCGCGCTCGACGAGGTGGGCCTCGACGGTGCCGCTGAACGGGGCCGCGATGCGGGTGTTGCCGAGGGCCGTGCGGGCCTGGCGCAGCGCCGCGTTGGCCTGGGCGACGCCGGCCGCGGCCTGGGCCACCTGCGCCCGCGCGCTGGCGAGCTGGGTCTGCACGCCCTGGAACTCCAGCGCCGAGATGATCGAGTCGCGGTAGAGCGGCTCCTGGCGGTCGTACTGGTCCTG
Organism: uncultured Rhodothermales bacterium; assembly: GCA_964580105.1. Taxonomy (GTDB): domain Bacteria; phylum Bacteroidota; class Rhodothermia; order Rhodothermales; family Rubricoccaceae; genus CAZOJJ01. Next base: position 238,421 of record CAZOJJ010000001.1, on the reverse strand, counting down.
GGCCAGCTCCAGCTGGGCCTGGGCGGCCCGCTGCTGCGCCTCGGCGCCCTCGACGGCGGCCTGCGCCTGCGCCACCTGCGCCTGCGCCAGCGACGGGTTCACCTGGGCGACGGTGGCGCCGGCGCGGACGAACGCGCCCAGCGGGGCGAGGTAGGTCAGCGTGCCGGCCGCCTCGGCGCCGAGCGTGGCGTCTTCGGGGGCCTCGACCGAGCCGGTCAGCTCGATCACGTCCTCGAACGGGGCCGGCTCGACGGCGACGACCTCGACCGGGACGGCGGTGTCGGCCGCGCCGGCCTCGGCCGACGGCTCGGCAGGGTCGCCGCCGCAGGCGGCCAGGACGAAGGCGGCCAGGAACAGGGGGAGAGAGCGAAGGTGCGTCATCGGGGGGAGGCGAAAGACGTATGTCGTGATGCGTATTTCGTAGGGGCGTTACGCGACACGCAATACGCGACACGCAATACGCGGTAGGGGAGTCAGCGCAGGGCGGAGGTTGTGACGCCGGCCGGGGACGGCGTGCCGACGGGGGCGATGGTGCCCATGGCGCGCTCGAGGTTGGAGCGGGCCACGAGGAGGTCGTAGACGGCCTGGAGGTAGAGCAGGCGCGACTGGTCGAGGTTGTCGGAGGCCTGGCGCACGTCGAGCTGGGTGCCGACGCCGTTGCGGAGGCGCTCGAAGGCGAAGTCGTAGGCGGTTTGCGCCGTCTCGACGGTCTGCTGCTGGGCGCTCAGCCGGCGGCGGGCGCTCTCGACCTCGCGGAGGGCCTGCGCCACCTCCAGCTTGGCCGCCTCCTCGGCCTGCTCGTACTGGATCTGCGCCTGCTGGACGGCGATGGTGTTCTGCTGCACGCGGTAGCGCGTCTGGAAGCCGTCGAACAGGTTCCAGTTCAGCTGAATGCCGACGGCCACGCTCGGCTGCCAGTAGCTGTCGGAGAAGAAGCCGCGGTCGTCCGTCTCGAACTCGAACGGGCCCGTCTGCGTGACCACCTGGCGGTTGTCCGGGACGTTGCCGGAATAGCCGAGGTTGGCGAAGGCGCTCACGGTCGGGAAGTAGGCCGCCCGCGTGATGCTGCGCTGGACCTCCTGCAGCCGTACGGCGAGGCGGGCCTGCTCCAGGTCCGGGCGCTCGTCGAGCGCCGTGCTCACGGCGTCGAGGAGGCCGACGGTGCGGTAGAGCTCACCGTCCGGCGCCGCCAGCTCGCCGCGCAGCACGATGGGCTGGTCGACGGGCAGGCCGAGCGTGAGGAGGAGCTGGTCGCGCGCGTTCTCGGCGGCGGCCTGCGCCTGGATGAGCTGGGTCTCCTGGTTGGCCAGCTGCACCTCGGCCTGGAGCTCGGTCAGCTTGGGCTGCACGCCCTGCGCCACGAGCAGCGTCGCCTCGCTGAGCGTCTGGCGCGTGCGGCTGACGGAGGCCTGGAGCACCTCCACCTGCCGGGCGGCGAGGAGGGCGCCGTAGTAGAGCTGGCGCGTCTGGTGGATGACGTTGTCGCGCTGGAGCGCGAGGCCGGCCTCGTTGATCTCGCGGAGGCTGCGCGCCCCGCGCACGGCGGCGAAGGCGCTCCCGCTGTAGAGCGTCTGTGAGACGGAGACGCCGTTCTGGAAGGCGTTCGGCACGCTGAAGGGGTTGTCGCTGTCGCTGGGCGTGATGCCGGCGTCGGCCTGGCCTTCGGCCTGGCGGCGGCGGAACTCCTCCAGCGTGAGCGGCACGGTCGCCGGGTCCTCGTCCGTGCGGGCCTGCTCGTTGAAGGCGAGCCAGTCGAGGAAGCCGAGCGTGCCGAAGAGCCCGCCGGCGTCCGACCCCGCGAAGGGGTTGGCGCTGACGACGTTGCGCGTGTAGCTCGACGAGAGGTCCACGCGGGGGAAGAGCTGGCCCCAGGCCTCGCGGATCTGGGCGTTGGCGTTGGCCACGTCGAGTTCGGCCGAGCGGACCGTGTAGTTCCGCTCCAGGGCGATCTGGACGGCCTCGTCGAGGGTGAGGGCAAGGGGTTGGGCCGGCGGCTCCTGCGCGGCGACCGCCGAGGCGGCGACGGCCAGGAGGAGGGAGAGAAAACGGAGTTGGGGCATGGGGGACACAGGCTCGGGGCGGCTACGCGCGGGCGCGGTCGCTGAGGAGCCCGTCGAACAGGATCGAGGTGATGAGGTCGGCGCCCTCCTCGGGGCTGTACGGGGGGGCCCCCCGCCGCTGGGCGCGGCAGGAGACGAAGGCGTGCATCATGTAGCCGTGGACGTTCCCCATCAGCATGTGGGCGACGCCGTGGGGGTCGAGCGGGCGGAGGGCGCCCCGGTCCATCGCGGCGCGGATGGGGCCGGAGATGGCCTCGGCCACGCGCTCGCGCTGGGCGAAGAGGCGTTCGGCCGTCTCTGCGTCGAGCATGAGGCGCTGGGCGTCCTTGGCGAGGATCATGAAGACGGCCTGGTGCTCGCTGAAGTGCGTGATGAGGGCGGCGATGAAGTCGCGGAAGAGCTGGCGGGCCGGGCGGTTCCGTTCGGCCTCCTCGGTGAAGTACGTCTCGATGATCGCCACCAGTCCGTCATAGACCCCGTCGAGCAACGCGAAAAGGATCTCGGCCTTCCCGCCCGGGAAGTAGTTGTAGAGCGTGCCCTTCCCGAACTCGGCGCGCTCGGCCACCTCGTCGAGGGTGGCCCCTTCGAATCCCTTCTCGGCGAAGACGGCGAGGGCCGCGTCGAGCATGGCCTGGCGGCGGGCGAGGCGCTCGCGGTCGCGGCGGGAGAGGGCGGCGGTTTCCAACGGCGTGGTACCTGGGTGAACGATGCGTCAGAAGGTGACCGGCGGGTCACGTGGCGCACTCCTACGTCACCTCTGCCCGTGGGTTGCGTGCGGAAACGGTGAAGGCAGGCGGCGTTCGAGTCGCCCGACCGGGCGCGTTGTGCGAGTCCCTCGAAGGGAAGGTGCGCCGCCTCTGTGAAGCCTGGGTAAAGCCTGTCGAAGCGGCCGCGGGATCGCCGGCTAGGCCTACCTGAGGCGGCGGATCCGTTAGCGCGTGATCCTTTCGGGTGCCTGCTTCTCCGCCGCGATCTGCGCGTCGACGTCGGCTACGCGCGGCGCCACCGGCGCTCCGGCCACCACGGCCTCGAAGACGGCCTCCAGGAGGCGGACGTGGTCGCGCCGGTCGAAGTCGCGCTCGGCGAGGGCCCGGCCGCGCTCGCCCATCGCAACCAGTGCGCCTTCGTCGGCGAAGGCCTCCTCGATGACGGCCGCCAGCGCCGCGTCGTCGCCCGTCGGCGTGGCGAAGCCGACTCGCTCGCGCACGACGAGCTCGGTGGCCCAGCCGGGGCTGATCATGACGATGGGCGTGCCGGCCCCGAGGCTGTCGAACACCTTCGACGGGGAGGCCGTCCCCAGGGACGGGACGCCGACGACCGAGAACAGCGAGAGGTCGGCGAGGCGGAACCAGGGGAACATGGCGTGCTTCGGGAGCGCCGGGAGGGCGAGGAAGTTGGGCAGCCGCTCGGCCGCCGCCTTCACCTCCGGCTCCAGGAAGCCGTAGCCGATGAACACGAAGCGGAAGTCGTCCCGGTGGCGGAGCCGCTCGGCGGCGCGCAGCAGCGTCGGGATGTCGTTGTTGCGGCCGTACTTGCCGCCGTAGAGGATCACCTTCTTGCCGGCGAGCCCGTGCTCGGCACGGAGGCGGGCCACGTCCGCCTCGGTGACGCGGTCGAGGAGGGGGAAGTCGGTCCCGTTGATGAGGGTGGTGATCTTCTCCGGGGGGACGCCCTGCTGCCCGGTCATGTAGTCGGTCATGCCGGGGGAGAGCGAGATCACGTGGGCGGCGCTCCGGTAGAGGTTCCGCTCCATCCGGTAGAGCGCCTTCTGCGCGAGCGGGTGTGGGATCGCCCCCATCTCGATGGGCACGAGCGGCCAGAGGTCTTTCACCTCGAACACCCACGGCACACGCTTGACGCGGGCGATCTGGCGGGCCACCCAGGCCGTCGTGAGCGGCGTCGAGACGCCGAAGACGACGTCGGGCCTGGGCATGCGGAGACCGGCGGCGAGCGCACGCGCGGTGTACTCCGCGAAGGCGAGGGCGCGGCGCGGCACGCCCATCGCGTTGCCGTAGGGCACGTCGAGGTGGACGGCGCGGACGCCCTCGGGCAGCCACTCGAACTCGTCGGTGAGCCGCTGGTCGAGGAAGTGCCGGCTGCTGACGAGGGAGACGGTGTGGCCCTGCTCGACGAAGTGCCGGATGAACCAGTAGTGCTTGGCCGTCGTGCAGCAGTCGGGGCTGTTGTAGAACTGGTAGACGTAGAGGATGTGCATCGGGGGACCGGGCGCCGTCGGGCCTAGAGGTTCACGCGGAGGCCGCCCTGCACGGCGTACGTGTCGAGGGACGGCTGGGCCTCGAAGTCGGGGACGACGCGGTAGGTCACCTGCGCGAACGGAAACGCGCGCCAGCTGACCGTACGGACGTAGACGCCGGCCGTGAGGTTGAGGCCGAACTCGGCCTCGCCGCCGGCCCCCACGTAGGTCAGGCCCGTCCCGACGAACGGGCGCACGCGCGTGGCGAACGCCGGCAGGTTGGCGTGTCCGTCGAGCGAGATGGCGAAGACGTCGCGCTGGGGGGCGTCGCTGCCCACGCTCCACTTGCTGTGGTAGTAGACCGCATTCGGGACGAGGTCGAAGGCGTGCCCGGCGAGGGGGACGTAGACGCCGCCCGCCACGCCCCACCGCCCGATCTCACCGTAGTCGAGGTAGCCCACGCCGAGCGCGCCCGAGACCTGGGCCGAGGCGGCCGGGCCGGCCGCCAGCGCGAGGAGGGCGAAGGCGAGGGGTAAGGGAAGGCGCATGGAAGGCTCGGGCGAGCGGCGGACGGCGCCGAAAATAGGCGCGCGAGGCGGGCGCGGCCAACCGACGCGGGCGGGGCGGGGCGTGCGCCCTGCCTTGCACGCCGGGGGGGCGTGGTCTAGCTTTCCGCGCCTCTGCGGCGGCCCTGCGGCTGCCCCCTTCGCCCACCTGCAACCGCCGGTACCGCCCGCCTCGGTGCCGGCGCCGGACTCCCTGAGCGGCCCCCAACGCATGCGATACGCGGTTCGGATCGCCCTTCTCACCGTTGCCCTCCTCGGTGGCCTCGCGACGACAGCCCACGCCCAGGTCTCGCCCCGCGTTCAGGAGGAGCTCCAGCGGCGCGGGATGACGCCCGAGGAGGCCCTCGCCGAGGCCGAGCGCTACGGCGTGGACACCTCCTCCCCGGAGGCGCTCGAGCGGACCGCCCGCGAACTCGGCTTCTCCGACGACGCCATCGACGAGCTCAAGGCGCTCCTCCAGGCGCGCGAGGCGCGCCCCTCGCCCTTCCAGCGTCGCCTCATCCTCGTTCCCGAGCCCGAGGCCGACTCCATCGCCGTCCTCGACTCCCTCGCGGCCGACAGCCTCGCGGCGGCGCGCAAGCGGCTCAAGATCGAGGAGCGCCGCCGCGAGCGCGACCCGATGGCCCCCTTCCGCGACGAGGAGACCGGCCTCGTCTACTTCGGCTACGCCACCTTCCGCTCGGCCACCGCCGAGGAACTCGCCGAGCCCGCCGGGTTCCAGCCGGCCGACGACGCCTACGTCGTCGGCCCCGGCGACCAGATCCGCCTCGCCGTCTACGGCGACGCCGAGTTCACCTACGACCTGGAAGTGGACCGCGGCGGCCGCGTCAACGTGCCCGGCGTGGGGCTCTTGACCGTCGCGGGCACGACGATGGCGGACCTCACCGACCGCTTCGAGCAGTACCTCGCCAGCCGCTACTCGGGCATCTACGCCAGCCCGCAGCGCGTCTTCGTGGACGTGGCCGTGACGCGGCTCCGGCCCGTCCGCGTCTTCGTCACCGGGGAGGTGGAGCGGCCGGGCGCCTACACCCTCGGCGCCGGCGGAGGCCTCTTCAACCTGCTCTACCAGGTCGGCGGGCCGACCACCAACGGGAGCCTGCGCGCGATCCAGGTCAGCCGGGGCGGCCGGATCATCGCCACCATCGACGCCTACGACTACCTCCTCGAAGGGCGCGAGCCGGAGAACGTGCCGCTCCAGTCGGGTGACCGCATCCTCGTGCCCATCCGGGGCAAGACGGTCTACGTGGACGGCGCCGTCCATCGCCCGGCCATCTACGAGCTCAAGGACGACGAGCGGTTCGAGGACCTCCTCCGCTTCGCCGGCGGCCTCCGCCCCGAGGCCTACGTGGCCCGCTTCCAGGTCGAGCGCATCGTCCCCTTCGCCGAGCGGACGGACCCCACCGTCTCCCGCCAGGTGCTCGACCTCGACCTCCGTGCCGTCCTCTCCGGCATCTCGGACTACCGCGTGGCCGACGGCGACCGCGTCACCGTCTTCGCCATCGCCGACGCCGTCGAGGCCCGCCGGCGCGGGCGGCTCAACGCCGTCGAGGTGGCCGGGGCCGTCTTCCAGCCCGGCCGCTACGAACTCGGGCCGGACCTCCGCGCCGTCGCCGACCTCCTCGACCGGGCCGACGGCCTCACCGGCGACGCCTACCTCGGCCGCGCCAACCTCGTCCGCTTCCTGCCCGACCTCCGCCGCGAGCTCATCCCCGTCAACCTCGAGCGCGCCCTCGCCGACGACCCCGCGCACAACCTCCCGCTCGCGCCGGGCGACAGCCTCTACATCTTCTCCGAGCGCGAGTTCGAGAGCGAGCGCGTCGTCGCCATCGAGGGGCAGGTGCTCGAACCGGGCGAGTACCCGCTCTTCGAGGGGATGACCGTTTACGACCTGCTCTTCCGGGGCGGCGGCCTCCTCGACCCCGAGTTCCGCTCAACCGTCTTCCTCCGCCGCGCCGACCTCTTCCGTCGCCTCGACGACGGCACGACCGAGATCATCCGCTTCGACCTCGCCGAGACGCTGCGCGGGGAGGGGGCCGCGGACTTCCTGCTGGAGCCGTTCGACCGCATCCGCGTGTACCCCTCCGAGGTCGAGGCCGTGCAGGAGCGGTTCATCGAGGTCAGCGGCGCGGTGAAGGAGCCCGGCCGCTTCGTACTCGGTGAGAACATGACCGTCCAGGACGCGATCCTCCTGGCCGGCGGCTTCGTCGAGGGGGCCTACACCGAGGCCGTCGAGGTCACGCGGATGGACTTCTCCGGCGACGCGGAGCAGCGGGCCCAGACGGTGCAGGTGCCGCTCGCGCCGGGCAGCCCGCCGCTGATGAACCGCCTGCCGGAGGGCGGCCAGGCCCTCGTCGAGCCCACGTTCCCGCTGCAGCACCGCGACCGCGTCTACGTCCGCCTCGACCCGCGCTTCCGGCCGCAGCAGACGGTCACGCTGCGCGGGGAGGTCCGTTTCCCGGGCACGTACACGCTCCTCCGCGAGAACGAGCGGCTGAGTGAGGTGATCCGGCGGGCCGGCGGGCTCACGCCGCGCGCCTACGCCAAGGGCGGGCAACTCATCCGGGGCGACCAGCAGCTCATCGTCGAGATCGACCGCGCCCTCGCCGGGCGCACCCGCTCCGACGTGCCGCTGCTCCCCGGCGACGAGATCACCATTCCGCTCACGCCGAACACCGTCGCCGTGCGTGGGGCCGTCGCCAACGAGGGGCTCATCCAGTACGCCCCCGGCCAGCGCGTCTCCTACTACCTCGCCCGCGCGGGCGGGCTCAACGACCGCGCCGAGGACGTGTTCGTGACGCAGGCCTCGGGTGCCGTCTTCAAGCTCCGGCGCGGGCTCTTCGCCGAGAACCCGGTGGTGGACGACGGCGGTGTGATCTACGTCTCGCAGAAGCCGGAGAGCCGGGCCGGCGAGGGGCCGACCGTGGGCGAGGTCGTGCGCGACGCGCTCGCCATCGCCGCCAGTGCGGTGACGGTGATCGTGCCCATCATCGTGGCCATCAACAACTAGCCGTCTTTCCGTGGCCGACGTTGCCCCCTACGTGCCGCCCGTGACGAAGGAGGTGTCCGTCTTGGACGGCCTCCTCGTGCTGGCTCGCCACAAGACGCTCATTGCGCTCGTGACGGCCGCGGCCGTCGGGGTGGGCGTGCTCCAGGCGCTGCTGACGCCGCGCGAGTACACCGCCTCGGCCGTGCTCGTGCGCGAGGCCGCCGAGGTCCCGTCGGCGGGCGGCTCGCTGGCGGCCCTGCGCGGCCTCGGGCTCAGCGTCGGCGGGACCGAGAGCGGCCTGACCGTGGAAGCCTATCCCAGCCTGCTGACCAGCCGCGAGATCCAGGCCGCCCTCCTCGACGAGACATTCACCCTCTCCAGCGGCGAGCGCGTCACGCTCGCGCGGTACGTCGAGGAGATGAGCGGTGGCCTCGGCACCTGGCTGCGCGGCCTCATCGGCGAGGAGGACGGCGAGGAGGGCGCCGCTCCCGACGACTCCCTCGCCGTTCGCTACTCTTTCGACAAACTCGAAGCGATGGAGGAGGTCGGCCGGATGGTGGGGGTGGACACCGACACCGAGACGGGGCTGATGACCGTCACCGTGACCGCCCGCGACCCGGTGCTGGCGGCGTCGCTGGCCGCCCGGCTCATCGAGGAGCTCCGCACGCGCGTCCAGGCCATCCGCACGCAGAAGGCGCGCGAGGACCTCGAATTCATCCGGGAGCGCGCCGCCGAGGCCGAGGCGGACCTGACGGCTGCCCGCAACCGCCTCGCCCGCTTCGACGACCAGAACCGGGGCGTGAACTCCGCCCGCCTCCTCGCCGAGCGGAGCCGCCTCAACCAGGACGTCGCGTTCGCCGCGCAGGTCTACGGCGAGTACCAGAGCGAGCTCAAGCAGGCCGAGATCGAGGTGCAGCGTGCCAGCCCCGTGCTGACCGTGCTGGACCGGCCCGTCGTCCCGCTCCGGCCGAGCCGGCCCCAGCGAAAGACGATCGTGCTGATCTGGGCGCTGCTCGGCCTCGGGCTGGGCGTGATCGCGTCGTTCGTGGTCGAGGCCGTCCGCGTCGAGGCGGCCAGCGAGGGTGGGCGGCACAAGCGCGAGGCGCTCCGGGACGCACTCCGGCTGCGCCGCCGCCGCCGTCGGGGGGCGCCGGCCTCGGACGCCCTCCCGTAGGCACCGCGCCGGGGCGGCGCGAACCGAACCTTAACGGTTCTGCGTCTTTCGCTGCCCGATCTTCTGCGCGCGTCGGCGCCGGCGCCTCGTTTTCGTATCTCCCCTCCCTTTCCCTCGACCTCATGAAGATCGCAGTCGTCGGCACCGGGTACGTCGGCCTCGTCTCGGGCACGTGCTTCGCCGAGATGGGCAACGACGTCACCTGCGTCGACATCGACCGGGCCAAGGTCGCCAAGCTTCAGGGCGGCACCGTCACCATCTACGAACCCGGCCTGGAGGTGTACTTCGAGCGCGGCCTCCGCGAGGGCCGGCTCCACTTCACGACCGAGCTGGCCGAGGCGCTCGAGGAGGCCGAGGTCGTCTTCCTCGCCCTCCCCACGCCCCCGGCCGAGGACGGCTCCGCTGACCTCCAGTACGTCCTCGGCGTCGCCGACGACGTCGGCCGCCTGCTGGCGGCGCACCCGGACTGGGGCTACAAGGTGCTCGTTGACAAGAGCACCGTCCCCGTCGGCACCGCGCGCCGCGTCATCGCCGCCGTGGAGGCCCACGGCCTGAAGGCGGGCGAGCACTTCGACGTCGTATCCAACCCCGAATTCCTCCGCGAGGGGATGGCCGTCGAGGACTTCATGAAGCCCGAGCGCGTCGTCGTCGGCGCCTCGACGCAGAGGGCGGCCGACCTCATGACGCGGCTCTACGAGCCGTTCGTCCGTTCCGGCAACCCCATCCTCGTGATGGACGAGGAGAGCGCCGAGATGACGAAGTACGCCGCCAACGCGCTGCTCGCCACCAAGATCACGTTCATGAACGAGATCGCCAACCTGTGCGAGCGCGTCGGCGCCGACGTGGACAAGGTGCGGCGCGGGATCGGGACCGACAGCCGCATCGGGCCGAAGTTCCTCTACGCCGGCATCGGCTTCGGCGGCTCGTGCTTTCCGAAGGATGTGCAGGCGCTCCACCGCACCGCCCGCGAGGAGGGCTACGACTTCCGCATCCTCCAGGCCGTCCTCGACGTGAACGAGGCCCAGAAGACCGTGCTCGTGCCGCGCATCGTGGACGCGCTGGGCGGCGAGAACGGCTCGCTCGACGGCAAGCGCGTCGCCGTGTGGGGCCTCGCCTTCAAGCCGCACACCGACGACGTGCGCGAGGCGCCCGCTCACTACGTCATCCGCGAGCTCGTCCGCCGCGGCGCCGAGGTGGTCGCCTTCGACCCCGAGGCCGTGGGCACCACGCAGGACGCCTTCGCCCGCGAGCCGCTCGAGGGCCCCGGCACGCTCGCCTACGCCGACGGCCTCTACGCCGCCGTGGACGGGGCCGACGCCCTCGTCATCGCTACGGAGTGGCCCGAGTTCCGCCGCCCCGACCTCGACCGCGTCCGCCGTGCCATGACGCAGCCGCTCGTCTTCGACGGCCGCAACGTCTTCGACCCCGACCGCATGGCCGAGGCCGGCTTCGACTACCACTGCATCGGCCGGCCCTACGTCCATCCCCGGACGGTCTCCGACGAGACGACCGCCGAGGCGTAGTCTCCCTTGCGAGGCGTAGTCTCCCTTGCGAGGCGTAGTCTCCCTTGCGAGGCGTAGTCTCCCT
>CAZOJJ010000001.1:186248-227754 GCA_964580105.1 uncultured Rhodothermales bacterium | reverse complement strand
TACGCACTACGAAATACGCACTACGAAATACGTTTCCTCCTATGCCCCGCACCCTGATCACCGGCGGCGCCGGCTTCCTCGGCTCCCACCTCTGCGAGCGGTTCCTCGCCGAGGGCCACGAGGTCGTCTGCATGGACAACCTCGTCACGGGCAACCCCGACAACGTCGCCCACCTCATCGGGGACGCGCGCTTCCAGTTCGTCCACCACGACGTGACCCACTTCGTCTACGTCGCGGGGGAGCTGGACTACATCCTCCACTTCGCCAGCCCGGCGAGCCCCATCGACTACCTCAAGCTGCCGATCCAGACGCTCAAGGTCGGCGCGCTGGGCACGCACAACGGCCTCGGCCTGGCGAAGGCGAAGGGCGCCCGGTTCCTGCTCGCCTCCACCTCGGAGGTCTACGGCGACCCGCTGGAGCACCCGCAGACGGAAGCCTACTGGGGGAACGTCAACCCCGTCGGTCTCCGGGGCGTCTACGACGAGGCCAAGCGCTTCGCCGAGGCCATCACGATGGCCTACCACCGCTACCACGGCGTCGAGACGCGCATCGTCCGCATCTTCAACACCTACGGCCCGCGCATGCGGCTCGACGACGGCCGCGCGCTCCCGGCGTTCATGGGGCAGGCCCTCCGCGGCGAGCCCATCACCGTCTTCGGCGACGGCTCCCAGACCCGCTCGTTCTGCTACGTGGACGACCTCGTCGAGGGCATCTACCGCCTCCTGATGTCGGACGAGGTGGAGCCGGTCAACGTCGGCAACCCGGACGAGATCACGATCCGCGAGTTCGCCGAGGAGGTCGTGGCGCTGACGGGCTCGGCCAGCCCGATCACCTACGAGCCGCTCCCGGCCGACGACCCGAAGGTCCGCCAGCCGGACATTTCCAAGGCCCGCGCCGTGCTCGGCTGGGAGCCGAAGGTGCCCCGCGCCGAAGGCCTCAAGCGCACGCTCGACTACTTCCGCGAACACGTTCGGTAGGCATGGAGGAAAGGAAGAAAGGAGGAGGACGTCGTCGCTCGCTCTTCCACGCCTCCTTGCCTCCCCTCTTCCTTATCCTATGTGTGACCTCCTCGACCCCGTCCGCGCCCTGACCGAGGCGGCCGGCCGCGTCATCCTCGGCCACTACGAGCGGCCCATCCCCGTCGACTACAAGGCCGACGACTCGCCGCTGACGCAGGCCGACCGCGCCTCGCACGCCTTCCTGGTCGAGAAGCTGACGGCCCTCACGCCGGACGTCCCCGTGCTCTCCGAGGAGTCCGACCCCGCCTCGGTGGCCGGGCGGAAGACCTGGCGCCGCTTCTGGTGCGTGGACCCGCTCGACGGGACCAAGGAGTTCGTCAAGCGGACGGGCGAGTTCACCGTCAACGTCGCCCTCATTGACGGCGACGAGCCGGTGCTGGGCGTGGTCCACGTGCCGGTGCAGGGGCTGACGTACTTCGCCGCGAAGGGCGAGGGCGCGTTCAAGCAGGAGGGCGACGCCGAGCCCGTCCGCATCGAGGCGCGGACGGCGGCGGCGGATCGGCTGACGGTCGTCGCCAGCCGGGACCACGCCGGGCCCGAGGTGGCTGCGATCCTGGCGGCGATGGCCGCCGAGGGCCTCGCCGTCGAGGCCGCCTCGATGGGCTCGTCGCTCAAGTTCTGCCTCGTGGCCGAGGGCGCGGCCGACTTCTACCCGCGCACGGTCCCCACCTTCGAGTGGGACACCGCGGCGGCGCAGTGCGTCGTCGAGGCGGCCGGCGGCACCGTCACCACGCGCGACGGCGCGCGCCTGCGCTACAACAAGGACGACCTCCGCAACCCCTCCGTCTTCACCGCCGGCGACCCCGTGCTCGACTGGCGACGGTGGTTGTAACGTAGGGCGTATCGCGTATTCCGTGCGGCGCCGCTCCCGGCCCCTGCGCGATACGCCTCACGCGATACGCTGCTATGGATCTCGGCTGGCAGGCCTACGTCACCCTCGGCGCGCTCGTCCTCATGGTGGGCGCGCTCGTGCGGGGCATCGCCCGGACGGACCTCGTTCTGATGGGGACGCTGGGGCTGCTCATGCTCGCCGGCGTCCTCACGCCCGAGCAGGCGTTTGCGGGGTTCGCCAACCCGGCCGTCGTCGCCATCGGCGCCCTGTTCGTCGTGGCGGCGGGCGTGGAGCGGACGGGCGCCCTCGGCTGGCTCGACGGGCTGCTCCGGCCGCGCTCGGACCGCCCCGGCCCGGCGCTCCTCCGCCTGATGCTCCCGACGGCGGTGTTCTCGGGCATCCTCAACAACACGCCCATCGTGGCGATGCTGATCCCGCGCGTGCAGGCGTGGGCGCGGCGGACGGGGCTGCCGGCACCCAAGCTGCTCATGCCGCTCTCGACGGCCGCCATCGTCGGTGGCTGGCTCACGCTGATCGGGACGAGCACGAACGTCGTCGTCCACGGTCTGCTGATCGCCGAGGGGCTGCCGGGGTTCGGCTTCTTCGACCTGACGTGGGTGGGCATCCCGGCCGTCCTTTTCGTCTCGCTCTACTACGCCCTCGTCGGGCATCGTCTGCTGCCGGGGCAGGGCGCCGGCGGGTTCAGCGGGCGACGCCGCGACTACCAGTTCGAGGTGCGCGTGGCGCCGGACGCCCCCTTCGCCGGGCAAACCGTCGAGCAGGCCGGGCTCCGCACGCTCGGCGACGCCTACCTCGCGCACGTCCGGCGCGGCGAGGTCGTCTTCGAGGGCCAGCCCGAGACGACGCTGCTGCCGGACGACGAGCTCGTCTTCGTCGGCGACGCCCGCGCGCACGACCAACTCCTCGCCCGCCCCGGCCTCCTCCGCACCACGCCCACGCTCGACGGCGCCCGCGACGACCTCCCGCTCTGGGAGGCCGTCATCGCCCCGGGCTCGCGGCTGGCCGGCAAGACGCTCAAGGAGAGCAACTTCCGCGAGCGCTTCGGTGGCGTCGTCCTCGCCATCCAGCGGCGCGACGAGCCCATCACGGGCGGCCTCGGCCGCGTCCCGCTCCGCCCGGGCGACCTCCTGCTCATCGAGGGGCGGAAGTCCGTGGCCGACCACATCGCGGCCCGCTCGGACGACTTCGCGCTCATGGCGCCGGTGGAGTACCTCCGCCCCGTCACGAAGCGCGCGCCCGTCGCCCTCGCGCTGCTCCTCGGCATGATCGGCCTGGTCGCCACGGGCGTGTTGCCGCTGGCGACGGCGGCGTTCGCGGCGGCCCTCGGCATGATCGTGCTCGGCTGCCTGCGCGGCCCGGCGCTGCGGAAGGCGGTGGACGTCTCCGTGCTCGTCGTGATCGCCGCCGCCCTCGGCCTCGGCGCGGCCGTCGAGGCGACCGGGCTGGCCGCCGCCGCCGCCACGGGCGTGCTGGGCGCGGCCGGTTTCCTCGGCCCCGTCGGCATGCTCGCGCTCGTCTACGTCGCCGCCAACGGGCTGGCCGAACTCATCACGAACAAGGCCTCGGCCGTGCTGATGCTGCCCGTCGCCCTGGCCGTCGCGGCCGACCTCGGGCTCGACTGGAAGCCGTTCGCCGTGGCCGTCACCGTCGGCTCGGCCGCCAGCTTCCTCACGCCCATCGGCTACCAGACCAACCTCATGGTGATGGGCGTCGGCGGCTACCGCTACACCGACTTCACGCGCGCCGGCCTGCCCGTGGGCCTCATCGTCCTGCTCGTCACCGTCGGCGTCTGCGCGGTCGTCTGGCTGTAGGGGCGCCTGCCTCGTCGTTTCGGCGCATCTCGCAGGGAGCCCGAACCTTGAAACCTGCAACCAGAAACCCCGGAGCGGTTGCATCCGCTCTCGCCCGGGCCTACCATCCCCGACTGCCTCCATCCCGTCCGTCTGTTCCGATGGCTGCCTCCGATCTCTACCGCACGTCTCACCTGAAGGCCCTCGAAGCCGAGGCCGTCTACGTCATGCGCGAGGTGGCCGCCCAGTTCGAGCGGCCCGTGCTCCTCTTCTCCGGCGGCAAGGACTCCATCGTGATGGTGCACCTCGCCCGGAAGGCGTTCCACCCGGCCCCGATCCCGTTCCCGCTCCTGCACGTGGACACCGGCCACAACTTCCCCGAGACGATGGACTTCCGCGACGCGCTCGTCGAGAAGCTCGGCGTCCGGCTCTACGTCGCCAGCGTGCAGGAGGCCATCGACCGGGGGCGCGTGGTGGAGGAGACGGGCCCCGAGGCCAGCCGCAACGGCCTCCAGATCGTCCCCCTCCTCGACGCCATCCAGGAGCACCGCTTCGACGCCGCCTTCGGCGGGGGCCGCCGCGACGAGGAGAAGGCGCGCGCCAAGGAGCGGTTCTTCTCCCACCGGGACCGCTTCGGGCAGTGGGACCCGAAGAACCAGCGGCCCGAGCTGTGGAAGCTCTACAACGGCCACAAGAACGTCGGCGAGCACTTCCGCGTCTTCCCGCTCTCGAACTGGACGGAGATGGACGTGTGGCAGTACATCGCCCACGAGGGGATCGAGATACCGAGCCTCTACTTCGCCCACGAGCGCGAGGTCTTCAACCGGCGCGGCACGCTCCTGGCCGTGACCGACTTCGTGACGGTGATGCCCGGCGAGGTCGTCGAGCGGCGGACGGTCCGCTTCCGCACCATCGGCGACGCCACCTGCACGGGGGCCACGATCTCGACGGCCTCGACGCTGGAGGCGATCATCCAGGAGGTCGCCGCCGCCCGGCAGACCGAGCGCGGCGGGCGCCACGACGACCAGCGCTCCGAGGCGGCCATGGAAGACCGTAAGAAGCAGGGGTATTTCTAGACTATCGCGTAGCGCGTGTTGCGCAAGGACGTCAACTCCCTTACGCAATGCGAAATACGTATCACGCACGTATGACCCAGACGAACGGAATGACTCCCCAGGACGGTCCCGCCGCCGGCGCCCCCAACGCCTACCTGGAGATGGACCTCCTCCGGTTCACCACCGCCGGCAGCGTGGACGACGGGAAGAGCACGCTCATCGGGCGGCTCCTCTACGACTCCAAGGCCATCTTCGAGGACCAGCTCGACGCCATCGCCCGGGCGAGCAAGCAGCGCGGCGACGGGCACGTGGACCTCGCGCTGCTCACCGACGGCCTCCGCGCCGAGCGCGAGCAGGGCATCACCATCGACGTGGCCTACCGCTACTTCGCCACGCCGAAGCGGAAGTTCATCATCGCCGATACGCCGGGGCACGTCCAGTACACCCGGAACATGGTCACGGGCGCCTCCACGGCCGACCTCGCCATCATCCTCGTCGATGCCCGCCACGGTGTGCTGACGCAGTCGCGCCGCCACGCCTTCATCGCCTCGCTGCTGCGCATCCCGCACGTCGTCGTGGCGGTGAACAAGATGGACCTCGTCGGCTTCGACCGTGCCGTTTTCGACGCCATCGAGCGGGAGTTCACGGCGTTCTCGGCCAAGCTCGACATCCACGACCTCACGTTCGTCCCCGTCTCGGCCCTCCTCGGCGACAACATCGTCGAGCGGAGCGCGAACATGGACTGGTACCACGGCCCGACGCTCCTCCACCACCTGGAGCACGTCAACATCGCGGCGGACCGGAACCTCGTGGACTTCCGCTTCCCGGTCCAGACCGTGATCCGCCCGCACCAGAACTTCCGCGGCTACGCCGGCACCGTCGCCTCGGGCGTCGTCCGGCCCGGCGAGGAGGTGATGGTGCTGCCCTCGGGCACGTCGAGCCACGTCAAGGCCGTGACCACCTTCGAGGGCGACCTCGAGGAGGCCGAGGCCGGCCAGCCCGTCGTGCTCACGCTGGAGGACGAGATCGACGTCAGCCGGGGCGACATGCTCGTGCGGCCGGGCAACCTGCCCACCGTCGCCAACGAGGTCGAGGCGATGATCTGCTGGATGAGCGAGCAGCCGCTCGACCGGAACCGCCACTACCTCCTCCAGCACACCACGCGCGAGGTGAAGGCGTTCGTGGACGAGATCGTCTACCGCGTGGACGTGGACACGCTGCACCGGGAGACGGTCGAAACCCTCGGCCTCAACGACATCGGCCGCGTGCACGTCACGACGGCGCAACCGCTCTTCTTCGACCCCTACCGCGTCAACCAGGAGACGGGCGCCTTCATCCTCGTCGACCCGTTCTCGCACAACACCGTCGCCGCCGGGATGATCCGCGGCGCGGCGCGCTCGGCGCAGGAGGTGGGCGACGAGGCCGCCCGCCTCGACCGCGCGCCCGAGGCGCCCCGGGGCGACGGCGCCGCGAGCCGCCCGCCGGCCCGCCCGGCCGAGGACGGTGCGCCCACCTCGCCCCACGTCGTCTGGGAGGGGCTGGCGATCCCGCGCGAGGAGCGCGAGGCGCAGGCGGGCCACAAGGCGGCCGTCGTCTGGTTCACCGGCCTGAGCGGCTCGGGCAAGACGACCGTCGCGAAGGCGCTGGAGCGGCGGCTCTTCGAGGCCGGCGTCCGCACGATGCACCTCGACGGCGACCACGTCCGCCACGGCCTCTGCGGCGACCTCGGCTTCTCGGCCGAGGACCGCGCGGAGAACATCCGCCGCGTGGGCGAGGTGGCCCGGCTGTTCTTCGAGCAGGGCGCCGTCGTCCTCTGCACGTTCGTCTCGCCCTACCGCGAGCACCGCGACCGGGTGCGCGGCCTCCTGCCCGAGGGCCGCTTCGTCGAGGTGTTCGTGGATGTGGACCTCGGCACGGCGAAGGAGCGCGACCCGAAGGGGCTCTACGAGAAGGCCGAGCGCGGGGAGATTCCCGGGTTCACCGGCGTCTCCGCGCCCTACGAAGCGCCCGAGGCGCCCGAACTCACGCTCCGCACCGCCGAGATGAGCGTCGAGGAGGCCGCCGAGGCCGTCCGGGCCAAGCTCGTCGAGCGGGGCATTCTGGCATCATGATGAAAGGCATCATTCTGGCCGGCGGCTCCGGCACGCGGCTGCACCCGCTGACGATCGCGTTCAGCAAGCAGCTCATGCCGGTCTACGACAAGCCGATGATCTACTACCCGCTCAGCACGCTGATGCTGGCGGGCATCCGGGAGATCCTCGTCATCTCGACGCCGCACGACCTCCCCCACTTCCGGCGCCTTCTCGGCGACGGGAGCCAGTGGGGCCTCTCGTTCGCCTATGCCGAGCAGGCCGCGCCCAACGGCATCGCCGAGGCGTTCGTGATCGGGGCCGATTTCATCGGGGACGACCCGGTGGCGCTCGTGCTCGGCGACAACATCTTCTACGGGCACGGCCTCACGGCCACGCTCCAGCGAGCCGCACGGCGAACCGAGGGCGCCACCGTCTTCGGCTACTACGTCCGCGACCCCGAACGCTACGGCGTGGTCGAGTTCGACGAGGCCGGCCGGGCCGTCGGCATCGAGGAGAAGCCGGCCGAGCCGCGGTCGAACTACGCCGTCGTCGGGCTCTATTTCTACGACAACGCCGTCGTGGACGTCGCGCGGAACCTGGCGCCGTCGGCGCGCGGGGAGCTGGAGATCACGGACGTGAACCGGGCCTACCTCCGGCGCGGCGCGCTCCGCGTCGAGCGCCTCGGGCGCGGGACGGCCTGGCTCGACACCGGCACGCACCGCTCGCTGCTGGAGGCCTCGAACTTCGTCGAGGTCGTCGAGAGCCGGCAGGGGCTCAAGATCGCCTGCCCCGAGGAGGTCGCCTTCCGCATGGGCTACATCGACGCGGCGCAGGTCGAAGCGCTGGCCCGCCCGCTGGCCAAGAGCGCCTACGGCACGTACCTCCTCGACCTCGTCGAACGACAGGCCGTCGACGCCCGATGACCGTCACCGAGACCGCGCTGCCGGGCGTGCTCCTCATCGAGCCCCGCGTCTTCGGCGACGCGCGCGGGTTCTTCCTGGAGCGCTACCACGCCGGGCGCTACGCCGAGGCGGGCATCCCCGGCCCGTTCGTGCAGGACAACCACTCGCGCTCCGAGCGCGGCATCCTGCGCGGGCTCCACTTCCAGAAACAGCACCCGCAGGGCAAGCTCGTCGAGGTCGTGCGCGGAGCGGTCTACGACGTGGCCGTGGACGTGCGCCCCGGCTCCGCCACCTTCGGACGATGGGCGGCCGCCGTCCTCTCCGACGAGAACCACCATCAGCTCTGGGTCCCGCCCGGCTTCGCCCACGGCTTCGTCGTGCTCTCCGACGCGGCCGACTTCCTCTACAAGTGCACCGACGTGTACCACCCGGAGGACGAGGGCGGCGTGGCCTGGGACGACCCCGACCTCGGCATCGCGTGGCCCGTTGAGGCGCCGCGCCTCTCCGACAAGGACCGGGCCCTGCCGCGATTGAAGGACCTCGGGCCGGACGATCTGCCGCGCGTTGCGGCGGTGCCGTGAAGCTCCTCGTCACCGGCGCGAACGGGCAGGTGGGCCACGCCCTCGCCGCGATGGCGAGCGCCGACCTGGAGATCGTCGCGCTCGGCCGGGCCCGCCTCGACGTCACCGACGCCGACGCCGTCCGCCGCCTCGTCGAGGCCCACGCGCCGGACGCGGTCGTCAACGCGGCGGCCTATACGGCGGTGGACAGGGCCGAGGGCGAGCCCGATCTCGCCTTCGCCGTCAACCGCGACGGGCCGGCCCACCTCGCCGGCGCCTGCGCCGAGGCGGGCATTCCGCTCCTCCACGTCTCGACGGACTACGTGTTCGACGGCGCGAAGGAGGGGCCGTACACCGAAGACGATCCGGTTGCGCCGCTGGGCGTCTACGGCCGGAGCAAGTGGGAAGGGGAGGAGGCCGTCCGCGAGCGGCTGGACCGGCACGTGATCCTCCGCACGGCCTGGGTCTTCAGCGACCACGGCCACAACTTCGTCAAGACGATGCTCCGGCTGGCACGCGAGCGCGAGGTGCTCCGCGTCGTGGCCGACCAGCACGGCGGGCCGACGGCGGCTTCCGACATCGCCGACGCGCTCGTCGCCGTCGCGCGGCAGGTAGTGGCGGCGCCGGGGCGGTGGGGCACGTACCACGTTGCCGGCCGCCCGGCGACGACGTGGCACGGGTTCGCCGAAGCGATCGTCGAGGAGGCGCGGCGCCACGGCCCGGTGGCCGTTCGCGCCGTCGAGCCGATCCCGACGGCCGCGTATCCGACGCCGGCGAGGCGCCCGGCCCACTCCGTGCTCGACACGGCGAAGATCACGGCCGCCTTCGGCGTCGAGGCGCCGGACTGGCGGCCGGCGCTCGCGCGGGTCGTGGCCCGGCTGGCGGGCGCTTAGATTCCGGCGTCCATCGCCCGCGCCCATGCCCCTCGCCGTCCGCACGCTCGGTTTCCGGGTCCTCCTCGGGGTCGCCGTGTACCTCCCCTTCGAGGACTTCGTGCTGCGGTGGCTCCCCGGCCCCACCGCCATGCTCGCCCTCGTGCGCCAGGTCCCCGACGTGCTGGTGTGGATGGTGGCGATCGCGGCGGCGGCGCTCCACCTCGTCGACCGGGGGACGCTCCGTGTCATCGGACAGCGGACCGACCGCTGGCTGCTGGCGTTTCTGGGCGTGGTGGCCGTCGGGGTCGTTCTCAACGACCCGGACGAGTGGGCCGTGCTGGCGGCGCTGAAAGTGTTTCTGCGCTACATCCCGCTGATCTACGCCCTGATCATGCTGGCCCCGAGGCCGGAGGACCTGGACCGGGTGCAGCGCGCGGTGCTCTGGGCCGTCGGGTTGCAGGCGGCCATCGGCCTCGTCGAGTTCGCCGGGGGGGTGCCGGCCCGGCTGTTCTTCAGCGTCATCCGCGCCGACGGGACCGTTCCGGCCGGGACGACCTTCGAGTTCGTGCGCTCGGCCGAACTGCACGACGTGACGGGGACGATGCCGCGCTCGGTGGCCTTCGCCTACTTCATGCTGATGGGGCTGATCGTGTGGCTCGTGGCCACGGCGCACCGGCAGGGCTGGTACTGGTTCGGCATCCTCCTCGCGATGGTCCTGACGTACGGATCGGGCTCGCGGATGGCCTCGCTCTCGGTCGTGCTGATCGTGTTGATGCACCAGGTGTCGCTCCGTGGCCTGCGCCGGATGGCGGGCGTCTCGCTGCTCGTGCTGCCGCTCGCGCTCGCGGCGGTCCTGAGCGTCGGGCGGCAGGCCGTGGACGAGCTCTACGTGTTCGAGGTGTTCACCCCCGACTACATCGAGCACGCCCGGACCCAGCGGCTCTCGATCCTGCTCTCGATCCTCCCTTACGCCTTCGACGGCGGCGTGACGCTGTTCGGCTACACTCCCGACCTCGGGGTGGTGGTCCAGGCCATCGTCGAGCACTTCCACCTGCCGCCGGTTTTCACCGTCGCCATCGAGGTGGTGCTGGAGGACGTCTACTGGGTGGCGCTGCTGCTCTACTACGGGTTCATCGGCCTGGCGTGCCTGGTGGTCTTCCTCGGCAAGCTGACGGCCATGCAGTGGCGGCTGGTCCGCCGCCCGCCGGATGCGCGGACGTACCAGTTCGCGCTCATCGCGCTGCTGCTGCTGCTAATGGCGATTCCGCTCAACTTCATCAACCAGACGTTCGAGATCCGCCAGTACTCCTACTACCAGTGGTTCTACATCGGCCTGGCAATGGCGTCGGCGCTGCGGGTCGGTCCGCCTCGGGAACGGCCCGAGGCGGTGGAAGCCGCGCCGAGCGGCCCGTAACTTCCGCGCCCCTCCCCCCGGCGCGTCGTCGTCCATGCCCCGTCCCTCCATCGCCCTCGTCGGTTCGCGCGGTATTCCGGCGCGCTACGGCGGGTTCGAGACGTTCGCCGAGGAACTGGCCGTCCGCCTCGCCGAGCGCGGCGTGGACGTGACGGTGTATTGCGAGGGCACGGGCGGCCCCCCGACCTACCGGGGCGTGAAGCTCGCGTACGTCCCGGCCCCGCACCTCGGCGGCCTGACGACGATCCTCCACGACTTCCGGGCCCTCCGGCGCGCGCGGCGGCGCTACGACGTGGTCTACATGCTCGGTTACGGGACGAGCCTGTTCTGTCTCATGCCGCGCCTGGCCGGGGCGCGCGTCTGGATGAACATGGACGGCGTCGAGTGGGCGCGCGCGAAGTGGGGCTTCTGGGGCTCGACGTGGTGGAAGATGATGGAGCGCGTGGCGGCGTGGGGCGTGCCGCACCTGATGATCGCCGACGCCGAGGCCATCCGCGACTTCCTGGCCGCGCGCTACCGGTCTCTGCCGCCAACCGTCGTGATCCCCTACGGCGCCGAGGTGATCGAGGAGCCGCCGGACCCGGCCCCGCTGGCCGCGTGGGGGCTGGAGCCCTTCGGCTACCACCTCGTCATCGCGCGGTTCGAGCCGGAGAACCACGTGCGCGAGATCTTCGAGGGCTTTGCCGCCTCGGCCAGTCCGCACCCGCTCGTGGCGCTCGGGACGACGCGCAAGCCGAACGCCTACACCCGCGGCCTCGACGCCATCGCCGAGGCGGAGCCGCGCCTGATCCTGCCGGGCGCCGTCTACGACGAGCGCGTCCGCGCTCTCCGCTACTACGCGCGCCTCTACCTCCACGGCCATTCGGTGGGGGGCACGAACCCCTCGCTCCTGGAGGCGATGGGGGCGGGCAACGCCGTCCTCGCCCACGACAACGTTTTCAACCGCGAGGTGGCCGGAGACGCTGCCCGCTACTTCCGCACCGCCGCCGACGTGGCGCGCCTCATCGACGGGCTCGACGCGGACGACGCGCAGCGCCGGGCGCTGGGCGCCGACGCCCGCCGACGCGTCTCCGAATGCTACACCTGGGAGCAGGTCGCCGACCGCTACGAGGCGCTCTTGGTCTCGTAGCATCCCCGAAACTTCGTAGAATCCCGCCGCACAGGGGGTGGGCTCCGGTAAGGGCGCGGGCGCAGAAACCTGCCTCCGCTCCCGTTACGGCCCAGGTTGAGGCTGCCGCGAGGGTGTGAGGGCCGGCCAATTCTCGGCTTCGCGGGGGGGCTCGCTTGAATTCCAACGGCGGGGTTGTTATTTAGGGCGGTGCTGCGGCCTCTGTGCCCTGCAGCGCGTGCCCCTCTGACCGCGCTTCTTCCTCGACCGGACGACCCTCGCTCCGCCCGACGTTACTCCATGCTCGTACTGACCCTGATTGGCGGCTTCGTGCTGAGTCTAGGGGCGGCGCTCGGCCTGATTCCGCTCGTCCGCCGTGTCGGCCTGCGCTTGGGCTGGATGGACCGGCCGGACGGCCAGCGTAAAGTGCACGTGCGCCCCATCCCGCGGGTGGGCGGAGTGGCCATCCTCGGCGCGGTGGTGCTGAGCTGCGCCGCGCTGCTGCTCGTGCGGCCCTGGCTGCCCGAGGCGGTCGGGGAGGCGCTCCGGCTGCCTGCGTGGCCGGTGCTCCTCGGCGCTTTCCTGATGGCGCTCGTGGGGTTCGCCGACGACGTGCGCGACCTCAATGCGCTGCCCAAGTTGATCGCCCAGACGCTCATCGCCGGACTGGTGGTGGCGGGCGGCATCCGCATCACCGCTTTCGACGCCGCGCTGGGGGGCGGCGAGGCGGCCTTCGCCGTGTCCGCGCTGCTGACGGTCGTGTGGGTCGTCGGCACCATCAACGGGGTGAACTTCATTGACGGCCTCGACGGGCTGGCCGGGGGCGTGCTCACGATCGCCTTCGTCGGCCTCGGAGCGGCGTTCCTGCTCGGCGGGGCGCCCGCCGGCCTCTTGGTGGCCGTCACGACCGTCGGCGCCATCCTCGGTTTCCTGCGGTACAATGCCGCGCCGGCCTCCATCTTCATGGGCGACGTGGGCAGCCACTTCCTCGGCTACACCCTCGCCGTGTTCGCCCTTCAGGGCACGGCCCACCCCGATCCCGTGTTGGCCCTGGTGGTCGCCGCCAGCGCGATGGGGCTACCCGTACTCGACGGCATCGTGACGACGATCCGCCGCCCGCAATACGACAAGCCCTTGCTCCACTCCGACGGTGATCACTTCCACCACCGTCTGCTGCTCCGGTATCCGAAAGCGACCGTCGTGCGCATCCTCTGGGCTCTGAGCGGCGCCTTCGCCGTCGGTGCGGCGGCAATGGCGGCGTCCCCGGCACCGGTAGCGCTGGCGCTCTTCGCACTCGGGATGCTGAGCGTGCTGGGCTTCCTGTACTGGCTGGGATACCTGCCCGGCCGGTTCGCGGCGGGCCCGGCCGATCGCCGGGCGCACCCGCTCCCGGAGGCGTTGCTCGACGCGCCCTCCAGCGGAGACGGATCCTCGATGCCGGTCGGCTCGCCCGTGATCCAGTCCTCGCGCCCGCCGGTCAACGGCGTCGGAGCGCACGCCGAGGCCGGACCGACGCAGGCGCTCAGCCCGGCCACTGCTCCGGAGCGGTAGCTCTGGCTTCGAGAGCGGTCGCTCGTCGCCGGGCCCGCAGGCCTGCCGGCGACGAGGCATGCAGGGCTGGGGGCAGTGCCCATTCAAGTTGTATTTTTGAGACGCCGATTCCCTAGTAGAGCCGGGTGGTTGACCCCGCTCCTCCCTAGCAGTATCTAGCAGCCGGGATCGAGCGCCACCCTCGATCCTCCTCTCTTCTACCCGCCCCTCCCACCAGGGCCATTACTGACGCCTCGCCGCTATGCCGCTGTTCCTCGCCCTCCTGGCAGGATTCGCGCTCAGCCTCGTCACGGCTCTCGTGGTCATCCCATGGGTTCGGGCCTTCGCCCTGCGCCGGGGCTGGGCGGATCAGCCGGACGGGCACCGAAAGATCCACACCTCGCCCATTCCCAACGTAGGAGGGGTGGGCATCGTCGTCGCCTCTCTCGTGGGAGGGGGAGGCCTCATCCTGGCACGCCCGTGGCTACCGGCAGAGGTGGCGGTGGTGCTCGTGCCGCCGCCGCTGCTGCTGCTCGCCGGGGCCGTTCTCATCGCGGCGGTGGGGTTCTGGGACGATCTTCGGGATCTCCACTTCCGGCCGAAGTTCTTCGCGCAGGTCGCCGTTTCCACGCTCGTCATCCTGAGCGGGTACCGGATCACGGTGCTCGACGGCGTGCTGGGCGAGGGCGGCTTCGCCTTCTTCGCCTCCATCCTGCTCACCCTCGTGTGGATGGTCGGGACGATGAACGCGGTCAACATGCTCGACGGCATGGACGGCCTCGCCGCCGGGGGCGTCGCCATCGCGTTCGGGGGGCTCGTGGGCGTGCACGCCATCCAGGGGGATCCGGTGGCGCTCGTGCTGGCGGTGGCCGTCGTGGGCGCGCTCATCGGGTTCCTCCGCTACAACTTCAACCCCGCATCCATCTTCATGGGCGACAGCGGGAGCCTCTTTCTCGGCTACCTTCTGGCCGCCTACGCCCTGCGCGGCACGGCGCACCCGAATCCCGTCCTGGCCCTCGTCATCCCGGTCGTGGCGATGGGCCTGCCGATCCTCGACACTCTGCTCTCGATCTCGCGGCGGCTCTACCTACGCCGCTCGCTCTTCCAGCCGGATCGGGACCACATCCACCACCGCCTCGCCCTGCGGACGACGCACCGCCGCACGGTGCTCATCCTCTACACACTCAGCGCGTTCTTCGCGCTCGGCGCGATGACCATGGCCGCCTCGACGGCCCTCGTGGCCGGGCTCGTCTTTCTGATGGGCGTCGTGGCCGTGATGGTGTTCCTGCTCCAGCTGGTCCACCTCCCCTGGCAGCCGACCCCGCCGCCTCACGCCGCGACGCCCGCGCTGGCCGGTGAGCCGGTCCTGACCGGCGAACTCGCGCCGCACGGCGACGGCTCGAAGGGGGGCATTGCGCACTCCGTTACGACAGGCGACGGAGGCGGGACGCTGGGCGAACCCGTGCTGCCGGCCCGGCCCTCGCGGTGAGCGTCCCGAGGCGGCCGGATCAGAAGCGGGCCACCTGGAAGGGGAGCCCCCAGCGGAGCGCCGCGAAGACGCCGGTGTACGCCCGGTCGGCGACGGGGTCGCCCGCGTCGGTGAAGCGGGCGTAGCGCCCGACGGCTTCGGCCACCAGCCCCGGCAGCACCTCGTAGCCGAGGCGGCCCTCCAGCCGCGTTTCGGTCTGCCGCACGCCCTGGCCGACGAAGTTGCCGTACTCGCGGGGCGTCGCCTCGTTGTAGGGCACGAGCGGGTCGCCGCCCCAGTTGATGAAGGCGCCGGCCTCGGTCTCGTTGCGGCCGTGGCGGGCGACGGAGGCGAAGGCCGCCGCCGTGAGGCGGTCGGTGGGGCGGTACGTGGCCCAGAACGCCACACTCTCGGCATTCGGGCCGTACGGGTGGCCCAGCACGGCGCCGCTGTGCACGAAGGCGCGCTCGGTATCCCGGCTGGAGTACGTGTAGGGGCGGATGCGCGCCCATTCGCCGCGCAGCTCCAGGTCCCTCAGCCCCACGCCGGCCACGTGGAAGCCGGCCAGGGCCCCCCACTTGTTGTGGATCCAGCCGTCGCTGCTGAAGAGCTCGGAGGCCCGGAACTCGTCGAGCATGAATTGGCCGTAGAGCCGCACGCCGTCCACCGGTACCCACTGCCCGTCGGCGGCGATGAGCATGTTGGCCGGGCTGCCCCACTCGAAGTCGGCCGCACGGAGAAAGATGATGGGGTTGAGGTAGGCGAGGTAGAACTCCGGCCCTCGGTCCTCGGGCGTCGGCGCGAGCATGGCCGCCTCGGAGAGGCCGATTTGGAAGCGCCACGGGAGGTCGAGGGCGAGGCGGTGGAAGACGCCGTAGCGCGCGCGGGTCTGCTGCGAGACGGAATCGCGGGGGACGCTGTGGTCGGCGAGGGCGGAGAAGACGTTGACGTACTGGAGGCGCCAGAAGCGCGAGCGGATCTGGAGCTGGTCGTAGGTCGTCGGGTAGTCCGACACGAGGAGGGCGCCCTGACCCGGCCCCCAGTGGTTGCGCTCCCGCCCGAGGCGGACCTCGACGAACTTCGTCGAGAGCCCGGCCACGCCGGTCACGACCCAGTAGTCGAACGTGCCGTCGTCGTGGAAGTAGCGCTGGCCGATGCGCTCGTCCACGATCGGGCGCTCGGCCAGCGGGTCGAGCCGCTGGTTCTCCTCGACGCGCGTCTCGAAGAAGACGTGGACGCCGCCGCGCTCGCCGAGGCGGCCGGCGGCGCGCCCGCCGCGCGTGTTGCGCCAGGCCGTGCCCCCGTCGTCCGTGCCCGCCTCGTTCGACTGGCTGACCGGCCCCGCGCTGAGGTAGAGGAGCGGCTCGATCTGGAGGGCGTAGCCCTCGCCCGAGGTGGCGAAGAAGGAGTGGCCGTCGCAGTAGAGGCCGGGGATGAGCCCCCGCACCCGCTCCACGTTCGGGCCGGGCGCCTCGCCCCGGAAGCGCGCCAGCAGCGCGCGGTCGGTGTCGGAGAGCCGGGCCTGTGCCTCGGGGTGGGCGGCGAGGGTGTCGAGGTAGGCGTGCGCCTCGTCGGCCGAGAGCGGGCGGTGCGAGAGGAAGGCGCCGGGCAGGAGGCCGCGCGTCTGCTGCCGTTCGAGGAAGTCCTGGAGCGGCCCGTCGAGGAAGAGGAGGCCTTCGCTCTGGGCCCCGGCCGGGACGGCGAACAGAAGAGCGATGAGGGCGAAGAGGCGGCGCATGGAGCAGGGAGGCGAGGGACGGCAGAGGATACGACGAGGCCGTCGCACCCGCTACACCGGCACCCGCTACACCGGCATCCGCTACACCGGCACCCGCTACACCGGCATCCGCTACACCGGCACCCGCGACCCGCCCGCGTCGAGCGACCGCCGGGCGGCGTCGAGGAGGCGGACGACGGCGAGGCCCTCACGGCCGTCCGTCCGAGGCGGACGGCCCTCGCGGATGCTCGCCACGAACTCGGCGCACTCCAGTTGGAGCGGCTCGGCAGGCTCCACGCGCGGGATCACGATGTCGCCCGAGCGGACGCTCACGGCGCCCGCGAAGCCGGTGTAGCCGTCCTCGGCCACCTCGGCGCCCTTGTCGTAGAGGCGGACCTTCTCCGCCGGCTCCATGTCGTTGATCACGGCCATCCGGCGGCTGCCGACCACCGTCGTCTTCCGGACCTTGTGCGGGTCGAGCCACGAGGCGTGGACGTGCGCCAGTGCGCCGTCTTCGAAGAACACCGTCGCAAAGACGACGTCCTCGACGCCGGGCTGGAGGTAGGCCTGCCCCTGCGCCGCGAGCGCCACCGGCGGCGCCTCGACGAAGGCGAGCGCGGTGGCGAGGTCGTGCGGCGCGAGGCTCTCGAAGGCGCTCTCCCGGGCGCGCACGATGCCGAGGTTGACGCGCTGGCTGTAGAGGTAGCGGACGTCCCCCAGGCCGCCCTCACGCACGAGGTCCTCGACGTAGCGGAAGGCGGGGTGGTAGCGGAGGAGGTGGCCCACCATCAGGCGAAGGCCGCGTTCGGCCGCGAGCGCCACCAGCCGCTCGGCCTGGTCGGCCGTCTGCGCGAGCGGCTTCTCGACGAAGACGTGCTTGCCGGCGCGGAGGGCGGCCTCCGCCAGCGGGAAGTGCTGCGGCGTCTCCGTCGCCACCAGGATGGCCTCGACCGACTCGTCCTCCAGCAGGTCCTCGTAGCGGTCGGTCGTCTGGACCGACGGGTACTGGCGGGCGGCGTGGGCGCGGGCGCCGTCGCGCTGGTCGCACGCCCAGACGACCTCGGCGCCGGGGAGCTCGACGGCGCAGCGGAGCAGGTTGCGCCCCCAGTAGCCCACGCCCACCTGGGCGAGGCGTACGGGCTCGGTGAAGACGAACGAAGACACGCGGACGGAGGAGGTGAATCCGCCGCCCTACGCCGCAGTCGCCGCGTGCGTTTCCGCGAACGCGGCGATCCGTTCGGCCACGTAGCCGATCTGCTCGTCGGTCAGGGCGGGGTGCATCGGGAGCGAGAGCACCTCGCGGCTGGCGCGTTCGGACTCGGGCAGGCTCCCCTCGGCGTAGCCGAGGCCGGCGAAGACGGGGAGGCGGTGGAGCGGCACCGGGTAGTAGATCATCGTCGGAATGCCCGCCGCCTTGAGGTGCGCCGCGAGGGCGTCGCGCCGGCCGCCGTGGACGCGGATCGTGTACTGGTGGAAGGCGTGGTCGGCGTACGGTGCGCGGTGCGGCAGGGTGATCCCGTCGAGGCCGGCGAGGCGCTCGTCGTAGCGGTCGGCGGCGGCGCGGCGCGCGGCGGTCCACGCGTCGAGGTGGGGGAGCTTGACGGAGAGGATGGCCGCCTGGAGCGCGTCGAGGCGGCTGTTCACGCCCACCTCCGTGTGGTAGTACTTCCGCTCCGCGCCGTGGTTGGCGATCCGGCGGAGCGCAGCGGCCGTCGCGTCGTCCGGCGTCAGCAGCGCGCCGCCGTCGCCGTAGGCGCCGAGGTTCTTCGACGGATAGAACGAGAGGCAGCCGACGTCGCCCAGCAGGCCGGTGAGGCGGCCCTTGTACCGTGCGCCCACCGACTGCGCCGCGTCCTCGACCACGGCGAGGCCGCGCGCCTCGGCGAGCGCGAGGATCGGGTCCACGTCGGCCGCCTGGCCGAAGAGGTGCACGGGCACGATGGCCTTCGTCCGCTCCGTGAGGGCGGCCTCCACCTGCGCCGGGTCGAGGTTGAACGTCCGGGGGTCCACGTCCACGAAGACCGGCGTGGCGCCGAGCAGCGCCGCCGCCTCGGCCGTGGCGACGAACGTGAATGCCGGCATGACGACCTCGTCGCCCGGCCCGACGCCGACGGCCATGTAGGCGATCTGGAGGGCGTCCGTCCCGTTGCCGACGCCGAGGGCGTGGGCGCCGCCGTAGTAGGCGCCGAGCGCGTCCTCGAAGCGCTTCACGAAGGGGCCGCGCACGAACGCGCCGCTGTCGAGCACCTCGGCGATGGCGGCGTCGAGGTCGGGGCGGAGGGCGGCCACCTGCGCGTGCAGGTCGACCATCTGGATCGGCGTCATGCGGCGGCGGGTTGGAGCAGGCGCGAAGGTACGGCCGTGTTCTGGCCGGCCGGGCGCCCGCACGCGGGCTTCACGGATGCGCCGTCGCCTACCGGATGAGCCCGTCCGGGACGCCGTCGGGGTACAGCTCGGCGATGGCCTCCTCGATGCGGGCGATCCGGTTCTCGGGATTGGGGTGCGTCGAGAGGAACTCGGGGCCGCGCGCACCGCCGGCGGCCTGCCCCAGCTTCGTCATCACCGAGGCCATCGCGCGGGGGTCGTAACCCGCCTCGGCCATGAAGCGGACGCCGAGGCGGTCGGACTCCAGCTCGTCCTCGCGGCCGTACCGCATCGTGATCGCCTGGCCGATCAGGAGGGCGATCTGCGAGGACGCCGCCGAGCCCGGCCGGTCCGGGTCGTACGCCGCGATGGCGGCGGCGCTGGCGAGGCCCTGCGTGAGCTGCGCCTTCGCCATCTGCTCGGCCGAGTGGCGGCCGACGACGTGGGCGATCTCGTGGGCGAGGATGCCGGCCAGCTCGCCCTCGGTAGGCTGGAGCGCGCGGATGAGGCCGGCCGTCACGTTGATCTGGCCGCCCGGAAGGGCGAACGCGTTGACGGTCTGCGGGTCGGCGAGGAGGTGGAAGTCGAAGTGGTCGGCGTAGGGCGTCCCGCCCGCCCGGCTGGCCCGGACGATCCGCTCGCCGAGGGCGTCGATGAGCTGCTGGTCTTCGGGGTTCGGAACCTCACCGCCGTGCTGGGCGGCCAGCTCGGGCTGCGCCTGGAGACCGAGCGCGATCTCCTGGTCCACGTTCATGCTCACGCGCTGGTCCTCGCCCGTGACGGGGTTCTCCTCGACGGTCGTGGTGGCGAAGTACGTGACGACGGCGAGGACGGCGGCGACGAGGCCGATGAGGAGTCGGCCACCGCGGCGCCCGCCGGAGCGACGGGTTCGGACGAGCATGGAGAGAGGGGCGGGATGAAAGGAAGGGGTCCTACCCCTTCGCTTCCCTCAGGCTCCCGGGGAGGGCGGGGGGGGAGGAAAACTCGGATGAGCGCCTCTCCATCCAGGATCTATCCATCCAGGATCTATCCATCCAGGATCTATCCATCCAGGATCTATCCATCCAGCCGCTGCTCGGGCGGTACGGGGCGCACGGCGCGCGCGGGTACGCCGAGGTGGACCTGCCCGGCTTCAGCGTCGCGCGTGAGGACGGCGCCGGCGGCGACGACGGCTTCCTCGGGTACGTCCTTGCCCGGCAGGATCACGGCGCCGACGCCCAGGCGCGCGCCGCGCCGGATCGTCGGGCCGCCGAAGTGCCGCTTCCGCTCTTCCGTCCGCCCCATGAAGTTGTCGTTGCTGGTGAGTACGCCGGGCGCGACGAACACGTCGTCCTCGACGGTCGAGAGGGCGGTGACGTAGGCGTTCGTCTCCAGTTTGCACCGCGCGCCCACCGCGCAGTCGTTCTCGATGGCCACGCCGCGCCCGACGATGGTTTCGTCGCCGACGGCGACGCGCTCGCGGACGGTGGCGTAGTCGGCCACGAGGACGCGGCGGCCGATCCGGCACCCGGCGTAGAGCACGGCCCCGGTGCCGACGAGGCTGCCGGCGCCGATCTCGGTGGGCGGGAGGGGCTCGGCGCGCGTGGTGGCACTCCGGGCCGCCCGCATCGGCTGCTTGCCGATCACGGCGTGGTCGTCCACGCGCACGTCTTCGCCGAGGCGGGCGCCCTCGCGGAGCACGACGTGGTGCCCCAGCACCGTGCCGGCACCGACCTCCACGCCGGCCTCGATCACGCAGAAGTGGCCGACGACCACGCCTTCGGCGAGGCGGGCGGTGGGGTGGATCTGGGCGGTCGGTGCGATGGCGGCGGTCACGGCGGGATCGGAGTGGGCGAGAGGGCGTAGCTTGCGCGAAAGGTACCCCCACCGTCCTCGGCCCCGATCATGCCTCTCCTCGCTCTCCTCCTCGGCCCCGACACCGCCGGGTACGGCGTCGGCCTCGAATGGATGCCCGTCGCCAGCGTGCTCGTGCCGCTGGTGCTGCTCGTCGTGCTGCTCTGGCTCGGCAGCCGCAACACGGTCTGACGGGTCGTCCTTCCCGCACGCAACGAGGCCGCGACGGATCGTCCGTCGCGGCCTCGCTCGTGGTGGCTCGGTCGGCGCTTAGCCTTCGGCGCCCTGGGCGTCGAGCTGGCCGAGCTGGTACTCGGCCCAGCCGCTCCACTGGCCCTCGCGGGCCAGCTCGAACGCTTCGCGGGCACCGGCCGCGTTGCCCTGGCCCATGCGGGCGAGGCCGAGCTCGTAGTAGAGCGCCGACTTGTCGCCGTTCTCGCCTTCGGCCGCCTCGACGGCCTGGAGGGCGTAGCGCTCGGCGTCCTCCCAGCGCTCCAGTGCGTTGTAGACGCGGGCGAACTGGTAGGGCAGCTGCGGGCTGTCCACGTTGCCGGCTTCAGCCTGCTCCAGGAGGGGGAGGGCCTCCTCGGCCGTCGGCTTCGGCAGCGGGAACGCCTGCAGCTTCGCCGTGGCGTTGCGGTAGGCGATGGTGCCGAGCGCGCGGCGCGCGGCGTCGGCGGTCTCGGCATCCTCGCGGGCGTCGGCGAGTTCGATGGCCTGCTCGAACGCGGCCACGGCGTCCTCCTCGCGGTCGAGCTGGGCCAGGGCGAGGGCGCGGCCGTAGGCGTTGCGCGCGTTGGTCGGGTCGAGTTCGAGGCCGGCGTCGAACGTGGCCAGGGCGCCCTCGTAGTCCTCCTGCCGGAGCAGGTCGTTGCCTTCGTTGAAGCGGCGGCGGGCGTCGTTCTCAGGGGTGCGGACGACGATCGTGTCGGGCGCGACCGGGGTGTCCTGGGCCTGCACCGGCGTCGTGAGGCCGATCAGCGCCACGAGGGTCGCCAGGAAGGCGATACGAGGGGTCAGGGTCATAACCGCAGTAGGGGTTGGGGTTAGCAAACAAGAGCGAGTAGATGCAGGCCGCAGCAGAAGGTTGCCGCGTGCATCGGATCTTTGCACGGGAGCCTGCACATGCTGTGCCGCGCCCGAATCGGGCCGGGAGGGCTCACTGAGGCGCCGGGCATGTGTACCGAGGTGGACGGACCCGTACGCGCAGGTGGGCGGAGAAACTACGGAGAGGCGCCGAACGGACCCGGTCAAAAATTGGGGGCCACCCCCACCTCGTGGCTGAACCGCTCGATGATCGCCACGGCTTCGCCGGGGTCGTCGGTGACCTGGAACAGGTCCAGGTCCATCTCGGCGATGTTGCCGTCGAAGAGCATCTTTTCGCGGAGCCAGGTGAGCAGCCCGTCCCAGTAGTCGCGGCCCATGAGGACCACGGGGAAGCGCGTCGTCTTGCCGGTCTGGATCAGCGTGAGGCTCTCGAACAGCTCGTCCATCGTGCCGAACCCGCCCGGCAGCACGATGAAGCCCTGGGCGTACTTGACGAACATCGTCTTCCGGGCGAAGAAGAAGTCGAACGTGATGAGGCCGCTCGGGTCCACGTACGGGTTGGCGCGCTGCTCGTGCGGCAGCGCGATGTTGAGGCCGACCGAGACGCCGCCCGCTTCCTGCGCCCCCTTGTTGGCCGCCTCCATGATGCCGGGGCCGCCGCCGGTGATGACGGCGTAGCCGTGCTCGGCCAGCTTCCGGCCCACTGCGACGCCCATCTCGTAATAGGGCGTGCCCGGCCGCGTCCGCGCCGAGCCGAACACCGAGACGCTCGGGCCGTACTGCGAGAGCCGCTCGAATCCCTCGACGAACTCGCCCATGATGCGGAAGATGCGCCAGGTGTCCCGGACCCGCGTCGCCTGCCACTCGGCCTGCTCCTGCGGCGACATCTTCTTCTCGGCGACGAAGGGCGTCGGGTGGGGGGCGTGGTCGGAGGTGGGCATGGGCGGGTAGGTGAGACACGAGAACGGCCCCCGGCCGCGAAGGACCGAGGGCCGTAAAGATACCGGCCGGGTCGGCCGGGGGTGTCCGCGAATCAGTTGCCGTACTCGTTCTGGAGGTTCTGGCGGTACTGCTCGTTCGCGTAGATGGCGATCTCGACGCGGCGGTTCTCCGGCGAGGTGCCGGCGATGCCCGGGAGCGGCTCGGACTCGCCGCGCCCGAAGGCCTGGAGGCGGTACGACGGGACGCCGAGCGAGACGAGGTAGTCGCGGACGGCGTTGGCGCGGCGCTCGCTGAGATCCTGGTTGTGCTGCGTCGAGCCGTCGGTCGAGGCGTGGCCGACGATCACCGCGTCGTGGTTCTCGTACGTGCGCAGGCTCGACGCGAGGTCGGCGAGGTCGGCGCGGACGCCGGGCCTCAGGTTCGCGCTGTTGAGGTCGAACAGCAGCGCGTTGTCGAAGCGGAGGGCGATGCCGGCCGTCTCGCCCGTCTCGGGGTCGGTGATGGGCTCGACGTCGGCGTTTTCGAGCTCGCGGTCGAGCTCTTCGGCCTGCTGGTCCATCTGGCGGCCGATGATGGCGCCGGCGGTGCCGCCGACGGCCGCGCCGATGATGGCGCCGCGCGCCGTGGAGCCGGTGGCCCGGCCAACCACGCCGCCGACGACGGCGCCTGCACCCGCGCCGATGGCGGCGCCGCGGCCCGTGTTGTTGCAGCCGGTCTGGCCGAAGCTGAAGAGGGTGAGGAGGACCAGCGGAATCGCGGTCAGGCGGAGGGGGTAGCTACGCATGGCAAGGGGGGAGATGGGTTCGGGGGAGGGGCGCCCGTCCGGCCGCCGAGGCGGAGACGGTGCCCGTTCAACGGGGCGAGCCGGATTTCAAGTTCCGTTCCACCCCTCCAATTCGCCGTAAAGCGGGCCGTACGGGCGCTGCCGGCCGAAAAGAGCGAGGCGGATGGTGGACGGTCCCGTCGGGCCCCTCAGCGCATCCGGGTTCGTCGCCATCGAGAAGAGCCGCGTTCCGGAGAAGCCGGGTAACGCCCCGCGGCCCGCACGTGGCGCCACGGTGAAACGCCGGGGCGCGGGCGCCGGGGGCACGGGTCGTGCGTATCCTCCGGCCTCTGGCCCCACGCATCCTCTCTTCCATGAAGCTCATCGTCCCGATGGCGGGGCGGGGCACGCGCCTTCGCCCCCACACCCACGTCACCCCCAAGCCGCTCCTGCCCGTCGCCGGGCGCACGATGGTCGAGCGCATCGTCGAGACCTTTGCGCAGACCCTCCCGCGCGCGCTCGACGAGGCCGTGTTCATCCTCGGCCCCGACTTCGGTCCCGAGGTGCGTCGGCAGCTCACGGCCATTGGCGAGCGCCACGGCATCGCGGCCCACTTCGCCGTGCAGGAGGTGGCGAAGGGGACGGCCCACGCCGTCGCCCAGGCCGGCTCGTTCCTCGACGGCGAGTGCGTCGTCGTCTTCGCCGACACCCTCTTCTACATGGACGAGGCGCCCGACCTCGACGCCGACGCCGTCGTCTGGGTCAAGCACGTGGACGACCCGCGCCGCTTCGGCGTCGTCGTGAAAGAGGGCGACCGGATCACCGACTTCGTCGAGAAGCCGTCCGAGCCGATCTCGAACGAGGCCATCATCGGCATCTACTACCTCCGCGACGCGGCCGTCCTGCGACGGGAGATCGACTACCTCCTGGAACACCACGTGACCGGCGTCGGCGGCGAGTACCAGCTCACCGACGCGCTCGACCGGATGCTCAAGGACGGCCGGACGTTCAAGACCGCCGCCGTCTCGGAGTGGCTCGACTGCGGCACCATCCCCGCCATCAAGGCGACCTCGAAGCTCATCCTGGCCAAGGAGGGCGAGAACCGCAAACAAGGGACGGTCGAGAACAGCACGCTCGTCGAGCCCGTGTTCATCGGGCCGAACGCGACCGTGCGCGACTCCGTCGTCGGCCCCTACGCCGCCGTCCACGGCGACGCCGTCATCACCGGCTCCATCGTGCGCAACACCATCGTGTTCGAGCGGGCCACCGTCGAGGCGGCCTGCCTCGACGAGTCGGTCGTGGGGCACGACGCGCACGTGCGCGGCTTCGCCGGCACGCTCAACGTCGGCGACCACGCGGCGGTGGGGGTGGAGGGGTAGGACTGGGGCAGTTGTTCGGGATCAGCGGCTCAAGTACCAGTCAGGTGTCATCCCGGCCCCCGAGCCGGGATCTCCAAATTGACAGCGGCGCGGGTGTGCTCTGGAGATCCCGGATCGAGTCCGGGATGACAATAGCGTGGGGCAGGAACGGACGAGTTTTACGGGCGTAGCCACAGCCCGCCATCTCCACCGCCATGACCCGTACGCTCACGCTTCGCAAGATCGGCAACTCCATCGGGGCCACGTTCCCGAAGGAGGTCCTCGACCGCCACGGGCTCAAAGAGGGCAGCACCCTCCACCTCGTCGAGACGCCGGACGGGCTGACGCTGACGCCCTACGACCCCGACTTCGAGGACGCCATAGTCGCCTATGAGGACGTAGCCGAGCGGTACAAGAACGCGCTCCGGGAGCTGGCGAAGTGATGGACGAGCCGCGCTGGCTGTCGCGCCGGGTCGGCGATGAGCTTCACAACCGGGAGATCCAGCGCCACGGTGGGCTTCCCGGCATCCGGGATGAGGGCGCCATCGAATCCGCGCTGGCCCGTCCCAGGCAGAAGTGGACCTACGATCCCGAGGCCGACCTCGCCGATCTGGCAGCGGCCTACGGGTTCGGGCTCGCTCGCAACCACGGCTACCTCGACGGCAACAAGCGCGTCGGGTTCGTCGCACTCGCCGTCTTTCTGCAGATCAACGGCCGGCGCCTCGTGGCGCCCGAGGTGGAGGCGGTCACGGTGATGCGCGGCGTGGCGGCGGGCGAGCTCGACGAGGCCGCGCTGGCGGTGTGGATTCGCCGTTCCATCACGCCGGCGGGGGAAAAGTCTGGCGCGTGATGCGTTCTACCGCCCGATGAACGACGCCCTCGCCCTCTTTCCCTCCGACGCTGAGCACCGCCTCGGCTTCGACGTGCTCCGCGCCCGGCTGGACGAGCACGCCCGGACGCCCTACGGCCGCGAACGCCTCGCTGCGCTGGCGCCCTCCACCGACCGTGCCGAGGTCGAAGCCCGCCTCGCTCGCGCGGGCGAGATGCAGGCCGTCCTCGGCTTCGACGACCCGTTTCCGCTGGGTGGCGCCGACGACGTGCGGCCCGTCCTCCAGCGCCTCGCGCCGAAGGCCAGCTACGTGGACGGCGAGGCCCTCTACGCCGTCGGCCGCGTGCTCGCCACGCTGCGGGCCGTCCACGACTACCTCAAGGCGCGGCGGGCGAAGTACCCCGGCCTCGGGCGCGCTGCGGAACACATCGTGCCGCTGAAGGCGCTCGAAGACCACATCGGCCGGACGGTGGACGACCAGGGCCGCGTCAAGGACGACGCGAGCCCGGCGCTCCTCCGCCTCACGCGCACCCTCGCCGACCGCCAGGGCCGCCTCCGCGAAACGCTGATGCGCGCACTCCGCCAGGCCATCGCGGAGGGCTGGGCGACGGAGGAGCAGCCGACCATCCGCGGCGGGCGCGCCGTGATCCCCGTCCGCGCCGAGGCCAAGCGGAAGGTGCAGGGGTTCGTCCACGACGTGTCGGCGTCCGGGCAGACCGTCTACATCGAGCCGGCGTCCGTGCTCGATCTCAACAACGAGATCCGCGAGTTGGAGGCCGAGCGCCGCCGCGAGGTCGAGCGCATCCTGCGCGAGGTCTCCGGCCACGTCCGCGCCCACCGCGTGGACCTCGAGGCGAGCCTGGAGGCCCTCGGCCGGCTGGATGCCCTCGCCGCCGTCGCCCGCCTCGGCAACGAGACCGAGGCCCTCGTGCCCGAGCTGAACGACGAGGGGGTGATCCGCCTCGTCCGCGCCCGGAACCCCGTGCTGCTCCTCCACGTCCGCCGCGAGGCCGAGCGCCGTACTGCCGAGGGGGAAGCGGCCGAGCGCCGGGCGGTCGTCCCGCTCAGCGTCGAACTGGGGGCGGATTATCGGACACTCGTCATCACCGGGCCCAACGCGGGCGGGAAGTCGGTGGCGATGAAGACGGTCGGGCTCCTCGCGCTCATGGTGCAGTGCGGCCTGCCGATCCCGGCCGCGCCGGGCACCTCGCTTCCGCTCTTCACGCGGCTGTTCGTGGACCTCGGCGACCAGCAGTCCATCCAGGACGACCTCTCGACGTTCACGAGCCACCTGCAGAACATCCGCCGGATGCTGGCCGACGCCGACGGCCGCTCGCTCGTGCTCATTGACGAGGCGGGCACGGGCACCGACCCGGCCGAGGGCGGCGCCCTCGCCGAGGCCGTCCTCCGCCGGCTCACCGAGGCGGGCGCCCGCACCATCGCGACGACGCACCACGGCACGCTCAAAGCCTTCGCCCACGCCGCCGACGGCGTCGAGAACGGCTCGATGGAGTTCGACCGCGAGACGCTCGCGCCGACGTACCGCTTCCGCGCGGGCGTCCCGGGCTCGTCGTACGCCTTCGAAATCGCCGCGCGCGTCGGCCTCGACGCGGCCGTGGTGGGCGAGGCGCGGCGGCTCGTGGGCGAGGGCAAGACGGCACTCGAAGACCTCATCGACGACTTTGAGGCGCGCTCGCAGCAGGCGGCCGAGCGGCTGGCCGAGGCCGAGCGCCGCGCCGCCGAGGCCGAGCGCCTCCAGGCCGACTACGAGCAGCGCCTCGACCGCCTCCGCGCCGACCGCGACCGGCTCCGCGCCGAGGCCCTCGCCCAGGCCGAGCAGATCGTCAAGGAGGCGAACGCCGCCGTCGAACTCACCATCCGCGAGATCCGCGAGGCCGAGGCCGAGCGCGAGGCGACGAAAGCCGCGCGCGCGCGGCTGGAGGAGACGCGCGAGACGATCCGGCGGCGGAAGAAGAACGTCGAGCGCCGCACCGAGAAGCGCGTCCGGACGGCCCGCCCCGAGCGCGCCGCGCCTGCCCCGAGCGGCCCGATCCAGCCCGGCGACCAGGTCCGCCTCGACGACGGCACGGCCACGGGCGAGGTCATCGAGGTCGGCGCGCGGGAGGCGCTCGTGGCCTTCGGCCCGATGAAGACGCGGGCCAGGTTGAGCCGGCTCACGAAGGTGGGCGGCCCGCGCCCGCAGCGCGTCGAGATCAAAGCGCCGCAGCCCGAGCGCGACGCCGCCCTCCCGATCATGCGCGTCCGCACGCGGATCGACGTGCGCGGGCAGCGCGTCGAGGAGGCCGTGCCCGAGGTGATGCGGCTCGTGGACGAGGCCGTCGCGGCGAGCGCGCCGAGCCTGGAGATCCTGCACGGCAAAGGGACGGGTGCCCTCCGCCAGGCCATCCGCGAGCACCTCGCCGGCCGCGCCGACGTGGCCTCGTTCGACTCCGCACCCTGGAACCAGGGCGGCGACGGCGTGACGGTCGTGGCCCTGCGCTAGCCCGGTCGACGGTGGCCCCGAGGCCCGCCGCCTCGATCCCTCTGCCGTCGGACTTCCGGCCGCTGTCCTCGCCCCCGCCTTCATCCCATCCTCCCGAATCCGATCTGCCCGGCGGTGCGTATCTTCCGCCTGCCTAGCCACCCTCTGCCGTCATGGCCGACGCGCCGCTCGCCGACCCCACCGACTCCGCCCTCCACCGCCGCATCGAGGAGACGCTGGACTCGATCCGCCCCTACCTCATGGCGGACGGCGGCTCCGTCCGTCTCCAGAACGTGACGGACGAGATGGTGGTGGAGCTGGAACTGCTCGGCGCCTGCGGCACGTGCCCGATGAGCATGATGACCCTGCGCGCGGGCATCGAGCAGGCCATCAAGCGGGCGGTTCCCGAGGTGGTCCGCGTCGAGGCCGTCTCGCCCTCGGCCGCCGCCTAGGCCTTTTCTCTTTCGCCTCCGCGCCCCGCCCGTCGGGGCGCCGTCATTTCGCCCCGCCGGATCGCGCCCCGACCCGATGGCCGACACGCCCCACCACATCACCCGCATTGACATCGAGCCGACGGAGAAGTACCCCCGGCGGCACCCCACCCACGGCTGGCAGGTCCGCGTCCGCCGCGACGGCAAGCGGCTCTCGAAGTTCTTCGCCGACGCCCGCTTCGACGGCCGCGAGGGCGCCCTGGAGGCGGCCGTCCTCTACCGCGACGAGCTGCTCCGCGAGCTGCCTCCGCCGGACTCGCGCCCGCGCAAGGCGTGGTCGAACACCGGCGTCGTCGGGCTGAGCGTGCGGGAGAAGCAGGAGCGGAAGGGAGCCGGCGGCAAGACGTACGTCCAGCTCAACTGGGTGGACGGCGACGGCCGGCGGCGCGGGGCCTCGTACTCGGTCGAGAAGTGGGGGCTGCGGCGGGCGCTCTGGAACGGGTGCCTCCGGCTCTACCGCGAGCGGACGGCGGCGGGCCGGCCGGTCGAGGAGCCCCACGTGATGTTCGCCAAGGCGCAGGAGCCGTTCATGGACGAGATCCGCCGCGAGATCGAGGCCGAGGCGCGCGCGAACGCGCCGCAGACGCCGCAGGCCGCCGAGGCGAAGGCGGACGGCGCGCTGAAGCCCGGCGCGCTGAAGACCGGCGCCAACGGCTCCGCCTCGGGCAACGGGAGGACGGACCGGCCGCTCACGCCCGAAGAGGAGATCAAGCTGGAGGAGTCGGCGCTCCAGCACATCGCCAGCACGCTCTTCGGGCGGGGCTGAGCGTCAGCCGTCCGCCAGGCGCCAGCCGTAGTCGAGCAGCGGCCGGGCCGCCTCGGCGAACCCGAGCATGTCCTCGGCGAAAGCGGGCGTCATCAGCGCGTCCTCGCCCACCGCCTGCGTGGCGATGCAGCCCTTCCACTTGAGGTACGCGGCCGCCGGGCTCTCGGCCAGCGCCTCGTAGCCGCGCGGCATCCGCTTGAGCGATTCCCGCGTGGTCAGCGTCAGCCCGGCGCCTTCGACCGCCTCGGCCACGCCGAGGAAGCCCTGCGGATCGGCGGCGATCCGCTCGCGCCAGGCGGTCAGGAGTGCCTTCGGCGGCGCCCAGAAGCCGGCCGCCAGGAAGCACCCGCCCGGCTCGACGTGGACGTAGAGCCCGCCGGGGTCGTCACGCTCGCCGCTGCGCGTGAGCGTGGCGCCGACGTGTGTCTTGTACGGGTCCTTGTTCGTCGAGAACCGGGTGTCGCGGTAGATGCGGAAGAGCGACCGGGCAGGGTCGCCGTGGAGCGGGAGCCCCCGCGCCGACGCCTCGCGGCCGACCTGCACCACGAGGCACCGGATCGGGTCGAGCAACTCGTCGTCGAGGACGGCCTTGCGGGGCTTGAACCAGTCGCGGCGGTTGTTCGTCTTGAGGTCGCGGAGGAACTGGAAGGCCTCGGGGCGGAGGCCGGGGAACGGCGGGAGCGTGTCGAGGAGCATCGGGTGGGGGATGGGTCCGCGCCCAAGCTACGGGACCCGACCGACGACGGCGCGTCATCCCGTTCCGGCCGGCGGCCTCAGCGCGCCAGCGCCGCCTCGGCCTCGGCCATCAGCGCCTGCACGCGGGCGTTGGTCGAGTCGAGCGCGGTCACGGCGCGGAGCCGGTCGAGTGCGCGGCGGTAGAGCGCCCGCGCCGCGGTCCGGTCTCCGAAGCTGGGGAGGTCCGGCGAGGCCATCAGCGCGCCACGCTGCATCTCATTGACGGCCAGCGTGACCTGCGCGTTGACGTCGCGGGGGTCCACCTTCGCCAGCGCCAGGTAGCCCGCGTAGGCGGCCTCCAGCTCACTCCGCGCCTCCTCCAGCCGGCCCTCGGCCTGATACGTCAGCCCCAGCTTCTCGTGCGCGACGGCGGCGTCCCGGTGCAACTCGGCGTCGTTCGGGAAGGCCGCGTGGAGCCGGTCCCGGATGTCCTTGGATTCCCGGTAGGCCTCGCGCGCCCGCGCGAAATCGCCCTCGAGCGAGTAGATCGAGCCCAGCCGCTCGTAGCCGACGCCGATCAGCCGGGTCGCCTGCACGTCGGTCGTGTCGCGCCGGCGGACGCGGTAGAGGAGGTCCAGGGTCGTCCGGTAGTAGGGGAGGGCCTCGGCGGGGCGGCCGGCGTTGGGAAAGTTCGGGTTGCCGGTGTAGTCGCCCCGCTTGAGGTGCCCGATGGCGAGGGCGACGAGCCGGTCGGGGTTGTCCGGGTCCGCCTCGGCGTTCTGCCGGAAGAGGGCGCGGGCGCGGTCGAAGTGGGCGAGGGCGGAGTCGGGCCGCCCGAGGTGGGCGTAGACGTCGCCGAGCTTTTCGAGGAGGACGGCCCGGAGGTGGGTGACGGCGAGGCCGAGGCTGTCGGCCGGCGTCCGGGCGGGGAGGAGGGCGAGGCCGCGCCGGTAGCTGGTGAGGGCGTCCTGGAGGCGCCCGAGGTTGCTGTTGTTGGGGTTGCCCTGGACGTTGCCGACGCGGAGGTACGCCTGGGCGAGGTCGAGGCGGAGCGTCGCGTCGTCGCCGGCTTCCAGGGTGAGGCGGTCGAGGTAGTCGAGGGCGCGGGAGACGATGACCTCGCGGACGGGCGTGGAGCCGGGCAGGGTCTCGACGGCGTCGTGCACGTCGAAGATGAGGGCGCGGGCGGCCTCGCGGGCGGTGTCGAACCGTCGCCCGGCGAGGGCCGCCGCCTCGTGCGCTTCGTGGGCCTGCCACAGCGCCGTGCCGAGCCCGCCGACGAGCGCCAGGAGCACCGTCCCCGCCGCCGCCACGCTGACGCG
This sequence comes from uncultured Rhodothermales bacterium, assembly GCA_964580105.1. Classification (GTDB taxonomy): domain Bacteria; phylum Bacteroidota; class Rhodothermia; order Rhodothermales; family Rubricoccaceae; genus CAZOJJ01. The sequence continues at coordinate 196,519 of CAZOJJ010000001.1, read as the reverse complement.
GTGCCGCCGCACGAACTTGCCCATCCGGTATCCGGCCGTGGCCGGGCGGGCGCGGACGGGGAGCCCGTCGAGGTACCGACGGAGGTCCTCGCTGAGGGCGTCGGCCGTGGGGTAGCGGCGGTCCGGCTCCTTCGCCAGCGCCTTCATCACGATGGTGTCGAGGTCGCCCCGCAGCCGCGGCGAGGCGGCCGCCACCGAGGGCCGCTCGGGCTCGGCCTCGCACACGAGGCGCTCGACCTCGGCCGGGCTCTGCCCCGCGAGGTCGTACGGCCGCTGCCCGACGAGCAGCTCGTAGAGGAGGACGCCGAGGCTGTAGACGTCGGTGGCCGTCGTGGCGGGGCGGCCGCGGACCTGCTCCGGCGCGGCGTACGCCGGGGTCAGCGCGGCCGTCGTGGGCGTGAAATCCCGGCTGGTGTCCTCGCCGCGGGCGTCGAGGAGCTTGGCGATGCCGAAGTCGAGGAGCTTGACGTTCGGCCTCCCGTCCTCCTCCGTCACGAGCACGTTGGACGGCTTGAGGTCGCGGTGGACGACGAGCGCGCGGTGGGCGTAGGCCACCGCCTCGCAGACCTGCCGGAACAGCCGCAGCCGCGCCTCCACGCCGAGCCCGCGCGCCTCGGCGTAGGCCGTGACCGGCTCGCCGTGGACGAGCTCCATGGCGAGGTAGGGCAGCCCGTCCTCGGTCACGCCGCCGTCGTAGAGCCGGGCGATGAGCGGGTGCTCCAGCCGGGCCAGCAGCCGGCGCTCGGCGCGGAGGCGGCCCGCCAGCGCCTCGATGTCGTTCCCCGGCCGGAGCAGCTTCACCGCGACGGTCCGCTCGTAGGTGCCGTCGGCGCGCTCGGCGCGGTAGACCGTGCCCATCCCGCCCGCGCCGAGCCGCTCGGCGAGGCGCCAGGGGCCGACCATCCGTCCGGCCCAGTAGTCGCGAGCGTCGGCGGGATCGGCGGTGGGCCGGTCGAACAGCGGGCGGTCGAGCCGGCCGCTGCCCTCGGCGTCGTCGTGGGCGGCCAGGAGGGTGGCGACCTCGTCGCGGAGGGCGGGGTCGTCGCAGGCGGCGGCGAGCCACGTGGCGCGGGCGGTGGAGGGCTGGTCGAGGGCGTCGAGGAAGAGGGCTTTGACGCGGGCGTACCGGGCCGTATCGGGCACGCCGCCGCTCACGGGGGGGCGGTCATGGCGCGGTGGAGCCAGGCGCGGGCGGCGGTCCACTCCCGTTTGACCGTCGCGGGTGAGAGGCCGAGCACCTCGGCCGCCTCCTCGATGGTGAGCCCGACGAAGTAGCGGAGCTCGACGACCTCGGCCTGGCGGGCGTCGAGGCCGGCCAGGCAGGTGAGCGCCTCGTCGAGCGCGAGGATCTCGTCGGCGCGCTCCTCGGCGGCCAGGGGCACGGCGTCGAGCGCGATGGGCACGTCGTCGCCCCCGCGCTTCTGGGCCCGCCGGGCGCGGGCGTGGTCCACGAGGATCTGGCGCATCGCCTTGGCGGCGACGCGGAAGAAGTGGGCGCGGTCGTTCCACCCGAGGCGGGCCTCGTCGCCGGCGCGGTCGCGCTGGCGGGCCAGCTTCTCGTAGGCCTCGTGGACGAGAGCCGTTGTGTTGAGCGTCTCGGAGGCGCGCTGGCGGTTGCGCTGGCGGTGCGCGAGACGGTGGAGCTCGTCGTAGACGAGGGGGAGCAGGCGGTCGAACGCCGAGGGATCGCCGTCGCGGGCCTGGTCCAAGAGGATCGTCACGTCGTGGGAGGAAGGACCCGTCATGATGCCGAGAGCGCCGGTGTGGGCGCATGATAGGACGCCGCCCGGGACCGTGCAACGAGGCGGCCGGAGCGGGGCTCCTGTTGGAGATGCGGGGGGCCGCACGGAAAAAAGGGCGTGAGCCGATCGCGGCCGAAACGACGTTCCTCCCTGTGCAACCGCTCTCCACCCTCACCTTCCCGCTCCTACCTCGATGGTGGGGACGCGGAGGTCCGGGCTCGGGTCGCGACGTCGAGCCGTTGAGTGTGCGGAGCGGACGTGCCGTGCTCTCTGCTCGGTCAGGCACCGGACGTTGTCAGGTCCTGGCTGTCCACCGGCTGCGTCCGGCCGAAGCCGGGCGTCTTTCTCTCCCCTCACCCCGTTACTCCTATGAAGGCCTCGTTTCTCCGCCTGAGCGCTTTCGCGCTCTTCGCCCTCGTCTTGGCTGCTTGCGACTCCGCTGAGACTACGCCGCCGCCGCCGCCGCCCGCTACGACGGGAACCCTGACTGGCGTCATCTCGCTCCCGCCGGGCACCAACGGCTCGGTCGCGAACACCCGCGTCGCGCTGTTTGCCAGCATCGTTGACTACTTCAACGACTCGTTCGCGTATCAGACTGCCGCGGACGCCAACGGCAACTACACGATCGCCAACATCGTCCCCGGCACGTACTTCATGGAGGCCTGGAAGGACAACAACAACAACCAGGCGATCGGCGACACGGGCGACTTCTACGGCATCTACGGAACGCTCTCGGGGTCGTCGCCGCAGTTCACCCCGGTTTCCATTCCCGCCGGGCAGACGGTGACCATCTCGTTCCCGATCACGCAATGCCCGCCGGGCGGCTGCTTCCAGTAAACGCCTGACTTCCCTTCGTCGTTCGGGCGCGGCGTTGCGGGCGAGCTCGCAGCGCCGCGCCGGTCCTCAGGGGTCGCCAGTGCCTCGCGGTACGGCCGGTATCCGGGCGGCTCCGTCACCGGGGAGACGCCGATAGCGTTCGAAGAGCCTCACTCCTAACTCTGCAGACACATGTTTCGCTTGTTTCTCCCCCTCCTGCTGGGCGTCTTCGCCGTGGTGCCCCGCGCCCAGACCGGGCCGGACGTCCCCGAGATGGCCCACTACGACGCCGCCATCGCCGGGATCATGGACCAGTACGACATCCCCGGCATGGCCGTCGCCGTGGCGAAGGACGGCCGCCTCGTCTACGCGCGCGGCTTCGGCCTCGCCGACGTCGAGGCGAACACGCCCGTGGCGCCGGACGCCCGCTTCCGCATCGCCTCGATCTCGAAGCCGATTACGGCGGTGGCCGTGATGAAGCTCGTCGAGGACGGCCTCCTCGGCCTCGACGACCCCGCCTTCGCGCTGCTGCCCGACCTGCCGGCTCCCGACGGACAGGCCGAGGACCCGCGCCTGAGCCAGATCACCATCCGCGACCTCCTCCAGCACTCCGGCGGCTGGGACCGCGACGGGACGGGCTACGACCCGATGTTCGACGTCGTCCACATCGCCGCCGAGATGGGCGTTGCGCCTCCGGCCGACGCCGAGACCGTCATCCGCTACATGCGCGGCCGGCCGCTCGACTTCGACCCCGGCACGCGGTATTCGTATTCCAACTTCGGCTACGCCGTCCTCGGGCGGATCGTCGAGCGGGTCAGCGGGCAGGCGTACGAGGACTACGTGCTGAGCGTGCTCGACGAAACGGGTATGACGAGCCTCGCCGTGGGCGGGAGCCTGCTCGGGGATCGCCTCCCCGGCGAGGTCCGCTACTACGAGTACAACGGCGCTACGACGCCGAGCGTCTTCCCGCCGCACAACACGGTTCCGTGGCCCTACGGCGGCTTCTACGTCGAGGCGATGGACGCGCACGGGGGATGGGTGGTCTCGGCGCCGGACCTCCTTCGCTTCATGGAGGCCGTTGACGGACGGCCGGGGCGGCCGGACGTGCTCGCTTCCTCGACCATCCAGACCATGACGGCGCGGCCCAGCCTGCCCGACTGGAGCGGAACCTCCTACTGGTACGGTCTCGGCTGGCTCGTCAACACGTTCAACAACTGGTGGCACGACGGCTCGCTGCCCGGCACGCGCACCTACCTCATCCGCACCCAGTATCAGAACCTCTCCTACGTCGCGCTGGCCAACACGCGGCCCGAGCCGGAGAACAACTTCCTGAACAACCTCGACGTCGCGCTGTGGAACGCGGCGACCGCGACGACGACGTGGCCCACGCACGACCTCTTCCCGCTCTTCACGGCCACCGAGCCCGGCGCCGAGGTCCCGGCCGCCTTTGCGCTCTCCGAGGCGTACCCGAACCCGTTCAACCCGCAGACCGCGTTCTCGCTGTCGCTCGACGTGCCCCAGCGCGTGACGGTCGAGGCGTTCGACGTGCTCGGCCGCCGCGTGGCGACGCTGCACGACGGGCGGCTGGCGGCGGGCACGCACACGCTCCGGTTCGAGGCGGGTGCGCTGCCGAGCGGGGTCTACGTCGTCCGCGCACGCGGCGAGCACACGACGGCCAGCCGCCGCGTGACGCTCGCGCGGTAGCCTCCGGCGTGCTTCCGAGGCGGGGCCGGCCGCTCGTCAGCCGGGCGGCCCCGCCCCGTGGTGTGGAGGCTGTGGTCAGTCGAGGGGCACGGGGGTTCCCGGCCAGAGTGTCGCGAGCGCCTGGCGGAAGAAGCGGTCGAGCGTCGCCGCTTCGGTTTTCGGTGCGGGAAGCGAACCGAGGCGAGGCTCCAGCCGCTCCATCTCGACCTCGATGAAGTCGCTGATGGGCGGAATGCGCGGTCCACGATCCAACTCCGCCCCATTCCGTTTCTCCACGAGCAGCGTCTCGATGGCCTCGCGTAGCGGCCCCGGCTCGACGAGGCGGTCCACGACCGTCTCGAACTCCATCGGGACGGGTCCCAGCCCGGCATCGATCCAGCGAACGGCGAGGAGGGGACGGAGTACGTAGAAATACTTCTTTCGCCAGACCTCCTCGCCCCGCAGGTAGTCGCGAAAGTTGCTCCGCGCCATGTGGAAGTAGTGGTGCGCCGATGCCCTCGCCGAGAAGTGCGTGGCGACGAGACCTCGGAACTGAGCGGTCACGTCGGTCTTCTCCCGGTAGACGAGCGGCGAGCGGAGCCACTCCAGCAGGGGCGGGTTCGACTTCCGGAAGAGCTGAAGCGCCTTGCGGAGGTCCCATCCGCTCACGTCCAGTTCGTCCGAGATGGGGCGTTCGATGACGTCGCGCTTGCGCTCCACCTGAATGGAGAGGTACCACGAAGGCGGGTGCGCGTAGAGAAAGCGCACGTCGAAGTCGGAGTCCTGCGAGGCGAAGCCCCACGCGCGGCTGCCCGACTCGCACGCATAGAACACGCGGACGTTTTCCTCGGCCTCGATGGCGTCGAGGCGGTGCTGGACCTCGATCCGAACGGCAGATGGAATCAAAGCGTGATCCATCAGGCGTTCCGCCGGAGCGCGAGGTAAGCCATGAACCCCGGCCCCAGGCGGAGCGCCTCCTCGTCCACCGTGAAGCGCGGCGTGTGGAGCCCGTGCGTGATGCCGGCCGCCTCGTTGCCCGCGCCGAGGACGTAGAACGCGCCCGGGATCCGCTGCGTGTACCACGCGAAGTCCTCGCTGGCGTACCACATCGGGAGGTCCACCACCCGCCCCTCGCCCACGTACTCGGCGGCGACGGTTCGGACGAACGCGGCGGTGGCTTCGTCGTTGGCGAGGGCGGGGTAGCCTACGTCCACCACGACCTCGCACGTCGCGCCGAAGGCCTGCGCGGTGTGCTCGGCCGTGCGGCGGATGAGGTCGTGCGCCTGGAACCGCCAGGCCTCGTCCATCGCCCGGAAGGTGCCGACGAGGCGGACCTCGTCCGGGACCACGTTCGTGGCCCCGTCGGCCTCGACGCGGCCGAAGGAGAGGATGGCGGGCTGGCCCGCCGGGCGGCTCCGCGAAATCACCGCCTGGAGGGCGACGAGCACGTGGGCCTGCACGAGCACGGGGTCCACGAGGAGGTGCGGCGCGGCGGCGTGGCCGCCCTTCCCTCGGATCGTCAGGTAGAGCTCGTCGGCCGAGGCCATGAAGGGGCCGCCACGCACGCCGAGGGTGCCGGCCGGGAGCTGGGGGAAGACATGCTGGCCGAGGATGCGCGCAGGCGCGGCGTGGCCGTCCATCGCGCCGAGGACGCCCTCCTCGATCATCACCTTCGCCCCGCCGGGCAGCTTCTCCTCGCTCGGCTGGAAGACGAGGCGGACGCTCCCCGCCAACTCGTCCTTCATCCGCTGGAGGATCATCGCCGTTCCGAGCAGCGAGGCGGTGTGGGCGTCGTGCCCGCAGGCGTGCATCGTCCCGGCGACCTCGCTGCGGAAGTCGAAATCGTTGGCTTCCTGGATGGGCAGCGCGTCCATGTCCGCCCGGAGGGCGAGGACGGGGCCGGGTTGTTGCCCCTCGACGTGGGCGACGACGCCGGTCTTCGCCACGCCCGTCCGCGGCTCGATCCCGATCCCGCGCAGCGTCTCGGCGACGAGCGCGGCCGTCTCGTGCTCCTCGAAGGCCAGCTCGGGGCGGCGATGGAGCGCGCGGCGGAGGCGGACGACCTCGGGGAAGACCTCGTCGGCGAGGGCGCGGATGCGGTCGAGCATGGTTCGGGCTACGTAAGGCGGCGTGCGGAAGGAAGGTAGCCCTGCTTCTTCGGCATGCCGCATTCCGAACTCCGCACTCAGAAGAGCCGTCGGCGTTTGTTGAGGTAGGCGAGGAGGGCGTCGTCGTAGGGCCGCGCCGTGTCGAGCTCGACGAGGTCCACGTGCATCTCGCGGCAGCGGCGGCGGAAGGCCTCGGAGAAGGCGGCGACGGCCTCGGTGTAGCTCTGGCGGAGCTGGGCGGGCTGGAGCGTGACCTCCTCACCCGTCTCGAGGTCGCGGAAGACGTAGGGCACGTCCTGGAACTGAAAGCGGCGCTCGGTGGCCGCGTCGAGCACGTGGAAGACGAGCACCTCGTGGCCGCGGTAGCGGAGGTGGCGGAGCGCCTTGAGCAGCTCGTCGTGCGCGGCGACGTTCTCGAACAGATCGGTCACGACGACGACGAGCGCGCGGCGGGGGATGCGCTCGGCGACCTCGTGGAGGGCGGCGGCGGCGGCCGTCTTCGGCGCCTCACCCTTCTTCGGCTCCGCGTTGGCCAGCCCGTCGAGCGTGCCGAGGAGGCCGCGGAGATGGCCGCCCGTGCTCTTCGGCGGCAGGAGCGTGTGGACGCGCTCGTCGAAGGCGATGAGGCCGGTGGCGTCACGCTGGCGGGCCATCAGGTAGTGGAGTGCGGCGGCGAGGGTAGCGCCGTACTGGAGCTTGGTCACCGGCGCCTCGCCCCGGTAGCGCATCGAGGCGCTCGTGTCGAGGACGACGTAGTGGCGGAGGTTGGTCTCCTCCTCGTACTGCTTGACGTAGTAGCGGTCGCTCTTGGCGTAGACCTTCCAGTCCACGTGCCGGAGCTCGTCGCCCGCGTTGTAGGGCCGGTGCTCGGCGAACTCGACCGAGAAGCCGTGGTAGGGGCTCTTGTGCAGGCCGGTGATGAAGCCCTCGACGATGAGGCGGGCGCGGAGCTCCATCGAGTCGAGGCGCGAGAGGGCCTCGGGGTCGAGCAGGCGGGGCGCGGTCGGGGCGGGCATGAAGTCGGGGGAAGGGGCGGAGCGGTAACGCCGCCGACGTGCATTCGTTGTGCGGCGCCCGGCGGCTTGGCCAAGGTAGCCGCCCCGGCACCGCTTGACCCCGCCCGCCTCGGGGCCGATACCGAGGCCGTAATGATCACCCTCACCGCCCTCCAGCGCGAGCGCCTGAAGCCGTACGCCCCGGCCCTCGTCCTCGTCCCGCTCTGCGTCTACTTCGTCGTCGTGCCCTACGGCACGGGCGGGTGGACGGGCAGCCTGTGGTTTCTCACGCACAGCCTGAACCTGCTGCCCCACGAGGCCGGCCACTTCTTCTTCCGCTTCTTCGGCGAGTTCATGATGTTCCTGGGCGGCTCGCTCCTCCAGGTGCTCTTTCCGTGCCTGTTCGCGTGGTACTCCCTCTCGAACGACCAGGCTCTCGGCCTCCAGGTGAGCCTCCTCTGGCTCGGGCAGAACTTCCTCGACGTGGCCGCCTACGCCGCCGACGCCCAGGCCCGCGCCATGCCGCTCCTCGGCGGCCTCGGCCCGGAGGCGCACGACTGGCACAACCTCCTCGCGATGGCCGGGCTGCTGGAGCACACGCCGCTCGTCGCCGGGCTGATCTACGCGGCGGCCTTCCCCGTCTGGGCGCTGATGGTCGCCGTGCCCCGCTGGGTAGGATAGGGGCGGAGTGCGAAGGGAAAAGTAAGAAGTGAGAAAGGGCGGGCGGTGCCCTTCGCACTTCGTACTTCTCACTTCTACCTTCCTGCCATGTCTCTCCCCGCCACCGACACCGTCAAGGCGCGGCTGATGGACGCGGCCGACATCGGCCGCACCCTCGACCGCCTCGCCCGACAGATCGTCGAGCACCTCGACGACGAGGCCGAGCCGGCCGAGCGGCTCGCGCTCGTCGGCATGCAGACGCGGGGGGTGCACCTCGCGCGGCGGCTGCGTGACCGGATCGAGGCCACCGAGGGCGTCCGCCTCCCCTTCGGCGTGCTCGACGCCACGCTCTACCGCGACGACTTCCGCCAGCCCGGCGGGCAGGCGCTCCGCCGCCACCTCGCCGTGCAGCCCACTGACATCCCGTTCGACGTGTACGACCGCCGCCTCGTCCTCGTGGACGACGTCGTCTACACCGGCCGCTCGACGCGCGCCGCGCTCGACGCGCTGATGGACCTCGGCCGGCCCGCCTCGGTCCGCTTCCTGGCCTTCATCGACCGGGGCCTGCGCGAACTGCCCGTCGCACCGGATTTCGTGGGGCGGACGGTGCCGACGGCGCCCGGCGAGGAGGTCCGCGTCCGCCTGCGCGAGAACGACGGCGAGGACGCGGTCTACCTGGTGACCCCGAACGCGGGGCGGGGCGCGCGGAGCGCGGAATGACGTGACCGATATGCCCGAGCCGTCCCCCCCCGCCCTTCGCCATCGCCACCTTCTCGGCCTGGCCGACTACGACGCCGAGGAGGTCCGCCTCATCCTCCGCACGGCCCGCGAGATGCGGGCCATCCTGGAGCGGCCCATCAAGCGGGTGCCCAGCCTGCGCGGCGTCACCGTCGTCAACCTCTTCTTCGAGTCGAGCACGCGCACGCGCATCTCGTTCGAGCTGGCCGAGAAGCGGCTCTCGGCCGACGTCGTCAACTTCTCGGCCTCGGGCTCCTCGGTGTCGAAGGGGGAGACGCTGAAGGACACCGCCCGCAACATCGAGGCGATGAAGACCGACGTGGTCGTCATTCGCCACGCCTCGCCCGGCGCGGCGCACTTCCTCACGCGGTGCATCCGCGGCGCCGTCATCAACGCGGGCGACGGCGCCCACGAGCACCCGACGCAGGCGCTGCTCGACATGATGACGATGGCGGAGCTGGACCTGCCGGCGCACCCGAATCTCGCCGCCTTCGACTTCGCCGGCCTCCGCGTTTCCATCCTCGGCGACATCGCGCACAGCCGCGTGGCCCGCTCCAACATCTACGGGCTGAACGCGCTCGGCGCCGAGGTCACCCTCTGCGGCCCGCGCACGATGATGCCCGTCGGGATCGAGGGCCTGGGCGTCCGCGTCACCGACCGCCTCGACGAGGCCCTCGACGGGTGCGACGTGGCGATGGCCCTCCGCATCCAGCTCGAGCGGCAGGGCGGCGGCCTCTTCCCGAGCCTCCGCGAGTACCACGACCGCTTCGGCATCCGGATGGAGCACCTCGACCGCTACCCCGGCCTCCGCGTGATGCACCCCGGCCCGGTCAACCGGGGCGTCGAACTCGCCAGCGAGGTCGTGGACCACGAGCGGGCGGTGATCCTCGACCAGGTCACCAACGGCGTGGCCGTGCGGATGGCCGTGCTGCTGCTGCTTGCCGGCGGCGGGGCCGCCGAGGAGGACTGAGGTGGAGCCCGTCGTCGTCGGCTGGCGCGAGTGGGTGGCACTGCCCGAGCTGGGCCTCCTCGCCCTCCGCTGCAAGGTGGACACCGGCGCGGCGACCTCGGCGCTCCACGCCGAGGCCGTCGAGGCCTTCGAGCGCGGCGGCCGGCCGTGGGCGCGCTTCCGCGTGCAGCCGTTCATGCGGAAACAGCCGTTCATGCGGAAACAGCCGTTCATGCGGAAACACCGGAAGGTCGAGGTGGTGAGCGAGGCGCCCGTCGTGGACGAGCGGACGGTCACGTCGTCGAGCGGGCACGCCGAGCACCGCCTCGTGGTGCGCACCCTCCTCCGCCTCGGCATCCGCACCGACGCCCCCGCGTGGTCCATCGAACTGACGCTGACCGACCGGCGCACGATGCGCTTCCCCATGCTCCTCGGCCGCGAGGCGATGGAGGGCCGCCTCCTCGTGGATCCCGGTGCGTCCTACCGCCTCGGCACGCTTTCCCGCCCGAAGGACTTCTACGTGTAGGCGGTTGGCCGTGGGCGGTTGGCCGTGGGCGGTTGGCCGTGGGCGGTTGGCCGT
>CAZOJJ010000001.1:174483-186148 GCA_964580105.1 uncultured Rhodothermales bacterium | reverse complement strand
GGCGGTTGGCCGTGGGCGGTTGGCCGTGGGCGGTTGGCCGTGGGCGGTTGGCCGTAGCCATTTGCATCCGACCCGGCAGCAGCGCAGCTTGTCCGGAGCCCCGCGCCGATCCTGATGAACCTCGCCATCCTCTCCCGCAACGCCGGGCTCTACTCGACGCGCCGCCTCGTGGAGGCGGCCGAGGCGCGCGGGCACGCCGTGCAGGTGCTCGACACGCTCCACTCCACGCTCCACCTCACCGAGCGCGGCCCCGAGGTACACGTGGGCAGCGAGCGGCTGGCGGGCATCGACGCGGTCATCCCGCGCATCGGCGCCTCCATCACGTTCTACGGGCTCGCCGTCGTCCGCCAGTTCGAGGCGATGGGCGTCTACTGCCTCAACGGCTCCGTCGGCATCACGCGCTCGCGCGACAAGCTGCGCAGCCACCAGATGCTCGCCCAGAAGGGGATCGCCCTGCCGAAGACGGCCTTCGCCCACCACGCCGACTCGGCGTCCGACCTCATCCGCTCGGTCGGCGGGCCGCCCGTCATCGTGAAGCTGCTCGAAGGGACGCAGGGCGTGGGCGTGGTCCTCTGCGAGACGAAGAAGGCGGCCGAGAGCGTGATCCAGGCATTCCGCGGCCTCAAGGCCTACTTTCTCGTCCAGGAGTTCATCGCCGAGGCGGGCGGAGCCGACCTGCGGTGCCTCGTCGTCGGCGACCGCGTCGTGGCGGCGATGCGGCGGCAGGGGGGCGAGGGCGAGTTCCGCTCCAACCTCCACCGGGGCGGGCGGGCCGAGGCGGTCAGGATCTCGGCAGCCGAGCGGAAGGCGGCCGTGGCGGCGTGCCGGGCACTCGGCCTCCGCGTGGCGGGCGTGGACGTCCTCCGCTCGGAGCGGGGGCCGCTCGTGCTGGAGGTGAACTCCTCGCCCGGCCTCGAAGGCATCGAGCGGGCGACGGGGAAGGACGTGGCCGGCCTCATCGTCCGGCACATCGAGAAGGCGCTCGCGGCGAAGGGGTAGCTACCCCTTGTGGCGCCCGCCGTTGATGTGGAGCGTCGCGCCGGTGACGTAGGAGGCGTCCTTCGAAGCGAGGAAGACGAAGGCCGGGCCGAGCTCGGAGGGCTGGCCGGGGCGGCCCATCGGTGTGTCGGCCCCGAACTTCGCGACGTCCTCCGGCTCGAACGTGGCCGGGATGAGCGGCGTCCAGATCGGCCCCGGCGCGATGGCGTTGACGCGGATGCCGCGGTCCACGAGGCTCTCGGCGAGGGACTGCGTGAAGGCCAGGATGGCGCCCTTCGTGGCGGAGTAGTCGATCAGCCCGCCCGAGCCCTGGAAGGCCGTGATGGAGGTGACGTTGATGATGGCGTCGCCGTCAGAGAGGTGGTCCAGAGCGGCCTGGGTAACGTGGAACGGGGCGAAGATGTTGGTGCGGAACGTCCGCTCCAGCTGCGCCTCGGTGATCTCACGGAGGTCCTCGCGCACCTCCTGCCAGGCAGCGTTGTTGACGAGGACGTTCAGTCCGCCGAGTTCGTCCACCGTCCGCCGAACGGCCTCGCGGCAGGCGTCGGGCTCGCGGAGGTCGGCCTCGATGAGGAGGCAGCGGCGGCCCTCGGCCTCGACCATCGCCTTCGTGTCCCGCGCGTCCTGGTCCTCTTCGAGATAGACGATGGCCACATCGGCTCCCTCGCGGGCGAAGTGGACGGCGGCCGAGCGGCCGATCCCGCTGTCGCCGCCGGTGACGAGGGCGACTTTGCCGTCGAGCTTGCCCGAGCCGCGGTAGTCGTCGCGGATGACCTCGGGCTCGGGGTGCATGGCGTGCTCGCGGCCGGGCTGGCGGTCCTGTTGCTGGGGCGGGAGGGTCTGCGTCTGGGCGTCGCTGCTCATCGTCGGGCGGGGCTGGAGGAGAGGGGAAGGCTCCAACCCGGCGGCGGCGGCGCGGGGTTCTAGGGGATCGCCGGAAACCGGCTCAGCCCGCCTCGGGGGCGCCCGCGAGGGCGTCGAGGTCGAGGGCCTCGGACGGGCGGACGTCGGCGCCGAAGACGCGGTGGGCGTAGGCGAGCACGCGCTCGTTCTCGTCTTGGCTCTGGGAGGCCGTGCAGTCCGACGGGATGACGAGGCCGAACCCGCGCATGTGGCCGTCGAGGGCGGTGGCGTGGACGCAGATGTCGCCCGCGAAGCCGGCCAGGATCACGGTTTCGGCGCCGACGTCCCGCAGGAGCGCCTCCAGCGGCGCGGCGAAGAAGGCCGAGAGCATCGGCTTGAGGACGTAGAAGTCGTCGTCGTCCGGGGCCAGCCGCGCGACGATGTCGCGGCCGGGGCAGCCGGCGGCGAGGCACTGCTCGACCAGCGTGGAGAAGTCCTCGTTCCAGCCGCCGAAGTGGTCGTTGGCGTAGATCACGGGGAGCCCGGCCGCCTTCGCCCGCGCCTTCAGGCCGGCGATGCGCTCGGAGGCCGGGCGGGCGTGTTCGAGGAGTTCGGCGGCGCCGTCGAAGTCGAACGGCTGGATGACGTCGATGAGGACGAGCGCGGCGGGGGCGCGGCGAGGGAGGCCGGCGTCAGACATGGAGGGAGGAGGCGCGGGGCGGGCGGAACGCCGGTCCGGCCCCGGCGGGTTCCGGCTCCGCCCGCCTCGGCGCCGAGGCGGCGGTCAGCGGCGGTCCGGGTGGTAGCGGTCGAGGTGCCAGCGCAGCGGGTTCTCGGCGATGTAGCGGCGGATGTTCGCGGCCTCACGCTCGTCGCGGACGACGCGCTCGTGGTAGCCCCGCTGCCAGACCGGCGCGCCCGGCGTACTCCGCTGTTCGTTGACACGACGCGTGACGGCGGATTTGTACGCGCCGACGACGGTGGCGAGCGTCCCTGATTCCGGTCGGGAAAACCGGCGTGTAGGGGCACGGCGCGCCGTGCCCCTACGGGGTTCGTCGATGATAGGGGGCACGGTCCCCAGCAACGCGTGCACGTGGTTGGGCATCACCACGAACGCGTCCAGCACGACCTCCGCACGCAACGGGCCTGTCCGCGCCCGTCTCGCCTCGGCGACGCTGCCGAGGGGGCTGAGGCGCATCACCCCGTCCACCACGGTCCCTAGGCAGGCGCGGTGGCCGTGCGTGCAGATCGTGATGAAATCGAAGATTCCCGAAGGGAGTAGAGGCCGCCCGCGTAGTCGGGGCCGGGAAGGCGGACGCTGCGGCGATGGGGCATCGGGGCAGGGGCGAGTGGACACCCGGCACTACCCCTCCGCCCGCAGCACGTCCAGCGGCGGACGCGCCAGCAGGCCCCGGCTCCCCGCCAGCCCGATCCCCACCGTCAACGCAGGCACGGCCAGCAGCGTCCCGACGAGCCAGCCCCACGGCGGCACGAACGGCACGCCGAACACGAACCGCGCCAGCGCCCAGCCGCCCGCGCTCGCCAGGAGGATCCCCGTCAGCGCCGCGAGCAGTCCGAGGAAGAGGTACTCGGCGAAGAGGATGCGCCGCACCTGCCCCCGGCTGGCACCGAGCGTCCGCAGCAGCACGCTCTCGCCGATCCGCTGGAGCCGCGCGATCCGCACCGCGCCCGCGAGCACGACGAGCCCGGTGCCGACCGAGAACAGCGCCATGAACTGGAGCACGAACGCCACCCGGTCCAGCACGCCCTCGATCAGGTCGAGGATCTGGCTCACGTCCACCACCGAGATGTTCGGGAAGCGCTCGACGGCCGCGCGCTGGAGCCGCGCCGACGCCTCGGGCGAGCCCGCGCGCGTGGCGAGGATGCCGAACTGGGGGGCGTCGTCGAGCGGCCCTTCGGGGAAGACGACGAAGAAGTTGGGCGCCACGCGCGCCCAGTCGATCCGGCGGAGGCTCGTGATCTCGGACGCCACCTCGCGGCCCGAGACGCTCCACGTGATCCGGTCGCCCAGGCCGAGGCCGAGGTCGGCGGCCAGCTCCTCGTCGAACGAGATCGGGACGACGGCGGTGTCGGCCGGTGCGGAGCCGACGAACGTGCCGGCCACGAGCGTCTCGGTGTCCACGAGGCGGTCGCGGATGGTCGAGCGGTATTCGCGCGTGAGCGCCCAGGTGGGCACGTCGCGCGTGGAGTCCGTGCGGATCTCCTCGATGCCCACGCCCTCGATGGCCGTCAGCTTCATCGGCACGATGGGCGCCTCGTCGAGGACTGCGAGGCCCTGCTCTTCGACGAGGGCGGCCACCTCGGCGCGCTGGTCGGCCTGGATGTCGAACAGGATCACGTCGGGGCGCCCGCCCGCCTCGCCGGGGATCGCCAGCGGCGCCAGCAGCGAGCGCTCGACGGTCGTCAGCGTCATCAGCAGGAACGTGCCGAGGCCGAGCGTGAGGAGGAGGACGAGCGTCTGGTTGCCCGGCCGGTGGAGGTTGGCGAGGCCCTGCCGCCAGACGTACGGCCAGCCGCGCGGGACGAGCCGCCGCACCAGCGCCTGGACGAGCTTCGCCGTGAGGGCCAGGAGGCCAAAGGCGACGGCCACGCCGACGGGGAAGCCGACGGCGGCCCGCACATCGGCCGTCTGCATCCACGCAAAGGCGCCGACGCCGATGGCCAGCACGAGGCCGAGGAGCCACGGCACGGGGTCGGACCCGCGCGCGGCGGCGTCGGCGCGGATGGCGCGCAGCGGCGGGATGCGGCGCACGGCCGCGAGCGGGAGCATCGCGAAGAGCAGCGCCACGGCTACGCCGATGCCGACGCCGAGGAGGACGGGCTCCCACACGAGCGCCGTCTCGACGGCCACCGGCAGGAACGGACCGAGCACGCGCGGCAGCAGGCCCTGGACGAGCACGCCGAGTGCCGCGCCGAGGACGGCCCCCCCGACGCCCATCGCCAGGGCCTGGAGCGTGTAGACGCGGAGTGTCTGCCCGGCCGTCGCGCCGAGGCAGCGGAGCGTGGCGACCGTCTCGGCCTTCTGGCGGACGTACACGCTGATGGACGAGGCCACGCCGATCCCGCCCAGCAGGAGCGCGATGAAGCCGACGAGCTCCAGGAACCGCGTGAGGTCGGCGAGCGCCTCGCTCCACTCGCCCTGGGCGCCGGAGGCCGTGGCGCCGCGCAGGTTCAGCGCGTTCAGGCGCGCCCGGACGTCGGCCAGGACGGTGTCCGCCTCGGCGTCGTCGAAGCGGAAGTACTCGGTCGTGAAGTAGCGGCTGCCGAAGCCGGTGAGCGCCGGGTCGAGCCCGTCGAGCGGGAGGTAGACGCGCGGGCCGACGAGCGCCTCGACGGCGGTCTGCCCCGAGACGGCCGAGACGGCGCCCGCAATGCGGTAGGTGTTCGCCCCGAGCCGCAGCGAGTCGCCCACCTCGGCGTCGAACTGGGCGAGGAGGCCCTCGTCGGCGAGGGCCTCGCCGCGCGCCTGATACACCGAGGCGGCCGAGTCGGGCACGGTCGTGATGGCGCCGTAGAAGGGAAAGTCGCCCCGGAGGGCGCGGACCTGCACGAGCCGCGTGCCGCCGGTTTCGGGGAAAAAGGCCATCGAGGAGGTCGAGACCTCGCGCGCCGTCGCGCCGGGGTAGGCCCGGGCGACGGAGTCGATGAGTGCCTGCTGCGCCTCGTCGAAGCGGCCCGTCTTCTGGATCGTAAGGTCGGCCCCGAAGACGGCGCGGGCCTGCTCGTCGAGCGCCGCCTGCAGGTTCGCGCCGAACGAGCGGATGGCGACGAGGGCCGCCACGCCGAGCGCCATCGCGGCCACGTAGAGGAAGAGCCGCCGGCGGTTGCGCCGGCTGTCGCGCCAGGCCAGGGACGGGACGAAGGGCATCGGGCAGTCGGGCGAGTGAGCGATCGGGCAACCGGTTCAGGATGCGACGGGCGATGTGCTCGAAGCCCTCGGATTTCCCGATTCCCCGATCCCCGGGTCCTCCGATTCCACCACCCGCCCGCCGCGCAGCCGGATCGTCCGGGCGCAGCGGGCGGCCAGGGCGTGGTCGTGTGTGACGACGACGAGGGCCGTGCCCGCCTCGCGGTTGAGCTCGAAGAGCAGGTCTTCGATGCGGTGGCTCGTGTCGTCGTCGAGGTTGCCCGTCGGCTCGTCGGCGAAGAGGATGGACGGGCGGCCGATGAACGCGCGGGCGATGGCGACGCGCTGCTGCTCGCCGCCGGAGAGCTGCGTCGGGTAGTGGTCGAGGCGGTCGCCGAGGCCGACGCGGTCGAGGAGCGCCCGGCCCGCCTCGGCGACCTTCCGCCCGCCCTCCCTGCGGAGTTCGAGCGGGACCGTCACGTTCTCCAGCGCCGTCAGCGTCGGGATCAGGCGGAACGACTGGAACACGAACCCGACGTGCCGGGCGCGGAGCGCCGCGCGCGCGTCCTCGCTGAGCGGGCCGAGGTCGGTGTCGGCGAGGAGGACGGTGCCGCTTGTCGGCCGGTCGAGCCCGGCGCAGAGGCCGAGCAGCGTCGTCTTCCCGCTGCCCGAGGGGCCCACGACGGCGCACGTCGCACCCGGCTCGACGTCGAACGAGACGTCGTCCAGCACGGTGAGCGGCCGGCCGCCGCTGGTGAACGTTTTGGTCAGGTGGCGTGCGGAGAGGACGGGCATCTCAAGGCGAGGAGGAAAGGGGGAAAGGAAGAGAGGAGGGCGTGGGAAGGGCGTTTCCTCCTATCCTCCGCTCCTTCCATCTTCCACTCTGAAAACCGGGGCGCTGATACGGGGGTGGGCGCGCGGGGATTCCGGGAACAGCGGCGCGGCCGGGCGGGTGAAGACGGGCCCGCCGAATCGCTCTCCGATGCGCTCCTTCCTCCTCGCCGCGCTCGTCCTGCTGGCCGCCTGCGCCGACGAGCCCGACACCCAGACCGACGTGCCCGCTCCCGCCGAGACCGCTTCGCCCGCGCCGGCTCCTCCCGCTTCGGGCGAGGCGCAGGCCTGCACGAGTGTGCCGGATTCGGAGAGCGACACGCTCACCGTCGTCTTCTTCGGCGACAGCCTCACGGCAGGGTACGGCCTGGCGAACCCGGACGAGCAGGCCTACCCCGCGCTCGTGGAGGCGAAGGCGCGCGCGGACGGGATGCCCGTCCGCGTCGTCAATGCGGGGAACAGCGGCGAGACGACGGCCGGCGGCCTCCGCCGCGTCCGCTGGGTCCTCGGCACCACCCGGCCGGACGTGTTCGTGCTCGCTCTCGGCGGCAACGACGGCCTCCGCGGCCTCG
Organism: uncultured Rhodothermales bacterium; assembly: GCA_964580105.1. Taxonomy (GTDB): domain Bacteria; phylum Bacteroidota; class Rhodothermia; order Rhodothermales; family Rubricoccaceae; genus CAZOJJ01. The sequence continues at coordinate 179,035 of CAZOJJ010000001.1, read as the reverse complement.
CCCCGGACGCGATGCAGGACAACCTCGCAGCCATCTTCGACTGCGTCCGCGAGGCGGCGCCCGAGGCGGCGCTGGCCCTCGCCGGCATGGAGGCCCCGCCCAACATGGGACCCGACTACACCGCGCGCTTCCGCGCCGTCTTTCCGGCCGTCGCCGCCGCCTTCGACGCGGCGCACGTGCCGTTCCTCCTGGAGGGCGTCGGCGGCGTCGCGCGTCTCAACCAGGCCGACGGCGTGCACCCGACGGCGGAGGGGCAGCGCGTGATGGCCGAGACCGTCTGGCAGGCCCTCGCGCCGGTGCTGGAACGGGCGGCCAGGGAGCGGGTCTAGCCTTAGCGCGCCTCGGGCTTCGCCTCGGCGTGCCGGCCGAACCGGTTCTCCGTCCCGTCGAGCAGTCGCCGCACGTTCGCCCGGTGCGTGTAGAGGATGAACAGCGGGACGACGACGGTGAACAGGAGGAACGGCGCGGGCACGTCGTACCCCAGCGCGCGCTGGACGAGCACCGTCACCGGCAGCGAGAGCGCCCCGAGGATCGAGCCGAGCGAGACGTACCGCGTCCGGTACACCACGAGCACCCACAGCCCGAACGCCAGCCCGATGGCGACGGGCACGAGCCCCAGCAGCATCCCCGCCCCCGTCGCTACGCCCTTGCCGCCGCGCCAGCTTCCGTGGAAGATCCGCCCGGTGACGGTGTAGACGTGGCCGAGCATGGCAGCGGTGCCGGCAAAGACCATGACCCACGCATCGGCGTCCGGGCCGAGCCACGCCGGGAGGGCGCCGAGGCGGAGGAGGCTGACGACGCGCGTGGCGAGGAGCCCCTTGAGCGCGTCGGCGACGAAGACGAAGGCGCCGGGGCCCTTGCCGAGGACGCGCAGCGCGTTGGTCGCGCCCACGCTGCCGCTGCCGTGCTGCCGCAGGTCCACCCCCTTCGCCTTACCCACGAGCAGGGCCGTCGGGATGGACCCGAGGGCGTAGCTGAGGGTGAGGATGGTGACGAGCGTGAGCATCGGCGGAGAGGCGGCCAAAGATACGGAGGGGGCTCCGGGTCCCCCATCGTGCCGGAGTGGCCAAGAAGTCGTTAAGCCGAAACCCTATACGGACGATATCGTGGGAGCTCCGCTCGAAATAGGGGGCGCCGGGCCGTGCCGCCAAGCGGCCTCCGCGCCCTATCTTGAGCGATGGCCGTCGGCCATGCACGCTGTCGAACCCTCCGACCTCGCCTGTGAAGCGACCGCTACTCCTCGTCGCCGGCCTGGCCGGCCTGGCGCTCGCGCCGGCCCCCGTGCACGCCCAGTCGGGTGGCGACCGGCAGGTCGAGCGCATCGAACGCATCGCGCCGGGCGGCCTGCGCGCGGCGGCCCGCGCCCTCAACACCGCCGTCGCCAGCCGTTACGCCCGCTCCCTCCACGGCCGGCGCACCGCCAGCGGCGAGCGCTACGACCACGAGGCGCTCACGGCCGCCCACCGCTCGCTCCCGTTCGGGACGTACGTCCGCGTCATCCATCGGCGGACCGGGCGGGCCACCGTCGTCCGCATCAACGACCGGGGCCCGTTCGTGCGGGGCCGCGAGCTGGACCTCTCGGGCGGGGCCGCCCGGCGCCTCGGCTTCCGGGGCGTCGTTTCCGTCCAGTACGAGATCGTGGACCCGGCCACGCTGCCGAGCCGCCGCCCGCCGCCGCCGCGCAAGGTCCGGCACCTCTGAACGACAGACCGCCATACACGCGAAGGGCTCGGGGAGTCGTCCCGGAGCCCTTCGCGTGTTTCAGACCGATACCGCCGCCCTACTTGAGCAGCGTGATCCGCTGGGTGGCCGCCTGCCCGTCGGCGTCGAGGCGGGCGAGGTAGAGCCCGCTCGGCAGGTTGCCCGCTTCGAAGCGCGCCTCGTGCCGGCCGGCGGCGAAGCGCCCCTCCGCCACGACGGCGACCTCGCGGCCGGCCACGTCGTAGACGGCCAGGCGCACCTCGGCGGCGCGGTCGAGCGAGAAGCGGAGCGTGGTGCTCGGGTTGAACGGGTTGGGGTAGGCCGCCTCCAGCGCGAAGCCCTCCGGCGCCTCCGGCGCCTCCGGTTCGGAGGCCACGGGCGCCGTCAGTTCCAGGACGAGGAGCCCCCGGCTCCCGTCGGAGGCGAGGATCTTCCCGGACGGGAGGTTCGGGTTCACCGTCCAGATCCCGAATCCGCTCACCCCGGTCTCGTAGTACGCCACCTGCGCCGGGTGCACGGGGTCCGTGATGTCGAACACCCAGATGCCCCGGCTGTAGTGGGCGATGTAGAGGAGGCCGTCCTTCGTATGGCAGTTGTGGGACCACTCGCCCGGGTCGATGACGATCTCCCCCACGAGCTCGACGTCGTGCGGGTCGCGTACGTCGAAGATGCGGTACCACGGCTCGTCTCCGATCTCGTCGCCGACGTAGACGTAGCTGCCGTCGGGGGTGGAGCAGACGTTGTGGGCACCGCTGTTGGGGTAGTTGAAGCGCGAGATGAGGACCGGGTTGGAGCGGTCTGAGAGGTCAACGATGTCGATGCCGTCGCCGTAGATGCCGGCCGCGTACATCGTGTCGCCGCGGACGAGGATGTCGTGGATGTAGAACGGGTCGTATTGCCCGACGAAGGTGGGGTTCTCCGGGTCGTCGAGGCGGTAGATGCGGACGCCGCCGCTGCCGTTCGTGTAGAGGTAGTCGCCTACGATGGAGAGCGTGTGGCGGCCCGGCCCGAAGGTGCCGACGACGGCCGGGTTCTCCGGGTCGGCGATGTCGATGATCGTGGTCGGGTCGCCGTCGGACGTGACGTAGGCGTAGTGGCCGTAGTACTCGACGTCGCTCCCGTTCCCGTTTACCGGGACGAACTCCTCCAGGACGGGCACCTCGTCCGTCACGTCGATGACGTTGAGGCCGGCGCCGGACGACCAGGAGGCGAGGAGGGCGTACTCCCGCCCGTCCGGGCCGACGTACCCCCAGATGTCGGAATACGAGCCGGGGCGGGGGTCGAGCTGGCCGATCAGCGCGAGGCCGCTGGCCTGGGCGAAGGCAGGGCCGGCCAGCAGGAAGGCCAGGAAGACGAGGGGGCGACGAAGGGGCATGGCAGCGAGGGAATGGGGAACACGAAAGGAACGGAACGATCCGCCCGAGAGCAAGGCCTGGATGGGGGCCGGTGGAGATCAGGCCAGGCGGATCTTCAGCGAGAGGTCGAGGGCGCGGACGGAGTGCGTGAGCGCGCCGCTGGAGATGAAGTCCACGCCCGCCGCGGCGAGGGCGCCGACCGTCTCCAGCGTGACGGTGCCGGAGGCTTCCGTCTCGAAGCGCCCGCCGAGGCGGCGGACGGCCTCGGCCAGCCGCGTCGTGTCGAGCCCGTCGGCGGTGCGCACGGCCATGTTGTCGAGGAGGACGCGGTCCGCCATGCCCACGCGGGCCACCTCGTCCACCTCTTCCAGCGTTCGCGCCTCGATTTCGACGGGGAGGTCGAGGCCGCGCTCGGCGAGGTAGGCGTGGGCCGCGCGGAGGGCCGCCTCGATCCCGCCCGCCGCCGCGATGTGGTTGTCTTTGATGAGGACCATGTCGTAGAGGCCCGTGCGGTGGTTTCGGGCGCCGCCGAGGCGGACGGCCCACTTGTCGAGCGCACGGAGGCCGGGCGCCGTCTTGCGCGTGTCGAGGACGGTGGCGGGTTTCGCCGCCCGGGCCATGCGGTGCGCGGCCGTGGCGATGCCGCTCATCCGCTGCATCAGGTTCAGCGTCAGGCGCTCGGCCGTGAGGATGGAGCGGGCCGCGCCCTCCACGCTGCCGAACGTCGTGCCGGCCGTCACCGCGTCGCCGTCGGCGGCCGTCCAGTCCACGACCAGCCCGGCATCCACGGCGGCGAAGACGCGCTCGGCGACGGCGAGGCCGGCGAGGACGCCGTCCTCTTTGACGAGGAAGACCGCCTCGGCGCGGCGGTCGGCCGGGATGGTGGCGAGGGTCGTTACGTCGCCCGCCCCCACGTCTTCGGCGAGGGCGCGGGGGAGGAGGGCGTCGAGCGCGGCGGCTACGTCGTCGGGGAGGGGGAGCACGGGAGGAGGAACGGGGAAAGGGCAGAGGTCAGGAAGCCTGCCGGGCCGTCTCGAACGCGTGGCGGACGGCCTCGGGGGCGGGGACGGGGCGGCCGCGCGCGGGGTCTACGAAGCAGAGGACGACGCGGCCCGAGGCCAGCACGGCGTCTTCGCCCGCCCGGCGCACGCGGTAGTCGATGGGCACGCGCACGCGCGGCACCTCGGCGAAGACGGTCTCGACGGCCAGCAGGTCGTCGTAGTACGCCGAAGCGTGGTAGCGGACCGTGGCTTCGACGACCGGCATGATGATTCCCCCGTCTTCGAGCGCCTTGTACGGCAGTCCTACCGAGCGGAGCGCCTCCGTGCGCGCCTCCTCGAAGTAGTCGAGGTAGTGCGTGTGGTAGGCGACCCCCATCGGGTCGCACTCCCGGTACCGGACGCGCCGCTGGTAGACGTAGGTGATCATGGGCTGATTGGGGGAGGGCGTGAAGGGCGGATTCCTGAGGACGGATTCCTGAGGACGGATTCCTGAGG
>CAZOJJ010000001.1:134867-174383 GCA_964580105.1 uncultured Rhodothermales bacterium | reverse complement strand
CGGATTCCTGAGGACGGATTCCTGAGGACGGATTCCTGAGGGCGGAGCCCAGTCGCCCCATCGCTCCTTCACTCCGTCGCCCCTTGCTCCTCCCACGCGCCCATGGCGTCGAACTTGGCGAGGCGGTCGGCGAGGAGGACGTCCGCCGGTAGCGCGGCGAGGGTGTCGAGGTGGCGCGTGATGGCCGTGCCGACGGCCTCGAACGTCGCCGCCGGATCCTTGTGGGCGCCGCCGATGGGCTCGGGGACGATCTCGTCGATGACGCCGTGCTCGATGAGGTCACTGGCGGTGAGCTTGAGGGCGCGCGCGGCGTCCTCCTTGTGGTCCCACGATCGCCAGAGGATCGAGGAGCAGCTCTCGGGCGAGATCACGGAGTACCACGCGTTCTCCAGCATCAGCACGCGGTCGCCCACGCCGATGCCGAGGGCGCCGCCGCTGGCGCCCTCGCCGATGACCACGACGACGATGGGCACGGGCAGCCGCGCCATCACGAGGAGGTTGCGGGCGATGGCCTCGGCCTGCCCGCGCTCCTCGGCCTCGAGGCCGGGGTAGGCGCCGGGCGTGTCGAGCAGCGTGACGATGGGCTTGCCGAACTTGGCCGCCAGCTCCATCAGGCGCTTGGCCTTCCGGTAGCCCTCGGGGTTGGGCATCCCGAACCGCCGCTCCTTGCGCTGCTTGGTGTCGCGGCCCTTCTGGTGGCCGAGGATCATCACGGTCCGGTCCGCCGAGCCGAAGCGGGCGCCCCGGAAGGTGGCGAAGCCGCCCACGAGGGCGCGGTCGTCGCCGAAGAGGCGGTCGCCGTGGAGCTCGCGGAAGCCGCTCGTGAGGGCGCTGATGTAGTCGAGGGTGTAGGGGCGGTCCGGGTGGCGGGCGAGCTGGACGCGCTGCCAGCGCGTGAGGCTGCGGTAGATGGACGCGCGCAGCGTCTCGACGCGCCGCTCCAGCGCCGCGATCTGTTCGGAGAGGTCGACCGTGCCGTCCTCGGCCTCGAACGCGCGCAACTCGCGCAGCTTGTTCTCAAGGTCGACGAGCGGCTTCTCGAAGTCGAGGAGGTGGGCCATGAGGTATTGCGCGGGTCGTATTGCGCGCCGCGTAGCCTCACGCGGTACGCACTACGCAATACGGATCAGAGAGAGGAGCGGCGGAGGAGCGCCTGGAGCAGGATTTCCACGTCCAGCGCGAGCGATTGGTTGCGGGCGTAGAACCAGTAGGCGCGGTGGACCTCGACGATGGAGGTGGGGCGCTCGGGCAGCGTGTCGAGGATGGAGACGAGGCCGGGCTGAAGGCCCCAGGCGGCCGGGGGGTGCGGCCCCGCCGGGTCGTAGCCGACCAGGGCGCGGCGGCCGGCCAGCACGCCGCGCATCCGGGCGGCGGCGATGGCGAGCGTGCGGAGGCGGGGGCGGCCGGGCGCGAGGCGGGCCGCCAGGCGCAGGAACGGCGCCAGGACGACGCCGAAGAGCGCCGTCGGGACGTCGAGGAGGCGGCGGCTGAGCGTGCTGCGCAGCGGGGCCACCGTCCGCTCGGCCTCCATCAACGGTACCGAGAAGTCTTCGATGGACGCCTTCCCGATGATCCGGTCGCGGCCGGAGGCGAGGATTTTGAGCTGGACGGGGAGGTCGCGCAGCTGGCGCATCAGGCCGAGAATGGCCGTGTTGCTGAGGGAGTCGGCCGCGAAGACCACGTCATCCACGCCGCGCAGGCGGACGAGGTCGCGGACGTGGCGGAGGGCGCCGAGGTGCTCGACGGCCGTCGGGTCGTCGGCGTGGTGGGCCTCGTCGTCGGAAACGTAGCCGAGGAGGGCGGCAGTAGGGCGGAGCGGGCCGCCGAGCAGGCGCTGGAGGCGGGCGGCCTCGGCCGCCGAACCGACGAGGAGCACGCGGCGGCTGCCCCGGTGGCTCCGCCCCAGCAGACGCGGCACCGTCAGCACCAGGCCCGTCAGCAGGAAGCCCAGCAGCAGCGCCGCCCGCGAGAACGCGATGGTGTGGACGAAGAACGACAGCGTGGCGATGCTGACGAAGGCGCCCGTCAGGCCCAGCACGAGCGGGCGGAGCCGGTGGGCGTGCCCCCGCCGGTAGCCGCCCGAGAGCGCCACGCCGATTCCGGCCGCCAGCGCGTAGGCCGGTGCGACGAGGGCGTAGAACGCGTCGCTGAAGCCGGCTCCGATCTGGAGACTCCAGAGCCATGCGCCGAGTGCCATCGCCAGCGCGGCCAGCGCCAGGTCGAGTGCCGGCCGCCGCAGCAGGACGACGACCTGGACGAGGAACGTCACCAGCGCCCGCGCGACGATGCCGCCCCGGATGCCGAGGGCGAGCAGCCGCGAGCCTGCCCGCTGCAGCGCGCCCGCCTTCGGGTCGCCGCTGAGGTGCTTCTCGACGAACCGGAGCATGGCGCCGTAGAAGAGGCGCACGTAGCGGAGCTCGCCCTTCTTGGTGCTCTCGCCCTTGTAGTGGATGATCTGCGTCTCGGGCGTATAGTAGATCGTCCACCCCGCCCGCTGGATGCGGTAGCACCAGTCGAGGTCCTCCCCGTACATGAAGAAGTCCTCGTCGAACAACCCGGCGCCGCCTTCGGGCACCGGCAACGCGTCGCCCGAGGCGGCGGCCCACGCGTCGCGGTCGGCGTAGAGCGCCGCGTGGCGGACCATCATGCACGAGCCGGAGAGGGCGTCCACCTCGCAGACCTGGTCCTTCGGGAGGTACGTGAGGTTGTAGCGGCCGAAGGTGGGGTGGTTCGGGAAGAGGCGGCTCAGGCCGGTCAGCCGGTAGAACGCGACCGACGGCGTGGGGAACGAGCGGCGGCTCTCCGGGGCGAAGCTGCCGTCCGGGTTGAGGATGCGGCAGCCGGCCGCGCCCGCCTCGGGGTGCCGGTCCATGAAGCGGACGAGCGCGTGGAGGGTGTCCTCCTGGAGCAGCGTGTCCGGGTTGAGGATGAGGAGGTAGCGCCCGGTCGCCTCGCGGATGGCCTGGTTGTTGGCGACGGCGAAGCCGAGGTTGGCCTCGTTCTCGATGAGGCGGACGTGCGGGAACCGCTCCTGCACCATCGCCGCCGAGCCGTCGGCCGAGTTGTTGTCCACGACGAACGTCTCTACGCGGAGGCCGGCGCTGGCGCGGGCGACCGATTCGAGCGCCTGCTCCAGGAACTCCCGCACGTTGTAATTGACGATGATGACGGAGACGTCGGGGGTCTCCGAAAGGGTCGTCGGGGAGGAGATAAGGCGGGTGGGAGCGGCGCGCATATCGGCCCAAGATACGGCTCGGCGCGGAAGGTACGGCCTCGGCCTGCGTTCACGTGTGCATTTCGAGGGAGGTCGCCCGCGCGGCTACCTTCCCGGCCCGCTCCCACTCCTCCGATGTCGTCCACTCCTCCGGCGTCGTCCACTCCTCCGGCGTCGTCCACCCCTCTTCGCCGCGAAGTCCGCGCGACGGCCGCCCTGGCGGCGCCGCTCGCGTTGACGCAGCTCGCCCAGATGGCGATGGGCTTCGTGGACGTGATCATGATCGGGCGGCTGGGGACGGCCGCGATGGCCGGCGGCGTCGTGGGGCACTCCGTGTACATGACCCTCACGATGGTTTGCCTCGGCGTGGTCATGGCCGTCAACCCGATGGTGGCCCACGCCGTGGGGGCGGGCGACGACGCCGAGGTGGGGCGGTCCGCCCGCCAGGGCCTCTGGCTGGCGACGGTCCTGGGGGTGCCGCTCGTGGTCGCCCTCGGGTTCGCCGAGCCGGTGCTGCGCGCGGTGGGGCAGGAGCCCGGCACGGCCGCGCTGGCGGCGGGCTACCTCGGGGCCGTCCGCTGGGGCATCCTGCCCTACCTCTGGCTGACCGCCCTGCGGGGCTTTTGCGAGGGCCTCGCCCGGCCGCGCCCCCTCCTCGCCGTCATGCTCGTCGGTGCCGGAGCGAACGTGTTCGCCAACTGGGTGCTGATGTTCGGGAAGCTCGGCTTCCCGGCGCTGGGTCTCGTCGGGGCCGGCTGGGCCTCGGCGTTCGTGATGACGCTGATGTTCGCGTTGATGGCGGGTTACGTCCGCTTCGTCCCGGCGCTGCGGCGCTACCGCGTCTTCGCCGGGCTGCGGCGGCCGGACGCCGAGCACTTCCGCACGCTCTTCCGCCTCGGCTGGCCCATCGGCGCGCAGTTCGGGCTGGAGGCCGGGCTGTTTCTGGCCGGCACGCTGCTCGTCGGCCTCTTCGGGGCGACGGCGCTGGCGGCCCACCAGGTCGCCATCAACGCGGCCAGCGTCACGTTCATGGTGCCTCTCGGCATCGGCATGGCCGCGACGGTGCGCGTCGGGCAGGCCGCGGGGCGCGGCGACGGCGTGGGCGCCGCGCGGGCGGGGTGGACGGCCATCGCCCTCGGCGCCACGTTCATGCTCGGTGCGGCGGCGCTGTTCTGGCTCCGGCCCGAGTGGGTCGTGTGGGTGTACACCGGGCAGGGGACCGGGACCGTCTCGGCCGAGACGGTGCGGACGGCGGCCGGACTGCTCGGCATCGCCGCCGTCTTCCAGGTGATGGATGGGACGCAGGCGACGGCCGCGGGTGCGCTGCGCGGCCTCAAGGACACGCGCGTGCCGATGTTCATCGGGGCGGCGTCCTACTGGGGCGTGGGGATGGGGACGGCGGCGGCCCTCGCGTTCGGGACCGACCTCGGTGCCTACGGCGTGTGGTGGGGCCTCACCGCCGGGCTCGCGGCGGCGGCCCTGTTCCTGACGCTCCGTTTCCGCCGCCGCGTGCGGGTGGAGCGGGGAAGCCGCCCGGGAGCCTCCCGATCGTCTGCCTGAGGGGGCAAGCGCGGAGGCATCGCTAATTAATAATGCAGGATCCCCGCAGGATCCCCGCAGGATCCCCCGGAACGGGAGGCCCGGCGGTGGTATCATCGGCTTCGCCGTCCGGCCCGTCCCCTCGGGTTTCCGCCGGGGGCACCGAGGGGCGTTTCAAGCTATCTTCTACGCCCCCCTCGGCGTGCCGCTCCTACCTTCGGGCGGCTTCTCCTGCCCTCTCCCGCGCTCACCCACGCGCCCGCCTATCCGGCGGGCTCTCGCGATCGATGCCGCAGCTCTTCTCGCGTAAGGCGAACGCCCTCCCCCTCATTACGCTCGCCGCGCTTGGCCTTGGGGGAATCCTCGTCGTCGCCTTCGTCTGGTACTACTTCTCGCCGGAGTTCTACGAGGTTGGCTACCAGCCGGAGCAGCCCGTGCCCTACAGCCACGCGCTCCACGTGGGCCAGCTCGGGATGGACTGCCGCTACTGCCACAACCTCGTCGAGGTCAGCGAGCACGCCAACGTCCCCCCGACGCAGACGTGCATGAACTGCCACTCCCAGATCCGCACCGAGTCGGTCAAGCTTCTGCCGGTGCGCGAGAGCTGGGCCACGGGCGAGCCCATCCGGTGGGTCAACGTCCACCACATTCCGGACTACGCGCAGTTCCCGCACGCTCCCCACGTCAACGTCGGCGTCGGGTGCGAGTCGTGCCACGGGCGGGTGGACCAGATGGAGGTCGTCCAGGTCGTCGAGCCCCTCTCGATGGGTTGGTGCCTCGACTGCCACCGCAACCCCGAGGAACACCTCCGTGACCCCGCCCTCGTCACGGAGATGGGCTACAACGCCCGCGTGCGCGCCGACGACCGGACCTTCGCCGACTACGTCCGGGCCAACCGCGCCCGCATCGAGGCCGAAGGCATCAAACCGCCCGAGAACTGCTCCGCTTGTCACTACTAGTCGGGGGCCGGGTGCCGGGTTCAGGGTGGTAGGCATCCTGAGCCCGGCGCCTCGTACCCCGGACCTCACCCAATGATCGAACTCGACGTTCTCAGCGCCGCCGACGTGGCTGCCGACGGGCAGCCGAAACTCTGGCGCAGCCCCGCCGACCGCGACGACGCGCCCGGCTACGCGGCCCTCCGCCGGAACGAGTTCCTCCCCGGCGCCACCGCGGCGGACGACCTCGCGGGCGACCCCGGTCCCAGCCGCCGCTCGTTCATGAAGGTCATGGGCGCCTCGATGGCGCTCGCGGGCCTGACCGGCTGCCGCCGACCGGCCGAGGAGATCCTCCCCTACGTGCGCAAGCCCGAAGAGGTCGTCCCCGGCGTGGCCAACTTCTACGCCACGGCCTACCCGCGCGGCGGCGTCGTCCACGCGCTGCTCGTGCAGAGCTACGAGGGGCGGCCGACGAAGGTCGAGGGCAACCCCGAGCACCCCGTCAGCCGGGGGCGGACGGACGTCTTCGCGCAGGCGAGCCTGCTCAACCTCTACGACCCTGACCGCTCGCGCGTCGTGCGCCGCCGGACGGGCGAGGGCATGGCGCCGGCGTCGTGGGGCGAGTTCGCGGCCGAGGTGCAGCGCGTGGCCGGGCGCGGCGGCGAGGGCGTCGTCGTCCTCGCCGAGCCGTCGTCGTCGCTGACGCAGGCCCGGCTCCGCGCCCAGTTCGAGGCCCGCTTCCCCGGCACCCGCTGGGTCACGCTCTCCCCGCACGGCGAGGCGCCCGCCGCCACGCGCCCGCTCTACCGCTTCTCCGAGGCCGACGTCATCGTCTCCTTCGACGGCGACTTCCTCGGGCCCACCGACGTCAACTCGGTCTGGAACAACCGGGAGTACGCTGCCTCCCGGCGCATCGACGAGCGCGGCTCGATGAGCCGCCTCTACGTCGCCGAGAGCACCTACACCATCACCGGCGGCATGGCCGACCACCGCCGCGCCCTCCGCGCGGCCGACGTGGCGCACTTCGCTGCGGCCGTGGCGCAGGCCCTCGGCGTGGGCGGCGGGTCGGCGGCGTCCCAGCCGTATTCGCTCGACCCGATGGTGCAGGCCATCGTCGAGGACGTGCGCGCGGCGAACGGCCGCGCCGCGTTCGTGGCGGGCGAGACGCAGCCCGCCGCCGTGCGCGCCCTCTGCGACGCGCTCAACGCGCAGTACGGCGCCGCCGCCGTCTCCTACCTCAGCACGGGCGAGGCCGAGGAAGCCCCGCTCGCCGAGACGCTCCCGGCCGTCGTGGCCGACATGCGGGCGGGCCGCGTGCCGATGGTGCTCCTGCTCGGCGTCAACCCCGTCTACAGCCTCCCGGCCGAACTCGGCTTCGAGGAGGCCCTCGCCCAGGTGCCCTTCTCGATCCACCTCGGCCTCCACCAGGACGAGACGGCGCAGCGTGCCACGTGGCACGTCCCGATGGCGCACTACCTCGAGGCCTGGGGCGACGGCCGCGCCTACGACGGCACCATTTCCATCATCCAGCCGCTCATCGCGCCGCTCTACGCCGACGCCCGCTCGGCCATCGAGGTGCTCGCCCTCTTCGCCACCGGCCGGAACGCGGGCGGCTACGACCTCGTCCGCGAGACGCTCCGCGACCGCCTCGGCTCCGAGGACGCCTGGCGCACGGCGCTCCACGACGGGTTCGTGCCCGGCACGGCCTACGGCCCCGGCGCCGCGCCGACGGCCCCGGCCGACCTCGGCGCGTTGCCGGTCGTGCCCGAAGGCCAGACCGAGGTGGTCTTCCGCCTCTCGCCCAAGGTCTACGACGGCGCCTACGCCAACAACGCGTGGATGCTGGAACTGCCGCACAACGTCACCAAGCTCGTCTGGGACAACGCCGCCGTCATGAGCCGGGCCACGGCCGAGGCCCTCGGCGTGGGCGTGGACCTCGACGCCGGCAAGCACTACGCCGACCGCGTCACGCTCGACGTCGGCGGCGCGACGGCCACGCTGCCCGTCTGGATCCAGCCCGGCCACCCCGACGGCTCCATCACCGTCGAGCTCGGCTGGGGCCGCCACCTCGACACCGACCGCCAGGCCGCCGAGCGCGGCCTCCTCGCGCGGCTCTTCGACCGCGACGTGGACGTCTACGCCCCCGGCCCCCTCGCCAACGGCGACGACGACGCCGGCATCGGCGTCCGCGTGGCGCACCTCCGCCGCCTCGACGTTCCCTTCGTCACGGCCGAGGTCACGCCCGAGGCGGCCGACTACCTCATGGTCACCACGCAGGACCACGGCTCGATGGAGGGCCGCGAGATCGTCCGCATGGCCACCGTCGAGGAGTACCTCCGCGAGCGCGACTTCGCCAAGCACGAGGAGCACTACATCGCCGAGACGCCCTGGGAGGCGTTCCCGCCGCTCTGGAGCGAGAGCAACGCGGCGTCCGACGACCCGCGCATCGCGAACGCGATGTACGCCGAGCAGCAGTGGGGGATGACCATCGACCTCAACGCCTGCACCGGCTGCAACGCGTGCGTCGTCGCCTGCCAGAGCGAGAACAACGTGCAGGTCGTCGGGAAGGACCAGGTCTCGCGCGGGCGCGAGATGCACTGGATCCGCCTCGACCGCTACTACGTCAGCGACCGCACGACCGACGTGGCGGCGATGGAGGAGCCGGGCATGGTGTTCCAGCCGATGCTCTGCCAGCACTGCGAGTACGCCCCGTGCGAGTCGGTCTGCCCCGTCGCCGCGACGAGCCACTCGCCGGACGGCATCAACGAGATGACCTACAACCGGTGCATCGGCACGCGGTACTGCTCGAACAACTGCCCGTACAAGGTCCGCCGGTTCAACTTCTACAACTGGACGAAGACGCTGCCGCTCGAAGTCCAGATGGCGCAGAACCCGAACGTGACGGTTCGCTTCCGCGGCGTCATGGAGAAGTGCACGTACTGCGTGCAGCGCGTCCGCCGCGTGCAGCAGTACGCCCACATCGAGGACCGGCCTATCCGTGACGGCGAGGTGCAGACGGCCTGCCAGCAGGTCTGCCCGGCCGACGCCATCGTGTTCGGCAACCTCCGCGACGCCGAGGCGGCCGTGGTGCGGAGCAAGCAGAGCCCGCGCAGCTACGAGGTGCTCGCCGAGCTGAACACGAAGCCGCGCACGAGCTACCTCGCCCGCCTGCGCAACCCCAACCCGCGCCTCGACGCCACGATGCAGCGCGTCGGCGACGCGGCGGCGGCCACCGAAGCCTGATGCGATGACAGGAAGAACGGAAGAGCGGAAGAAAGGACGCGGCGCGCCGGCGCCGTCCCCGGGCGCCCGCTTCTTCCCCTCCCTCTCTCTTCCTCTCCTCTTCTCCTGAACATGGCAACCACGACCTCAACGGCCTACGGCGCGAAGCACGGCGGCGTCCCCAAGACGCTCGAGGACGCCCCGCTCGTCCAGGGCAACCTCTCCTTCCACGACATCACCGACCTCGTGGCCGGCCACGCCGAGAAGAAGACGCCGCTCTTCTGGTTCTTCGGGTTCTCGGTGGCGCTCCTCTTGCTGGGCATCATGGGCCTGGCCATCACCTACCTCGTCTGGAACGGGACCGGCGTGTGGGGGGTGAACAACCCCGTCGGCTGGGGCTGGGGCATCGTCAACTTCGTGTGGTGGGTGGGCATCGGCCACGCGGGCACGCTGATCTCGGCCATCCTCTTCCTGTTCCGGCAGCGCTGGCGCACCTCCATCAACCGCGCCGCCGAGGCGATGACGCTCTTCGCGGTGGCCTGCGCGCTCGTCTTCCCCGCGCTCCATACCGGGCGGCCGTGGCTGGACTACTGGATGCTGCCGGTCCCCAACCAGATGTCGATGTGGCCGCAGTTCAAGAGCCCGCTGATGTGGGACGTGTTCGCGGTCTCGATCTACGGCACGGTCTCGCTGCTGTTCTGGTACGTCGGCCTCGTCCCCGACCTCGGCACGCTCCGCGACCGGGCCGCGAAGGCGGGCCGGATGCTCCGCGCCAAGATCCTGGGCTTCCTCGCCCTCGGCTGGACCGGCTCCAACCGCCACTGGCGGCACTACGAGCGGGCCTACCTCATCCTCGCCGGCCTCGCCACCCCGCTCGTGCTGAGCGTCCACTCGGTGGTGTCCTTCGACTTCGCCGTGTCCATCGTGCCCGGCTGGCACACCACCATCTTCCCGCCCTACTTCGTCGCCGGCGCCATCTTCTCCGGCTTCGCGATGGTGGTGACCCTGCTCGTGGTGGCGCGGAAGTTCTACAACCTCCAGAACCTCATCACGCTCGACCACCTCGAGAAGATGAACATCGTGATCCTGCTGACCGGCACCCTCGTCGGGTTCGCGTACATCACGGAGTTCTTCATCGCGTGGTACTCCGGCGTCGAGTACGAGGCCTACGCGTTCAAGAACCGCGCGTTCGGGGACTACGCGTGGGCCTACTGGATCATGATGAGCTGCAACCTCATCTTCCCGCAGCTCTTCTGGGTCAAGAAGTTCCGGCGCTCGATCCCGGTCATGTTCGCCATCGCCATCACGACCAACATCGGGATGTGGTTCGAGCGCTTCGTGATCGTGATCACGAGCCTCCACCGGGACTACCTCCCGTCGAGCTGGGATTACTACACGGCGACGATCTGGGACGCGGCCCTCTATCTCGGCACCTTCGGCCTCTTCTTCACGCTCTTCTTCCTCTTCCTCCGCTTCGTCCCGATGGTCGCCATCGCCGAGGTGAAGGGCGTGCTGCCCCAGGCGGACCCCCACTTCTACGGCCACGGCGACGGCCACGGCGACGGTCACGGCCCGGTCGGCGCGGAAGGGCCGAAGCCGGCCGTCCCGTATTCCACCTCCGAACGCGACCAGGCGGACCCTGACTGATCGGACCATGCTGAACGCCCTCCGCACCCGGATCGCCGACCAGAACGTCGGCCTGCTCGCCGAGTTTTCGGACCCCGGCGCGCTCCTCGACGCCGTCAAGGCGCTGCGCAAGCGCGGCTACACCCGCCTCGACACCTTCACGCCGTTCCCCATTCACGGCATGGACCGCGCCATCGGCCTCGGGCAGTCCAAGCTCGGGTTCATCGTCTTCGGCGGCGGCCTCACCGGCGCCGCCCTCGGCTACTGGCTCCAGTGGTGGACGAGCGCGGTGGACTACCCCATCAACATCTCGAACAAGCCGCTCTTCTCCATCGAGCCCTCGGTGCCGATCATCTTCGAGTTGACCGTGCTGTTCTCGGCGCTGGCGGCGGTGGTCGGGATGCTCGCGCTCAACGGGCTGCCGAAGCCGTACAACCCGCTCTTCCATTCGGAGCGGTTCGGCCGCGCCACCGACGACGGTTTCTTCCTCCACGTCCAGGCCGGCGACGGCCGGTTCGACCGCCGCGCCACGGCCGACGCGCTGTTCGAGGAGGGCGCCCTCGCCGTCGAGTACGTCAGCCACGAGGGCGCCGAGGCGGTCGGCCGCGAGGCCGCCGGGCCGGCCGCCGCGCCCGTCACGCCGCCCCACACCACCGGAGAGATTTAGTGCCGGCGCGTACTGCGTATTGCGTAAGCGCCCGGTCGGGCTCCCCTCACGCAATACGGGCTACGCGATACGCCGTACCGATCCCATGACGCGACTTTCCACGCCGCTCCTCACCGCCCTGGCGCTCGCCGCCGTGGCCCTGGCCGGCTGCCAGGGAATGACTTCCTCCAAGCAGCCGGTCCACCCGATCCTCAACATGGACTTCCAGCAGCGGTTCGAGGAGCAGGAGGCCAACCCCCTCTTCGCCGACGGCGCGGCGATGCGGACGCCCGTCCCCGGCACCGTCGCGCGGGGGCACCTGCGGACGACCGAGAACGCGCCGTTCCAGCTCGGCCGCGATGCCGCCGGCGCGTTCGTCGCCGAGATCCCGGTCCCGGTCACCGAGGCGCTCGTGGCGCGCGGCCGGGAGCGCTACACCATCTACTGCGCCGTCTGCCACGGCGACGCCGGCGACGGCCGCGGCATCATCATGACCGGCAACGGCGGCCAGGGCTACGGCTACGTCCCCGCCCCGACCTACCACTCGGACTTTCTGCGGACCGTGCCGGACGGCTACCTCTACTCCGTCATCGCCAACGGCGTCCGCAACATGCCGAGCTACGGCCACCAGATCAGCCCGGCCGACCGGTGGGCCATCGTCGCCTACGTCCGCGCCCTCCAGCGCTCCCAGAACGCCACGGCCGAGGACGTGCCCGCCCCCGAGCGCGAGCGCCTCGCCACCTCCAACCCGAACGTCAACGTCCAGAACTAGTCCGTCGCCCGTCGCCCGTGGTCCGTTGCGGGGCACGGCGGCCGGGCTACAGCCACTGACCACGGACTCCTGACCACTGACGCAGCCCCCATGGCGAACCCTCTCACCCGCCTCTTCCTGGACCCCGCCGAGGCCGACCGCGACCGCGTCGCCCGGGCGTTCCAGTTCTCCGATGATTTCCGCTGGTGGGCCGTCCCGGCCGGCCTCGGCGCCGTCCTCGTCGTGCTGAGCCTGCTCGCCCTTGCCGGCGGCGAGGAGGCCGCGCGGCGGTTCTGGTACGCCTACCTCGTGGGGTGGACGTTCTGCGTCTCGCTCGCCCTCGGCGCGCTGTTCTTCGTGATGATCCACCACATCACGAAGGCGCGGTGGGGCGTCACCGTCCGCCGCATCCCCGAGCTGCTCGCGGCCAACTTCCCGCTGCTGGCGGTACTCGGCCTGCCCCTCGTGCTCTTCGGGCTGCACGACCTCTACCACTGGACGCACCCCGAGCTCTACCAGGCCGACGGGCCCACGTTCGACCCCATCCTCGCCGGGAAGCAGGCGTACCTCAACACGCCGTTCTTCGTCGTGCGCCTGGCGGCGTACTTCCTGATCTGGTCGTTCCTGGCCTTCCGCCTCTACGCCCTCTCGGTGCGGCAGGACACCGAGCCGAGCGTGGAGACCACGCAGAAGCTGCGGTTCTGGAGCGGCGTCGGACTCCCGCTCACCGGGGTCACGACGGCCTTCGCCGGCTACGACCTCCTGATGAGCCTGGACCCGCACTGGTTCTCGACCATGTTCGGCGTCTACTTCTTCGCCGGGGCGTGGCTCTCGGCCATCGCGCTCATCACCTTCCTCGCCCTCACCTTCCGCAAGGCGGGCTACCTCGAACTGGAGATCACGCGCGAGCATTACCACGACCTCGGCAAGTTCCTCTTCGCCTTCGTCATCTTCTGGACGTACGTCGCCTTCAGCCAGTACATGCTCATCTGGTACGGCGACCTCCCGGAGGAGACGCGCTGGTTCATGGACCGCTACACGAACGGCTGGGAGTCGGTGACGTGGGGCCTCATCCTGTTTCACTTCGTCTTCCCGTTCCTCATCCTCCTCGTCCGCCAGGTCAAGCGGACGCTCCCGCTGCTCGCCATCATGTGCGGGTGGCTCCTGGTGATGCAGTTCCTCGACCTGTTCTGGCTGGCGATGCCGACGATGGCCTCCGAGGCGGCGCACAGCGCGGCCGGGGCGGTCGGGCACGGCCAGGCCGTCATGGGGGGGACGGTCGGCTTCGAGGCCGTCGCCCACTCCTCCCGCGCCCACTTCGCCTGGGTCGACTTCACGATGTGGCTGGGCCTCTTCGGCCTCTTCCTCGGCACGACGCTCTGGCGCGCCTCCCGCCACAGCCTCACGCCCTACAACGATCCCTACTTCGCCGACTCGCTCCGCTTCGAGAACGCCTAGCCGAACGGCGGCGTAACCGGGCGTCCTGCCGTGGTTCACGCCGCTTTCGACACCGACCGAAAGCTGCCGTCCGCCCGTTTCTGCCGCCGCGATGGAAGAACGCAAGCCCGATACGCCCCCGGAGACCACGCCGAACCCCCACCGAGGCGAGCCCGCGCCGACGCCCCAGGAGGGCCGCCGCCCCGAGGCCGACGCCGAGATCATCCGCCCGGAGGAGGAGGAGCCGACCGGCCCCATCGCCGGCCTCGTCCACGGCGCGGCGACGAAGGTGAAGGAGGAGTTCACGCACAGCCCCGAGGCCGAGGCCGAGGCCGAGCGGCTGGGCGTCGAGGGCGAGGGGGTCGAGGCAGGCCAGGTCCTCGGCCTCGTCGCCGCGACGGTCGTCGCCATCGTGTGCCTCATCCTCTTCCTCTACTTCCTGTTCTACCTCCCGCAGCTCAACGCGACGAAGTCGGAAGCGGCCGACGTGCCGGCGGAGCGCTACGAGGAGCTGCGTGAGAACCGCGCCGAGGCCGCGGCGCGCCTGAGCCAGTACGCCACCTCGCCCGACGCCGAGGGTACCTACCGCCTCCCCATCGAGGCAGCCATGGCGCTCGTGGCGTCGTCGGACACGACCGCGCTTCCGTCCGAGACCCCGGTCTCCCGCGCCGACTTCAACCTCACCGGGATCTCGCTCAGCCCGGCGCCGGCCGTGGTTGCGCCGGAGCCCGGGGCCGAGACGCCCGGGGCCGAGACGCCGGCGGAAGCGGCCGGCGCCGGCGAGGGGAACATCGCCGCGCCCGACCCGTCGGCCTCGGGAGTGCCGTCTGACCAACAGGAGGAACCGTGACCGTCCGCCGAGCCGCCCTCGTCTTCCTGCTGACGGCCGTTGCCGTCGCGACGGCTGACCGGGGTGGTGCACAGCCGATGGGCGGGCCGTCCGCCGAGCCGCCCGAAGTCACCGTCACCGAGCGCCTCGGCGAGACCGTTTCGCCGGACACGCGGTTCGTCGACAGCGAGGGTACCCCCGTCCGCCTCGGTGATTTCCTGGGCAAGGATCGGCCCGTCGTCCTCGTGATGACCTACCACAGCTGCCCGATGCTGTGCGGCCTCATCCTGGACGCGGTGGCGCAGACGCTGGCCGAGACCGACCTGACGCCGGGCGAGGACTTCGAGGTCGTCACGGTCTCCTTCGACCCGCGCGACACGCCCGCGCGGGCCGCCGCCGCCAAGGCGCGCTACGTGGCTGCCGTCGAGGGCGCCCACCCGGGCATTGCCGGGGCGTGGCACTTCCTGACCGGTGAGGAGGCGGCGAGCGCGACGCTGGCGCGCGAGATCGGCTTCGGCTACGAGTTCGTGCCCGAAACGGGCGAGTACGCCCACGGCGCCGTGCTCACGCTGCTCAGCCCCCAGGGCACCGTCACCCGCTACCTCTACGGCCTCACCTACCCGCCGCGCGACTTCCGCCTCGCCGTCGTCGAGGCGGGCGAGGGCACCGTCGGCTCCACGCTCGACCGATTTCTCCTAACCTGCTTCCAGTACGACCCCACCACGCGGTCCTACACGCCCTACATTCTGGGCATCATGAAGCTGGGCGGGGTTCTGCTCCTCGTGGGGCTCGCCGCCGTGCTCGTCCCGCTCTGGCGCCGCGAACGCCGCCGCCGCGACCCGGACGCGCTGGGCCTCCCCCCGGACCTCTCAGACCCGGGCCCGCCGCCGGCGTGAGCCGCCCGCCGGGCCCCTTGCAAGACCGATGAACGAGCGCACAACCTTCTGGACGGACGGCGGCTCGCTGTGGCTGCCTCCGCAGAGCTCCACGACGGCCGGCGAGATCGACCTCGTCTTCAACTTCATCCTCTGGACGAGCGTCCTCCTCACCATCGGCGTCACCATCGGGGTGGTGTACCTCGCGTGGAAGTACCGCCGCCGCACCCACGCCGAGCGGCCCGTCCCGGTGAAGGAGAGCAAGACGCTCGAACTCGCATGGTCGGTCATCCCGACCATCCTCGTGCTCATCGTCTTCTTCCTCGGCTTCCGCGCCTACGTCGGCACCTCGATTCCACCGACCGACGCGTACGAGATCTACGTGAAGGGGCAGAAGTGGTTCTGGACGTTCGAGTACCCCGACGGCCGCGTCACCCAGAGCGAGCTCACCGTCCCGGCCGGGCAGCCCGTCAAGCTGATCATGACGAGCCAGGACGTCATCCACTCGTTCTTCGTGCCCGAGTTCAGGATCAAGATGGACGTGCTGCCCAACCGGTACACGTACGTCTGGTTCGAGGCCCCGGCCGAAGGCACCTACCAGGTCGTCTGCACGGAGTACTGCGGGCGGGACCACTCGAACATGGGCGCCAAGATCCACGTCGTCGGCCGCGACGAGTTCTACGCGTTCCTGCAGTCGGCCGAGGCGGGAGCGGACCTCCCGCTCAACGAGCTCGGCGCGCAGGTCTACAGCGCCCGCGCCTGCAACGCGTGCCACTCCCTCGACGGGTCCCAGATGGTCGGCCCGTCGTGGGCGGGGACGTGGGGGGAGCCGCGCCCCGGCAGCGCCTCCGGCGTGGTGGACGAGACCTACGTCCGCGAGTCCATCCTCAACCCCGGCGCCTACGTCGTACCCGGGTTCCAGAACCAGATGCCGCCCTACGAAGGGGTCGTGAGTGACCGCGAGATCCTCGGCGTGATCGCCTACATGCAGGAGCTCAGCGGCATCGCCCCCACCGAGGCGCCCGAGGCGGAGGGGGCGGCCGTTCCCGACCCGGACACCACCGCCGCCATCGACGAGGGCGGCGGCGATCCCTCCGCGCCCGCCGGCCTCGACGCCGGTCAGTAGCTTCTCTCCGCCGCCGTTGAATCCGGGGCGCCCGCCGGGCGGCCCCGAACCGATACCTGACGCCATGGCCACGATTGCCGCTGCGTACCCCGCGGGTCACGAGCCCGTCCACAACTACCTCCGCGAGCCCCGTCCGGCGGACGACGTCCGCGGCCTCGCCCGCGCCTGGGCCTGGATCAAGTCCTGGGCGCTGACGGTGGACCACAAGCGGATCGGGATCATGTACCTGGTCTCGGTGGCGTTCTTCTTCGCCGCCGGCGGCATCCTCGCGCTGCTCGTCCGCGCCGAGCTGTTCACGGTGGGCGAGACGATCATGGGGCCGGAGGCCTACAACCGCGTCTTCACGATGCACGGCGTGGTGATGGTGTTCGCCTTCATCATCCCCAGCATCATGGCCACGCTGGGCAACTTCCTCCTCCCCATCATGATCGGGGCGAAGGACGTGGCCTTCCCGCGCCTGAACCTCCTGAGCCTCTACCTCTACTGGGCCGGGATGCTCTTCGCGCTGTTCTCCGTCTACCACGGCGGCGTGGACACCGGCTGGACGTTCTACACGCCGTACTCGAAGGAGACCGGGACGGCCGTGCTCTCGATGGGGCTCGGCGTGTTCATCGCCGGGTTCTCCTCCATCCTGACGGGCCTCAACTTCATCGTCACGATCCACAAGATGCGCGCGCCGGGGATGACGTGGAACCGGATGCCGCTCTTCCTGTGGTCCGTCTATGCCACGTCCATCGTGCAGATCCTGGCCACGCCCGTGATCGGCATCACGATGGTGCTGCTGGCGCTGGAGCGCGCGCTCTCGATCGGCATCTTCGACCCGGCCCTCGGCGGGGACCCGGTGCTCTTCCAGCACTTCTTCTGGTTCTACAGCCACCCGGCCGTCTACATCATGATCCTGCCCGCCTTCGGGATCATCTCGGAGCTGATGGGCACGTTCAGCCGGCAGAAGGTGTACGGCTACCGCGCTGTCGCCCTCTCCTCGCTCGCCATCGCGCTGCTGGGCTTCCTCGTGTGGGGGCACCACATGTTCACGAGCGGGCAGAGCCCGATCTCGTCCGTGGTGTTCTCGATGATCACGTTCCTGATCGGCATCCCGTCCGGCATCAAGGTCTTCAACTGGACGGCGACGATGTACAAGGGCGCGGTGTGGCTCGTCACCCCGATGCTCTACGCGCTCGCGTTCCTGTTCCAGTTTACCATCGGCGGCGTGACCGGCATCATGGTGGGTGCGCTCGCGGTGGACATCCACCTCCACGACACCTACTTCGTCGTCTCCCACTTCCACTACGTGATGATGGGCGGGACGGTGATGGCGCTCATCGGCGGGCTCCACTACTGGTGGCCGAAGATGACCGGCCGGCTCTACAACGAGACGCTGGGCAAGATCTCGGCGCTGCTCGTCTTCCTCGGCTTCAACCTCACGTTCTTCGTCCAGTTCATCATGGGCAGCCAGGGCATGCCGCGCCGGTACTACGACTACCCGGACATGCCGTGGCTGGAGCCGCTCCACCAGCTCTCCACCATCGGCTCGTGGGTGCTCGGCCTCGGGCTGCTCGTCGTCCTCGTCAACGGCATCCACTCGCTCTTCCGGGGCCAGCGAGCGCCGGGCAACCCGTGGGGCGCCGTCACGCTGGAGTGGGCCTACTGCACCAGCCCGCCGGACCCCCACAACTTCCACCGCACCCCGCTCGTCACCCACGGCCCGTACGACTACTACGCCGTCCTCGGCGGCGACGGCGCGGCCGGCGACGGCCACACCGCGCCCGTCCCGGACGTCGCCGTCGGGGCGCCGCAGGAGACCCTCTCGATAGACGACGGCACCGCCCAACCGAAGTAGCTGACGAACCGGGGGCACGGCACGCCGTGCCCCTACCGCTCCCGAACCATGGCAGACCACCCTTCGCCCGCCGTCGCTGCGCCCCAGACGCACGGCGTCTACGGCCTCGACGAGCACGGCCACGAGGATCTCATGCTCATCGGCCACGACGGCAAGCCGCACCCGGCCCACCTCCAGCACCACTTCGTCTCGGCCGAGCAGCAGTTTTCGGCCTCGAAGCTGGGGATGTGGATCTTCCTCGTGACGGAGATCCTGCTCTTCGGCGGGATGTTCGTGGCCTACGCCATCTTCCGCGCGTGGTACCCCGAGCTCTACGCCGAGGCGAGCACCCAGCTCGACACCATCATGGGCGCCCTCAACACGGTCGTCCTGCTGACGTCCTCGCTCACGGTGGCGTGGGCCATCCGGGGGGCACAGACGGACAACCAGAAGGTGCTCTTCTGGAACCTCATCGCCACCGTCGCCCTCGCAGGCACGTTCATGGTGGTGAAGTACTTCGAGTACACCCACAAGTTCGAACTCGGCATCTTCCCCGGCGAGCACTTCGTGCTGGAGGAGGGCACGCCCGAGGGGGTGGGCGAGACGGCCGCCGCGCTCACGCTCGGGCAGGAGGACCTGCCCGCCGGAACGGAGGGCGCCGCCGAGGGCGGGCACGCCGCGGCCGACGACCACGGCGCCCACGCCCGCGAGGGGGCCATCTTCCACGACCGCCGCGCCGGCCTCTTCTTCTCGATCTACTACGTGATGACCGGCATCCACGGCATCCACGTGCTGATCGGGATGGTCGCCATCTCGATCCTCGCCTGGAACGCCCGCCGGGGCCGCTACTCCAGCGTCTACTACACGCCGGTCGAGAACGTCGGCCTCTACTGGCACGTGGTCGACATCATCTGGATTTTCCTCTTCCCGCTGATGTATCTGATCTAGGGTTCAGGGTTCAGGGCGCCGGGACGGCTGCACCCTGAACCCCGCACCCGGTCCCCGGAACCCATGCACCACGCAGATTCCCACGTCGAGCACACCGGCCACGGCGCCCACCACGTCCTGGAGCGGTCCACGCTGGTCCGGACGTTCGGCGGCCTCGTCGCCCTCACGGTCCTGACCGTCGGCCTCGCGCTGCTGGAGCGGGCGGACGTCATCCCTCTCGGCGGCTTCAGCGTGCCCGTCGCCCTCGCCATCGCAGGCGCGAAGGCCGCGCTCGTGGCGGCCTTCTTCATGGGCCTCAAGTACGACGGCGGCTCCAACCTGCTCGCCTTCGTCAGCGGCGTCGTCTTCCTCATCATCTTCCTGGCGTTCACCTACCTCGACACCGGCTTCCGCGACACCTTCCAGGAGGTCTCGGCCACGCCCATCGACCTCCAGGAGGATGAGGCGCGCGCCCTGGAGGCGCGCCAGGCCGAGCTGGACGCCCGGGGCATGGCGCAGCCCCTCGTCGTGCCGGTGGACACGCTGCTCTTCCCGAACGCCCCCGAATCACCCTGACCCTGCCCGGGCCCGCCGCCGATGTCCGCCGCCGCCAGCCTCCTGGTCCTGGCCGTCGTCGCGACGGCGTTCGCGGTGGGGCTCTGGGTGTTCGTGATGGCGGCGCGGCTGCTGGTCCCCGAGCGGACGCTGCCGGTGCCGCTCTCGCGGCGCGAGGCGGCCCGGCGGCGCGGGGAGGCCGTGCCCGTGCGCGCGCGTGACATCGTCGAGGACCTCCGGCACGAGGCGCCCCGGCCCGTCTTCCCGCAGGCGCCCGCCGTGCCGGAAGGCCCCGCCTCGAGCCCCGACGCCGACGTCCGCGCCCGCCTGGCAGCCGACCTGTGGATGCGGCGGAACTAAGGGGCGGCGGGTTGCGGATCCCGAGCCTGCGTATACTCGCAGCCCGAAGCCCATAGCCCGAAGCCCCCTGTGAAAGTCACCGAGCACTACGAGCGCGCCGCCTCGCCGCTGATCTCCTACGAGATCATTCCACCGCGCCGGGGCGGCTCCGTCGACGAGATCCTCGCCATCGTAGAGACGCTGCTCCCCTTCGAGCCGCCGTTCATTGACGTGACGGCGCACGCGGCCGAGGCGTACTACGAGGAGCTGCCCGACGGTTCGCACCGCCGACACGTCAAGCGGAAGCGGCCCGGCACGCTCGGCCTCTGCGCCGCCATCCAGCATCGCTACGGCATCGACGCCGTGCCGCACTTGCTCTGCCGGGGGTTCACGCGCGAGGAGACCGAGGACGCCCTCATCGAGCTGCACTACCTCGGCATCCGCAACGTCCTCGCCGTCCGCGGCGACGACCTCGGGGTCGTCAAGCCCGAGCGGCCCGACCGCACGCGGAACCAGTACGCCTGCGACCTCGTGGCGCAGATCCGCGCGATGAACCAGGGGCGCTTCCTCGAAGCCCTCTTCGACGCCGCACCGACGGACTTCTGCATCGGCGTGGGGGGCTACCCGGAGAAGCACGAGGAGGCCCCCAACATGACGTGGGACATCCTCCACCTCAAGCGGAAGGTGGACGCCGGGGCCGACTACGTCGTGACCCAGATGTTCTTCGACAACCGGCACTACTTCGACTTCGTCGAGCGCTGCCGCGAGGTGGGCATCGCGGTGCCCATCGTGCCGGGCCTCAAGATCATCACGACGAAGAACCACCTCCGCTCGCTCCCGCGCACGTTCCACGCCGAAATTCCCGAGGCGCTCGCAGCCGAGGTCGAGGCGGCGAAGGACGAGCAGGTGGCCGACATCGGCGTGGAGTGGGCGCGCCAGCAGGCCGAGGAGCTCATGAGCGCGGGCGTGCCGGGCCTCCACTTCTACATCATGAGCACGGCCGAGCACGTGTGCCGCGTCGTGGCGCCGCTGCGGAAGCTGGCGTAGACGCCGGACCGGCCTCGCGCAAAACGAACGCCCCCGGCCGTTCCGACCGGGGGCGTTCTGACACGGTGAGGTTGAGGGTTACGGGCGCGGCGTGCCGCCGCCCTTCCTGTCGCGGAGCCTGGACTTGTAGCGGGTCACCTGGCGTCGGAGCTGGCGCACGCAGCCGTCAACGGCCGCCTGGTGCGTGGGCGCGGTGTCGCTGGCTTTGAGGGTCTGCCGGTAGACGTTCAGCGCGATCTCGCAGCGTTTGTCCGCCGCCGGCGAGGGGTCATCCTTGAGGATCACGTGGGCATCGAGGATGCCGTCGTAGTAGCGGCCCAGCTTGCCGACCGAGTTCTCGATGTGGGCCCGCAGGCCGTCGGTCGTGTGGGTCTGGTGGGCGGTGATCCGGGTCTGCATAGACTACCCTCCTGACTGATGGGAAAGAACGCAACGAGCGGCCGCCCAGACGGGCGATGCGGGCCGCCGCCCCCTGTCACACGACATGGATACGCGAAGGGTCCGCCGAGGTCAAGGGGGCGGGCGATTATCTCCGCTTTTCCCCGTCAGGGCCCCGCCCCGGGAACAGTGGCGTCACACCGCGGGCAGCGAATCGTCGAGGCGCCGTCCCGGTGCGTGTGCCGGTCGAGGTGGGCGTGGCCGCAGGTGGGGCAGGGACGCGCGAGGGGCTCGGCCCACTGCGCGTACTTGCACGTCGGGTAGGCCGTGCAGCCCCAGAACGCCGCGCCCTTCCGCGAGCGCCGCTCGACGAGGAAGCCCTCCCGGCACGCCGGGCAGCGGACGGCCTGCGCCGGGTCCACGTAGGCCCGCGTCCCCTTGCAGTTCGGGAAGCCCGTGCAGCCCCAGAACTTCCCGCGCGCACCGTCGCGGAGCGCCATCGGCCGCCCGCAGTCGGGACATTGGGGGACGGTCTGATTGGGTGGTGGAGGGATTGAGGGCGTAGAGGCGGGGCGCTCGCCGCGCTCCGTCCTCTGACCCCTGACCTCTGTCTTCCGTCCTCCGACCTCCGTTCTCGGCCCGCCGGCCACCTGCGCCTCGGCGGTGCGGAGGGCGGCCAGGAGGCGGTCGTGGTAGAACGCCGAGAGCGTGTCCTCGTAGCGCCGCCCGCCGCTCGCGATGGCGTCGAGCTGGTCCTCCATCTCGGCGGTGAAGCCGAGGTCGAAGAGGGTGGGGAAGTGGGCCACGAGGAGGTCGCACACGCGCATGCCGAGGTCGGTGGCGTGGAGCTTCCGCGCCCGGAGCTCGGCGTAGCCGCGCTGCTGGATCGTCGCCAGCGTCTGGCTGTAGGTGCTCGGCCGGCCGATGCCCTCCTTTTCGAGCGCCTTCACGAGCGAGGCCTCGGTGTAGCGTGGCGGTGGCTTCGTCTGGTGCGCGTTCACGCCGAGGTCGACCATCTCGACGGGCAGCTTGGGGCGCAACGAGGCGGGGAGCCGCTGGGGCGGTCGGTCGGCGGCGGTCTTCTTCTTCTCGTCCACGTCGGGCGCTTCGTAGAGCTGGCGGAAGCCGCGGAAGCGGACGACCTCGCCGGTGGCGCGGAAGACGAAGCGGTTCCGGTCGTCGGCCACGTCGCACGTCGTTCGGTCCACGACGGCTTCGGCCATCTGGCTGGCGACGGTGCGGTAGTAGATGAGCCGGTAGAGCGCGTGCTGCTCGGGCGTGAGGTACTTGCGGAGCGCCTTCGGCGTGCGCTCGACGTGGGTCGGGCGGATGGCCTCGTGGGCCTCCTGCGCGTTCTTCGGGGTCTTGCCGCCGTGTGCGTGTGGTTTGTTGGGGAGGTACTCCGTCCCCAGGTCGCGCGCGATGAGGTCGCGGAGGGCGGCGACGGCCTCGTCGGCGAGGCGCGTCGAGTCGGTCCGCATGTAGGTGATGAGGCCGGCGCGCTCGCCGCCCTCCACCTCGATGCCCTCGTAGAGCTGCTGGGCCACGCGCATGGCCTGCTTGGGGCTCATGCGGAGCTGGACGCTCGCGGCCTGCTGGAGCGTGGAGGTCGTGAACGGCGGCGGCGGCTTCTGGCGGACGGTCTTGGTCTCGACCGAGCGAACGGCGTAGGCGCCCTGGCGCGCAAGGCCGGCGAGCCCTTCGGCGTCGTCGCGGTCGGCAAGGATCTGCTGGACGCCCTTCTCGCTGGGGCCGCCGACGCGTTTCCCGAACGCCTCGCGGAGCGTGGCCTCGAAGCGCTCGCCGTCGGGCGTCTCGAACGTGGCGTCGAGGCTGAAGTAGTCCTGCGGCACGAAGTCGGCGATGGCGCGCTCGCGCTCGACGACGAGGCGGAGGGCGGCGGTCTGGACGCGCCCGGCCGAGAGCCCGGCGGGGGCGTCGGCGCCGCCCGCCCGCGCGGCCTGCCAGAGGAACGGCGAGACGGTGTAGCCGACGAGCCGGTCCATCACGCGGCGGGCCTGCTGGGCGTCCACCAGCCGCGCGTCCACCGCGCGGGGGCTGGCGACGGCGCGGCGGACGGCCTCGGCGGTGACCTCCTGAAACGTCACCCGCGCGATGTTCTTGTTCGCTCGCTTCAACATCCCTTCCAGGTGCCACGCGATGATCTCGCCCTCGCGGTCGGGGTCCGGCGCCAGCAAGACCTGCTCGGCCTGCTCGGCGTAGGCGCGCAGCTCCTGGAGCGTCTTTTTCTTCTTCGACAGCGTCTCGTACGACGGCCGGAAGGAGCCCTCCACGTCCACGGCCATCGCTTTCTTCGGCAGGTCGCGGACGTGCCCGAGGGAGGCGCGCACGCGGTACCCCGCGCCGAGGTAGCGCTGGAGGGTCTTGGCCTTCGCCGGGCTCTCGACGATGACGAGCCGCATGGGAAGCGGGAAGTTAGAAGTGGGAAGTTAGAAAGGGCGGGGCGGGGCGGCAGGGGCAAGAAGCATCGGAAGCCGCCCCCTTCTCACTTTCCCCTTCTCACTTCAAATAGCGGTCTTCCAGGGCGCGCATGGCCGCCCGCTCGGCCTCGGTGGCGTCGTCGTGGCCCATGAGGTGAAGGAGGCCGTGAACGACGTAGCGGAGGGCTTCCTCCTCGAACGTCGCGTCGAACTCGGCGGCCCGCTCGGCGGCCGTGTCGAGGTCAACGTAGACCTCGCCGTCGATCTCCTTCCGGGCGAGGGCGGCGTCGTCGAGGGGGAAGGAGACGACGTCGGTTTCGTAGTCGTGCCCGAGCCACTCGCGGTTGAGGGCGTGGACGGTGGCGTGGTCGGCCAGCACGACGGAGAGGTCGGCGACCGAGAACCCCTCGCCCTCGGCGGCGCGCCGCACGACGGCGCGGACCCGCGCCGCCTCAATGGTGCGCTCGGGGTGGACGAGGTGGATCGCGAGGGTACCGTCGTCCATCGCCCGGTGCCGCCTACTCGAACAGCGGCTCGCTCATCGAGAGGGCGACGGCGCTCATCATGATCTCCGGCGGGAGCTGCGTGAAGTCGGCCGAGAGCAGCTTCTCGGAGACGTTGGCGTAGAGCGAGCAGCCGGCCTGTCGCTCGACGACGAGGCCGCTGACGCGGCCGCCCTGACGCGCGAAGAAGATGACCTCGCCGAGCTCCTCGGAGGCCACGAAGCCGGTGCAGCCCTGCATCTGGAGGAACGCGTTGGTGCCGTAGACCGACACCAGCGCCGTCGTGTCCGCGTCGAGCCCGTCGGGCAGCATGACCTCGGGCGCGATTTCGAGCGCCAGCCGCCGGCCGCTGGGGGCGTGGGTGAGGCTGAAGCGGACGAGGCCGCCTTCCCGCTCGGCGGACACCCCGAGCGCCGCCGCGAGGCGGTCCAGGTCGGCGTCGGAGAAGGAGAAGGCCATGGGGGCGTGGGCTGGTCGAGCCGTAAGGTACGACGGGGAGGAGTGGGACGGGATCGCCGAGATACGTTCCTCCTCTCGTCCTCTCCTCGTAAACGCTCAGCTCCTCGCAAACGCTCAGCCGCCGGGCGGGACGGGCACGCCGGCGCGGCGGCGCTCCTCGTCCCGGCGGATCTCCTCGGGCGTCTGCCGGAAGCTGGGCTCGCCGGTGGCCTCGGCGAGGCGGGCGTAGAAGGCCGACGCCGCCTCGTAGGCCTCGGCGCGGAGGTAGGCGCCCTGGATGAAGCTGACGTACTGGGCCGCCTCCTCCTGCGCCCGCCGCGTGGTGGCCCGCTCGGCGCGCTCGACGGCGTGCAGCGCGAGGTCCTCGGCCGGGCGGAGCACCTCTACCATGCGCTCCCGGTCGCCGACGGCCTCGTAGGCCTGCGCCATCAGGAGGTAGGAGAAGAAGCTCGGCGGGATCACGCCGGGGTCCACCTCCTCCCGGAGCCGCTGGAGCAGGGCGCGGGCTTCCTCCGTGTGCCCCTGCTCGGCCATCTGCGTCGCCGCGCCGGCCACGACGCGCCGGTACGTGTCGCCCATGTTGCGGGCGTTCTCGTCGTAGTAGACGTCCGGGTCGGCGAGGCCGCGGAACTGGTAGTTGGCGAAGCGGCGCATCGAGATCTCGGGGACGACGCGGCCGTCCGGGCCGGCCTCGGTGCGGAAGGGGAGGACGCGGCGGGCGAGGCCCTCGTCCTGGAAGAACGGCGCGAGGTTGAGCTCGGAGTCCCGGGCGACGGTGGAGGCGAAGTAGATGGGCCGCTCCCAGCCCTGCTGCGCATTGGCGGCGATGATGTCCAGCGCGGCCTGGTCGGCGATGTAGAGCAGGCCACGCTGGCCGTCGAACGGGTGGCCTTCCACGCGCCACGTCATCGTGGGGCGGATGCCGGTCGTGTCGGCCAGCTCGCGGAGCGTCTCGTCGCGGAAGCGCTCGGCGTTGACGGGGAGCGTGATCTCGCTGGGCGTCCAGAGCGTGGGCCGCAGCGCCTCGATCTCTGCGTCCGAGAGCGTCATGGGGACGGGCGGCGACTCCATCGCCCACTGGTTCTTGAGCTGCTTGATGTACCAGGCCGTGTTGAGCAGCGAGAGGTTCACGACGCGGACGTCCGGGCGGACGCCCTCGACGAACTGGAGGTACCACAGCGGGTACGTGTCGTTGTCGCCGTTGGTGAAGAGGATGGCACCCGGCGCCGTGCTCTCCAGCATGTTCCGCGCGAAGTCGGACGCGATGCGGCGGCCGGAGCGGTCGTGGTCGTGGAAGTTCTGCTGGATCATCAGCCCCGGCACGGCGAGGAAGAGCACGCCGGCCAGGACGGCGCCGAGGCCGGTGCGCAGCGATGCGGCTTTCTCCCGGAGCGCCTCGGTGGCGAGTTCGAGGAGGCCGGTGGCGCCGAGGCCGATCCAGAGCGAGAAGGCGAAGAAGGAGGCGACGTAGGAGTAGTCGCGCTCGCGCGGCTGGTTGGGCGGCTGGTTGAGGTAGAGGATGATGCCGATGCCCGTCACGAGGAACAGGATGAGCACGGCGAAGGCCCGCCGCCAGTCCCGCACGAAGTGGAACGCCATGCCGACGAGCCCCAGAATGAGCGGGAGGCCGAAGTAGACGTTCCGGCTCGCGCGCTCGCTCGGGCTCCGGAACCGGCCCGGGTCCGGGTCGCCCGCGAGGCCGGAGGTCCAGTTCGCGTTCTGGTAGTCGCCCCGCTTGCCGACGAACTGCCACAGGAAGTAGCGGACGTACATGTGGCCGACCTGGTACCGCAGGAAGTAGTCGAGGTCGGACGCGTAGCGGGCGTACTCCTGGACGTGGCCGGGGTCGGTGGACCAGCGGCGGGGGAGGGAGGTCTCGCGGAAGGGGTCGGCGCCGTAGCGGGCGGCGTCGTTGTCGTACGTCAGGCCGGAGAGAAGCGGCGTGGAGCCGTACTGCTCGCGCTTGAGGTAGGACACGAAGGCGTCGGCCGTCTCGGGGTCGTTGAGGTCAATCGGGGGGTCGGCCGCCGAGCGGAGCAGGATCACGCCGTAGGTCGAGTAGCCGAGCATCACGACGGTGATCGAGAGGGCTACGAGGTTGGCCACCGGCATCCGCTTCCGCTGCGTCACCACGACGGCCGCCGTGAGGGCCAGCACGAGGGCGACGAAGAACAGCGTCGGCATCCCGGACCAGTCGGCCAGCGAAGGCAGCCACTGGATGATGCCGGGGTAGACGACGAAGAAGGCCAGCGACGCCGCCACGCCCGCGCCGACGATGCCGAACCAGCGCTGCCGCGTCGTCCAGTCCTCGCGGTCCACCTTCGTGAAGAACACCACGAGCGCGATGAAGAAGAGCGCCAGGAGGTTGAGCAGGTGCACCCCGATGGCGAGGCCGAAGAGGTAGGCGATGAGGAGCAGGTAGCGGTCCGCCTTGAGGCCGAAGGGGTGCTCACCGCGCGCACGGAGGGCGGCCTCCTCCTCCAGCGTGGCCTCGCGCCAGCGGAGGATGAGCCAGACGACGAGCGCCGTGAACAGCATCGAGAGGGCGTAGACCTCGGCCTCGACGGCGTTGAACCAGAACGAGTCCGTCACCGCGAAGGCCAGCGCACCGATGACCCCGCCCGCGTTGGCCGCGAGGCGGTCCGCCGGGCTCCACCCCTCGGGCGCCCCCTTCCACACACGCACGAGGCGGACGATGACGAGGTGCGTCAGCAGCACCGTGAACGCGCTCGCCAGCACCGAGACGAGGTTGACCGAGAACGCCACCGGCTCAGGCGTGAGCCCGCCGAAGAGGGGGGCCAGGAACGTGAACAGCCGCCCGAGGAGGATGTAGAACGGCGCGCCCGGCGGGTGCATCACCTGCATCCCGTAGACCGAGGCGATGAACTCGCCGGAGTCCCAGAAGGGCGCCGTCTCGGCCATGGTGAGGAGGTAGACGACGAGCGCGTAGAGGAACACGCCCGCCGCCACGAGGCGGTCAATCAGCTTGCCGGTCATGCCGTTGCGTCGGGGTGGGTGGGGCGCGCGGCGTGGGCCAGGGGGAGCCGCCGGTGCCGGAGCCCGTCAAGATAACCACGGGGGTGCGGCCCTCCCGTGACGACGGCGGCCTCGGTGGAGGGACCGCGGTGGGCAGAGGCGGACCGGCGTGGCCCCTCAATCGTGAGGCCAGTCGCTCCGGGCGCCGTCGAGGGCCTGCTGGAGCTGGGGCATCTCGAGCTCGCCGTAGTTGAAGGCGTAGGCGAGCTGGCCGCGGTTGCGGAACACCCACGTCGTCGGGATCCACGTCACCGGCAGGCCGAGGAAGTGCCGGCGGCGGTTCGCCTCGACGGCGCTCGGGCCGGGGTCCTCCTGCGCCAGCACCGTCACCGACTCCGGAATGGCGTAGCGCTCCAGCACGTCCCGCGCGGGCGCCCCGTCGCTCCAGATGGTCACGAAGGTGAACGACACGTCCGGGTTGGCCTCGATCACCTCGTACCACCCGTTGCGCAGTTCGGCGATGGAGTTGTCGCACCACGGCGCCCAGAAGTGGACGACGTGGAGGCCGTCTTCCTGGATCGTGGCCTGCACGGCCGCTTCGGCAGGTGTGAGAACCGTGCCGAGGTCGGCCGCCTCGGGCGAGGGCTCGGCCGTCTGGGCGAGGGCCGGGGCGGCGAGGAGAGCGAGGGCAAGGAGGGCGTAGCGCATGGCGGGAAGCTAGGTCGGCCGCGCGCCTTCGCCAAGCCGGTTCGCAGGGGCCGGGGCTCAGGCCGGCAGGTAGCCTCCGGCGAGCGCGCGGTAGTCGGCCACCTGACGGGCGGCCCAGGCGTCGTCGCGGCCCAGCTCCTCGGCCATGAGCGCGGCCACCTGCGGCGCCATCTCGAGGCTGGCCCGGGCGTCGAGGAGGAGCGTCCGCGTGCGGCGGGCGAGCACGTCCTCGACGGTCCGCGCCATCTCGTGGCGGACGGCCCAGACGACCTCGCCGGCGCGCGTGGGCCGGCGGGGGTGGAGGACGGCGGCATGCCGCGGGTCACGGCGGAAGAGGGCCTGGAGGGCGGGGGCGTCGGAGCCGTAGTTGGCCAGGTCGCCGAAGGCGTCGGCGTTGGGGTGGGCGCCGTGGAGCTGGAGCCGCTCGGTCTCGCAGGCCCGCTCGGGGAGCCCCGCCAGCAGCGCGGCCCGGTCGATGGTGTCCTCCGCCATGTGGCGGTACGTCGTCCACTTCCCGCCGGTGATGGTGACGAGGCCGGCGGGGCTGATGAGGAGGGTGTGGTCGCGCGAGAGCTCGGCGGTGCTGCCGGCCTCGGGGTTGGCGACGAGCGGGCGGAGCCCGGCGAAGACGCTCTGCACGTCCTCGGGGCGCGGGTCGCGCGTGAGGTAGCGGGCGGCGTGGCGGAGCAGGAACTCGACCTCCTCGGCGAGCGGGCGCGGCTCCAGGACGGCTCCGTCCACCGGCGTGTCCGTCGTGCCGACGACGACGCGGTCGTACCACGGGATGGCGAAGAGGACGCGGTCGTCGTCGGTCTTGGGGACCATGATGGCCGTCTCGCCGGGGAGGAAGTCGCGGTCGAGGACGAGGTGGACGCCCTGGCTCGGCGTGACCATCGGCGGCGCCTCGGCGTCGTCCATTCGGCGGATCGCGTCGGTGAACACGCCCGTCGCGTTGACGACGACGCGGGCGCGGACGACGCGCTCGGCGCCCGTCTCCACGTCGCGCGCCTCGACGCCCCGGACCTCGCCCTCCTCCTTCACGAGGCCGACGACCTCGACGTAGTTGAGGACGACCGCGCCCTGCTCGGCGGCCGTCTGCGCCATGTTGACGGCGAGGCGCGCGTCGTCGAACTGGCCGTCGTAGTAGAGCACGCCGCCGTCGAGGCCGTCGGGCTCCAGCGTGGGGATCCGTTCGAGCGTCTCTTCGCGCGAGAGCCGCCGGGAGCGGCCGAAGCCGGAGCGCCCGGCGAGCAGGTCGTACACCTTCAGCCCGATGCCGTAGAACGGCCCCTCCCACCACGCGTAGTTGGGGACGACGAACGGGAGGTCGCGGACGAGGTGGGGGGCGTTGGCCAGCAGCCGCCCGCGCTCGCGGAGCGCGTCGAGCACGAGGGCGACGTTGCCCTGGCGGAGGTAGCGCACGCCGCCGTGGACGAGCTTCGTCGAGCGGCTCGACGTGCCCTTGGCGAAGTCGGCCTGTTCGAGGAGCACCGTCCGGTACCCGCGCGAGGCCGCGTCGATGGCGCACCCGAGGCCGGTGGCCCCGCCGCCGACGATGAGCACGTCCCAGGGTTCGTCGGCGCCGTCGAGGGCGGCGAGCATCGCGTCGCGGTTCATGGCCTGAAGGAGGGATGGGCTGAGGGAGGGCTTGGGGCCTCGGCCCCCGGACCCGTCATCGTGAGCGAGGCGAAGGGAGGCGAAGGATCGTTGCCAGTTCCGTGGCTACGGGGGGAGCGGAGATCCTTCGACTCTGCGCTGACGCGCTGCGCTCAGGGTGACGGGGAGGGCAGCGAGAAGATCGGCGGGGGCTCATCGGTTGGCGGTCGCCCCGTCCGCCTCGGCCCAGGCGCGGGCGCGGTCGAGGGCGCGGGCCCAGGTGCGGCGGCGGCGCTCGACCTCGGCGGGGTCCGCCTGCGGCTCGAAGCGGGCCTCGGCCTCCCACTGCGCGTCGATGGCCGCGCCGTCGGGCCAGACGCCGACGGCCAGCCCGGCGAGGTAGGCCGCCCCGAGCGCCGTCGTCTCCGTCACCGCCGCGCGGACGAGCGGTGCGCCGAGCAGGTCGGCCTGCGTCTGCATGAGGAGGTCGTTGCGGGCGGCCCCGCCGTCCACGCGCAGCTCGTGCGTCGCGAGCCCGGCGTCGGCCTCCATCGCGCGGAGCACGTCGGCCACCTGGTGCGCGATGCCGTCGAGGGCGGCGCGGGCGAGGTGGGCGGCCGTCGTCCCGCGCGTGATCCCGACGGCGGTGCCGCGCGCGTAGGGGTCCCAGTGCGGTGCGCCGAGGCCGGTGAAGGCGGGCACGAGCACGACGCCCCCGCTGTCGGGCACCGACCGTGCCAGCGCCTCGACCTCGGCGGAGGACGCGATCAGCCCGAGCCCGTCGCGGAGCCACTGCACGACGGCGCCGCCGACGAAGACGCTCCCTTCGAGGGCGTACGCGGTCCGGTCGCCGATGCGCCAGGCGACGGTCGTCACGAGCCCGTGCTCGGAGGCGACGGCCGCCTCGCCCGTGTGCATCAGCACGAAGCATCCGGTGCCGTAGGTGCTCTTCGCCATGCCCGGCGCGGTGCAGCGCTGCCCGAAGAGGGCCGCCTGCTGATCGCCCGCGATCCCGGCGATGGGGATTGAGCCGCCGAAGAGGCCCGTCTCGGCGACGACGCCGGAGGAGGGGACGACCTCCGGCAGCATCGCGCGGGGCACGCCGAAGAGGCGGAGCAGATCGTCGTCCCAGTCGCCCGCGTGGATGTCGTAGAGGAGCGTACGCGAGGCGTTCGTGGCGTCGGTGGCGTGGACGCGCCCGCGGGTCAGATTCCATACGAGCCAGCTGTCGATGGTGCCGAAGCAGAGCGCGCCCGCCTCGGCGCGCGCCTGCGCGCCCTCTACGTGGTCGAGGAGCCAGCGGAGCTTGGTGCCGCTGAAGTAGGGGTCGAGCACCAGCCCGGTTTTTTCGCGGATCGCCGGTTCGTAGCCCTCGCCCCGGAGTCGGTCGCACAGCGCGGCGGTGCGGCGATCCTGCCAGACGAGGGCGCGGTGGATCGGCGTGCCCGTCTCCCGATCCCACACGAGCGTCGTCTCCCGCTGGTTGGTGATGCCGATGGCGGCGACCTCGGCGGCACCGAGGCCGGCCCGGTCGAGGGCTTCGCGGGCCGTGGCCTCCTGCGTGCGCCAGATCGCATCGGCGTCGTGCTCGACCCAGCCGGGCTGCGGGAAGTGCTGCTCGAACTCCCGCTGGGCGAGGGCGACGATGCGCCCGGCGGCGTCGAAGACGAGGGCGCGGGACGAGGTGGTGCCCTGGTCGAGGGCGAGGACGTGCGCGGACATGGCGGAGGATGGGCGGGGCGGTATGGTACGGACGCCGGACGGATCGGTGTAGGGCACGGCCCCGCATCGAGGCGCGTGCCGCCCCGTTTGACGCGGTACCCGCCGTGCGCTAGTCTGCGCAGGCAACCCTCTTCGCCCCCGTTGCTTTCGCCGCCATGTCGAGCCTGCCCAGCCCTTCCGACGGCCCCCGCGCCGTCGTCGATGCCCACTTCCCCGCCGACGGCCCGCGCGAGGCGCAGCTCCGGTTTCTGATCAACTACGCCGTCCTCGCTCCGAGTGTCTTCAACACGCAGCCCTGGCGCTTCCGCCTCGACGGCGAGGTGCTCCACCTCGTTGCCGACCGGAGCCGCCAGATGACGGCGCTCGACCCCGAGGGGCGCGAACTGGTCGTGAGTTGCGGCGCGGCGCTGTTTCACCTCCGCGTGGCCGCGCGCCACTTCGGTCTCGAGCCCGCCGTCGAGACGTTCCCGGATCGGTCGGACCCCGACCACCTCGCCGCCGTCTCCATCGCCGGCCCCCACCGGCCGACGGACGACGACGCGGTGCTCTTCCGGGGCCTCTCGCTCCGCCACACCAACCGCCGCGCCTTCGCCGAGACGCCGGTGCCCTTCGAGGCGGCGTGGGCGCTCGAGCGGGCCGCGCACCAGGAAGGCGCCCGCCTCGCCGTCCTCGACGCGCCCGAAGACCGCGACGCCGTGGCCGCGCTGGTGGCCGAGGGCATCGTACGCCAGGCGCAGGACCCCGCCATCGCCGAAGAGATGGGCCGGTGGCTTCGCCCCGCCACCGACCCCCGGCGCGACGGCGTGCCGGACGACGAGCAGGGCGAGTGGGACCGCCGCTCCGACAGCCGCCTCCCCTCCTCCGTGCTCGCCTCGCGGAAGCGCGCGCTCGTGCGCGAGTCCCCGGCCGTGCTCGTCCTCACCACCGCCACCGACGACCCGCCTGCGTGGCTGGCGGCCGGGCAGGCGCTCGCCCACGTCCTCCTCGTCGCTGCCGACCGGGGGCTCTTCGCCTCCTACGTCAACCAGCCCGTCGAGGTCGCCACGCTGCGGAGCGAACTGGCGCGGCTCACCGGCGGCGGCTTCCCGCAGGTCGTCTTCCGCGTCGGGTACCCGCAGCGGCGCGAGGGCACGCCTCGGCGCTCCGTCTCCGACGTAATGGAGTGAGCCGCGGAACGGCCGGCGCGCCGTAGGTTCGGAGGCCTGTCTGCCCCGAACCGCTCCGATGCGCCTCGCCCTCTTCCTCGCCGCCGGCCTGCTCCTCGTGCGCCCGGCCGCCGCCCAGCCCGCCGCCGATTCGGCCGACGTGGCTTCCCTCGACGCCATCCTCGGCGCCCTCTACGACGTGATCTCCGGCCCGGCGGACCAGGAGCGCGACTGGGACCGGTTCCGCTCGCTCTTCCATCCCGACGGCGTCCTCGTGCCGACGGCGCCCACCGAGGCCGGGGGCCGCGCCCCGTCCGTCCTCACGCCCGACGAGTTCGCGGACCGGTCCGCCGAGGCCATGCGGACGGCCCCGATCTTCCAGGGCAAGGGGTTCTACGAGACCGAGGCGGCCCGGCGCGTCGAGCGCTACGGCTCCATCGCGCACGTGTGGAGCACGTACGAGAGCCGCCTCGATCCGGCCGAGGCCCCGTTCATGCGCGGCATCAACTCCATCCAGCTCGTCCACGACGGCGCGCGCTGGTGGGTGCTCTCCGTATTCTGGCAGCACGAGACGCCGGACACGCCGCTGCCCGACGCCTACCTCGCCGACTAGGCGAGGTCGCTGCCGACTAGGCGAGGTCGCTTGCTCTCCCCCACCGCTCTTCGGTCATGGACGACCGTCCGCTTCCCGTCCCCGACGCTCCCGCGCTCCTCCGCCGCCGCGCCTTCCTCGGTCGCCTCGCCGCCGGGCTGGGCGCGACGGCCGTCCTCGCCGCCTGTGGAGCCGGGGCTGGTACCGAGGCCGCCTCGTGCGAAGGCCACGACGCGCTCACCGAGCAGGAGCTCCAGGTCCGCCACGCCCTCCGCTACGTGGACGAAACGACCACGCCGGAGTCGCGCTGCGACACCTGCCGGTTTTACGCCGCGCGCGAGGGCTCGCCCTGCGGAGGGTGCCAGGTGCTCCCGGGGCCGGTCGCGCCCGGCGGCTACTGCACGTCGTGGGCGCCGCCGGCGGCCTGAACCCGTATGCGTGAGCTGATCGGCGTCGAGGAGGCGCGGCGCCTCGTGCTGGGTGCGGCGGCCGTGCTGCCGGCCGAGCCCGTCGGCCTCGACGAGGCGCTCGGCCGCACGCTGGCCGCGCCCGTCGTGAGCGGGGGGCCCGTGCCCGCCTTCGCGTCTTCGGCGATGGACGGGTTCGCCGTGCGCACGGCCGACCTGGCGTCGCTGCCGATTACGCTGCCCGTCGCAGCCGAGGTAGCGGCGGGCGCCGTGCCCGAGCGGCCCGTCGAGGCGGGCACGGTCGTACGGATCATGACGGGGGCGCCCGTACCCGAGGGGGCCGACGCTGTCGTGCCGGTGGAGTGGACGGCCGAGGCGGGCATGGGGCGCGTGCGGATCGAGCGGGCGCCGGAGCCGGGGCGGCACGTCCGCCCGGCAGGCGAAGACCTCCACGCGGGCGAGGTCGTGCTCCGGGCCGGGCAGGTCGTCACGCCGCCGGTCGTCGGGATGCTGGCAGCGCTGGGCGAGGTCCGCGTCGTCGTCCGCCGCGTCCCCCGCGTGGCCGTCGTCACGACGGGCGACGAGCTGGTGCCGGCCTCGGCCACGCCCGCCTTCGGGCAGCTCCGCGACTCGAACGGCCCGGCCCTCGCCGCGCAGGTCCGTGCCGCCGGGGGCACGCCGCTCGGCCCCTTCCACGCGGCCGATGCGCTCGACGCCCTCCACGCCGTCCTTCCCGGAGCCCGCGAGGCCGACGTGCTCGTGTTCTCCGGCGGCGTCTCGATGGGCGACCACGACCTCGTCCGCGTCGTGCTGGAGGAGGCGGGGTGGACGCCGTGCTTCTGGCGTGTCCGCCAGCGGCCGGGCAAGCCTCTCGCCTTCGGCACGCTGGATGGGGTGCCGGTCTTCGGACTGCCCGGCAACCCGGTGTCGTCCTTCGTCTGTTTCGAGCAGTACGTCCGTCCCCTCCTCGCGGCGCTGCTGGGCCGGGCCGAGGTGCGGCGCCCGCTCGTCTCTGCCGTGCTGGACGCGCCGATCCGCAAGGCTGCCGGGCTGCACCACTTCGTCCGCGCCGTCGCCCGGTGGGGCGAGGACGGGCGGCTCTACGTGCGGCCGAGCGGTCCGCAGGGCTCGAATCTCTACGCCTCCGTCCTCCGCGCCGACGGGCTCATCCACCTCCCGGAAGCCGCGGACGATCCGCCGGCCGGTTCCGTCGTGGCGTTCGAGCCGCTGGGGTGGTAGGAGAACTCCCGGCCTGTGAAACGGATGCGGCCCGGCGCCGCGTATCGGGTTCTCCCCCGGCTTCCCGGTGCTACGGCGGCGTAGTCTTCCCATCATCTGCCCTCGCTCCCATGCCGGCCTTCGTCTTCAACGGTGCGCAACTCCACCTGCTCGTCAACCACATCCCGGTCATCGGGCTGCCCATTGCGATGGCGGCACTCCTCTACGGGCTGCTCCGCCGGAGCGAGGCCGTGCTCACGTTCGCGTTGCTGCTCGTCGTGGCGTGTGCGCTCGGCGCCGTCGCTGCGCGGGTGACGGGCGAGCAGGCCGAAGAGGTCGTCGAGGAATTCGTGGGCCACGACTACATCGAGCACCACGAGGAGGCGGGCAAGGTGGCTTTTCTCGCCTCGGTGGTCCTGGGCGTGCTCGCGCTGGCGGGGCTGGTAGTGGGCCGGAAGGGGACGTCGGTGCCGCGCCCGCTCGTGCTCGCCACGCTCGCGGCGGGTCTGGCGTTGAGCGGCTACCTCGGCTACACCGCCCACCTCGGCGGTCTCATCCGCCACACGGAGATCCGCGACGGCGCGCCCGGCGTACAGGCGGGCGATGGACACGACGACCCCGACGACGATTCCGGACGTGGCCGAGGCCGCGGACGCGGCGGCGAGGGCCGCTGACGTACCCGCCGGCTGCTGCGCCGACGCGGCCGTCGAGGCGGCCGAGGCGCCGGGCGGGCTCCGCCGCGAGGCGGTGTTCGTCGGCCTCGCCTTCGCGGGCATGGCGGTGGGCCTCGTGGCGGAGTGGATGGCGGGGCCGCCGCTCGTGCGCTGGCTCGGGTTCGGGACGGCCTACGCCTTCGGCGGGTGGGACGGCCTCAGGGCCGGGATGGCGGCCCTCCGCCGAAGGCGCTTCGACATCGACCTGCTGATGGTGCTGGCCGCGCTCGGCGCCCTCGCCATCAACGCTCCGTTCGAGGGGGCGATGCTGCTGTTCCTGTTCTCGCTCTCGAACTGGCTCCAGCACGTCGCCATCGGCCGCTCGCGCACGGCCATCCGCGCGCTGATGGCGCTGCGGCCGGAGTCGGCCACGCTCCGCCTCGACGGCCGCCTCGTGACGGTGCCCGTCGAACGGGTCGCGCTCGGCGCCGTCTACGTCGTCCGCCCCGGCGACCGGCTGCCGCTCGACGGCACCGTGGTCGAGGGCGAGAGCGAGGTGGACCAGGCCTCGCTCACGGGCGAGAGCGTGCCGGTGCTCAAAGCCCCCGGCGACGAGGTCTTCGGGGGGACGATCAACGGCAGCGGCGCGCTGGAGGTGCGCGTGACGCGGCGGGCGGGCGAGTCGGCCATCGCGCGGCTGATCCGACTGGTGGAGGAGGCGCAATCCGAGAAGGCCGAGACGCAGCGCGTGCTCGACCGGTTCGAGCAGCCGTACGCGCTCGGCGTGATCGCCCTCACGCTCGTCGCCATCGCGCTTCCTCCGCTCGCGTGGGGCGAGGCATTCGCCCCGGCCTTCTACCGTGCGATGACGCTGATGGTGGCCGCCAGCCCGTGCGCGCTCATCATCTCGACGCCCGCCGCCGTGCTGAGCGCCATCGCCGCCGGGGCACGGAGCGGCGTGCTGTTCAAGGGCGGCGCCTACGTCGAGCAGGCCGCCACGCTCCGGGCCGTCGCCTTCGACAAGACGGGGACGCTGACGGAGGGCCGCACGCGCCTCACCGACCTCGTGCCGCTGCCGGGCGTGGCCGAGGACGAGCTGCTGGCGCTGGCGGCGGCCGTGCAGGCGCGGAGCGAGCACCACCTCGGCAGGGCCACCGTCGAGGCGGCCCGGGAGCGTGGGCTGGCGATTCCCGAGGCCGAGGGGTTTCAGGCCACCGTCGGCCAGGGTGTGGCGGCCGGGGTGGGCGGAGCGGTGGTCCACATTGGGAACGCGCGTTACTTCGAGGGGCGCCCGCTCCTCAACCGCGCCGAGGCGGAGGCGGCCGTGGACCGGCTGCGACGCGAGGCGAAGACGGCCGTGGTCGTCGCCCGTGAGGAAGGCGAGGGGCTCCGCGCCCTCGGTGTGACGGCGTTCGCCGACCGGCTGCGTTCGGCCGCGCCGGCCGTCGTCCGCCAACTTCGCGCCCTCGGCGTCGAACGCGTCGTCATGATCACGGGCGACAACCGGGAGGTGGCCGCGCGCATCGCCGCCGAGGCGGGCATCGACGAGGTCCACGCCGAGGTGCTGCCGGAGGCCAAGGTGGCGCTCGTCCGCGCCCTGCGCGAACGCTACGGCGCCGTGGCGATGGTGGGCGACGGCGTCAACGACGCGCCCGCGCTGGCCGCCGCCAGCCTCGGCGTGGCGATGGGCGGGGCCGGCACCGACGTGGCGCTCGAAACGGCCGACCTCGTCCTCATGGCCGACGACCTCACGAAGCTGCCCTACGCGCTCGCGCTGAGCCGCAGGACGCGGCGGACGCTCATCGCCAACCTCTCGTTCGCCTTCGGGCTGATCCTGCTGATGGTCGGCTTCATCCTGACGGTCGGGCTGCCGCTGCCGCTGGCGGTGGTCGGGCACGAGGGGAGCACCGTGCTCGTCTCGCTCAACGGGCTGCGGCTCCTCGGCTTCCGGGACCGGTAGAGCGAGGCCCCCGTCCTCGCTACCGGCTGCGCACGAGGCGCCGGGTGGCCGTGCCCGCCTCGGCGACGAGGCGGACGAGGTAGAGGCCGGGCGGGAGCGCCGCGCCGTTCATCGCCAGCGTCGTACGGCCGGCCGGGGCCGGGCCGTCGTGGACGCGCGCCACGCGGCGGCCGAGGGCGTCGAACACCTCCACGCGGACGGCCTGCGACCGGTCCAGCGTGAGGGTGAGGGCCGTGGCGTCCCGAAACGGGTTGGGCGCCACCGTCAGGCCGACGGGCTCGGCCGGGAGGGCAGGCTCCGAGGCCGTCGGGATCTCGGGGAAGAACGCGCGGCGGACGAGCGTGGAGTCGAGGACGAACGGGTTGGGAAGGGGAGCGCCGGAGGCCGACCGCTGGAACTGAGCCACCCGGAAGGTGCGGTCGTACTCGGCCTGGTCGATGGGATCTTCGTAGTGCCAGTCGTAGAGCGTCGCCTGCTGGGCGGCGTCGAACGGGAAGGCGGCGTTGGTCCCTGCATCGTACATCGTGGCTACGTAGAACAGCGCCCGGGCGACGTTGCCGGCGTGGTCCTCGCGCGGCTCGAACGCCTGGTTCGTGCGCAGCTCGCTGTACTCGTCGATGTGTTCCGTCGGTGGCGTGGTCTGGGTGTAGGGCGGGGCGCCTCGGTACCAGCGGTTGGTCTGGGCGTCGGGGATTTCGGCGAACCGGAGGTTGCCCCGGTCGGCATTGACCTGGACCTGCGTGGGGAAGATGTGGTGGTAGTCGTCGATGGCGTTGCCGCTCAGGAGCGACTGCGGCCAGGTGTGCTCCTGGTTGATGCCCGCACCACCGTTGAACACGTCCTGGCTCGGGTCGCAGCTCGGGTTGCAGTCGAAGGGGACGAAATAGCCGGTGTAGACGCCGATCACGCCGTCCTGGCCGTCCACCGTGGCGCGGTCAATGGTGGCGTAGAGGTCGTCGTTGTTGGCCGTGGTGGAGGCGGGGCGGTACGCGGCGCGGAGGGAGGCGCGGAGCTCCGCGCCGGTCTGGCCGGGGAAGAGCACCTCCTGCACCTGGGCCGAGGCAGGCGGGGCGGCGAGAGCGACGAGGAGGACGAGGAGACGACGCATGCAGACGGTGAGTTGATCGCTCGAAAGGTAGAATGCCGGGCTCCGGGGCTGCATGAAAACAGTGCGGGAAGCCGCGCAACCCGGCGCCGGCTTTTCCCCGGGAGAGGGGCTACGGCCTCGGCGGGCGCGTGGCACCTGCCGAGGCGAACCGATCGAAGCCCCACCACGACCACCGCAATGGGTCCGGGCGGGTCGAGTAGGCGCCCTCTGCGGGAACGGGCGCGCGGGCGCGGCGTGTCTGCCCCGCTCTTCACCCCCGTTGCCATGTCGTTTCTGGTACTTGCCTTCGTCATCGCCCTGATCGTGCACGTTACGCTCTTCGCCGGGTGGTTCGGCCTCGGGCTGCGGCTCACCCGCCAGGCCCGGGCTGTGACGGCGGCCGAGCCGTCCGTCGGGGCGATGCTGGCCGTGGACGGGGCCGGCACCGTCCGCCTCATGACGATCTTCGCCGTCGGCGGCTACGTGGCTGCGCTCATCGCGTTCTTCCTCAACCCCCGGTTCCTCAACCTCGGCATGGCCGGGTACGACTGGCCCTACCACGCGGCGATGCTGCTCGGGCTGCTGCTCGTGGCCGTGCAGGTGGGGCTCGTCCGCGGGGGGTGGACGCGGCTCCGCGCCGCCGTCGGTGCGCCCGAGGCGGACCAGGCCCGGGCCCGCGTAGCGATGGCGACCGGCATCGGGCATGCGCTCTGGCTCGGCCTCATCGTGCTGATGTACTGGAACCGCCTCTCCGCCGCTGCGACGCTGTAGGCGACGCTGTAGG
>CAZOJJ010000001.1:131021-134767 GCA_964580105.1 uncultured Rhodothermales bacterium | reverse complement strand
CTGATGTACTGGAACCGCCTCTCCGCCGCTGCGACGCTGTAGGCGACGCTGTAGGGGTCAGCCTGGCCGACCGCCGACGACGACGACGATTTCGCCGCGCACCTTCGGCTGGGCGGCGAAGTGCGCCCGCAGCTCGGCCAGCGTCCCGCGCCGGACCTCCTCGAACTTCTTCGACAGCTCGCGCGCCACGGCCGCCGGACGCTCCGATCCCGCGTGCTCGGCCAGCTCGCCGAGCAGCTTCACCAGCCGGTGTGGGCTCTCGTAGAGGACGACCGTGCGCGGCTCGTCGGCCAGCGCTTTGAGGCGCGTCTGGC
Source organism: uncultured Rhodothermales bacterium (assembly GCA_964580105.1). Lineage (GTDB taxonomy): Bacteria > Bacteroidota > Rhodothermia > Rhodothermales > Rubricoccaceae > CAZOJJ01. The sequence goes on along the minus strand of CAZOJJ010000001.1, from coordinate 134,453 downwards.
GGCCCTTCTTCTGCGGGAGGAAGCCCTCGAACACGAACCGGTCCGTCGGCAGCCCGCTGGCGACGAGGGCCGGGACGAAGGCCGTCGCCCCGGGTAGTGCCGCCACCTCGACGCCGGCGGCGAGGGCCTCGCGGACGAGGAGGTAGCCGGGGTCCGAGATGCCGGGCGTGCCCGCGTCGCTCACCAGGGCGACCGTCTCGCCCCCCCGCATCCGCTCGACGAGGTGGGCCGCCTTGCCGTGCTCGTTGTGCGCGTGAAAGCTCGTCCGCGGCGTCTCGATGCCGAAGTGCTGGCAGAGCACGCCCGTCGTCCGCGTGTCCTCGCAGGCGATGAGATCGGCCTCCTTGAGTACGCGGAGCGCGCGGAAGGTGAGGTCGTCGAGGTTGCCGATGGGCGTGGGGACGAGGTAGAGCATGGCCGATGGAAGAGGGCGGATGGAGGAGGGGTGGGCCTTCGATCCACCCTCCTCCATCGGCCCGGTGCTCAGCGTTTGCGCTGGAAGAGGCCGGCGAGGCGGCGGATGGGGTCGCGGCCGGCGGGGTCGCGCGCCTCGCGCACGGCGAGGTAGACGCCGAGGACGCCGACGATGGCGTTGGCGGCCCACATGCCGAGCCAGGGCGGGAGCATCCCCCGGTCGGCCAGCTTCTCGCCCTGCACGAGCGTGACCCAGTAGAACAGGAACACCACCACGGCCAGCGTGGCGATGAGGCCGACGCCGCCGCGCGCCACGGCCAGCCCGAGCGGCACGCCGATCAGCACGAACACGAGGCACGCCAGCGCGATGGAGTTCTTCTTGTAGATCTCGACGCGGTAGCGGTCGGCGCGCTGGCGCTCCCAGCGGATGGCGTTGGCCGCCGCGTCGGCCTCGGCGCGGAGGACGCGGGCGCGCTGGGCGGCGAGGTCGTAGGCGGCCTCGCGCTCGGCGGCGTCCAGCCCTTCCAGGATGGCCCGGTGGGCGCCGAGGAGGACGGAGTCCGGGGCGCCGCCGAGGTCGGTCTTCGCGCCGTCGCGGCCCGGGAGGGGCGGGCGGCCGAGGCCGCCGAAGGCGAAGCCGAGCGAGTCGAGGCGGGCGGAGTCGGCGCGGCCCAGGCGGGGGAGCGTCGCGGCGAGGGCGTCCAGCCGCGCCTCGATGCCCTCGTCAAGGGAGTCGACGATGGCGATCATGGCGCTGGAGCGCATGGTGCGGTCGGAGCGCGGGCCGTCGTCGGTTTCGCGGCGCTCGAAGGAGAGGCCCGAGAGGTCGAAGGCGAGGCGGTAGCGGTCGAAGGTGAGGCGCTCGTAGGGCCCGTCGCGGGCGAGGCGGCGGTGGACCTCGCCGTCGTCGAGCGTCATCTCGAGGCGCCGCCCGCCGTAGGTGGAGGCGAGGCGGCCCTCGCGCGCCACCAGCACGGTCTGCTCGCCGCCCTGGCTCGCGTCGAAGACGGTCACGCCGAGAAGGAGCCCGGCGGAGTCCGGCGGGATGGCCTCGGCGCGGATGGCGTACCCCTCGATGCCGGTGTAGAACGCGCCGGGTTCGAGCTCGAACCCCGGCCGGGCCAGGCGGATGTCCCGCCAGAGGTTGGCCATGCGGTAGTTCGCGTCCGGGAGCAGGACGTTGTTGAAGTAGGCCATGCCCAGCGCCAGCGCGGCCCCGACGAGGAGCGTCGGCCAGGCGAGCTGGAACAGCGAGACGCCCGCGCTCTTGACGACGAGGTAGGCCCGGCTCTCGCTCAGCCGCCCGAACGCCGTGATCAGCGCGATCAGCCACGACATCGGCGCCGCCAGCGTGACCATGTAGGCCAGGCTGTACGCGATCAGCTCCAGCAACGCGCCCAGCGGCAGCCCCCGCCCGACCAGCTCCGGGAGGTAGCGGATCAGGAACTGCATCAGCAGCAGGAACATCAGCGTGAAGAACGCGGCCAGGAACGGCAGCGGCAGCGCGCGGAGGACGGTCCCGTGGAGACGCTTGGGCATCGGGAAATCGGAGGATCGGAGGATCGGGGGACCGGATGGCGGAACGTTTCGCTCCTCCTCCGATTACCCGGCCCCCAGATTACCCGATCCCCGGATGCACATCCAGTCGTTCGTCGTCAGCCCGTTCGCGGAGAACTGCTACCTCGTCCACGCCGACGGCGAGGCGGCGCTCGTCGACCCCGGCACGGCGACGGCGGCCGAGCGCGAGGCGGTCGAGGCGGCCGTCGAGGCGGCGGGGGTGCGCGTGCGGCACCTCCTCCTCACGCACGCCCACATCGACCACGTCTTCGGGTGCGCGCACTTCGCCAAACGCTACGGCGCGGACGCCGACCACGGCGGCTGGCAGCTCCACCCGGCCGACGTGCCGCTCATCGAGCTCGCGCCCGTCCAGGCCGAGCTGTTCGGCGTGCCGCTCGTCCCGCCGCCCGCGCCGACGCACCTCCTGGCAGAAGGCGAAGGGATCGAGCTGGGATCGCACCGCTTCCGCGTGCTCCACACGCCGGGGCACTCGCCCGGCTCGGTCTGCTTCTACGCCGAGGCCGAGGGCGTCCTCCTCGGCGGCGACGTGCTCTTCCAGGGCTCCATCGGGCGGACGGACCTCTGGGAGGGCTCGATGCCGGTGCTCATGCGGTCCATCCGCGAGCAGCTCCTCACGCTGCCGGACGAGACGGTGGTGTACCCCGGCCACGGGCCGACGACGACCATCGGGCAGGAGAGGCGGACGAACCCGTTTCTGAGCGGGGGCCTCGGGCTTTAGGCCCCGGGCAGCGGGCGCTGGCGGATGCGGTTTCGCATCACGGTCGTATAGGTACCGGTAAGCGCGTGGCCGCGCGACGCAATGAGATTGAGAATGACGCGCGTCGCTTCGTCCGCTACGACCGGGTGGAACCATAGGTAGACCACGCCGGGTGGCGGGGCTCTCCTTTCTGGAAGAGCAGGCCTTTCTGGAAGAGCAGGCGGCCGAAATCGCTGTCGAACGTGATGAGGATGCGCTGCCGGGCTCGTGCCGCCGCCAGCACCGATTCGTCCGGGTCCCCGGGCGTTTGCTCCAGGATGGAATCGAGGCCGTGCCCGAGGTCTCGGAGGGCCTGGACCGTCGCCAGCGGAACGTTCTCGTCGGCGAGAAAGCGCATCGGGCAAGGGCGTGAAGCGGCTATCCACGAGAAGCGGCTATCCACGAGAAGCGGCTATCCGCGATAAGCCACGAGCGGACTGTCCATGGGTCCCACCAAACGGACTACGCGGCCTGCGCGCGCTCCTCCCCGAGCATCTCCGAGGCGTAGGCGAACACGGCGTGGAGGCCGGCTTCCGTCAGGTGCGGGTAGTTCTCCAGCACCTGCTCCATGGTCCAGCCCGCGCCGAAGAGGCCCAGGAGAAAGGCCACGCCCAGGCGAGTGCCCTTCCCGCGGGGCTTGCCGCCCAAGACCTGCGGGTCCGAGACGATGTGGTCGCGCCAGTTCATGCCGGATGAGACGACGG
>CAZOJJ010000001.1:108685-130921 GCA_964580105.1 uncultured Rhodothermales bacterium | reverse complement strand
TGCATCCCGCCGGTGCATCCCGCCGGTGCATCCCGCCGGTGCATCCCGCCGGTGCATCCCGCCGGTGCCGCAGAACGGATCGAGGACTACACCGTGTCCAGCGGGCGGCCCTGGAGGAGCGAGGCGCTGGCGGGCTCGTGCCGGTGGAGCAGCCGCTCCAGCGAGAGGTACACCAGCTCGCCCATCGTGGCGCAGTCGGCGAAGGCGGGGTCGGCGTAGTGCTCGGCGAGCTGGCGGCCGAGGCGGGCCACGTTCTCCGGCTCGGCGATGAGGTCCTCGCGCATCACCTGCATGAGCGCCTCGTAGCGGCCGTGGCTGGCGCGCAGCCGCCCCGCGATCAGCGCCCGCTCCTCGCGCTGGTACTGGTCCACCGTCGTGGCCGTCATGTGCTGCATGCCGAGCTCGATGACGGCGTTGTTCTGCGGGAAGAACTGCGGGAGGTAGACCTGCTTCTTCCAGTGGTGGCTCTGCTGGTCGAAGTCGATGGGCCGCATCCGGTACTGCATCTTCTCGAAGTCCGGCGTGATGTCGATCACGAAGTTGCCCGAGTGCATGTCGCCGAGGAGGCGGACGAAGCAGCGCTCGTTGAACTTGACGAACTCCTTGGCGAGGCGGACCTCGTCGAACCGGTTCGTCGGCATCGCCTCGCGGATGAACTGGTCGGCCGGGATGCCGATGATGTGCTCCTCGATGAGCGTGTCGCCGTGGACGAGGTAATTGATGCGGTTGGGCGAGAGCACGTGCTCCAGCTCCAGCCCGTAGAGCCGGTTGGCATCGACGCGCTTGATGTAGAAGTAGTCGAAGTTCTCGTTGAGCGCGTTGACGATGCGCACGCGGAAGGGCAGCGTGTTGCCGTAGAGGCAGAGGTCCACGCGGTCGATGTAGAGGTGCTCGACCGTCGAGAGGTCGCCGTCGGACTTGAGGAGGGCGTAGGTGAGGCGGAGGGCGTCGTGGATCTCTCGCTGCTCGACGGGGCCGTAGAAGACGGTGTTCCAGAGGGTGTCGTTGCCGAGCTCGTCGTAGAGCGTGACGGCGGCGGTGTAGCGGCGGAGGCTGTCGTAGTCGGCGCCCTCGGTGGCGAGGCGGTCGTAGCGGGCGAGGTAGTCGAGGAGGTAGTCGCTCGCGGGGTAGACCGGCTTCTTGTGCGAGATGAGGTTGGCCCGGCGCGCCTCGGGGCGGAGCGCGCGGTCCTCGCCCCGGCCCGTCTCGCGGACGCGCCCGCTGAGGACGCGCTGGCGCCCGCCGCCGTCGTTCCGCCTCGGCCCGCTCATGGGCGCACCCGGCCGAGCACCTCGGCCTGCTCGTCGAGCACCTGCCGGTAGTACGCCTCGTAGCGGGGCACGACGCGCTCGATGTCGAACGTCTCGGCGCGGGCGAGCGCGTTTTCCGCCATCGCGGCGTGCAGGCCGGGCTCGGTGAAGAGGCGCCGCGCCGCCGCCGTCATCCCCTCGACGTCGCCGAGCGGGCGGAGGAAGCCGGTCTCGCCGTCCACGTTGAGCTCGGGCAGCCCGCCGATGTCGGTCGAGATGACGGGGACGCCGCACGCCATCGCCTCCAGCGCCGCGAGGCCGAACGTCTCGGAGCCCGACGGCATCAGGAAGAGGTCGGCGATGGAGAGGATCTCCTCGACGGGCTCCTGCTTGCCGAGGAAGCGGACCTCGTGGTGGATGCCGAGCTCGCGCGCGAGCGCCTCGGCCACCGGGCGGTCCGGCCCGTCGCCGACGAGGAGGAGCTTGACGCCGCCGGGCTTGCCGTGGCAGCGGTGGTCCACCGGCCAGACGCCCTCCTGGAAGAGCCGGTGGAAGACGCGGACGACGTCGGTGGCGCGCTTGACCTCGCGGAAGTTGGAGACGTGGACGAGGAGCCGCTCGCCCTCGGGGCAGATGGCCCGCTTGAAGTGCTCCTTGTGCGTGCGCCGGAAGCGCGCCGTGTCGACGAAGTTGGGGATCACCTCGATCGCGCGCTCGACGTCGAAGTGGCCGTGCGTCTCGCGGCGGAGGTAGTCCGAGACGGCCGTCACGCCGTCGGAGGCGTTGATGGAGTGCTCGACGACGGGCCGGTAGGAGGCGTCCTGCCCGACGAGCGTGATGTCGGTCCCGTGCAGCGTGGTCACGACCGGGACGTGGATCCCCTTGCCGTCGAGGATCTCGCGGGCGAGCACGGCGCTGGTGGCGTGCGGGATGGCGTAGTGGACGTGCAGCAGGTCGAGCCCCTCGTGGCGGCTCACGTCCACCATCTTGCTCGTCAGCGCGATGGAGTAGGGGGGGTATTCGAAGAGCGGGTAGCTGTTGACGCGGACCTCGTGGAAGTAGAGCCGCTCGGTGACGTGCTCCAGTCGCAGCGGGAGGTCGTAGGCGATGAAGTGGACCTCGTGGCCGCGCGAGGCCAGCGCCTTGCCGAGCTCGGTGGCGACGACGCCGGAGCCGCCGTAGGTGGGGTAGCAGGTGATGCCGACTTTCATGCGGGATGGGAAGTACGGGCCGTTCGGAGAGGCTCCGAACGTGGTCGCACGGCGAGCTGAACCAGGAATGCCGGCGTGCCAACTCCGGCCTGATGCGTGGGGTTGCGTCCCCTTTTACAAACCTCACTGTTCTACTTCGGCGGCGCCCCCGCCAACGCGCCTGCCATCCATATCGTTCGCATGCAGCTCTCGGCGGTGTTTTGAGAGGCGGGGTACAAGGGGTACGAATTTTTCCTTGACCTTGTCCTCCAGGACTGTGTTCTTGGACCAGACAACCAAGATCGTCCACGCTACTCCGAGCCGGTGTTACGTGACGCTTCCTCTTGCTGGTACTAGGGGATTGATCCGAGTTCAGAGACCGTTGCAAATTCCCACCGTAGATAAAGCAACCCGTGGCGCATTGCGCCGGGTGGGTGTGTTGGCCGGAATCGTGCTGGGCTTGCTCGGCCGGGCCCATGCGCAGCCGGTGGATGCGCACTGGGACCCGCAGTTCGGAGCGAACGGGCTCAACGATTACGCCTACGCCATGGTCCCTGCGGCCGACGGCAGCGTGTACGTGGGCGGCGAGTTCACCGAGGCGGGCGGGACGCCGGCAAACGGCGTGGCCCGGTGGGATGGGGCGGCGTGGCACGCCCTCGGCGACGGGGTGGACGGGGAGGTGCACGCGCTCGCATTCGGGCCCGACGGTACGCTCTACGTCGGCGGCAACTTCGACACGGCCGGGGGCAAGCCGGCGTCGCACGTAGCGATGTGGGACGGCCAGGAGTGGCACGCCCTGGGCGCCGGCCTCAACGATTTCGTCCTCGCGCTCGCGGTGGCGTCTGACGGCACGGTCTACGCAGGCGGGCTTTTTTTTCAATCGGGAGGAGAGAGCGTCCGGTATCTGGCTCGCTGGGACGGGGCAACGTGGAGTGAGCTGGGCGAAGGCATCGACAGCCCTGCTGAGGTGTTGGAGTTTGGCCCGGATGGGCTCCTCTACGTCGGGGGTGGGTTTAGCCAAGCAGGCGGGGAGCCGGCCATCGCCATCGCCCGGTGGAACGGGAGCAGTTGGGAGGCGCTCGGCGATCTCCCTGTGAGCAGCTACGTACGCGCCATCGCATTCGACGCCGAAGGACTACCTTACGTAGGCGGTGCCGCTCTTACCTCGGGCCTGCCAGAGGAGTTGGCGCACGTCGTTCGATGGGACCCGGTGGCCGAGGGGTGGGTGGCGGTGGGAGAACGTATAGACGCGGGTGGTGACGACTGCCTGTTCATCGTCACTGATCTGACCTTCAAGGACGACGTGCTCTATGCCGGGAGCGGGGAGTTTCGCTGCTTTCCACCCGCCGTCCCTGATTTTACCCTGAGCATAGCCGAATGGGACGGCGTGTCGTGGCATCCGCTCGGCTCGGGCGTCAACGGCCTGGCTGCTGATCTAGCACGCGTCGATAACGACCTCTACGTGGCCGGGCTGTTCACCGAGGCAGGGGGGCGGCCCTCTCTCAACTTCGCGCGGTGGAACGACACGCTGATTCTCGGAACGCACTCCCGCCCACCCGATTCGCTGGTGAACAGCTACGCCCTGGAGCCGGCGTACCCGAACCCGTTCAACCCGGAGACGGTCATTCCGCTCACCCTGCCCGAGGCGGGGCGGGTCACGGTGGCGGTGTACGACGTGCTCGGGCGGCGGGTGGCCGTGCTCGCCGACGGCCCGTACGCGGCCGGCCGCCACACGCTCCGCCTCGACGGGCGCCGGCTCGCCAGCGGGGCGTACCTCGTGCGCGCGGTGATGGAGCCGGAGGCGGGCGTAGCGGTTCGGGCGTTTACCCAGCGGATCACGCTCCTGAAGTAAGACGCCCGCCTCTCGCTTCAGAAGAGGCTAAAGACCGTACCGCTCACGTTCGCCAGCTTGGTTGTTCACCAACTTGTCGATCCGGTGAGGTTGCGTGGGAACGCGGGTTCGCGGTCGAGCGTGGGGAGGCCCGTCCGTTCTCCTCACCCCGCTTCCCCATGCGACTCCTCCGCCTCGCCGCCCTCGCCCTCGCCGGCCTGCTCCTCGCCCCGTTCGCCCACGCCCAGCTCATCCCGTCGTTCGGCGTCACCGGCGGCGTCAACTTCGGCTCGCTCAACGACGTGGCCGGTGCCGACCTCGAGAACTCGACCGGCTTCCACGTCGGCGTCTACGGCGACGTCGGGATCGGGCCGCTGGCGCTGCGCCCGGCGCTCCTCTACCTCCGCTCGGGTGAGGTGCAGGCCGGGGCCTCGACCGTCACGGCCGACTTCGTCACCCTCCCCATCGACGTCAAGTTCCAGACGCCGACGCCGGTGGTGAAAGCCTACGCGCTCGTCGGGCCGGAATTCCGCTTCCCCGTCGGCGAGGGCAACGCGCTCGTCGACACGAAGTCCACGAACGTGGCGGTCAACGTCGGCGCGGGCGTGAGCTTCAACCCGCCGCTCGTCGGCCCCAGCGGGTTCGCCGAGGTCCGCTACGCGCTGGACGTGTCCGGCTTCGCCGAGGCGCTCGACCCGGCCATCTCGGACGACTACAAGCTGAGCCTGTTCATGATCCGCGTCGGGTTCGGGCTGTAGAAGGGGCCCCGCCCGCCTCTCAGTAGCGCAGCAGCGCGGCCGTGGGGCCGAGCGTCTGGAGGGCGGCCCGGGCCGCCTCGGAGCGGACGAGCTCCAGGCTGGCGCCCTGCTCCAGCGCGCGCTCCAGCATGAGCTCGAAGAGGTCGTCCTGGGGGAGGATGCGCCCGCCGGTGGCCTCGTAGGTCCCGTCGGTCTGCGTGGTCAGCATCCCGCTCGTGGTGTCGATCCCGCCGGGGATGCGGAGGTCGTCATTGACGAGGAGGGTCATCACGCGCTGCTGGTTGAGCATGTCGAGCGTGGCGTCGAGGCCGGTGACGGCGCGGGTGGGGATGAGCTCGCGCACCTTCGCGATGGTCTCCATCTCCTCGCGCGCCTCGACCTCGCGCTGGACGGGTTCGGCTTTTTCGGCCACCTCGGCCACGGTGGCGTTGATCTCGCAGGCGAACGAGGCGGCCAGCTTCTCGCGGGTGGGCTGGTCGAGCGCGTCCGTGAACGCGCTCTCCATGTCGGCCGCGCAGGCACAGATGACGTGGCGCGCGTCGAGCGTTCTGGCGATGAGGCCGAGGGCGTGCGCCGAGCGCTGGGCCTGCGCCTTCTTCAGCTCCGCCTTCATGTCCTGGCGCTGATCCTTCGAGGCGAAGTCGGTCACGAAGAGCTCCTGCCCGTCGAGGGCGTAGACCTCCTCGACGAGGCCGATCTGCGAGAAGAAGAACCGGGTCTTGTGGGCCGAGACGAGGGCGATGACGAAGCGGTCGTGCTCGTCGCGCACGCGGGCGAGGGGGCGGACGTAGACGCGGCGGTCCACGTAGACCTCGTTGGGCAGCGCCGTGGCCACGCCGAACTGCTCGAAGAGGCCGAGGTCGCGGCAGGCGTAGACGGCGAGGCCGCGGCCCGTGCGGGGCAGGCCGCCCCGGAGGGAGTCCTCGATCCGGCCGATCTCGGCCTCGACGGCGCGGGTGTGGCCGTTGGAGCCGGTGTGCGAGAGCGCCCGCGCCTTGAGATCCTTGAACGCGATCTCCCAGGCGTCGCCGACGCGCATTTCGGGCGTGAGCTCCATGAACAGGCTCACGATGGGGGCGCCGTCGGATTCGATGGTGTTGAGGCGCTGGAGGTGTTCGAGGGCAAGGAAGTGGAAGCCGGGGGACGTGGTGCGCGTCCGGAGCTCGGCGAGGAGCGTGTCGCGGTCGTGCGGAGAGAGGGAGCTCATGGAACGAAAGGAAGGATCGTAGGAGGGAACGTGGGGGCAGTCCGGGCAGCCGGGACTACTCGACGGGGTCGCCGGTGTAGGAGTCAATGGCGTCGTCCTCGTCGCCGCCGAGGTCGTCGCGGGAGCCGAGCTGCTCGCGGAGCGTCGTCCGTGCGAGGTTGAGCGCCTCGGCGGTGTCCTTCAGCGAGGCGTCGAGGATCTGGGCCACCTCGGCCAGATTCATCCGGTACTCGTCGTGGAGGAGGACGACCTGGCGGACGGCCGGGGGCAGGTCGAGGTCGGCTGCTTCCAGGAGGGCGCGCTCGTCGTCGGTCAGCCCCGCCAGCTCGTGGCCGTCGGTGCCGAGTTCGATCTCGACGTCGGCCGGGGCCGAGCCCGCGATGAGTTCCTCGTAGGTCGTCACGTCGAAGGGCATGCGGAACTCGTAGAGCGCCTCCTCGACGGCGTCCTGCGCCTCGTTCTGGGGGACCTCCTCGTCGAGCGAGACCACCTTGCGTGCGGTGTAGCGCGCCTCCTGCCGGAGGAGACGTGCGAAGGCGCGGAACTGGATGCCGAAGAGCCAGGCGCGAAAGCGCATCCGCCCGGCGTCGAAGGAGTCGCGGCGGTCATAGGCGGCCACGAGGCCCTCCCCGACGAGCTCCTCGGGCGTGAGGTCGCCGTCGCGGAGCTGGCCGAGGCTGCGCTGGAGGCGGACCTGCCGGCGCGCGAAGTCGAGGAGGTCCGCCTGCAGCGGTGCGATGGCGTCTTCGAAGGCGTCGCGGTCGCCGTCGCGCGCGCGGGCCCAGAGGGCGGCGTCCGGGGTATACATCCGGGTGGCGGGGTTCATGCGGAGAAGGGAAGGGCGAGAAAGGACCGACAGGGACGGGGAGCCGCCCGGCCGCCGGCCCGGTTTCTATGACCCTCCCTCGCGCCAGGATCCGTGGGGCGCTGCCGAAACCCCTCGGCTCAGTCCCGCCCCAGCGTGACCACGATGGGGAAGTGGTCGCTCACGGTGCGGGGATCGTGGGCGTGGACGTAGCGCACCTCGCGGACGCGCCGGTAGAGCGCGGGCGAGAGGAGCACGTGGTCGATGGCGCTGAACTCGCCCGCGTCGAATTCGCCGTCGTCGTCGCGGTCCCAGAAGTTGGTGAAGCGGCGGGCGGGGGGTACGTCGGCGAGGACGTTGACGAGGTCGTCGTCGGGAGCGGGCCCGGCGGCTTTGATGCGCGCCATGACGTCCGTGATGGGCCGGGACCCGCGGGCGTCCGGGGTTTCGTCGTCGAAGTCGTTGAAGTCGCCGAGGACGACGACGGCACGGCCCTCGGCCTGCTCGGCCTCGACGAGGCGGCGGATGACCTCGGCCTGCGCCTCGCGACGCGGCTTGCGCTCCACATCGTCCGGGCGGGCGAGGAAGTGGACGCCGATGAGCGTCGTCGGGACGCCGTCGAGCGTGAAGCGGGCCCAGAGGTTCTTCGAGACGCCGTACGTGTCGCCGGTGACGCCGACGGGCGCGCGCTCGTCCGTCCGTCCCACGGCCTCGATGGGCAGGCGGGACAGGAGGCCGACGTCCTGCCCGGTGAACGTGTCGGTGCCGTCCACGAGGTAGGGTGTGTATCCGAGGCCGGCCAGCGGCCCTTCGACCATCGCCTCCAGCACGCCGAGGTGCTCGGTCTCGGGGATCACCACGAGGTCGGCGTCGAGCGTCGCGATCACGCCGGCGACGGCCTCCAGGTGGGCACGCGCGGTGTCGGGGTCGCCCTTCCAGGGGAAGGAGGCGCCGCCCTCGTCGTCTCGCCCGTCGAAGAGGAACTCGCCGTTGAAGGCGGCGAGGCGGACGCCCTCGGTCTCGAAGACGGGTGGGGCCTCGATGGTGAAGACGGTCGCCTCGGGCGGCGAGGCGGCCGGGCCGGCGCAGCCGAGGCCGAGGAGGGGCAGTAGGGCGAACAGTGCGGCGCGGCGCACCGGGGAGCGACGAGGCATGAGAGCCGGGTAGAAGGTGGGGCCCGAAGATACCGGCTCAAACGGCGAGCGCCGAGCCTTACAGGGCTCGGCGCTCGGGTCGTGCGGCCGCGTTACGGCGCGGCGTCGTGCACAGGGGGGATCAGGCGATGTTGGCGTAGAACCGGAAGCGTCGCGCGTCGATGGTGCGGCCGGTCAGGCGGATCGGCGTCTTGCCGCGCGCCCATTTCGGGGTGGCGCCGCCCACCATGGAGCGCTCGCTGTAGAAGTGGCGCGTCTGCTTGGGGAAGGGGCGCTCGTGCGAGGGAGCGTGGTAGACCTCGTGCGCGATTTCCAGGGCACGCATCCAGCCGCGCGCCGAGGAGGTCGGGTTCAGGTTGAGGTAGTGGCGGCGCTTCGAGCTGCCGGGGTTGAAGGCGCTGAACTGGAACGGGTCCAGCACGGTGCCGCGGTAGGTGGACTGGCCCCGGTAGCGGGTCTCGACGCGGTTGCGGATAACCCAGGCCACCAGCTCCTGCTCGGCGGGCTGCTTCGTCTCGGAGTAGATGCAGCGGGCGAGCCAGAGTACGTCGTCGCTCACGGTCTCCGGCGAGAACGCCGGGGTGGCGGTCAGTTCGACGCGAGCGATCGGGGTGGCCTGCTCGGCGAGCGCAGCCCGGTCCATCGTGTTGAACGCCGTCGTGAGGGCGAGGAGTACGAGCGCAAGCAGCGACGCCAAGCCAGCGATCAGCTTCTTCCCAAAGTGGTTCATGCGCGACGAACTCGGTTGGTGATACAAACGTGGCGGCCTTCGGCATCGGCTCTTCGGCCATCCACCCTACCATGGTGCCAAGATCTTGCCAACCTGGGCCGCTCCGGCCCGGCAGCGATCAAGCCCGGATGAACTCCCGAAAGGCAGCACGGACGTAGGGGGACGACAGAGGCGCGTTGCGCGCCCAACCGCAGCATGTGTCCAAGCTAGAAGGGGGGTGTGTGAATTCGGTGAAGGGCGCGTGAGCGCGGCGTGGGGGTTCTGTGCGGAGCGGACGAAGCCGACCGCGCTGTATCCTGCGGCGCCGCACCCCTGTGTATCTGAGTAGACGCCCATCCGATTCGGCTCCGTGCCTCCTGCCCTCCGCATCCTGGCCGACGCCAACATCCCCTTGGCGGAAACGGCTTTCGGCCCCTTCGGATCGGTCCGGTTGCGGCCCGGAGGGGCCATCACGCGGGCTGCGCTGGCCGAGGTAGACGTGCTTCTCGTGCGCAGCGTGACGCGCGTGGACGAGGCCCTGCTGGCCGGGACGCCGGTCCGCTTCGTCGGCACGGCGACGGCGGGGACGGACCACGTGGACACGGCGTTCCTCGCTCGCGCCGGGATCGCGTTTGCGGACGCGCCGGGTTCGAACGCGGAATCGGTCGTGGAGTATGTGCTCGCGGCGCTGCTGGCGCTGGCCACCGAGCGCGGCGAGGGACTCCGCGGCAAGACGCTCGGTGTCGTCGGGGTCGGACAGGTGGGCACCCGACTCGTGCCGCGCGCCGAGGCGCTCGGCCTCCGCGTGCTCGCCTGCGACCCGCTCCTCGCCGCCGCCGCCGAGGCGCGCGGGGAGGCGCACGCCTTCGTCCCGTTCGAGGCCGTGCTGACCGAGGCGGACGTTCTCACGCTCCACACGCCGCTGACGCGCGAGGGTGAATCGGCGCATCCCACCTTCCACCTCGTCGATGCCGGCGCGCTGGCGGCGATGCGGCCGGGCGCCTGGCTCGTCAACGCCGCGCGTGGCGCCGTCGTGGACAACCGGGCGCTCCTCGCCGTGCTCCGGGCCGGCCGCCTCGGCGCCGTGCTGGACGTGTGGGAGGGGGAGCCGTCGCCCGATCTCGCTCTCGTCCGGCACGTGGACGTCGCTACGCCGCACGTTGCGGGCTACTCGTTCGACGGCAAGGTGGAGGGGACGCGGATGCTGGAGGTGGCGCTGCGGCGGTGGCTGGTTGCACAGGGGGAGCCGCCGCCGCCGGCCTGGAACGCCGAGGCTTCGCTCGCGCCCTCGCCCGAGGAACCCCTCGTCGTGGTGCCGCCGCCCGCCCCGGCCGAGCCCAGCGCCGAGGCGGAGGCGCGCTGGCTCGACGCCCTCGCCCGCCAGGCCTACGACCTCCGTGCCGACGACGCCCGCTTCCGCGCCGCCATGCAGAGCGCGTTGCCCGGCGCTCGTGGGGGCGCCTTCACCGAACTGCGCCGCACCTACCCCCGCCGTCGAGCCTGGAGGCGCTTCACCGTGCGCGGCGTCCTTCCCGACGCCTTCCGCCACGCCGTCACCGCCGGCCTCGGAATGAGCGTGGGAAGTGAGAAGTGAGGGGTGGGATACCGCCTCGATCGTTCTCGCTTCGTACTTCCCGTTTCTTCCTTCACCCTCCGTAGCCGTAGGAGCGCAGGAAGCCCTCGCGGTTGCGCCAGTCGGCGCGGGTCTTGACGTGGAGCTGGAGGAAGACCGGCTTGCCGAGAAACGCTTCGACCTCTTTCCGCGCGGCCGAGCCGAGCCGCTTCAGCGCCGCGCCGCCCTTCCCGATCAGGATACCCTTCTGCGAGTCGCGCTCGACGACGACCTCGCAGGCGATGAAGTCCTTCCCGTCCGGCCGCTCCTCGTAGAGTTCGACGTTGACCTGCGTCGAGTAGGGCACCTCGTCGCGGAAGAGGTGGAAGACGGCCTCGCGCACGATCTCGGCGATGAAGAAGCGCTCGGGGTGTTCGGAGAGCTGGTCCTTCGGGTAGTACGGCGGGCCCGGCGGGAGGCGGCGGACGAGCTGGTCGAGGAGGCGGTCCACGCCGGTGCCCTTGAGGGCCGAGAGGGGGAGAACCTCGTCGAACGGGTGCAGCGCCGTGTAGCGCTCGACGAGCGGGAGGGCCTGCTCGGTCGGGATCGCGTCCATTTTGTTGAGGGCGAGGAGGACCGGCGCCTGCACCGTCGCCAGCCGCTCCAGCGCGCCGCGCGTGTCGTGCGTCGGCTGCGCCTCGGTGGCGTCGGCGAGGAAGACGACCACGTCGGCGTCGGCGAGGGCGCGGTCCACGTCCTGCATCATGAAGTCGTGGAGGCGGTACTTCGGGCGGACGACGCCGGGCGTGTCGAGGAAGACGATCTGGAAGGGGGGCCGGTCGTCGGCCCCGCCGTCCGAGAGGATGCCGAGGACGCGGTGGCGCGTCGTGCTCGGTTTGGGCGTGACGATGGAGAGCTTGGTGCCGAGCAGCCGGTTGAGCAGCGTGGACTTGCCTACGTTCGGCGCACCCACGAGGGCGACGTAGCCGCTGCGGTGGTCGGCCGGGACGGACGAGAGGTCGAGGACGGGTTCCATACGGGCGGAGAGGCAATGCGCTCTCTACGCTCCAGCGGCTCTCGCGTTCGGCCCCTGTGCTGCAAAGCGGGATGGGCATGTGCGATGCACATTCGCTCCGTCTCTGCTCCCCGGGAGGTCCGATGATTCCAGCGGGGTCGCTCCCGACGGAACCGCCCCGGGCGCACGCGAAGCCTTGAGGGCCGGGCAGCCCCGCGTGCGCCGGCGGGTGCGGTTCGTCCACCTGGATGGCGGTCGCGTGGGGGACTCCCACGGGCGGCGCACGCGGCCTTGGCGGTGCCGGGTGCGCCACGCAACAGATTGGCTCGCCCGGTCTCTACGGCGCAACCGGGGCGCGTTCAGACGTGCGTTTTGCAACGACGACGGTCCACGGCGGCGAGACGCGTCGTGGAGGCGGGGTGGAGGGGTCAGCTGATCCCGCTTGCGCCGCAGGCGCCCTGAAGGTCCCCGTGGAGCAGGTGCGCCACGAGTTCGGTCACGGCTACGAGGAGGGGTGGGCTGTTTCCGCCGCTCCGAGTGGCAGACGGGCACCCGGTTCCCTCCGCCCCCACCGGGGCCACCGGCGCCGGGTTAGCTGCTGCACGGACCCGGCGTGTCGCCGTGGCGGAGGTGGGCCTGGATCGCCGAGGCCGGCAGGGTCAGCGTGATTTGCTCCGTGCCGTCGGTGTGGCAGACCATGTTGCCGCCGCCCGTGCCACCCATGGCGCGGTTCTGGTCCGGGCTGTGGTGCGAGGCCCACGAGCCGCGGTGGATCATCTCGTCGCCGTCGAAGCCGAGGCGGCGGCCGATGGCCTCGATGGGCTCCATCTCGAAGTTGATCTGGACGAGCTCGCCCATGCGGAGCGCCGTGCCGAAGGCCTCGCCCGCCTCGATGCGGTCGCGCCACTCGGCCTCCTCCTCGAGGTGGAGGGCAAGCTCGTCGGTGCGCATGTGCCAGTAGAGCGAGCCCTCGTAGAGGCGCTGGCCCGTGGCCGCGTCGGCGAGGCGGATGGTGAGGGCCTCGCGGCGGCCCCAGCTGCGGCCCACGCACATCGGCCAGAGGTTGCACCCGCCTTCGTCGTCGAACCGCTCGCGGAGCATGCGGAGGCTGCGCACGTCGAGGACGAACGACTGCAACGCGTTGGCCGCGAACGGGAGCGAGCGGTACACGTCGCTGTCGGCGAAGGGGCCGAACCCGTTCTTGACCATGCCGGTATAGACCTGCGGCTCCCCGGCGATGTCGAGCGTGTAGCTGGCGTAGCCGTGGTACTGCTCGTTGTCGAACTCGAGGTAGACCTGGCGCGAGCCGAGGGCGTTGATCGAGTTGCGGAGCTGCGACCACTCCTCGTGGCGGTCCCGTCCGGCCTCGGCGAAGTAGACCGTGAGCCCTTCGGGGAGGTCCACGTCGAAGCGGTGCTTGTGCTGGTACCACGGGAAGCCGCCGCCCCACGGGCTGCCGGCGGTGTTGCCTTCGGGCCCGCTCCAGTTGCCGTCGAGGTCGCGGTTGACGGTGAAGTCCATGTGGCCGCCCGGCGGCACGGCCATCTGCGAGACGACGAGCGAGCCGTCGATGGTGACCTTGCCGTTGAGCTCGACGGGGAGGAGCTGGAGGTCCGAGTGGACGATGACGAGGCCGTCCCACTCCAGCTCGCCGCCCGGCTCGACGCGGAGGGCACCCTCGACGACGAGCGCGCCGTCGCCGCGTAGAACCCCGCCGGTCCCGATGGTGAGGTCGCCGGTGTAGTGGGCGATCTTGTTGCCGGTGTGGGTGGCGGTGCCGGTCAGGGTCGTGGGGCCGGTGACGATCGGGTCGCCGGCGTCCATGGCGCCCATGGCCGCGTAGTAGAGGTCCCGCGCGTCGGAGACGTTGAGGTCGTCGAGGAGCGGGAGCATGTCCACGTACTGGGTGGATCCGGCCGAGCCCCGGGCCCCGTCAATCTGGTAACTCAACGAGTCGCGCATCCGGTTGAAGGAAACGAGGGTGCCGAGGCGGAGCTGGTTGAAGAGGCGCTGGTCGAAGTAGGCCGGCCGCCCCCCGGGCCCGCCATTGAGGGTGGCACGGGTGTCCACCTGGGCCGTAGCGTAGGGCACGTCGAGCCAGAGCGGGCCGGGGAAGTCCATCGGGTCCCACTCGTACTTGCTGCGGACGGTGTGGGTGGCGCCGCCCGAGTGCCCCGTGACCGTGAACGTGACCGTCTGCCGGTCCGCCGACGGCTGGTAGTTGTCGACGGTGAACTGCCCGGCGGCGGTGGTTCGCTCGTTGAAGTCGAGGCTGGATCGGAACCCGCCTTCGTCCATCATGGCGGCGAGGATGAGGCTCTGGCCGCTGATGGCGGCGTCGCGTGCGAGGAGGTCGTGCTGCGCCTCACTGCGCTCCCGCGCCGTGTCGGTCGTGAGCGTGCGCGTGTGGAGCGTCAGCATCGAGCCGCCGATGACGGCCGCCATCATGATGAGGAGGGTGAGCTTGCCCATGAACGTGGGGGTCTAGAGGGGCGAAGACGAGGGAGCGCAACCGGGCGGCGGGTGCCGCCCGGTTCACGTCGAGTTAGAGTTCCATGCCGGGCGGAGGGGGAGGGTCGGGTGGCGGGGGAGGCGGGGGGGGAGGCGTGGAGCCGCCGCCGCTCCCTCCACCGGAACCGCCGCTCCCTCCACCAGAACCGCCGCTCCCTCCACCGGAGCCGCCGGAGCCGCCGCCCTCGCCGGGAGGCGGGGGATAGGGGGAGGCGGGCAACTCGGCCTCGGCGCTCGGCACGATCGTGCCGGCCGGGAGCTCGGTGTCTTCGGCGACGGAGAGGGCCGGCGGGCGGAACGTGTACCCCTGCTGGGTCATGTTCGAGCGGGACGTGCTGGCCTGGTCCGACGCCAGCTGGGCGATGCCCTCGACGGCCTTCTGGAAGTGCACGCGGACGCGGCCCAGCTCGGCCGGGGCCGAGCCGTTGGTGACGATCTGCGTCCCGTCGCGCGAGAGGAGGGCCACGTCGAAGTCGAAGACGCCCTCGGCGCTGCCGCCGGCGTAGGTGTAGCCCGTCCCGTCGTTGACGTAGCGGGCCACGCGGTAGACGTCGTGCGTCGCGCCGCCCGCCTCCATCGTGGAGTAGGTGTTCTCCAGCCGGTACGTGACGGCGACGATGGGGGAGGCCTCGCCAAGGGCCGGGTCGGCGAGGGTGTGGAAGGTGAACCGGGTCGTGCGCCCGCCGCTCTGGCTGACGCGCGGGGTGTAGCCCACCAGGTTGGGGCTCTGCATGTTCTCGACGTCCCGCTCGAGCATGTCGAGGAGGGAGATCGCGCCCGCCTGCGTGCTGTGGTGCAGCGTCGCCTCGACGGCCGTCTGCTTGCCCCGCTGCTGCACGAACAGCAGCACCACGAGGAGCGAGGTGCCGACGAGGATGGCGGTGAGGTGGTCGAGGATGGCTGCCATGATGGGAGGAGGGGTGAAGGAGTGGGATCAGCCGTGCAGCATGTTCCAGGCCGGGGTGACGACCTGGGCGAGGGTGACCGTCACCGGCCGCCGCTCGGCGGTCGGGTTGATCTCCTGGACCGTCACGCTCACCTCCTTGGCGAGCGTCGGAGAGCCGGCCGTCTGCTCGGGGTTGGCGGGGACGACGTAGCGCACGACGACGCCGAGGCGGAACTGCATCGGCTGGCCGTCCCAGGTGGCCGTCGCCGTCCAGATGCGGCCGTGGAAGTCGTCCACGTCGTCGTAGAACGCGACGTCGTCTTCGCCCGCATCCGGGCCGAGGACGGTTGAGAGGCCGTCGGTGGTCTTGCGGAAGCCGGAGACGCCGACATCGGCCTCGTCGTAAGCACGGGCCGTGATGTCGACGAGCTGCGCGCGGGCAAGGTCGGTCGCAGCCAGTTCGATCTCGTTGCCCAGGGCACCGCGCTCGACGCTGGCGTTCGCGCGGTGCTGGTTGAGCGCGAAGAACGAGAAGGCCAGGATGGCGGCGACGGCGAGAAGGGTCTGCTGCATGAGAGGGGGCGGCTGGAACGAACCACCCTCCAGCGAGCACGGTGCCAGTGCAGGGCGAGCCGCGTTTATCGGCGCGAAATGCAACGAGACGGTTGACGGCGCTTCGTTGCACGCCGATTACCGGGCAGGATCGTCCCCGAGAAGGCGCGTTGCCGGCATGTATTTCCCACCCCGCTTGCGCCCGCCTCATCTCAGGATGGTTCTCATCCTTGGATGCGAGGCCGGTGCGGCTCAGCCGGGAGCACCGGCCTCCGCCATCACGTCGAGATAGGCGCGGACGGTCGCCTCCAGGCCGAGGTGGAGGGCGTCGGCCACGAGCGCCTGCCCGATGGACACCTCGGCTACGCCCGGCACGGCGCAGAGGAACGGCCCGAGGTTGTCGAGGTCGAGGTCGTGCCCGGCGTTGACGCCGAGGCCGAGGGCGCGGGCCCGCTCGGCGGCAGCGGCGTAGCGGGCCAGGACGCCGGCGTAGTCGCCCGCCGCGAAGGCGTCGGCGTAGGGGCCGGTGTAGAGCTCGACCCGGTCCGCCCCCACCGCGGCCGCGCGCTCGATCACGCCGGGGTCGGGGTCGGCGAAGAGGCTCACGCGGATGCCGCGCTCCCGGAAGGCCGCGACGATCGGGCCGAGGCGATCCGCCTCGGCGGGCGTGAGGGCCCACCCGTGGTCGGAGGTGCGCTGGTCGGCGGCGTCCGGGACGAGCGTGGCCTGGGCAGGCCGGGCCTGCTCCACGAGCGCGACGAAGCCGGGATAGGCGTAGTCGCCCGTCCGTCCGGGCCCGGCGAAGGGGTTGCCCTCGACGTTGAGCTCGACGGGAAGCCAGGCGGCGAAGTCGAGCACGTCGGAGGCGAGGGCGTGGCGGCCGTCGGGGCGGGGGTGGAGGGTGAGGCCGTGGGCGCCGGCGCGGAGGCACGCCTCGGCGGCCGCGCGGAGGCTCGGGCGGGTGCCGCCCCGGGCATTCCGCAGGAGGGCCACCTTGTTGAGGTTGACGCTGAGACGGGTCAAGGGGATCGGGGGATCGGGGGATCGGGGGATCGGGGGATCGGGGGATCGGGGGATCGGGGGATCGAACAGGGGCGGGGCGATTAGTTCCCGCACGGCGTGGCCTCCCTGAACCTCGCGCCGGCCGGGACGAGCAACTTCCGGGGCGTCGGGGTGTCGTGGGAGGGCCGGGGCGCCGGGTCACCCTTGCATCTGCGCGCGCGGAGCGGGTATACTACCCGGCCCTTGCGCGGCGCGCGGACCGACCCGGGCTCGGCGCGCCTTCTCACCCTTCCGCTCCGCCGCAGCCTTTCTCCCTATGGCCGCTCAAGGTTCGAACACGCTCCGCCTGGTCATCCAGGTCGCCCTCGCTCTCGTCATCGTGGTGGGGGCGTGGTTTCTTTACAGGGCCATCACGGAGCCGTGGGAGGCGTACGAGGCGGAGCAGTTCCGGACGGAGCTGACGCGCGCCCGGATGGATCACATCCGCACGGCCCTCATCGAGTACCGCGACCAGCGCGGCACCTACCCGAGCACGCTCGACTCCCTCGAGCTGTTCATCGAGACGGACTCGGTCTACGCCGCCGAGGACCTCAACGAGGTCTTCCAGGTGCCCGGCGGCGGCACCTTCGACCCGGACTCCCTCCAGTACTCCCCGCGCTCGGGCCGCCCGTTCATCTACGAGGTCGTCTCGGACACCACCGGCGTCGAGATCTACTACCTCCAGGACCCGGACAACGAGGAGGACTACATCGGCTCCCGCGACCCCGATCCGGCCCGCCGCAACGCCGCCTCCTGGGAATGAGCCGGGACGCGGCCGTCTCCTGATCGCATGACCGGCCGCCACGACCCCGACGCCCCGGCCCCGACGCCCCAGCCGGCGTTGGCCGCCGTCGCCCTCTACGGCACCGCGCTTCGCTACGCCGAGGTCGAGCCCGCCGCCGGGCCGCACGAGTCCGGCCGCCTCCGCCGCCTCGGCACGTGCGACTTCGACTTCGCCGTGGACGAGGCCGTCCTCGGCCTCACCGGGCCGACGTACCTCGACACCGTCATCGAGGCCGTCCGCGAGATCTTTCGGGGCACCTCGGCGCGCTCGCTCCTCGTGGCCGTCCACCCCCCGGCGCTCACCGGGTTCTTCGCGCCGCTGCCCGAGGCGCTCGCCGCCCCGGAGCGTTACGAGCAGCTCCGTCAGGAGGCCGCCCTCCTCGCCGACGTGAGCACGTCGCAGCCGGTCCGTATCCGCGCCGTGCCGGTGCGCACGGAGGTGCTGGCCGACGGGCCGCACCGCTGGCACCACGTCCTCCACGTTCCTGAGCCCGTCCACGCCCGCCTGATGCTCATCGCCAAGGCGCTCGGCGTGAACACCTACGACCTCGTGGACACGACGCACGCCGCCGCCGCCGTCGTACGCGCGCTCGAC
Source organism: uncultured Rhodothermales bacterium (assembly GCA_964580105.1). GTDB lineage: Bacteria > Bacteroidota > Rhodothermia > Rhodothermales > Rubricoccaceae > CAZOJJ01. The sequence continues at coordinate 113,082 of CAZOJJ010000001.1, read as the reverse complement.
GCGCACCGGGCCGCGCCGCCGCCGCCGTTCACGCTGGCGCTCGGCGCCTACCCCGGCCACACCGAGCTGGCGCTCGTCCACGACGGTCAGTGGTACCACGGCCACCACGCGCCCGGCCGCGCCCCCGAGGACGCCGCCTACTTCGCGGCCGCCCTTCTCGACCGCCTCGGGCTCCAGGCGGGGCAGGTCCGCCGCGTCGTGCTCTACGGCGAGGAGGCCGACCCGGCGCGGTACGGCCTGCTGGCCGACCTGTTCGGGGCGGCGCCCACGCTGCTCGACCCGCTCGCCGTCTACGGCCGCACGCCGCCCGAGGCCGGCCCGGCGCTCCTCGCCGCCTACGTCCCCTGCGTCGGCGCGCTGCTCCGGTGAACGTGCGGGGGCGAGGTTGCAGGGATGGGCGAGCTCCCCTTCCGAACCCTGAACGCTGCACCCCGAACCCTCTACCCCGGGCTCTGAACCGATCCCGACCATGCGCATCATCGGAGGCCGCTTCAAACGCCGGGTGCTGCGGGCACCGACGGGGCCGGGCGTGCGGCCCACGACGGACCGCGTCCGCGAGGCGCTCTTCAACCTCCTCGGTGCGCGGATGGCGTTCGCCGGGGCGCGCGTGCTCGATCTCTTCGCCGGGACGGGCGCGCTCGGCCTGGAGGCCCTCAGCCGGGGTGCGGCGTCGGTGACGTTCGTCGAGCAGCACCCGAAGACGCTCGCCCTCGCCCGTCGCAACGCCGCCGACCTCGGCGTCGAGGCGGCCTGCTCGTTCCTCCGCGCCGACGCCGTCGCCGTCCTGCGCCGGCCGGCCGGGCCTCGCTACGATCTCGTCTTCGCCGACCCGCCCTACGACCTGGAGGCGCTCCCCGACTTGCCCGACCTCGCGCTTCCGCACCTGGCACCGGGCGGCCTGTTCGTCCTGGAGCACGACGCTCGCCGCGACTTCACCGGCCATCCCGCGCTCGTCCTCTCCCGCGCCTACGGCCGGACCGTGCTGAGTATGTTCCAGGGATCGATGGAGTGAGGGAACGAGGGTTCTGCCCCGTCCACCTCCTTCACTCCCTCACCCTACACGCCCTCGCTCCATGAGACTGGCCCTCTACCCCGGCACGTTCGACCCCATCACGCTCGGCCACCTCGACGTGCTCGAACGGGCGCTGACGCTCTTCGACCGGGTCGAGGTGACGCTGGCGGTCAACGCGGCCAAGAAGGCGCTCTTCTCCGTCGAGGAGCGCGTGGCGCTGATCGAGGCGAGTGTGGCCGAGCTGGCGGCGGCGGATCGGGTGGAGGTGACGGCCTTCGAGGGGCTGCTGGTGGACCACGCGAAGGCGCGTGGCGCCGCCGCCCTCATCCGCGGCCTCCGGCAGGTGACCGACTTCGACTACGAGTTCCGGATGGCGCTCGCCAACCGCCGCCTCGCGCCCGCCGTGCAGACGGTCTTCCTGATGCCGAGCGAGGAGCACACGTTCCTGGCCGCGTCCATCGTCCGCGAGATCCACCACTGGGGCGGCGACACGTCCTCGTTCGTGCCCGCGCCCGTCCAGGCGGCGCTGGAGGCGCGGAGCAGGGAGCGTAGCGCGGAGCAGGGAGCGTAGCGCGGAGCAGGGAGCGTAGCGCGGAGCAGGGAGCGTAGCGCGTGACACGATACGCCGCGGTGAAACGCGCCCTTCTCCCCCGGGGGAGGTGCCCGCGGAGCGGGCGGAGAGGGTTCGCCTCGGCAGGGCTTCCGAGGGGGGCGCCGGGAGGACGGGCCCGGCGCCTTCGCGCTATCTTCGGCCCAGCCCTCCGCCGCCGTTGCCATGCCCGCCGCCGAACCGACCCCGCTCAACCCGTTCGTCGCCGCGATGCGGCCGTCGGAGACGCTCGCCATCACGGGCCGGGCGAAGGCGCTCCGCCGCCAGGGCCGCGACGTCGTCCTCCTCTCGGCCGGCGAGCCCGACTTCGACACGCCCGCGCCCATCGTCGAGGCGGCCGTCGAGGCGCTCCGCGAGGGGTTCACGCATTACACGCCCAACCCCGGCATCCCCGAGCTCCGCGAGGCCGTCGCCGAGAAGCTCCGCCGCGAGAACGGGCTCGGCGTGTCGGCGGCGCAGGTGCTCTGCTCCAACGGCGCGAAGCAGGCGGTGGCCCAGGCCGTCATCGCCCTCTGCCGGCCGGGCGACGAGGTGCTCATCCCCACGCCGTACTGGGTGAGCTACCCCGAGATGGCCCGCCTCGTCGGTGCCGAGCCGGTGGCCGTGGAGACGACGCCGGAGACGGGCTACAAGGTGACGCCCGACCAGCTCGACGCAGCCGTCACCGACCGCACGCGGCTGCTCGTCTTCAACGCGCCCAGCAACCCCACCGGCGCCGTCTACACGCCCGAGGAGGTCGAGGCCCTCGCCGAGGTGCTCCGCGCTCACGAACACGTCTTCGTCGTCTCCGACGAGATCTACGAGCACGTCCTCTTCGACGCCCGCCACACGACGATCGCCACGCTCGACGGCATGGCCGAGCGGACGGTGACGGTCAACGGGTTCTCGAAGGCCTACGCGATGACCGGCTGGCGCCTCGGCTACGCCGCCGGCCCGGCCTGGCTCATCGACGCGATGGCGAAGGTCCAGAGCCAGCTCACGAGCGCGCCGTCGTCCATCTCGCAGCGCGCGGGCGTGGCCGCGCTCGCCATGAGCCCCGAGCCCGTCGCCGAGATGGTCGCCGCCTTCCGCGTGCGCCGCGACTTCGTGCTCAGCCGCGTCCAGGCGTGGCCGGACGTGGTCTGCCCGAAGCCCGAGGGCGCCTTCTACCTCTTTCCCGACGTCTCGGCCTATTTCGGCCGCCGGACGCCCGAGGGCGCCGTCGTCACGGACAGCACGGCGCTGTGCGACTATCTCCTCGACGCGCACGGGGTGGCCCTCGTGCCGGGCAGCGCCTTCGGCGCCGATTACGGCGTGCGCCTCTCCTACGCCGCCTCGATGGACGACCTCCGCACGGCCGCCGACCGCATCGAGGCGGGCCTGGCTGCGCTGCGGTAGGGGCGCGCGGCCGTGCGCCCTTACCGAGTTCGGAGCCGCCCGTCTTGAAACCGCACAAAACCTCGGCGCCCGGCGCGCGTAGAGGCGCCCTTTCCTTCCCGTGAGCCCTCCGCCTGTGGAACCCCCCGTCCGCGCGCCCTACCGCGACCCCGTGGCCGACAGCCTCCTGACCGACTACGACGATCCGCCCCGGCAGCGCTACGGGCTCCACCTCGGCCTCTTCCTGCTCACGTTCGTCTCGGCGGTCTACGCCGGCGGCGTCCTCGTCGGGCGCGACCTGCTCTACGGCGTCACACCGTCCCGCTTCGGCGACTTCTTCTCCGGCCTCTCCGTCCTCGCCGACGCCGACTTCCTGGGGGATGGCCTTCGCTACGCCGTCTCGTTTCTGCTCTTCCTGACGGTCCACGAGTTCGGCCACTTCGTCGCGGCGCGGCGGCACCGGATCGACGTCTCGCTCCCGTACTACATCCCGATTCCGCTCATCGGGCTGCCGATCCTCAACTTCGGCACCTTCGGCGCGGTGATCCGCATCCGCGAGCCGCTCCGCCGCACGCGCCAGCTGTTCGACGTGGGCGCGGCCGGGCCGCTGGCCGGGTTCGTCGTCGCCCTCGGGCTGCTCGCCTACGCCGTCGCCACGTTGCCGCCGCCGTCGTACCTGCTCGACGTGCCGGGCCACGCCGACGTGGTCTCCTACGTCGCCCAGACCGGGCGCTTCCCGCCGCCGGAGGTGACGCTCCAGCCGGGTCAGCTCGCGCTCCTCTTCGGCGACACGCCGCTGTTCTGGCTCGTCCGCCAGGCCGTGCCCGGGCTGCCCTCCGGCACGGAGTTGATGCATTACCCGCTGCTGCTGGCGGCGTGGCTCGGCCTCTTCTTCACCGCCTTGAACCTGCTGCCCGTCGGCCAGCTCGACGGCGGCCACGTGGTCTACGCGCTGTTCGGGGCGCGCGTCCACCAGGTCGTCGCCCGGGTGGCGACGTTCGGGCTCGTGGTCTCGGGCGCGCTCGGGTTTGCCGTCGCCTTCGAGGCGGAGGCGGTCCGCCTGACGGGGCAGGCCTGGGCGGTGTGGCCGGCGCTCGCGCTCGTCCTGACGGGGCTGCTCTGGCGCGTGCTCTGGCGCGACCCGGTGCTCGTTGCGCCGGCCGCGCTGGGGGTGACCGGTTTTGCCGCGTTCACGCACTACGTCGCCCCCGGTTTCGCCGACGCCTTCGGCTACTGGGGCTGGCTGATCTGGGTGGCGCTGATCGTGTTCGTGATACGGGTAGACCACCCGCCCGTGCTCGTCCACGAGCCGCTCACGCCGCGCCGGCGCGCGCTCGGCTACCTCTGCCTCGTGATCTTCGTGCTCTGCTTCTCGGTCCGGCCGATCTACGTGGCCATCGGGGTGTGACGTAGTGCGTG
>CAZOJJ010000001.1:96837-108585 GCA_964580105.1 uncultured Rhodothermales bacterium | reverse complement strand
GTCCGTAGTGCGTGGTCCGTAGTGCGTGGTCCGTAGTGCGTGGTCCGTAGTGCGTGGTCCGTAGTGCGTAAGGGAGGTCGCATCGCAACCCTTACGCCCTATGCGATACGCCGTACGCGACAGGGTACTTCGGCCCGGACCGGGTTGCCGCCGCCGGAGGCTGCCCGTATGTTCCGGGCCGTCGTTTCATCCGCCCCGGAGCGCCCCCGCCCCTTCCGCTACGAGCGCCGTACCTTTGCGCCCCTGCCGACGCGCCCCGCACGCCGGCCCCCGCTCTCCGTCCGCCCCGCCGCTCGAATGCCCCGCGCTCCCCGGCCGCCCGCCCGGATGCTCCGCCTCGCCGTCGTCCTGACCGGGCTCGGCCTCGCCCTCGCCGCCTGCGACGACGGCCCCGGCGTGCCCGACCCTTTCGCTCCGCCGCCGACGCTCTCCGCGTTCGCGTTTACGCCGCTCCAGTTCGCCCTCGACACCGATGCGCCGACGGCCGAGATCCCGCTCTCGATGAGCGTGCAGGTCTCGAACCCGGGCGGAGGCGCGCTGGAGGTGCGCTACTTCGTGCGCCCCGAGTTCGGTACGGAAACCCTCGCGGAGGGTGTGCTCAGCCCGGCCGGTGGCGGCCGGTTCGCCGCGAGCACGACGCTCTCGATCCCGCGCGGCGAGACGGGCGTGTTCGTCGTCACCGTGACCGTGGCGAGCGCCGACGGCCGGGTCGGCAACCTCGTGACGGGGCTGCTGGAGTTCACGGCCGAGTCGCTCGGCCCGCCGGTCATCGAGGAGCCCGTCGAGTACCCGAGCACGGTTGCGATCCCCGCAGCGGGCGAGGACCCTACTCTGTTCCAGATCGTGGCGAGGGTTACGGATCCGGACGGCCAGCAAAACATCAGCCGCGTCGTGGTTCGCCCTGAAGGTGGAACCGAGCGCGAAATGTTGGACGACGGAGGGTTCGATGAAAAAGGCGAACCAACTAACAGCGGCGACGAGACGGCCAACGACGGTCGCTACACCATCACCTTCCAGGTTCCGAGCGGAAGCCCCGCGGGCCCTCTGGACTTCACGATACGGGCTACGGACCGCTCTGGACAGCAGAGCGAGCCTGTTACCATCACTATCACGTTCGAATAGGTCGAGTGTCATTTTACAGTCTCAATGGGCATCCGATGCCTCAGGACGATGTCATCCCGGCCTCCGAGCCGGGATCTCCGAACACAACTCAGGTCGAGCGTGATCATTGGAGATCCCGGATCAAGTCCGGGATGACACGGTCTGGAGAGTTGGCGCTTGCGGTGTTTTTCTTCGCCGCGCCGCTGGCGGCGCAGCCGGTCTTCAGCGGCGGCGTCGCGCTCGACGCGCTCCCCCTCGGCGCGCGCAACGGCGTCTCCAACCTCCACGCCGAGGGCGGCCGGCTCTACGCCGGCCCCCACCTCGTCGTGACCGACGACGGCGAGACGTTCACCTTCTTCGACGACGAGGCGCTCGACCCCGCCGTCAACGGCCGCCCGTCCATCTTCTCCATCGACGTCGAGGGCGACGTGATCTGGGTCGGCCTCGGCTTCCGTGACGAGGACAACCTCGGGCCGGACGGCCAGCCTGTCCAGGCCGCCGCCGGCTTTGCTTTCTCCACCGACGGCGGTCAGACCTGGGCCTACCGCTTCCCGCCCCTCGACGACCCCGGCGCCACCACCGTTCAGTACGGCGTCTCGACGCTGGAGGCCCTCCCCGTCATCGTCCCCCAGCAGAGCCCGCCCTACGACATCGACTACGACCCGGCGACGGGCGACGTGTGGACGGCCGGCTTCGCGAGCGGCCTCCGCCGCAGCGGCGACGACGGCCAGACCTGGGAGCGCATCGTGCTGCCGCCGGACACGCTGGACCGGCTCGACCCTCAGACGCCCTACGACTTCCTCTACTCGCCCATCACGCAGGGCGTCCAGCAGAACGGCTTCCTCGGCTTCTCCGTCCTCGTGGACGAGGCCGGGACCGTCTGGGCCGGCACGGCCGCCGGTGTGGCCCGCTCCGACTCCTCCGACCTCGACCCCGCCACGGGCGACCGCGCCTGGCGCCGCTTCGCCCTCGACGGCACCGACGCCTCCCTCACCGGCGACTTCGTCGTCTCCATCGAGGAGCAGCCCTTCGGCGACGAGGACGCGCGCAACCCCGTCTGGATCATCGGCTGGCCGAGCGACACCGGCGGGGTCGTCGGCCTCGTCGAGTGGATCGGCGACGACGAGGACGGGAATCCGATCTTCGAGCCCCGCCTGATCCCGGCCCGCCGCATCTACGACGTGGCCTTCGACGGCGCCGACCGCGTCTACGTGGCGGGCGAGGAGGGCCTCTACGTCTCCGAGGACGGCGGCACCACCTGGCAACTCCAGCGCACCTTCCTCAGCCCCGACGGCGAGGTGCTCCCGCTCAACCCCGAGGCCGGCACCTTCGCCGTGGCCGTGACCGACGCCGGCACCGACGACGCCACGCTCTGGGTCGGTGCGGGCGACGGCCTGCTCAAGAGCGAGGACGGCGGCCGGACCTGGCGCGTCTTCCGCGTCAACGTGCCCACGAACCCGGCCAGCCCCACCGACGAGGTGCCCGAGGTCGAGGCCTACGCCTACCCCAACCCCTACACGCCCGGCGCCGACGGCGTCTGCCGCATCCGCTTCGACCTCAGCGGCGGCGGCACCACCGCCCGCCTCCGCATCTTCGACTTCGGGATGCGCCTCGTGCGCGAGGCGGAGGCGCCCGTCCGCGACGGCCCCAACGAGGTCTTCTGGGACGGCCTGACCGACCTCGGGACGCGCGTGGCCAACGGGCCGTACTTCTACATCGTCGAGGCCGGGGGCGAGACGTTCTCCGGGAAGATCCTGGTGCTGGAGTAGCCGCATGAACCGACTCGTTCTCCTCTTCGCCCTCACCCTGGGCCTGGTCCCGGCCACGCACGCCCAGTACGCCGGGGCGTTCGCGCGCTTCGGCTTCGGCGCCCGCGCCATCTCGATGGGCGGCGCTCTCACGGCCGACGTGTTCGGCGGGGCGAGCCCGTACCACAATCCGGCTCTCGCACCCGCCCTGCCCGCGCAGTCGCTGGAGATGTCGGCGGCGCTGATGACGTTCGACCGCGAGCTGCAGCACCTCCAGATCGCCGCGCCGCTGAGGCCGCACGCCGGCCTCGCCGCCGGCCTCGTCCACGCCGGCGTCTCGGACATCGACGGGCGCGACGGCAGCGGCTACCACACCGGCGACTACGCGACCAGCGAGTTCGGCTTCTTCGTCGCCTTCGGGACGCGGTTCTCCGAGCGGATCGCGGGCGGCATCGGCCTCCGGCTCTACCGCGCCGACCTCTTCGAGGGCGTCGACGCCCCGACCTCCCTCGGCCTCTCGCTCGGCGTGACGGGCATGATCACCGAGAACCTCGCCGTTGCCTTCGCCGCCGACGACCTGCTCGCGAAGTACGACTGGGACACCTCCGGCCTCCTCGGTAGCGCCGGCGGCGCCAACACCGACCGCTTCCCGGTCCGTCTCCGCGCCGGCGCGGCCTACCGCCTCGGCGAGAAGGGCGTCGTCTCCGCCGAGGTCGAGACCCAGGTGCAGTCGGTCGAGACCGACGTGGTGACGGGCGTCGGGACCGTGGCCGGCGTGCCGACGCCGACGGTGACGCGGGAGGACCTCCGCTTCGCCGACGTGATGCTGCGCGTGGGCGCGGAGTACTGGCTCGCCGAGCCGCTCGGCGTGCGGGTCGGCTACGACCGCCTCGGGGCCGACGCCTTCGGGGCCGCCACGCCCAGCGCCGGCTTCGCCCTCCGCCAGCGCTTCGGCGACCTCGACGCGCGGCTCGACTACGCCGCCGTCCTCGAACCCTTCGCCACCGGGACGATGCACGTCCTCACCCTGCACGTAGAGCTATGAGGCGGTTGGCGCTGGGCCTTTGGCCGTCGGTGGTCGTAGGACTATTGCTGCTGGCGGGGCCGGTGCATGCGCAGGGGAACGGGCTGGCCTTCCTCGCGCTCGACCCCGACCCCGCCGGGCAGGGCGTCGGCGGCGCCTACGCGGCGGCGGCCGACGGGCCGTTCGCGCCGCTGTTCAACCCGGCCGGGCTGGCCACCGAGGGCGACAACGCCGCCGCCCTCGCCGTGCAGGACTGGCTCGGCGACGCCCGCACGGTCGCCGTCGGCAGCCGCTTCGCGGCGGGGCGGGGCGGCCTCGGTCTCTTCGTGGCCGGGACGACCTCGGGCGAACTCGACGCACGCGACGGGCCGGGGCCGAGCGCAGGCACCTTCGAGGTGCAGTACGTGGCCGTCGGCGCGGGCTACGCGCGGCGGTTCGGCACGCTCCAACTCGGCGTCGTCGGCAAGGTGCTCTCCGAGCGCGTCTTCGAGGCCTCCGCGGGCGGCGTCGCCGCCGACGTGGGCGTGCAGCTCCGGCCCACCGACGGCCTCCGCCTCGGGGCCGCCGTGCAGCACCTCGGCCGCATGAGCGCACTCGACGCCGAGCGCACGCCGCTGCCGACGACGATCCGCGGCGGCGTGACCGTGCGGCCCTTCCAACTCGTGGCCTCGACCGAGAGCGCGGTGCTGCTCTCGACGGCGCTCCACACCGAGGTCGTCCACCGCACCGAGCAGGCGGAGCCGACGCAGGTCCGCCTGGGCGCCGAGGCGACCCTGTTCGACCTGCTCACCGTCCGCGCCGGGTACGTGGCGAACGACCCCGTGCGGCGGTTCTCGGCCGGCGCCGGGCTGGCCGCCGGCGCCTTCCGCGTGGACTATGCGCTGCTCCCGCTCGACGCCGGCTTCGGCACCGGCCAACTCATCGCCGTGCGCTACGGCTGGTAGGGGTAGGTATGGCGTGAGGCGTATTGCGTGAGGCGCGGGCCTTTCGTCGCGTGCCGTTACGCAATACGGTACGCATCACGCTACCCCGTATACACCGCGAACTCGTCGCGCCGGGCGTGGAGGTTGAGCGCGATGGCGATCATTGCCGTGTTGGCCAGGAGCGCCGAGCCGCCGTAGGAGATCAGCGGGAGCGGGATGCCGATCACCGGGATCAGCCCCACCGTCATCCCGACGTTGATCAGGATGTGGACGAGGAACACGCCCGCCACGCCCGCCGCAAACAGCCGCGGGAACGCGAAGCCCGCCGCCACGCCCATCCCCGTCAGCCGGATCAGCAGCGCGCCGAAGACGACCAGCATCACCATCGCGCCCAGGAAGCCGAACTCCTCGCCGATGATGGTGAACACGAAGTCGGTGGACTGCTCGGGGATGAACGCGAGCTGGGTCTGCGTGCCCTGCGTGAACCCCTTGCCGAAGAAGCCGCCCGAGCCGATGGCCGCCTTCGACTGGATGACGTGGAAGCCGGCCGTCGAGCGGAATGCCTCCGGGTCGGCGAAGGCGACGAGGCGGGCCTTCTGGTGCGGCTGGAGCACCTTGTCGAGCGCGATCCACGCGCCCATCACGGTGCCGGCCGCCACGAGGAAGCTCAGCAGCGCGAACCCCTTCGAGCGGGTGTAGAGCAGCATCCCGGCCGTGAACACGGCGGCGAAGAGGAAGCCCCACGTGAGCCCCGTGTTGGGGTCGCCCGAGAACACGTAGAGGTAGCCCGCGACGGCCGGGGCCACGAGGAGGCCCATCCACGGCAACGGCACGGCGCCCGTCCAGAACAGCATGATCGGGAGGAGCGCGACGAACACGAGGGCCGTGCCGGTGTCGTTCTGGAGCAGGATGAGCGCCGCCGGCAGGAGGAGGATGCCGCCGGCGGTGAGGAGGAACTTCCAGTCGCCCTCGCGCGCGCGGTTGGTCGAGAGGAAGCGGGCCACGAAGAGGACCGTGCCCACCTTCGCCAGCTCGCCCGTCTGCAGACCGAAGGGGCCGATGTAGAGCCACGCCTTCGCCCCGTTGACGACGGTCCCCGCTACGAGCGTGACCGCCAGCAGCGCCATCGTGATGCCGTAGGCCCAGGGCGCCACGCGGTAGATGAACCGCGCCGGCATCAGGACGATGGCGATCATCGCCACGGCCGAGACCAGGAACCACTGGAGCTGGCGGTCGAAGTTCTGCTGGACCGAGAGCAGGAGGAACTCGCGGGCCGGGCCGTGGGTGGCGCTGTAGATGGCCGTCAGCCCGATGCTCACGAGCGCCGCCCAGAGGGCGACCGTCGGCCAGTCGAGGTTCTTGTACCAGGCGCGCATGCGGAAGTCAGAAGTCAGAAGTCGAGCGTGGGCGACGGGGGAGAAGTTCCGCCGCGTTCCACCGTCTGCGGTCCACCGTCCCTACGCCCCCCGGTCGGCGGCGGAGCGGCGAGCGCGGACGGCCTGCACGAGGTCGGGCCGGGTCACGACGCCGCGGAAGTACTGCTCGATCATGAGGCTGGCGATGGGCGCGGCCGTGGTCGAGCCGAAGCCGGCGTTCTCCACGATCACGCCGACGGCCACCTGCGGGTCGTCGGCCGGGGCGTAGGCGATGAAGACGGCGTGGTCGTCGCCGCGCGGGTTCTCGGCCGTGCCCGTCTTGCCCGCGACGGCGATGGCCGGAAACGTGTCGGTCTGGGCGATGGCCGCGCGGCGGGCCGTGCCGGCCTCGACGACCATCTCCATGCCGCGCTGGACGATCCGCCAGTTCGCCTCGTCGATGGGGATGCGGCGGGGGCGGCGGAAGACGGGCTCGCGGATCTCACCCGTGACGGGGTCCACCATCTCCTTGACGAGGTGGGGCGTGACGAGGGTGCCGCCGTTGCCGACGGCGGCGGCGTAGCGGGCGAGCTGGAGCGGGGTCGTGCCCATGTAGCCCTGGCCGATGCCGAGGTTGACGGTGTAGCCGCTCGTCCAGCCCATCGGGTACGCCTTGTCCATCGCGGCCGAGTCCGGGATGAGGCCGGGGCTCTGCTGGGGGAAGTCGATGGGGGCGAGGACGCCGAAGCCGAACCGGTGCGCCCAGTTGCTCCACGTCGTCAGGTCCATCCGCTTCCCGTTGATGGTGTCGTTCATCAGGCGGAAGAAGAACGTGTTGCACGAGACGCGGATGGCGTCCTTGACGGCGATGGCGCCGTGAGCGCCGCCGTGGCAGCGGTAGAGCCGGCCGCCCCAGACGTAGCCGCCCCCGCAGGTGAGCCGCGTGTCCTCGGTGATGAGCCCTTCCTGGAGGCCGATGAGCGCCATGAACGGCTTCCACGTGGAGCCGGGCGGCTGGTAGCTCTGCGTGGCGCGGACGAGCAGCGGCTTGTCCTCGTTGCGGTAGAGGTAGTCCACGTCCGCCTGCGAGAGGCGGCCGAGGAGCATGGACGGGTCGTAGTCCGGCGCGGAGACCATCGCGATGATGCCGCCCGTGTTCACGTCCATCATCACGGCGCCGCCGCGCTTGTTGACGAACAGACTCTCGGCCAGCGCCTGCGTCTCGGCGTCGATGGCGAGGCGGAGGCCGATGCCGGACTCGGGCTCGACGTCGTAGGCGCCGCCCTCGTAGGGCTGCACCTCCATGCCGTGCACGTTGACGAGCACGTACTCCCGCCCGACGCGCCCGCGCAGGACGGTCTCGTACTCCTTCTCGATGCCGGCCACGCCGACGTTGTCGCCGAGGCGGTAGCCCTGCTCGCTCATCACGGCGAGCTGGCTGGCGGAGATCTCCTTGACGTAGCCGAGGACGTGGGCCAGGCGCGGGGGGCTGTGGTAGCGGCGCTGCTGGTCCTCGCGGAAGGTGAGCCCCGGGAGCCGGTACTGCGCCTCGCGGAGCCGCCCGAACGCCTCGAACGAGACGTCCTTGAGGAGCCAGTCGGCCTGGTAGGCCGAGCGGGCGCGCATCTCGTGCCAGCGGCCGAGCACGACGGAGTCCGGCACGCCCGCGAGGCGGGCCACCTCGGGCAGGTGCGCGGGGTCGAAGTAGCGCGGGGAGACCCAGACGGAGATCGTCGTCTGGTTGTCCACCAGGAGTGTGCCGTCGCGGTCGTAGATGTAGCCGCGCGCCGGGCGCACGATGTTCTCCTGGATCGCGTTGCCCTCGGCCTCGACGGCGTAGCGCTCGCGGTCGAGCAGCTGCATCTGCGCCAGCCGCCCGCCCAGGAAGACGAGCACGAGCAGCACGACGACGCTGAAGATGCGGTACCGGAGGCGGGTTTCCTCTTTCGAGGTGGCAGGGGTGTAGCGCATGGGGCGGTGGGATACAGGAAACCGGCGGCCGGACGGCAGAAGGTAAACGAGGCGGGGCGGCCTCGGTTCGGGCAGCGTGCGCCGGCTCGTACAATTCGCCCGCCCCGCCATGCTCGCCGCGATGCCCGCTCGGATGGCCGGAGAGCGCGCCCGATGGCGCCTCCGTTCGCGGCGATTCGCCGGCCGCAGACGACGGTTCGAGCGCGGCCCGGCACCGTCCGCCGAGGCGGGCAGAACCGCGCCAATCCTGGCGGGTTAGCGTCGGGCGAGTCGGAGCCGATTGCGGCCGGGGCCTTTCGGCGTGCCCCCCGTGACCTCGACGCCCGCTCGCCCGGCGTCTCCCGTGCCGCATCCGCGGCACCGCCTCTCGCCCACCCCACGCTCCGACCGATGGCCGCCCCCCTTCGTCTCCTCGCCCGGACCCTCCTCGCCGTGCTGCTGGCCGCGCTCCTGGCCGAGACGGCCGCCGCGCAGTACTTCGGCCGCAACAAGGTCCGCTACGACGACTTCGACTTCCAGGTGCTCGAGACCGAGCACTTCAACGTCTACTACTACCCCGAGGAGGAGCAGGCCGCCCGCGACGTGGCCCGCATGGCCGAGCGCTGGTACGACCGGCTCTCGGCCGTCCTCGACCACGAGTTCGAGGACCGCAAGACCATCGTGCTCTACGCCGACGACGCCGACTTCCGCCAGACCAACGTCGTCAGCGGGTTCATCGGCGAGGGCACGCAGGGCGTCACCGAAGGGCTCAAGCTGCGGGTCGTCCTCCCGATGGCGTCCAACTACCAGGAGACCAACCACGTGCTCGGCCACGAACTCGTCCACCAGTTCCAGTACGACATCGCGCGGACGGGCAACACCTTCCAGCAGTTCATCCGCCTGCCGCTGTGGGTGATCGAGGGGATGGCCGAGTACTTCTCCGTCGGCCGCGTGGACGCCGTGACGGCGATGTGGATGCGCGACGCCGTCCTCCGCGACGCCTTCCCCTCGCTCTCCGAACTCGGCAATCGGGCCGAGTACAACGAGTACCAGTACGGCCAGCCCTTCTGGGCCTACGTCGGCGGCGTCTACGGCGACGAGGCCGCCGTGCGCCTGTTCAAGACCGCGCTCGAAACCCCGCTCGACTCCGCCATCGTGGCCGTGACGGGCCTCACGCCGGACTCGCTCGGCGCGCGATGGGGCGCTCTCATGGCCGAGACGTACCTCCCGCTCGTGGGCGACCGCGCCGTGCCCAAGGCCACCTTCGACGACCTCGTCGAGAACCTCGCCGGGCGGCCCGAGGCCGACGGCGACGACGTCGTGGACCTCCCCCTGGCCCTCGCCCCCGACGCCCTCCGCCGCCTCGGCGACCGCCGCGTCCTCGCCCACGACATCGACTCCGGCGACATCAACATCGCGCCGGCCGTCAGCCCGGACGGCCGCTACGTCGCCTACCTCTCCGAGCGCGACCTCTTCGGCATCGACCTCTTCCTCGCCGACGCCGAGACGGGCCGGGTCATCAAGAAGCTGGAGTCCGTCGGTACCGACCCCCACTTCGACGCTATCCGGTTCATCGAGAGCGCCGGGACGTGGAGCCCGGACGGGCGGCAGTTCGCCTACGTCGTCTTCGCCGGGGGCGACAACGAGATCGCCCTCCTCGACGTGGAGAGCCGCGAGGTCGTCCGCCGCATCGCCGTGCGCGGCGTCGGCGCCATCAAGGACCCCGCCTGGAGCCCCGACGGCCGCCGCATCGCCTTCACCGGCATCCAGGGCGGCATCGCCGACCTCTACCTCGTCGACCTCCAGAGCGAGACGGTCCGCCAGCTCACCAACGACCGCTACACCGACATCCAGGCCGCCTGGAGCCCCGACGGCCGCTTCCTCGCCTTCTCGACCGACCGCGGCCCGGGCACCGACTTCGAGCGCCTCACCTTCGCCCCGCCGCGCCTGGCCCTCTACGACCTCGACTCCGGCGAGATCGAGGTGCTCAGCCTCTTCGCCGGTGCCAAGCACATCAACCCCCAGTTCAGCCCCGACGGCCGGAGCCTCTACTTCCTCTCCGACCCCGACGGCTACAACAACGTCTACCGCCTCGACCGCACCACCGACGCGCTCTACCGCGTGACCAACGTGGCCACCGGCGTGGCAGGCATCGCCGACTTCTCGCCCGCCTTCTCGGTGGCGAAGGACAACGGCCGCCTCCTCTACTCCGTCTTCGAAGCGCAGAAGTACGCCGTCTACGCCCTCGACGCCGCCGATACCGAGGGCACGCCCATCGAGCCGTTCGGCCCCGAGGCCGAGGTCGCCGCCGTCATCCCGCCCGTCGACGCCCTCGACCGCTCCGTCGTCGAAGGCTACCTCGCCGACGCCACGGCCGGGCTCCCCGACACGCGTGCCTTCCCCTCGCGCGAGTACCGCCCGGGCCTCCAGCTCGACTACGTCAGCCAGCCCTCCGTCGGTGTCGGCTACGACCCCAGCTACGGGAGCGGCGTCGGCGTGGCCGGCGGCATCTCGTTCCTCTTCTCCGACCAGCTCTCCGACCACGTCCTCGGCGTGAGCGTGGCCGCCAACGGGACGCTCCGCGACCTCGGCGGGCAGGCCGTGTACCTCAACCGGGCGCGGCGGCTCAACTACGGGGCGTTGGTGGGGCACCTGCCCTACGTCCAGGCCTTCTTCGGGGAGCCGCCGCCGCAGGACACCGTGACGAGCGCCTTCCTGGGCAGCACGCTGTACTACCTGCGTACGTACGTGAGCCAGGTGGCCGGGCTGGCGTCGTACCCGCTGAACCAGAGCCAGCGGTTCGAGGCCGAGGCGGGCTACCGCCGCATCGGCTACGACCTGGAGTACAACGCCGTCGAGTGCGACGAGGGCGGGTTCTGCTTCTTCAGCGGGCGTCGCCTCGTGCCGGGTCAGGACACGCTGTTCACGGCGCTCCACCTCTTCGAGGGGGGCACCGCCTTCGTGGGGGACTACTCGTTCTTCGGGTTCACCTCGCCCATCCGCGGCGCACGCTACCGCTTCGGCGTGGACGGCACGTTCGGCTCGCTCAACTACGCCACCGTCACGGCCGACTTCCGCAAGTACTTCTTCACGCGCATCCCGGGCTTCCCCCAGCGCTTCCCGCTCACGTTCGCCACGCGCGCCTTCCACTACGGCCGCTACGGGCCGGATTCGGAGAGCGGCCGGCTCTACCCGCTCTACCTCGGCTACGGCCCGCTCGTGCGCGGCTACACCTCCGGTTCCTTCGAGACCGACGACGCCTACGGAGCGTTCCAGGATCGCCTCTTCGGAAGCCGGATCGCGCTGGCGACGGCCGAGCTGCGGATGCCGCTGCTGGGCGTTCCGGCCCTCGGCCTCGTCTCCTTTCCCTACTTCCCGACCGAACTCGTCTTCTTCGCCGACGCCGGGATGGCCTGGGGGCCGGTGGATCGCTTCACGTTCCTCGACCCGACCGGCCAGCAGACCGAGTTCGTGCTGGGCACGACGTTCCGGGACCAGAAGCCGATCTTCTCGGTCGGCGCGTCGCTCCGCGTGAACGTCCTCGGCGCGCTCGTGATCGAGCCCTACTACGCCCTCCCCCTCTCGCGCGACGACGTGACGGGCGTGTTTGGGTTCAACTTCACGCCGGGCTGGTGAGGGGATCGGAT
>CAZOJJ010000001.1:58263-96737 GCA_964580105.1 uncultured Rhodothermales bacterium | reverse complement strand
CATCGGGGGATCGGATCATCGGGGGATCGGATCATCGGGGGATCGGATCATCGGGGGATCGGATCATCGGGTGATCGGTTCATCGGGCCAGCGACGGCCCCGTTGGACCGATCTCCCGATTTCCCGATGTACCGACTCATCAAGCCGTTCCTCTTCCGGCTCGACGCCGAGCGGGCGCACGGGCTGGGCGTGGCGGCGGCCCGCCTCGGGCAGCGCACGCCGGGAGTCGTGGCGCGCCTCTTCGGCGCCTCGGATCCGGAGGGCCGCCTCGCGCAGACGCTCTGGGCAACGGGCGAGCGGCCCGGTCTGCGCTTTGCCAACCCCGTCGGCCTCGCGGCCGGGTTCGACAAGAACGCGGTGCTGGTGCCGTTCTGGGCCGCCCTCGGGTTCGGCTTCGCCGAGGTGGGCTCGGTCACGGCGCAGCCGTCGGAGGGCAACCCGCGCCCGCGCGCCTTCCGTCTTCCGGCCGACCGCGCGCTCGTCAACCGGATGGGGCTGGGCAACGAGGGGGCCGAGGCCGTCGCCGCGCGGCTGGCGAGGCTGGAACGGCCGAACGATTTCGCCCTCGGCGTCAACGTCGCCAAGACGCACAGCCCGGCCATCCTGGGCGACGCCGCCGTCGAGGACTTCCGCACGAGCGTTCGGCTCCTCCTCCCGCACGCCGACTACCTCGCGCTCAACGTCTCGTGCCCCAACACGGCCGAGGGCAAGACGTTCGAGACGCCCGACGCGCTCGACGCGCTCCTCGCCGCCGTGATGGCCGAGCACGCGGCGCAGGCGTCCACGGTGCCCGTCCTCGTCAAGCTCTCCCCGCCGATCTCGGAGACGGATTTCGGATGCACCGACGAGCTGGTCGCCGTGGCGCGGGGCCACGGCGTCGAGGGCTTCATCGCCGCGAACACGGCGCCGGACCGGGCCGGGCTCGTCACCGAGGCGGGCCGGGTGGCGGCCGTCGGGCGCGGCGGGCTCAGCGGCCGGCCGCTCGCCGCGCGCTCGACGGCGCTCGTCCGCCATCTCTACCGGCTCACCGACGGGGCGGTGCCGATTCTCGGCGTCGGCGGCGTGGACTCGCCCGAGGCGGCGTACGCGAAGGTTCGCGCCGGCGCCTCGCTCGTCGAGCTCTACACCGGGCTGGTGTACGAGGGCCCGGGGCTGGTGAAGCGCATCCGTGAGGGGCTCCTCCGCCTCCTCGACCGCGACGGCCTCGCCCGCCTCGGTGAGGCCGTCGGCGCCGACGCGTGAGGGCGAATCCCTGGACGCGCGTCCAGGGCACGCGCTGTCCCTACGATCCTTGCGCGATCTACCTTTCGCCCTTCGTACGCTCTCGGTCCCATGCTCGCCTTCCTCCGCCGCGAAGCCCGCCGCCTCCTCGACGGCGTCCGCCGCCTCGACCGCCAGATGGTCGTCGTCCTGACGCTGGCGGTCGCGCTTCTGCTGCTCCAGATGCAGGTCGGCAGCCGCCGGTTCTTCTGGAACCACCTGGCCGACCTGGTTCCGGGCCCGCACCAGGGGCTCGCGGCGTGGGGGTGGTGGTTCGGGCTCCAGGGCGTGCTCGGGTTCGTGATCCCGGTCGCCGTGCTCGTGGTCGGGTTCAAGCGGCGGCCGGCCGAGATCGGCCTCGGCCTGGGCGACTGGCGGCTGGCCTCCGTCGTCGCCCTCGTCTACGCCGTGCCCGTCGTAGTCGGCACGTGGGTGCTCTCCGACGGAGCCGGCTTCCAGGCGCAGTACCCGCACTTCGACGGGGCGAAGACGGCGTGGCGCACGTTCCTGCTCTACGAGGCGCTGTTCCTGTTCTACTGGGTCGGGTGGGAGTACCTCTGGCGCGGGTTCGTGCTGTTCGGGACCGCGCCCGCCTTCGGCGCCGGGGCCATCGTCGTGCAGATGGTGCCCTTCGCGATCCTCCACGCCGACAAGCCGGTGGCCGAGGCGTACCTCTCCATCCTCGGTGGCCTCGCGCTCGGCGCGCTCGTGTGGCGGTGCCGCTCGTTCTGGATCGCCGTGCCGATCCACGCCTTCCAGATGCTGGCGCTCGACCTCTGGTGCACGCTCCGCGCCCGCTCCGGCGCCGAGGGCGTCGGTCTCGGCGCGCTGGCGGAGGCGCTGCGCCACGGCTGGGGCGGGTAGGGCGAGCCCTGAGTCGCGGGGGCGCGGGGGATCGGCCGCCATGCGGGCGCGTTGGTGATGCTTTCCTCGTCCCTACCTTCCCCCTTTATTGCTCCGGAACACACCCGCCGGCCCGCCGATGACTGCCACCGCCTTCGACCTACGCGCCGTGACGGCGCTCCTCGACGAGGCCGGCCTCCCCCATGCCGACCTCACGCCCGCGCACCTCGCCCACTTCCGCGTCCTCCGCGACGGCGACGCCCTCGTCGGCGTGGTCGGGCTGGAGGTCTGCGGCGAGGCGGCGCTGCTCCGCTCGCTCGCCGTCGCGCCCGGCCGGCGGGGCGAGGGGCTTGGCGGCCGGCTCGTGGACGTCGCCGAGGCGCACGCCCGCACCCTCGGCGTAGACACCCTCTACCTCCTCACCACCACGGCGGCCGCCTTCTTCGCCGCGCGCGGGTACGCCGTCACCGACCGCGCGGCCGTTCCGGACGCCATCGCCGCCACGGCCGAGTTCGCGGCGATGTGCCCGGCCTCGGCCGTCTGCATGACGCGGCGGCTTGCCGAGGAGCCGGCCGCTCAGCGGCCCATGTTGCGGACGTAGACGGTGCGCCGCCCGTTCGGGTCGCGGAGGACGAGCCGCCGGCCGCTGAAGTACAGCGTCCCGGCCCCGTCCATCTCGCGGAAGGTGATCCGGTTGCCTCGGATCAGCCCGACGAACGTGACGGGGCCGTCGCCCTCGCGCCGGTCGATGCCGGTGAGGACGGCCCGCCCGTTGGGCTCGACGATCAGCGTCGTCTCCAGCGTCCCGTCCTCCAGGTCGCGCGTCGTGAGGCGGTCCCCCTCGACCTCGACGGCGTACCACGCCCCGACGAGCGAGACGCCGTCGAGCATCACGTCCGACAGCACCGTGTATCCGTTCATGTGGCGGTCGCGGTTCTGCGACTGGCTCGTCTTGCAGCCGGTCGCCAGGAGGGCGCAGAGGAGCACGAGGAGAAGGGCACGCATGGGGCAGGGTGCGGCGTTGGAGGAACGTGCGAGCGGGCCGTTGAAGACGCCGCCCGGGTCACTCGTGGATGCGGGCGGCGGCCGGGGCATGAAGAACGTCGAAAAGAGGCGGCGGGCGCGGAGTCTACGCACGAAGGGCGGCATCCGCTCCGGGGCGGCGGCGTAGCTTGCCGGTTCGCCTCGCGTGCCGCCCCTCCCATGAAAGCCTACCTCGCCCGCCAGTTTCGCGCCGCCCTCGACCGCCTCGACGCGCCCGCCGACTTCGACCCCGAGGCCGTCGCGGTCGAGTTCGAGACGCCGAACAACCCCGAGCACGGCGACCTCGCCACGAACGTCGCCCTCCAGCTCGCGCGGCCGCTGCGCCGCGCGCCGCGCCAGATCGCCGAGGCGCTGGTCGGGGCCATCGAGCTGGACCCGAAGCGGGTGGCCGGGCTGGAGGTGGCCGGGCCCGGCTTCATCAACGTCCGCTTCGCGACTGCCTACCTGGCCGACGAACTCGCGGCGCTGCTCGCGGCCGGCGAGGCCTACGGCCGCACCGAGGCGGGCCAAGGCAGGACGGCCATCGTCGAATACGTCTCGGCCAACCCGACCGGCCCGCTGACCGTCGGCCACGGCCGCAACGCCGTCCTGGGCGACACCGTCGCCAACCTCCTGGAGTGGACCGGCTACGCCGTCACGCGCGAGTACTACTTCAACGACGCCGGCCGACAGATGCGCGTCCTGGGCGAGTCCGTCCGGGCCCGCGTCGAGGCGCTCGTGCAGCCGGAGGTCCCCGTCAAGACGCTCGCCGACGGGACCGTCGTCCCCGCCTCGTTCCCCGAGGACGGCTACCTCGGCGACTACATCGTGGACATCGCGCAGCAGGTGCTCGACGAGCACGGGCCGGGCATCCTCGCCGTGGAGGGCGTGGCGCCGTTCAAGGAGGCCGCCGAGAAGGCCATCTTCGCCGACATCGACCGGACGATGCGCCGCCTCGGCATCGAGATGGACACGTACTTCAACGAGCACGCGCTCTACGAGTCGGGCGCCGTCTGGGAGGTCGTGGACCGGCTCCGCGAGAAGGGCCTCGCCTACGACCGCGACGGCGCCGTGTGGTTCGCCACGGGCAAGCTCGGCAAGACGCGGGCGGACGAGGAGGGCGAGCGCGAGATCGACACCGTCCTCGTCAAGTCGTCCGGCGAGCCGACGTACCGCCTGCCGGACATCGCCTACCACATGGACAAGCTCGCGCGCGGCTTCGACCGCGTCGTGGACGTGTTCGGCGCCGACCACATCGCCACGTACCCGGACGTGCTGCGCGGCGTCGAGGCCCTCGGCGGCGACGTGTCGAAGATCGACGTGGTGATCTACCAGTTCGTCACGCTCGTGCGCGGCGGCGAGCCCGTCAAGATGTCCACGCGCAAGGCCAACTTCGTCACCCTCGACGAGCTGATGGACGAGGTGGGCGAGGACGTGACGCGGTTCTTCTTCCTGATGCGCTCGCCCAACACCCACCTGGAGTTCGACCTCGACCTCGCGAAGGAAGCGGGCGAGAAGAACCCGGTGTTCTACCTCCAGTACGCCCACGCACGCATCGCCTCCATCGTCCGCAAGGCCGAGGAGACGGGCCTCGCGCTCGACGCCGAGGCGGACCTCGGCCTGCTCACGCACCCGAGCGAGGAGGGCCTCATGAAGGAGTTGCTCCGCCTCCCGGAGGAGATCCAGGCCGCCGCCGACACCTTCGGCCCGCACAAGCTGGCGACGTACCTCCGCGACGTGGCCGCCGCCTTCAGCCAGTTCTACCGCGACTGCCACATCATCGGCGCGGAGAGCGAGGCGCTCGGCCTCGCGCGGCTGAAGCTGGCACGGGCGACGCAGCTCGTCCTGCGCAACGGGCTCGCCGTGCTCGGCATCGGCGCCCCGGAGCGGATGTAGGCGGAACGGCGCGCGCGAACGTCCGTTGGCTTCGAGGCCTGCCGCCTCCCTCCATGCGCTGCTTCGCCTTCCTCGCTCTGGGTTGCCTCGCGGTTTTCGCGCTCGCCGGCTGCCGCGCCGAGGCGCCCTCGTCCGTCCCGGCCGATACGGCCGTTCCGGATTCGAGCGCGTCTTCGGCAAGATCGGCCGGGCCGCCGGGCGACTGCTTCGTCGTTGCGCTGGACTCCGTCGCGGCGTACGTGCGGCCGAGCGAGGAGGCGGACCGCTTCGGCACGCTCTTCCCCGGCGACAGCGTGTTCGTCGGCGGGCGCACCGAGGCGGGGTGGCTCGGCTTCGCGCCGGGAACGGCCCAGGCGGCCAACGTCGGCCCCTTCCGGTACCGCTACGTCGCACCCGGCGCGCCGGTGCGGCTCGCGGGGGCGGGGTGCGACGCGTTACCGCGCCTGCCCACGCTTCCGCCCCGGACGTGCTTCCTGATGGCGATGGGCGAGACGCCCGTCTACGCCGCGCCCGACACGGCCTCGGCCCTCGCGGGCGTGCTGGCGGCGGAGGAGTACGCCGAGGTGGCCGAGCGCACGGCCGAGGGCTGGGCCCGCGTCCGCCTCGGCGACGGCACGGGCTGGGTCGATCCGGCCCACGGCAACTTCAGCGGCGACTGCGGCGCGGCGGACGCACCGTAGGAGCGCGGCGAGGGTTGCGAGGGCGGCCCGCGCTATTTTCCGCCCCGTCCCCTTCGTCCCTCGTCCTTCGTCCCGTGGCCCTCTCCTACACCCTCCGCGAAGGCCTCGCGGGCTTCAGCCGCGCCAAGTTTTCCGCCGCGATGGCGATGACGGCGCTCGCCGTCGCGCTCGTGCTCATCGGGCTGGTGGGGCTGCTCGCCTGGGAGGGGCAGCGCACGGCCGACCTCGTCCAGCAGGCCGTCGGCACCGTCGAGGTGTTCCTCGAACCGGTGGACGGCGACGACGTGGCCCGCCTGCGGGCGCGCCTCGTAGCGCTCCCCGGCGTGGACTCCGTACGCTTCGTCTCGCAGCAGGAGGCCGCCGCCATCTTCCGCCGGGACTTCGGCGACGAGGCCGCCCAGTTCGACTCCGAGCTGTTCCTCCCGGCCTCCTTCCGCGTCCGCCTCGGGCCCCGCTACGCCGTCTCGGACAGCCTCGCCGCCTTCAAGCGGCGCGTGGACACGTGGATCAAGGTGGACGAGGTGGTCTACAACGCGGACCTCGTCGAGAGCATCGAGGGGAACATCCGGCGCTGGTCGCTGGCCGGGCTCGGCATCGGGCTGCTCGTCGTGCTGGCGGCGCTGCTGCTCGTCGGCAACACGGTCCGCCTGACGATCTACGCCCGGCGCCTGCTCATCCGCACGATGAAGCTCGTCGGCGCCACCGACGGGTTCATCCGGCGGCCGTTCCTCGTGGAGGGCGTGGTGCAGGGGCTCGGGGCGGGCGTGGCGGCGGCCGTGCTGGTGTGGGTGCTCCACGGGCTGCTGACCGGCTACGTGGAAGGCCTCGGCGACGGGTGGCCCGGCGGCTCGCCGGTCGTGGCGCTCGGGGCGCTCGTGCTGCTGGGCGTCCTGCTCGGCTGGGCGGCCTCGTGGGTGGCCGTGCGGCGGTTCGTCAAGCGCGTGCGGCTGTCGTAGGGAGCGATCGAGGCGTCCGTCAACGCATCCCACGCTGGCAGCACCGGCCGCCGGGCGAGCATCCTGTGCCGTCAAACCGGAAACGCGAAACCCGAAGCGCCCCGCCTCAGCGGTTGCGGAACAGCGCGCCGACGGTGGCGACGGCGGCGGTGTAGAGCGCCGAGCCGAGCCACAGCCCCGTGATCAGGAACATCGTCCGCGTGTCCTGGTCGAGCGCGAGCGTGATCACGAGCAGGCCGTTGTGGACGAGGGCCACGGCGAGGGCGCCGAGGAAGGCCTGCATCGGGTAGACGCGGAGGTTCTCGCCCTGCTCGGCCCGGAAGTAGCCCACGAGGAAGCCCACCAGCGTCTTGAGCATGGCGAAGAGGCCGAACGGCGTGCCGGCCGTGAGAAAGTCCATCGCCAGGCCCGTCAGGAACCCGGTCACCGTGCCCACCACGCGTCCGTAGCGGACGCCCTGAAGCGCGACGAAGAGCAGCACCACGTCGGCGTACGCGCCCCAGAGGAGGAGCCGGTCGAAGACGAGCCACTGGAGGAGGACCACGCCGAGCCCGACGAGGAGCAGGCGGACGGGGTTCGGCATCGGGCGGAGGGGGTCAGAGACGGGCGCGCCGGAAGGTACGGCGGAGAGGGCAGCCGACGAGCGGGGCCGGCCCGGCCCATGCACCGCCGAACGGGCACGGGGGTTTCCGCACGCGATACCTTGTGACTTTCTCAGGCCGGGCGGCGGCTACCCCAGCGACCCCGATTCCCGCATGCACCCCTTCGATCCGCAGGCCGTGACGCGCGCCCAGCAGGGCGACGAGGCCGCCCGCGAGCGCCTGCTCGCGGCACTCGAACCCATCCTGCGCGCCTTCTTCGTCAGCCGGATCGGCCGGGAGCCGGACGTGGACGACCTCATCCAGAACGCGCTCGTCCGCGTCCACCGCGGCCTCGACGACCTCCAGCAGACCGACCGTCTCAAAGCCTTCGCCATGAAAGCCGCGCTGTTCGAGCTGCAGGACTTCTACCGGGGCCGCTACTCCACCCGCGAGGCGCTCTACGATCCGGACCGCCCGCCCGCCGACCCCGGCGGCGTGGACACGGCCGGCCTCCGCCTCGACCTCGAGCGCGCGATGGAATCGCTCACCGACCACGCCCGCCGCATCCTCGAACTGCGCGAGCTCGGCTACCCCTACCTGGAAATCGCCGAGATGCTCGACACCACCGAGGCCGCCGTCAAGATGCAGGTCAAGCGCGCCTTCGAGCGCCTCCGCGGCCTGCTGACGGCCTTCGCCCTGGCCGCCCTGACCGGTCTATCCTGACGCACCCGCCCTACCATGAGCGAGCCGTTCGACGCCCTGGCCCTCTACGACGCCCTCCCGCCGGAGGAACGGGCCGCCGTGGACCGCGCCCTCCGTGAGAACCCCGCTCTCGCCGAGGCCTTCCGCCGCTGGCAGAGCCTCCGCGCCGCCGTCCGACGCGACCTCGCGCGCGTGCTGCCCGACCGCACCCTGCTCATCCTCTACGCGCTCTCCGACGAGCCGCTCCCGGGCCAGTCGGCCCCCGCCGCCGACTATCTCGACGCGGCCGACCGCGCCCGCCTCGGCGCGGTCGTGGGGCCGCTCGGGGAGGCGATGGCGACGCACCCCGGCCTCGTGGACGCCGTCCGCCGCATCCGCGCCGACCGCGACGCCTTCGAGCGTGCCTGGGCCGCCCACGTCCCCACGAACGGGAAGGCACCCGCTCCGTCCGTCTCACCGCCGGTGCGTGCGTCCGACCGCCCGGCCGCGCCTGCGATGCGCCCGGTGCGCCGCCGCTCGGGCGTGTGGCGGGTGGCGGCCGTCGTCGCCGTCGTCGCGTTCGGGACGGTCTTGGCCTACCTCGCCCGGCGCGACGCCGGCTTCGAGACCGTCCGCACGGCCGAGGCGCGGACGCTCCAGCTACCCGACGGCTCGACCGCCGAGCTGGCGGCGCACACGACGCTCCTCGTGGCCGAGGACGCCGACGTGCGGCGGGCGCGGCTCCTCGCCGGGCAGGCCCTCTTCGCCGTCCGCCACGACGCGGCGCGCCCGTTTACCGTCGAGACGCCGAACGCGACGGTGACCGTGCTGGGCACCACGTTCAACGTGGCCGTGGACGACGCGGCGACCGACGTGGTGCTCGTCGAGGGCACCGTGGCGCTGGCCTCGCGCGGCGGGGACGCCGAGGCCGTCCGCCTCGCGCCCGGCCAGCGGAGCCGCGTCGTAGCCCTCGACGCGCCGACCGCGCCCGCGCCCGCCGACGTGAACGCCGCCCTCGCCTGGACCGGCGACCTCTTCCTCCGTGACGAGCCGATGGGCCGCGTGGCCGAGCGCCTCGCCGCCACCTTCGGCGCACCCGTCGAGGTGGACGCGGCGCTGGCCGACCAGCCCGTCTCGGCGACGCGCTTCGCCCGCGAGGACGGCCTCGAAGACGCCCTCGCTCAGCTCGCCCTCGCGCTCGGCGCCGAGGTGCAGCCGCTCCCGGACGGCGGCTTCCGCCTCGTGCCGAATTCGCGGTAGCCGCACGCGCGGTGTCCGTTCTTCGGTACGCCCACGCGGCCGTCGGGCGTTCACGGACGGCCTCTCGAAAGCCCTGGCCCCGGCGCGCAGCCGGGGCGAGGTTTTTGCGTAGGCTGGCCCGTTAGCGCTTCCGTTCGTCGTCCGCATGCCCGTCCGGGGACTCGTCCGCACCGTGTTGGTCGCCACCGTGTTGGTCGCCACCGTGTTGGTCGCCGTGCTCGTCGCGGCGGCGCTCGGCGCGCCCGAGGCGGCCGGGCAGTCGAAGCCCGATCCCTACGTGTACGCCTGGGACGACGTGCCGCTGGAGGCCGCGCTCTACGAGCTGGCCGACGCCTCCGGGGCCAGCTTCGTCTTCGCCCACCGCCTGACCGAGGGCGTCCGCGCCTCCGGCGTCTACAAGCCCGGCGACGAGCCCGACGCCGCGCTCGCCCAGCTCCTCCGGGGCACCGGCCTCCGCGCCACGCGCATCCGGCGCGGGCGCTACGTCGTCATCGAGGAGCCGCTCAACGTGCCCCTCGAGCCCGACGACCCGGCCGCCTTCCTCGGTGACCTCGAAGGCACCATCGTGGACGCCCTCTCGGGCGAGCCGCTCTGGGGCGCGCACGCCTGGCTCGTGGACCTCGACCTCGGCGGCGTGGCCGATCTTCACGGTGACTTCGTCGTGCCCGACCTGCCGACGGGCACGTACACCGTCCGCTTCTCGCACGTCGGCTACCGGCCGGTGCGCGTCCGGCTCTCCGTCTACCCCGAGTCCTCCCGGCTCCCCCCGACGATCCGCCTCCAGCCCGAGGTCGTCGTGGCCGACGACGCGACGGTGGACGGGCGGTCCGAGCCGGAGCCCGTGCCGGGCATGACCGACCTTGCCACGCGCCAGGCCGCCGCGCTGCCCGTCTTCCTCGGCGAGGGCGACCTCGCGCAGACGCTCGACTGGCTGCCCGGCCTCGCCCGCGCCGGGGCCGGCGGCGGCGCCCTCGTCGTGCGGGGGGCCGACCCGCACCTCACGCGCTACCTCCGCGACGACGTGCCGTTCGTCGAGCCGTGGCACGCTTTCGGGCTGTTCTCGGCGTTCCAGCCCGAGGCGCTGGAGCGCGTCCGCTTCCACCGGGGTTCGCTCCCGCCCGAGTTGGGCGGCGGCCTGGCCGCCGTGGTGCAGGTGGAGACGAAGGACGGCCTGGCCGACCGGCCGACCGGCATCGCCTCGCTCGGCCCGGTGTCCGCCCGCGTCGTCGCCGAGGTGCCCGTGGTCGCGCGCCTCGGCCTGCTCGTGGCCGCGCGGCGCTCCACGCTCGACTGGCTGTTCTCGCCCACGCTCCGCGAGGAGGCCGGCGCCGTCGTGCTCGACCCGCTCGGCACTTTCGGCGAGATGGACGGGCAGGACGTGGGCCACCGGTTCTCCGACGGCGAGGCGAAGCTGACGTGGGCGCCGTCTTCGCGCCACCGGCTCTCCCTCGGCGGCTACCTCGGGGCCGATCGCCTCGACGCCCGCCTCGACGCCCGCCTCGACGCCCGCCTCGGCGACGTCACCGGGAGCGACGTCCCGCGCCTGACCGTGGACGACGGCTGGTCGAACCGGATGGGCGCGGCGCACTACCGCTTCCTCGGCCGCCGCTACTTCGCCTCAGCCACGGCCTACCACACGCGCTACCGGCTCCGCGAACAGACCGCCGCCCACGACGACGCCGGCCTCCGCCTCGACCGCGACTACCGCGTCGGCTTCCACGAAACCGGCGTCCGCGCCGACGTGGACTACTTCCGCTCGCTCGCCCACGAATTCCGCTTCGGCGGGCACCTCGCCTATCAGGACCTCGAGGCGCAGGTGGCCGAGACGATGACGGGGCAGGGGAGCCGGGCCGCCCGCGCCGACCGGCAGGGCGTCGAGGCGTCGGTCTACGTGCAGGACTCCTGGAAGCCGACGGACCGCTGGCGCGTGCAGACAGGCCTCCGGGCCGACGCCTACTCGTCCGGGCGGCACCTGAGCGTGAGTCCGCGCCTGGCCGTGCGCTACGCGATCCGTTCCGAGCGGCTGTACGTCCGCGCGGGCGTGAGCCGCCAGACGCAGCCGCTCCACCGCGTCCGCGACCGCTACGCGTACACGTACGACCTCGCGGCGAGCCGGTGGCTGCTCCCGAGCGAGCGGCTCCGTCCGGCGTCGGCGTGGCAGGCCGGCGCGGGGGCCGAGTGGGCGCCGGGCGACGGCCTCGCCTTCAGCCTCGACGGCTACGTGCGCACGCTCCACGACGTGCTCGAACCGCTGGCACCGTTCGAGCCCGGCCACGGGCTCGACGGGCCGGGCGTGGAGGAGGCCGACCTCCTCCGCTTCTACCGGCCGACGGGCGGACGGGCGCTCGGGCTGGAACTGGCCGCACGGGGCGAGCGCGGGGCGTGGGCGCTCGGCCTCAGCTACGCCCTCGCCCGCGCCGAGGTACGCCACCCCGCGACGGGCGAATGGCGGCCGAGCCGCTACGACCGCCCCCACGTCCTCGGCCTGCTCGTCCAGCGCGGCGGCGCGCACTGGTCGGCCGCCGCCCGGCTGACGGTGCAGAGCGGCCTGCCCACCGTCGAGGACGGCGCCGACGGCCCCCGCGCCTCGCGCTTCCCCGTCGAGACGCGGCTCGACCTCACCGTCGGCTACCGGTTCGAATGGGCCGGGCTCCGGTGGGACGCGCAGGCGCAGGCGTTCAACCTCGCCGCGTCACCCTCGCCGGACACCACGGCCGTCGGTGGTCTCCCTGCCCTCCTCGCCACCGACGTGCGCGGCCTGCCCGTCGTGCCGGTCCTGAGCCTGAAGGCGTCCTGGTGAGGCGGAGACGCAACGCCGTCGGCCGCGCACGCTACCTTCCGGCATGAGCGAGCCGCACGACGATCAGGAACGGAGCCTCCGGGACGGGACGATCACGCGCGTCGTGACGCAGAAGCGCGACGCCGAGCGCGTCAGCGTGTTCATCGACGGGCAGTTCGCCTTTGGCCTTGCGCTCGACCTCGCGCTCGAAGCCGGGCTCCGCAAAGGGAAGACGCTGACGGTCGCCGAGCAGGAGGCGCTGCTGGCGAAGGAGCAGACGCACCGCGCCCGCGCCGCCGCCCTCGACTACCTCACCTACGGCGCCAAGACGGCGGCGGAGGTGCGCCGCAAGCTCCGCGAGAAGGGCTACGCCGACGACGCCGTGGAGGATGCCGTTGCCCACCTCGAAGGCTACGGCTACCTCGACGACGCGGCCTACGCCCGCGCGTTCGTCCGGGACCGGTTCGGCGGACGCGGCCACGGCCCGCAGCGCCTCCGCGCCGACCTCCTCCAGCGCGGCGTGGACAAGGCCGTCATCGAGGAGGCGCTGGCCGAGCTGGTGGAGGCCGAGGACCTCGGTGAGGCGGCGATGCACCTCGCCCGGCCGCGCTGGAACCGCCTCGCCCGCGAGCCCGATCCGCGCAAGCGGAAGAAGAAGACGATGGACTTCCTGCTCCGCCGGGGCTACGCCTTCGACGTCGCCCGCGAGGTCGTCGAGGCGCTCGCGCGGGAGGAGGCCGAGGGCGGCTGAGCGATAGGCGCTCGGGGGGACGTGCATGGTTGAGAGTCTGTCCCCAGGCCTACCTTTCGGAATCGTTGGCCCGACTGCCTGTGCCTGCCCGCTTCACCTTCGACCGCGTCGTCCGCCTCCTCCTCGTCCTCGGCGGGGTGGCGCTGGGCGTGTGGCTGGTGTGGTTCTTCTCCGACCTCGTTTTCTACCTCGTCGCGGCGGCGGTGGTGGCGTACCTGCTGGGGCCGTTCGTGACGTGGATCCAGGGGCGCGGCGTCCCGCGCGTGGTGGCCGTGCTGGTCGGCTTCGTGGGGCTGTTCGCGGTCGTGGGGCTGGTCGTGGGGCTGTTCGTGCCGTTCTTCGCCGGGCAGCTGGCGCAGGTGACCGGCCTGCTGACGCCGGAGCGGCTGACGCAGGTGGCCGAGTCCGTGGACCGGACGGTGCGGCAGTACCTCCCGTCCGTCCCGGAAGGCGCCGTCGAGGCGTGGCTGCGCGAGACGGTCGCCGTGCTGTTCCGGCAGGATGAGGTGGGCACGGCCGTCTCGTCCGTCGTGACCGTGCTGGGCGACGTGGTGGCGGCGCTCGTGATCGTGCCGTTCGTCGCGTTCTTCCTGCTCAAGGACGGCCGGGCGATCCAGGCGTGGGGCCTCCGGCTCGTGCCCAACCGCTACTTCGAGCCGACGCTCCGGCTGCTGGCGACGGTGGAGACGACCATCGGGCGGTACTTCCGGGCGCTGTTCGTGCAGCTGTTCTCCGTCGGCCTCGTCGCCACGGTGCTGCTCGGGCTGGTCGGCCTCGACGGCGCCATCGCGGTGGGGCTCTTCACCGCCCTCGCCAACACGATCCCGTACTTCGGCCCCCCGCTCGGCTTCGCCGCCGGCGCCGTCGTCGGCATCGCCCAGACGGGCGACTTCTCGCTCGTGCCGTGGGTGGCGCTGGCGATGGGGCTCACGCAGGTGGCCGACAACGTCTTCTTCCAGCCCCTCTACTTCTCACGGGCGGCGCGCGTGCACCCGCTCGTGATCCTGTGCGTCGTGCTCATCGGCGCGCGGGTAGCCGGTCTCCTCGGGATGCTCGTGGCCATCCCCGCCCTCACCATCGTGATGGTGACGGTGCAGCAGGTGCTCTGGAGCGCCCGCCAGTTCCGGCTGCTCACGCCGACGCTCCGGCGCGCCCCGATGGCGCCGGACGGCCCGTAGATTGCGCCGCCCGCCCGCCTTCGCCCCGATGCCCGACCGCTTCCGGTTCGCCCCCGCCGACCTCGCGCTGGCCGTTGCGGCCGTGCTCGGGCTTGCGCTGCTGATCGGGCGGTTGCCCGCCGAGCACCCGGTCGCGGCGGCGACCTACGCCCTCGGCCCGGACGGCGCCGTGGAGGCGTCGGCGGCGTTCCTGCGGGAGCGCGGCTACGCCACCGACGGGCTGGAGCCGGCGGCGTTCTTCCTCGCCCACCCCGGCCTCCTCGACAGCCTCCAGCACGACGTCGGGCGGCGGGATGCGCGAGCAGGCCTCGAAGGCGAAGACGCCGTGCCGGCGTTCTACTGGTTCGTGCGCTGGCGCGAGACCGAGGGCGAGCAGGCGGGCGAGGAGCGCTACGCCGTTCGCCTCTCCGAGGACGGCACGCCGTGGTACTTCCGCAACGCGGGTGGGGTGGTTCGCGACGGGCTCGACCGCGCCGTGCTCGACCGCGCCCTCGGAATGCCCGAGGCGGCCGCCGTCGGCCCCGACTCGGCCCTGGCCGCGCTCCTGCGCTTCGACGTGCCGGTGGAGGGCGTGCCCGGCGCAGCCCTGGCCGACTCGATGCTGGCGCGGGACCGCGAGCGGCGCGGGGAGGCCGAGGCGCTCGCCCGTCCGCAGGCGCTGAGTGCGGCGGCGGCGGCGGCCATCGCCCGTGCCCACCTCGGCGCGACGCTGCTGGCGGAGTGGCCGCTGGAGGTGGCCGGCGTGGCGCCCCGGCCCGATCCCGGGCGCGGCGCGCGGGTGGTGCTGGTTTCGACGGAGCGGCGGCTCGGCCGGCGGCTCGTGGCGCAGGTGGACGTAGCGGCCGGCGGCGCGCTGCTCGACCTCCGCACCCGCTTCGACGTGGACCCCGAGGCGTTCGAGGACGACCCCCGCGCCGACGGCGAGTTCGCGGCGAGCTTCAGCGTCGATCTGGCCGACGACCCCGTGCTGATGGGGAAGGTGCTCCTCTGGCTCGCCGTCGCCGTCCTGCTGCTGGTGCTCTTCGTCCGTCGCCTCCGCCTCCGCGCGCTCGACGCCCAGGCGGCCCTGATCGACGCGCTCGTGGCCGGCCTCTTCGCCGGGCTGGCCAACCTCCTCATGCTGCCGATCTTCGTGGTGGCGCTGGGCGGGGCGGACCTCATCGAGGCCGTGCTCGTGCTCGTGGTCAACTCGCTCTTCTGGGCGGGCGGCGTCGGGCTGATGGTGTTCGTCGCCTCGGCCACGGCGGATTCCCTCGCGCGCTCGGTCTGGCCGTCGAAGATCGAGACGCTCACGCTCGTGCGGGGGGCGGCCTGGCTCAACCGGCCCGTCGGCCTCGCGCTCCTCCGGGGCACGGCCCTCTCGTTCGCCCTCGCGGGCGCGGCGGTCGCGCTGCTGGTGCTCATGCCGGACGTACCGCTGCACTTCGAGGCCTACACGCCCCTCTTCGGCGCGCAGTTCAGTCTCTCGGAGGCCGTCCTCGTCGTGGCCCAGCAGGGCTGGGTGTCCCTGCTGTGGGTGCAGGTGCTCCTGCTCGGCGTCGGCTCGGTCCTGATGCGCAGCGGGCGGGCCTGGGTGTCTGTGCTGGGGGTGACGGTCGCGCTCGCCTTCGCCGTTCTGGGTCCGCTGGAGCCGATGGTGCGGGCCGTCCCGTTCGCGTGGGCGTTCGCGGCCGTCGTGGGGGCGGGTGTGGCCCTGGCGCTCCACCGCTACGACGCGCTCACGGCCGGGCTCGGCATCCTGGGCAGCGGGCTGATCGCCAGCGTGCAGGACGATTGGTTGATCGAGGCGTCCCCGGCAACGGCCGACGTACTCCTGATCCTGGCCCTCTTCGGCGTTGCGCTGGTCGTGGGGGGCGTCGGCGTCCGCCGGGGCGAGCCGGACGCGGCGCCGTACGTCCCGGCGTACCTCGCCGAGATGGCCGAGCGCGAGCGGCTCACGCACGAGCTCGACCTCGCCCGCGAGGTGCAGCAGTCGTTCCTGCCCAAGCAGATGCCCGAGGTGGCCGGCCTCGACTTCGCCGCCGCCTGCCTCGCCGCCGAGGACGTCGGCGGCGACTACTACGACGTCGTCCGCCTCGACGCGCGCCGCGTCGGCCTCGTCATCGGCGACGTGAGCGGGAAGGGCATCCACGCCGCCTTCTACATGACGCTCGTCAAGGGCTTCGTGCAGGCGCTCTGGACGGTGACGGCGGAGCCGAGCGAGGTGCTCCGCCGGCTCAACCGGTTCTTCTGCGCCAACGCGCCGAAGGGCATGTTCATCTCCGTCGTCTGCGGCGTCTTCGACCTCGACGCGCGGACGTTCACCTTCGCCCGCGCCGGGCACAACCCCGTGCTGCTCCGCAAGGCCGGCGACGACGCGGCCACCATGCTCCAGCCGCCCGGCCTCGGCGTCGGCCTCGTCGCTGGCGAGCGGTTCGACCGGACGATCACCGACCAGACGCTCCCCCTCGCACCGGGTGACCTCCTCGTGTTTTACACCGACGGCGTTTCGGAGGCGATGGACCGCCACCGCCGCCTCTACGGCGAGGAACGCCTCCTTCGTCTCATCGGCGAGCCGCAGAAGAAGTACGCCTGGTCCCTCCTCGGCGCCCTCGTGGCCGACGTGCGGGCCTTCGCGGGCGGCGAGGACCTCCACGACGACATGACCGTCGTCATCGTCCGCGTCACCGACGCCCTCGGCGCGCCCGAGGCGGGCGGAGACGACGCCCGCGCGGCCGTGCCGCCTCCCTCCTGAGCCCATGCCCGACCTGACCGACGCCCTCGCCGCCGTCCGCGCCCGGACCAACCGCGCGCCCGACCTCGCGCTCGTTCTCGGCTCCGGCCTCGGCGCCCTCGCCGACGCCGCCGAAGACCCCGTCGTCATCCCGACGGCCGAGCTTCCCGGCTACCCGCGCTCGACGGTGCAGGGCCACGCCGGGCGCCTCGTGTTCGGGCGGATCGCCGGGCGCGAGGTGCTGTTCGTGCAGGGCCGCGTGCATGCCTACGAGGGCCACCCGCCGCGCGCCCTCGGCTTTCCCGTGCGGCTGGCGCACGCGCTCGGCGCCCGCCGCCTCGTGCTGACCAACGCGGCCGGCGGCCTCAACCCGGAGTGGGACCCCGGCACGCTCATGCTCATCACCGACCACCTCAACCTCGCGTTCGTGAGCCCGCTCGCCGGGCCGGTGGGGGAGGGGCGCTTTCCCTGCGGGAATCTTCGATTTCCCAACCTATCGGCGCCGTACGACCCCGACTGGATCGCCCTTGCGGAGCGCGTGGCCGCGCACCTACACTTGATCGTGCGCCGCGGCGTCTACCTCTGGACGGCCGGCCCCTCGTACGAGACCCCCGCCGAGATCGCCTTCTTCCGGCGGATCGGGGCCGACGCCGTCGGGATGAGCACCGTGCCCGAAGCCCTCCAGGCCGCCGCCCTGGGAATGAAGGTCCTCGGCCTCTCGACCATCACCAACCTGGCCGCCGGCCTCCACGGCGCCGCGCTCAACCACGACGAGGTGCTGGAGGTTGGGCGCCGCGTCCACGATCAGCTCACCGCCTGGCTCCGCGCCCTCGTCGCCGAAACGCCCCGAGAGACGTAACCGCGACGCGGCGGGGCCGCCCGTCCGCCCGTGTTCCGCCGTCTGCTTCCGTTCGTGTTCCTGGCAGCGCTGCTCGGCAGCGCCGGGGCGAGCGCCCAGGCCGGGGCGGATCCGTACCGGATGCTCCTCTTCAGCGCGCCCGACCGGCGCGTGGCCGCCGTCGGCGAGGCCGTCGCCTTCGACGTGGAGGCCGCGGCGGCGCCGGAGACCGACGAAGCGGCCGAGGCGCTCGTCGCCGCGTTCGCGCGGACGGCCTTCCCGGCCGAGACCACCCGCGCCTTCGAGGTCGTCCGCGCCGAGGACCCCGAGGTGCACCGCCGCGCCGGGACGCGCATCTTCGAGCTGCGCCGCCGGTTCCTCCTGCGTCCCCGGCAGGCCGGCGCGCTCACCATCCCCTCGCTCTCGATTCCGCTGGAGGGCGCCACGTACGCCACGCGACCCCAGGCGCTCTACGCCTACCTCGCCGAGGAGGGATTCGACCCGGCCCTGCGCGCTGTCGTCCCGCTCGTCGCCGAGGGCCGGGTGAACGGGCGCGTCCTGCGGCGCATCGGCTCCGGCTTCTTCGTGGCCGAGGACGCCCTCGTCACGGCTTACCACGTCGTCCTCGACGCCGAACGGGTGCGGCTGGTACTCCCGGACGGCCGCCGCGTGACGACGAGGCGGGCCTGGGCCGTCGACCCCGCCCGCGACGTGGCCGTGCTGCACGTGTCTCCGCGCGACGTGCGCCGGGCCGGGGTGCCCCCGCTCGTCCTCGCCGACCGGTTCGACCCCGACCTCCTCGGCGACGGCGAGGAGGGCGTCACGTTCACGGCCGGGTGGCCGGACGGGGTGCAGCAACCGTCGCGCGGGGTGCGCTACCCCGGCCTCCGCTTCGGCGCGGCCGACCTCCTGCGCGTCGCCTCCAACCCCGTCCGCCCCGGCGACAGCGGCGGGCCGCTCCTCGACGCGCACGGGCGGGTCCTCGGCGTGGTTTCCTCCGGCCGGAGCGGGATCGGCCGGCGCGACGTCCTCCGCGAAGACCTCTGCCTGGCGACCGATCCGCGCCGTGCGCTGGCCCAGCGTCTGGCGCAGTCTCGGCCGCTTTCGCTCGCCCGTGCCTTGCGGGATGCCGAACGCTCGCCGAACGCGGCCGTCCTCCAGGCCGCCGCGCTGCTCCAGGCAACGCCGCCCGGCGGGCCCGATTCGGACCGCCAGGTCGCTCGCATCGGCGAGGCCGTGCGGCGAGCGCCGGGCGATGCCGCCCTCCAGTTCCTCGCCGGCTCCGTCTTTCAGGCGTACGGTGCCGACGACGCGGCCGCCGCCGCCTACCAGGCCGCCCTCGACGAGGCGGCCGACTACTTCCCGGCGGTGTACGCCCTCGGCCACGTTCACCTCGAGCGAGGGGCGTACGACCGGGCGGAGGCGCTCTTCGCGCGGACGCACGCGTCCGCGCCCTACGCCCGGCTGGGGGCGTTCGGCCTCGCCCGCGTGTACACGGCCCGGCTCGACTACGCCGACGCCGCTGACGCGCTGGCCGAAGTGCTCGACCACGACCCCGGCTTCGCCCCGGCCCTCTACCTGCTCGGCCTCGGCCTCCTCGCCGAGGGCCGCGTGGCCGAGGTCGAGGCGCTGGCCGCCCGCCTCGACCGCCTCGACCCGGCGTGGGCCGCTCCGCTCCGGCTCTACGCCCGCCGGCCGCTGTTGCACCCATCGGCCCTGAAGCCGTTGCCGCGCGCGGATCTGGCACCCTGACGGACCGTTCCGCACGGGACCCGAACGCGGCGTTGTTTTTCCGGGGCGCGCGCTGCATATTCCGGCGTCCGACGCGGCAGGAGATCCCGCCGCTCTTCCTTTCTGTCGTAGCGTTCCACCCGGACGGCCCCTCGCGCTACGAGCCCACCCTCCCAGGGATTGCATGACCGACCGCTACTCCGACGACAACGAGAACGGCAACGGCGAACGCCACCGAGACGAGGTCTTCGGCAAGCGCGTCCC
Organism: uncultured Rhodothermales bacterium; assembly: GCA_964580105.1. Lineage (GTDB taxonomy): Bacteria > Bacteroidota > Rhodothermia > Rhodothermales > Rubricoccaceae > CAZOJJ01. Next base: position 77,303 of record CAZOJJ010000001.1, on the reverse strand, counting down.
CGCCGGTAAGCGCACCTACTTCTTCGACGTCAAGGCCACCCGCTCCGGCCACGACTACTTCCTCACGATCACCGAGAGCAAGCGCGTCGGCGAGTCGGACTACCGGAAGCACACGCTCTACCTCTACAAGGAGGACTTCGGCAAGTTCGTCGAGGCGCTCCACGAGGCCATCGACCACATCCGCGAGGAGCGGCTGCCGGACCACGACTTCTCCGACGTGCCGCGCCTGCGGGACTGAGCGGCGACTCCGGGAATGGAAACGGGGTGAACGGTGGGGCGGAGGAAACCCCGCCGCGCCGGGGACGGATATATTGACCGCCCGCCGGTCTCTCGTCCCCTCGTCCCGATGCCCGACGCCCCCCTCCACCTGATCCGCCCCGAGGTCCGCGCCCAGCGCGCCTACCGCGTCCCCACCGAGGCCGACGCGGCGGCCAAGCTGGATCAGAACGAGAACCCCTACGACCTCCCCGAGGCCGTCAAGCGCGCCGCCGCCGAGCGCTTCCTCGCGACGGACTGGAACCGCTACCCGGACGACCGCCCCCACGCCCTCATCGCCGCGCTGGCCGAGCGGCTGGGGCTGCCGGCCGAGTCCGTCATCGTCGGGCGCGGCTCGAACGAGCTGACGCAGTCGCTCGGGCTCGTCTTCCTGGAGCGCGGCACGCCCGTCGTCCTTCCCCGCCCGATGTTCGCGCTCTTCGAGAGCGTGGCCCGGATGCACGCGGCCGAGGTCGTCCCCGTCGCCGCCGGGCCGGGCTTCCGGCACGACCCGGACGCCATCCTGGAGGCCGCCCGCACCAGCGGCGCCCCGCTCACCGTCGTGACCACGCCCAACAACCCGACGGGGCAGACGATCCCGTTCGAGGGGCTGGAGCGCCTCGCCGCCGGCGTCCCCGGCTTCCTCCTCGTCGACGAGGCGTACCACGAGTTCGTCGAGGGGCCGACGGCGCTCGACCTGCTCCGCCGCCACCCCAACGTGCTCGTGATGCGCACGTTCTCGAAGGCACTCGGGCTGGCGGGCCTCCGCCTCGGCCTTCTCGTCGGCGACCCGGCGGCGATCCAGGAGATCGAGAAGGCGCGCCTGCCGTTTCTGGTGGACCGGTTCTCCGAGGCCGTCGCCCTCGGCGTTCTGGAGCGGCCCGAACTCGTGACCGAGCGCGTGGCGCTCCTGAAGGCCGAGCACGACCGGCTGGCGGCGGCGTTGGGCGGCGCGGACGGCGTCGAGGTCGTGCCCGGCGCAGCCAACTTTTTCCTGATGCGCACGCCCCTGGCGCCCGCCGATCTCATCGGCCGGCTGGCCGGGCGCGGCGTGCGCGTCCGCGACGTGTCGGGCTACCCGGCGCTCTCCGGCGACGGCGACCGCCCCGGCTGGGTGCGCGTCTCGGTGGGCACGCCGGATGAGAACCGCGCTTTGGAGGTCGCGTTACACTCCGTCCTCGCCGACGCAGAAATCGCCCGATTCCCGCAGGACCTCCCCGTCGCCTAGCCGCGGCCCGGCCCGAGGCCGGGTTATCTTGCGCGCCCGTCCGTTCCTGATTCCCTCCGCATGGACTACATCCAGGTCGAAATCATCGGCCTCTCGACCAGCCCGTCGAGCGGCGGCGCCTACGCGCTCGTCCTCGGCGAGGTCGACGGCAACCGCCGCCTCCCGATCATCATCGGCGCGTTCGAGGCGCAGGCCATCGCGCTGGAGCTGGAGAAGATCCAGCCGCCCCGCCCGATGACGCACGACCTGCTCAAGAGCCTCTTCGACGCCGTCGGCGCCGACGTGACCGACATCGTCATCGACGACCTCCGGGAGGGCACCTTCTTCGCCAAGATCCGCTACGTCACCGACGAGCAGGAGGGCCAGCTCGACGCCCGCCCGTCCGACGCCGTCGCCCTCGCCGTCCGCACCGACGCGCCCATCTTCGTCGTCGGCACCGTGCTCGACGAGGCCGGCATCCCCGCCGACGACGAGGGCCTCTCGGCGATGGCCGAGACCGACGAGCCGGGCGAGGAGGCCGCCGTCCCCACCGGGGCCACCCGCCTCGAGCGCATGGAGGCCCAGCTCCAGAAGGCCATCGAGGAGGAGGACTACGAGCAGGCCGCCAAGCTCCGGGACGAGATCGCGCGCGTGCGCACGGAGAACTAGCCGATGGCGACGCGGCGGACGAGGGGGGACGGCGGCTCCGGCGTCCTCGAAACCTCGCCCCTTACGATCACCGAGCGGCTGCCCTACGCCGCGCTCGGCGCCTCGGCCCTCTTCGCCGCCTACGCCGACGGCGACCCCCGCGCGCTGGCCTTCTTCGCGCACGACCCCTGGGACACCCCCGCTCGTGCCCGCGCCGCCCGCGCCGCCGCCGCCCACCCGCGCGACCGCGACGCGCTGGCCGACGCGCTCCTCGATCAGAACGCGGCGTGGTGGGGCGACGAGGAAGCGACGGTCCGCACCCGCATCGAGCGGCTGCGCGCCCCCGAGAGCGTTGCCGTCGTCACCGGGCAGCAGCTCGGCCTGTTCGGGAGCCCGCTCTACACGATCTACAAGGCGCTCACGGCCGCCCGGCTGGCGGCGCAGCTCGAAGCCGAGACCGGTCGGCCGGTCGTCCCGGTGTTCTGGCTGGCCGACGAGGACCACGACTTCGCCGAGGTCCGCACGGCGACGGTCTTCCACGGCCCGGACGTCGTTCGCATCCCCTACGACGACGGGCGCGATGCCGGGGCTAACCGGGTGCCCGTAGGACGGATCGTGTTGAGCGAGGCCGTCGCTGCGGCGCTGGACCGGCTGGAGGCGGCGCTGCCGCCGTCGCCGTGGAAAGCAGAGACGGTGGCGGCGCTCCGCGCCGAGTGGCAGCCGGGCGTGACGTGGCGCGACGCCTTCGCCCGGACCCTCCGCCGCCTCACCGCCGGGGCCGGCCTCGTCTTCGTCTCGGCCGACGACGCGCGCCTGAAGCGGCTCGCCGCGCCGCTCTTTCGGAAGGAGATCGAGTCCTGGGCCGAGACGCACGCCGCGCTCGACGCCGTCTCCGAGCGGCTCGTGGCCGACGGCTTCCACGCCCAGATCGCCCCCCGGCCCGTCCAGCTCTTCCTGATGGAGCAGGACGAGCGCCTCCCGCTCGACCCCGAGGCGGGCGGCTTCCGCCTGCGCGGCACGGCGTCGGTGCTGCCGAAGGCCGACCTCCTCGCCCGCCTCGACGCCGCGCCCGAGGCGGTCAGCCCCGGTGTCGTCCTCCGTCCGGTGATGCAGGACCTCCTGTTTCCGACGGCCGCCTACGTGGGCGGCCCGGGCGAGGTCGCCTACTTCGCCCAGCTGCGGCCGGTCTACGAGGCCTTCGGCGTGCCGATGCCGGTCCTCTACCCCCGCGCGAGCCTGACGCTGGTGCCGCAGAAGGTCCGCCGCATCCTCGACCGCTACGGCCTCGCGCTGCCCGACCTCCGGGGCGATCTCTCGGCGCTTCACCGCCGCCTCGCCCTCGAACGCGCCGACGCCGACCTCGCCGCACCGTTCGCCGAGGCCGCCGCGCACGTCGAGGCCGTCCGGGACGCCCTGATGCCGGTGGCGACGTCGGTAGACGCGTCGCTGCATCAGGCCGTGGAGGCGGCGCGGGCGAGGATGCGGAAGGCGCTGGACCGGCTGGAGACCAAGACCGTACGCGTCGAGAAGCGCAACCAGCGCGTCATCCTGGAGCGGCTCGAACGGGCCGCCGCCGCGCTCATGCCGGGCGGGGCGCCGCAGGAGCGTCTCCTCGCGCCCGCCGCCCTCCTCGCCACCGAGGGCGACGCCCTCCTCGCGCAGGTGTTCGCCGCGATGGACCTCGACACCCGCGCCCACCACCTCGCTGTGCTGCCGTGACGCCCGAGACCCTGTTCAGCCCGCTCGTGGAGCAGGCCATCGAACTGGCGGCCGAGTGGCACGAGGGGACGTACCGCAAGAGCCGCTGGCGCGGCGCGCCCTTCGTGGCCCCCGAGGGCACCGTGCTCCGCATCCCCGCGATGGCCCACGCGACGGCCGTGGCGCTGACGGTGCAGCGAGCAGGATGGGAAGACGAGGTCGTCGCCGGGGCGTTCCTGCACGACGTGCTCGAAGACGCCAACCGGTTCGACCAGGCCATGCGCCGGGCCGACCTCGAAGGGCTCGTGGGCGAGGAGGTCGTCCGCCTCGTCGCCGCCGTGACGGAGCCGAAGCGGGACGACGACGGCGCGTTCCTGCCGTGGATCGTGCGGAAGGAGGCCTACCTGGAGCGCCTCGCCGCCGGGCCGCCCGGCAGCGCCGCCATCTCGCTGGCCGACAAGCTCCACAATGCCTACACCATGAACGGCGGGCTGGAGGCGGGCATCGACATCTTCTCCTCGGAAGAGGGACCGGGGCGGTCCAGGCGGGGGCTCTCGGCCGGGCCGGAGGCCCAGCGCTGGTTCTTCGAGGCCGTGCTGGAGGCGACCGAGCGCCACGACGATGCCCGCCTGGTGCCGATGCGCGCGCGGCTGCGTCGAGAGGTCGAGCGGTTCGCCGCGCTGGCCGGGCTCTGAGCCGGCGTTTCAGCGCACGAGCGCCCGGTGGTCCACCATGATGCACCGCTCGGCGACGTACGGCAGCCCGGCCGCCTCGGCGGCCTCCTGCGCCTCGCGCGAGTGGACGCCCAACTGAGTCCAGATCGTCGGAAAGCGCCCGGTCCGCCCCGCGCGTTCGGCCGCGTCGTGGACGACGGCCTCGGTGAACTCCGACCGGCGGAACACGTTGACGATGTCAATCTCCACCTCGTCGGGGATCGAAACGAGGTCGGGGTAGCAGCGCTCGCCCAGGATTTCCTCGTGGTACGGGTTCACCGGGACGACCCGGTAGCCTGCCTCCTGCAGGTAGCGCGCGATGCGGTGGCTGGTCTGGAACCCGCGCGGCGAGCAGCCCACCACGGCGATGGTGCGGGCGTTTCGGAGGAGGTCGGCGATCTGCATGGGAGCGGCGGCGTAGAAGAGAGGCCTCGCTTAGAACGAACGCACACCCGCATGGATTCGCCGCCCGTTCCTCCCGCCCCTCCGGCTCCGCCCGCTCCCGTCGAGGTCAGCCCCGGCGTGCTGGCGCGGGTGCAGCGGCTGGTTCCGTTCGTCCGCCGCGTGACCGGGCGCGTGCGCACCCTGGCTGCGACCTCGGCCGGCTCGGCGCTCGTGCTGTGGGGGATCGCCGCGGCGCCGTGGCGGTGGGTGGAGGACGGGGCGGGGGCCGCCACCGTCGTCCTCGCCTTCGTCGGCCTCGGGGTGCTGCTGGCCCCGGCCGGGGTGACGTTGCTGGGCGTGCTCGCGCTGGACGATTTTCTGGCGATGCCCGGCCGGCTGCGTGCGTCGGCCTCGGAAACCCTCGGGCACGCCAGGGCCGCCGTCGCGCCCGCCGAGGCGGAGGACCGGCCGAGGCGCGCCGTCGGGTTCTTCCGCGCCGTCTGGAGCGCACGCTCCCTCGTGCTCGACACCAGGGACGTCTGGCTCCGGGCAGCGGCGATGGCACGACTGGGGTGGCTGGCGAGCCTCCCCTTCGTCCTGGTGCTGCTGGTGGCGTTCGCGCTCAACGTGGTGATCGTCTTCGCCGCGGTACTGGTTGTGGCGGCGGTGCTGATCGGGTAGGGCGCAGCGCGCGGTGCCCCCAGGTCGTTCAGGCAGGTCGGTGGCCGGTCTCTGGCGGCGCGTCGTGGACGTAGTTCGCCCTCAGCGCCGAACGTCCATGACGAGGCGGGCGGGGTCGGCCAGCTCCGTCACGCGGAACGCGCTGGGCGTGGACACGCCGAAGACCCAGGAGACGTGCCCCTCGAAGTCGCACGTGGAGGCCGCTTCGCGGAGGAGCGGTCCTGCGAACATGGCGCGGAGCGTATCGAGGGTGGCCTCGCCCGCCTCGGTGTGCGCGGCGGCGGGCGCGAGGCGGACCTCCAGCCAGGCATCGCCCGCGAGGTAGAGCGCCTCGCCCGAGCCGCAGTGGTACGGCGGCTTGTCCACGTACGCGACGTGGTAGCCGGGCACGGGGCCGTCGAACTCGAACACCAGCCGGTCGTAGCCCTCGCCGGGGTGCGCGCCGACGCGGAGGTCGGTGAGGACGGAGACGGGCTGCCCGTCGCGCGGCCGGTCCACGACGCCGACGGTCCAGGCGCCGGGTGCGTCGGGAGCGACGAGGTCGGTCGAGTCCAGCGCGGACGGATCCGAGGCCGGGGTGTCCGGTGCGGCGGCGGCCTCGGGGGCAGTCGGCGTGGGAGGCCCGGGCTCGGAGGCGCAGGCGGCCAGGACGGCGAGGAGGGCGAGGGCGAAACGGAGAGGCATGGGATCAGACGTGGGTGCCGGGCTTTACAACGCTCCGTTCCATCTCTTGCTTCCGTCGCCATGCGCCTGCTCGTCCCATGCGTGCTGCTCGTCGCCCTCGCCGCGTGCCGGTCCGATGGGGTCGGTTCGGGTGCCGAGGGTGCCCCGGAGGTGTCGGAGCCCGTCACCGCCGGCCCCGGTCAGCCTCCGATGGGCCCCCCGATGGATCCCCGGCTCGAAGGGTTCCGCCCGGGCGTATCGCTGGCCGAGCTCCTCGACCCCGCGCTCGACACCCCGGCGCTGTTGGCACGGCTGGACGAGCCCCGGCGCATCGAAACCGAGGCGGTCGAGAACCGGCACGTCCCGGGCCAGGTGGACACGCTCCGCACGTACGTCTACGACGGCCTCGCGCTCACGGTCTACGACGTGGCGGGTGGCGGCGCGCTGCTCCAGGAGGTCCGCGTGACGGACGAGGGGTACACCACGGCGGGCGGCCTGGGCGTCGGCAGCCGCCGCGAGGCCATCGAGGCGGCCTATCCCAACTCGGTAGGTGCGGAGGGTGGCACGGTCACGTACGAGCGCGCGGCGAGCCCGGACGACCCGACGCCCGAAACGCTGCGGGTGCGCTACGACGGCGACCGCGCGGCCGAGCTCGTGTGGTCGTTCTACGTAGACTGAGGTGCGACGCGGAGCGCCGGGGTCGGTGTGGCGTCACGGGTTGAACGCCAGGGCCGGCCCCGGATACGGCGTTCCACGCTCTCCCGGTCGGCCTCGGCGTACAGGGGCCAAAGGTGAGAGCAGGGGTACATCGCCCGCTCACGGCCGCTTCACGGATCTGCCTCGGGGCCGCGTCGTAGCTTCTCGCTCCTTTTCGCGCCCGCCCCGCCCCGACATGGCCGGTTACCCCTTCGACGCCATCGAACGCCGCTGGCAAGCCCACTGGAAGGAGCACGACACCTTCCGCACCCCCGGCCCCGGCGACCCGGGCTTCGACGCCTCGAAGCCGAAGTTCTACGTCCTCGATATGTTTCCCTACCCCTCGGGGGCCGGGCTGCACGTCGGCCATCCTGAGGGCTACACGGCCACCGACATCGTCGCCCGCGCGAAGCGGATGCAGGGCTACAACGTCCTCCACCCGATGGGCTGGGACGCCTTCGGCCTGCCCGCCGAGCAGTACGCCATCGAGACGGGCACGCACCCGGCCGAGACCACGCAGCGCAACGTCGCCCGCTTCCGCGAGCAGCTCCAGCGCCTCGGCTTCTCCTACGACTGGAGCCGTGAGGTAAACACCACCGACCCCGACTACTACCGGTGGACGCAGTGGATCTTCCTGAAGCTCTACGAGCGCGGCCTCGCCTACGAGGCCGAGATCCCCGTCAACTGGTGCCCGGCGCTCGGCACCGTCCTCGCCAACGAGGAGGTCGTGGACGGGCGGAGCGAGCGCGGCGGCCACCCCGTCGTCCAGGTGCCCATGCGGCAGTGGATGCTCCGCATCACCGCCTACGCCGACCGCCTCCTCGACGGCCTCGACGACCTCGACTGGCCCGAGTCCGTCAAGGAGATGCAGCGCAACTGGATCGGCCGGAGCGAGGGCGCCGAGGTCGACTTCCGCGTCCTCGGCCACCCCGAGGCCGTCGTGCGCGTGTTCACCACGCGGCCGGACACCCTCTTCGGCGCCACCTACATGGTCCTCGCCCCCGAGCACCCGCTCGTGGACGAGATCACCACGCCCGAGCAGCGCGAGGCCGTCGCCGCCTACGTCGCCGCGACGAAGCGGAAGACGGAGCGCGACCGGCTGGAGGAGCGGAAGAAGACGGGCGTCTTCACCGGCGCCAGCGCGCAGAACCCCGTCAACGGCGAGCACATTCCCATCTGGATCGCCGACTACGTGCTCGCCTCCTACGGCACCGGCGCCATCATGGCCGTGCCGGCGCACGACGAGCGCGACTTCGCGTTCGCGAAGGCGTTCGGCCTCCCCATCCGCGAGGTCCTCGAAGGCGGCGTCCACGACGCCGAGGGGAAGCTGGTGGAGGCGTTCACGCACGACGGCCTCCACGTCCGCTCCGACGCCTCCGGGCGCGCCATCGACCGCATCGCCGAGGCCGGGCCGAACCTGAACGGCCTCGACACGGCCGCCGCGAAGGCCGCCGTGATCAGCTGGCTGGAGGACAACGGCGTCGGCCGCGCGCAGACGAACTACAAGCTGCGCGACTGGCTCTTCAGCCGCCAGCGCTACTGGGGCGAGCCGGTGCCGGTCGTTCACGTGGACGGGGTGCCGCAGCCGCTGCCGGAAGACGCCCTGCCCGTCACGCTCCCCGAGGTCGCGTCCTACCAGCCGAGCGGCACGGGCGAGAGCCCCCTCGCCACCATCGAGGACTGGGTCGCGACCACGTTCGAGGGGCGGCCCGCGCGGCGCGAGACGAACACGATGCCGCAGTGGGCCGGCTCGTGCTGGTACTACCTCCGCTTCCTCGATCCTCACAACGACGAGGCCCTCGTCGCTCCCGAGAAGGAGCGGTACTGGATGCCCGTGGACCTCTACGTCGGCGGCGCCGAGCACGCCGTGCTCCACCTGCTCTACGCCCGCTTCTGGCACAAAGTGCTCTACGACGCGGGCGTGGTCTCGACCGACGAGCCGTTCCGCAAGCTCGTCAACCAGGGCATGATCCTGGGCGAGGTGGAGTACACCGCCTACCGCACGGCCGGCGGCGTCTGGGTCTCCGCCGAGCACGTCGAGGAGGGCGAGGACGGCCTCTTCACCGACGTGCGCGGCGGCGCGGTCGTCGCTCCGGTGCGGGTGGAGGAGGACGCCGTCGAGAAGCGGGGCGAGGGCTTCGTGCTCGCGGCCGAGCCGTCCGTTCGCGTCCTCGCCCGCGCGCACAAGATGTCGAAGAGCCGGGGTAACGTCGTCAACCCCGACGACATCGTCGCCGAGTACGGGGCGGACTCGCTCCGGCTCTACGAGATGTTCATGGGGCCGCTGGAGCAGGTCAAGCCGTGGAATACGCGCTCCGTCGGCGGCGTCCACCGCTTCCTCAGCCGCGCCTACCGGCTCCTCCTCGACGAGGAGACGGGCGGCCTCGCCGACGCCGTCACCGAGGCGGAGCCGACGCGCGACCAGCTCCGCGCCCTCCACGCCACCGTCAAGAAGGTGACCGAGGACATCGACGGCCTCCGGTTCAACACCGCCATCGCGGCCATGATGGAGTTCGTCAACGAGGCGTACAAGTGGGACGCCGTGCCGCGCGCCGTGGCCGAGCCGTTCGTCCTCCTGCTGGCGCCGTTCGCGCCGCACCTCGGCGAGGAGCTCTGGCGCGCCCTCGGCCACGACGACTCGCTCACCTACGCCCCGTGGCCCACGTACGACGAATCGCTGCTGGTGCCGGACACCGTCGAGATGGCGGTGCAGGTCAACGGCAAGGTGCGCGGCACCGTCACCGTCCCGGCCGGCGCGGCGAACGCCGACGTGCTGGCGGCGGCGAAGGCCGTCGAGAACGTGCGCCGCTACCTCGACGGGGGGACGATCCGCAAGGAGATCGTCGTGCCCGGGCGGCTCGTCAACTTCGTCCTCGGCTAAAGCGCGCGCGCGCGGGCGACGATGTAGCTTAGCGCTCGTTTCCGCGCTCGTTTCCGCGCTCGTTTCCGCGCTCGTTTCCGCCCCCGGACTTCATCCCGCCGATGACTCCCGCAATTCGTCTCGCTGCGCAGGCGCGCCGCCGGCGCTCCATCCTCCGCTCCGCGGTGCCCGTCGGGGTGCTCGTGCTTGCGCTCCTGGCCGTGCCCGGCTGCGACACCGGTGAGCCGCCGGATCCGCCCGAGCCCGGCCCGCTCACCACGGACGTCATCACCATCGCGAGCGGCGCAACCTGGAGCGCCGCGCAGTTCGCCCCGGACGGCCAGACGATCCTCTACCTCGTGACCGACGCCACCGGGGAGGGATCGAGCGTGCTCCGCACCAGCGACAGGAGCGGGACGACGCTGGGCGAGGTCGCCCTCACGGGCGGCGCGCTGCCCGCCGGCCGCGTGTCCGCCTTCGCCGTCTCGTCGGACGGCCAGCGGATTGCCTATTCGATCGCGTCCGTCGGCCAGGAGGGGGTGCCGGCCTGGTCCGTCGTGCTCGCGCGCCGGGACGGGACCGAGGCCGAGGTCGTCCTGCGGGCGGGCGAGGGCCCCGTCGCGGCGCTGACCCAGCTTGATCCGGTTGCGTTCGCGCCGGACGGCAGCGCGGTGGCGCTGGCGGGTTTCGACAAAAAGCAGAGCTCGGGTTTCGAGACGTGGATCTTCCGGCCGGGCGACCGGACGGTGACGCGCATCGCGGAGAACGGCGCGGCCAAGCCGATCGGCTTCGCTCCTTCGGGCGACCTCCTCATCTCGCGCGCGATGCAGAATGGCGCACTCGCCCTCATCGGCCTCGACGGCGGCAACGAACGGGTCGTCGCCTCGGGCGGCACCATCGTGCCGCCTGGGGACGCGGCGAATGCCTTCGCCAACGACGGCCGCCTCCTCTTCGGTCGTCTCGCCTTCGACGGCACCGAGACCGGTAGCGGCGTGCTCTACACCGTCACGACCGGCGGCGAGGAGGCCACGCTGACCGACGACGACGGCTTCAAGCAGCCGCTGGGGCTCTCGCCCGACGGCGGCCGGGCGCTCTACACGCTGGAGATCTCCGTCGCCGGCGGCATTGCCGTGACGCCCTACATCGTCGAGACGGCGGCGGGCGCGGAGCCGCGCCGCCTCGTGGATGGGTTCGCCGAGGCGCGCGCCCTCGCCTTCTCGCCCGACGCCTCCCGCGTGCTCTTCTCCTCGCAGCAGGGCGGCACCCCGACCCTCCACCTCGCCACGCTCTAGCGATGGCCCCGCTCGACGTCCTCGCCCTCGCCGCTCACCCCGACGACGTCGAGCTGTGCGCGGGCGGGACGATGTGCCTCCTCGCCGAGCAGGGCTACCGCACCGGCGTCGTCGACTTCACGCGCGGCGAGCTGGGTACGCGCGGCACGCCCGAGCAGCGCGGCGCCGAGGCGGCCCGGGCGGCCGAGATCCTCGGTCTCGCCGCCCGCGAAAACCTCGGCCTTCCCGACGGCGACCTCGCCAACACCAAGGCCAACCAGCGGCGCGTCGTCGAGGTCATCCGCCGCTACCGGCCGGCCATCGTACTCCTCAACGCCCCGGAGGACCGGCATCCGGACCACCCCGCTGCCGCTCGCCTCGCCACGGACGCGCTCTTCTACGCCGGTCTGGCAAAGGTCGAGACGGCGGAGGCCGACGGGACACCCCAGGCGCCCTGGCGCCCCCACCACGTTCTGCACTACATGCAGAGCCTGGCGTTCGAGCCCACGTTCGTGGTGGACGTGACGGCCGTGTGGGACCGGCGGATCGCCGCGCTCCGCGCCTTCGAGAGCCAGTTCTTCAACCCGGACTACGAGGGCGACGAGCCCGAGACGTTCATCTCCAACCCGGCGTTCTTTGCGTGGGTCGAGGCGCGGGCGCGGACCTACGGCTACCGCATCGGGGCCACGTACGGCGAGCCGTTCCTCTACCGCCACGGCCCCGTCGGCGTCTCCGACCTCGTGCGCGTGCTCGACCGCGCGCGGCCCTTCCGGTAGAGCGGCGAACGGACGAGCCGGGCGCGCCATGCGAGCGGGGCGGCGTCCCGGCATCGCTGCCGTCTCGTCCAGCATCGCTGCCGTTTCGGCTCGTACGCGCGTACCTTGCCCCGCCAGTCTCCCCGCCCGATGTCCGACTCCCCCTATCCGGTCGAGGCCGACCGGCCCGTCTTCGACCTCGCCGCCGCCACCGAGCGCGTCGCCGTTCAGAGCCGGTTCGTCCGGCCCCTCCTCGACGCCGTCGGGCGGGTGGTCGTGGGGCAGCGGTACATGGTCGAGCGCCTGCTGATCGGGCTCCTCGCGGGCGGGCACGTGCTGCTCGAAGGCGTCCCCGGGCTGGCCAAGACGCTCACGGTTTCGACGCTGGCGCAGGCCGTCCGCGCCCACTTCCAGCGCATCCAGTTCACGCCCGACCTGCTGCCGGCCGACCTCATCGGGACGCTGGTCTACAACCAGGCCGAGGGCCGCTTCGCCGTCAAGAAGGGGCCCGTCTTCGCCAACCTCATCCTCGCCGACGAGATCAACCGCGCGCCGGCCAAGGTGCAGAGCGCGCTCCTGGAGGCGATGCAGGAGCGGCAGGTGACCATCGGCGAGACGACCTACCCGTTGCCCCAGCCGTTCCTCGTCCTCGCCACGCAGAACCCCATCGAGCAGGAGGGGACGTACCCGCTGCCGGAGGCGCAGGTGGACCGCTTCATGCTCAAGGTCACCGTCGGCTACCCCGCGCGCGAGGAGGAGCTGGCGATCATGCGGCGGATGGCGCGGACGACCGAGGCGCCCGTCGTCGCACCCGTCGTCGGGCCGGAGGAGATCCTCGCCGCGCGGGCGCTGCTGAACCACCTCTACGTGGACGAGCGCGTGGAGGGCTACGTCGTGGACCTCGTGCTCGCCACGCGGGCGCCGGCGGAGTACGGCCTCCGGGACCTCGGCGGGCTCGTCGCGTACGGCGCCAGCCCGCGCGCCAGCATCCACCTCAACCTCGCCGCGCGCGCCCACGCCTTCCTCGACGGCCGCGCCTATGTCACCCCCGAGGACGTCCGCGCCCTCGCGCTCGACGTGCTCCGCCACCGCGTCACGGTCACCTACGAGGCCGAGGCCGAGGACGTGAGCCCGGAGCAGATCGTCGGCCGCGTCCTCGAAACGGTGGAAGTCCCTTGATTGATGATGAAACTTGATTGATGATGGAAGATGGGTGATGGAGGAGGGACGCCTCATCCGCCATCGGCCATCGGCCATCGGCCATCCGCCATGAGAAAGCCCACGCCGTTCAAGAAGGAGTCGATCACGGTGGCCTACATGGTCGAGCAGATGCGCGCGCGCGTCGGCACGCCGATGGAGCCGTGCAACGGGGCGGACCCCGAGCCCCGCCTGGTGACCGACGTGAACCTCCACCGCCCGGGCGTCGCGCTCGCCGGCTACACCGAGCTCTTCACGCACCAGCGCGTCCAGATCCTCGGCAACACGGAGTGCCGGTTCCTGATGCACTTCCCGCCCCCCGAGCGGCAGGCGGCCTTCGAGCGGCTCCTCCAGTTCTCGCTCCCCTGCATCGTCCTCACCGACGGCAACGAACTGCCGGACGTGCTCCTCGACGCCGCCGAGCGCGCCGGCGTCCCGGTCTACACCACGCCCGTCCCGACGGTGGACTTCATGTACCTCCTCCGGGACTTCCTGGAGGACCAGTTCGCCTACCAGCTCACCCTCCACGGCTCGCTCGTGGACGTGTACGGGATCGGCCTGCTGCTCACCGGCGCCAGCGGGATCGGCAAGAGCGAGGTGGCCCTCGACCTCGTCGAGCGCGGCCACCGCCTCGTGGCCGACGACGTGGTCATCGCCACGCGGAAGTCCGAGGGCGTGCTGATGGGGGCGGGGACGGAGCTCGCCCAGCACTTCATGGAGATCCGCGGCCTCGGCATCCTCGACATCCGCGCCATGTTCGGCGTGCGCGCCATCCGCTACCAGAAGCGCATCGAGGTCGTCATCCAGATGCAGCACTGGGACCCCGCCGAGGAATACACCCGCATCGGGATGGTGGACTCGGAGGAGGACATCCTCGACGTGCGCCTGCCGATGGTCAAGCTCCCCATCGTGCCGGGTAAGAACGTGACGGTGATCTGCGAAGTCATCGCGATGAACCACCTGCTCCGGCACTACGGGTACGACCCCGCCGAGGTGTTCGCCCGTCGGCTGGCCGACCGGATCCAGAGCAACGAGGGGGCCGCTCGCCCGCGCCGGGGGATCGAGTGGTTCGAGCACGACATCGAGTGAGCCGGCCCGTAGATCCCCATTCGGCGCATCTCGCGGTGATACAGGCGCGCCGGGGAGCGGGCCGCGCATGAAATGCCCGCGGGTGTGACGGAGCGGTTGACACCCATAGGGCTTCCCCCTATTTTCGGGGCGGCGAAAGCGCTCCCACCTCGAGCGGTTGACCGCAAGGCCAACCGTTCGCGCTTTCTGGGCTCTCGGCCTGAAGTTTGCCGAGGCCGCGGGTATCGGGTGAGAGCGCGTCCGCCGGCCGCCTGTGCGAGCAGGTCGTTCGCGACCGCCTCACCCGCTGTTCTGCAGGCGCCCGGTTCGGGATCCCGCTCGCTCTGGTAGGCCCGTCCCGCCGGAGGCCCCGTGCCTTCGCGCCGGCCGCGTCCACCACGGCGAGCCGCGGTTCCGGCTTCCGTCCGCCCCAGTCGCTCGCCGCTCATGCCCAAGAACAGCTACTACTACTACGATCACGAGGCCTGCACCTTCAAGGAGGTGCAGCCGAGCAAGACCCGCTGGGTGCTCCACGCCGGCCTCGTGCTGCTCCTCTCCTTCGCCTTCACGGCCGCCGGCGTCTGGACCATCGCCACGACGCGGACCTCGCCGACCGAGCTCGCGCAGCAGGAGGAGATCGAGGCGCTCCAGAACCAGCTCTCCTCTGCCAACGCCCGCCTCGCCACGTTCTCGGACCGGCTGGCGCAGCTCTCCGAGACCGACCGCGAGCTCTACCGGACCGTGCTCAACGCGGACCCGATCTCGGAGGACGAGTTCCAGGTCGGCGTCGGCGGTGCGCGCGGGGAGGACTACGCCCGCTTCAGCGGCTCCACCGCCCGCCTCCTCCGCCAGACCTCGGAGACGTTCGACCGGCTCGAGCGCCAGTTCACGCTCCAGACGCGCTCCTTCGAGGAGCTCGAGCGCCTCGCCCGCGAGCGCGAGGCGATCATCCGCCAGCAGCCGGCCATCCTCCCGCTCCGCAACGCGCGCCTGACCTCCGGGTTCGGGATGCGCTACCACCCCATCCTCCGCCGCGTCCGCCTCCACGCCGGCGTGGACTTCCCGACGCCGACGGGGACGCCCATCTATGCCACGGGCGACGGCGTCGTCTCCTTCGTCGGCTCCCGCAGCGGCTACGGCAACGTCGTCGAGATCGACCATCCGCGCGCCGGGCGGCGCACGCGCTACGCCCACCTCTCGCGCGCGGCGCAGGGCATTCGCCCCGGCATGGAGGTCCATCGTGGTCAGGTCATCGCCTACAGCGGCCACACCGGCCTTTCCACCGCGCCCCACCTCCACTACGAGGTGCGCCGCCTCAGCGACGACGAGCCGCTCAACCCCGTCGCCACGTTCGTCCCGGGCGTCAGCGCGAGCGAGTATCAGGAATTGCTCCAGGCCGCGCAGGCCGAGACGGCCTCGTTCGACTGAGTCGCTGCTCATTCCCCCTACCGGAACGGCCACGCCGCGTGCGGGGCCGTTCCTTCTGTATCCGCCCCGGGCCGTTCCGGGCAACTCGGCGCATCCCGGAACGTAGGGGCGCCGGTTGCATTTGACCTCCCCGCGCCCTAAAGTGCGACACGCTCGCCACGCTGCGGCGCTCCCTCACCGTTCCCTACTCCCGGACCCTTTCCAACACCGACTACCCGCATGTATTGGACGCTGGAGTTCGCCGCGTACCTCGAAGACGCCCCCTGGCCGGCGACCAAGGACGAGCTCATCGACTACGCCGACCGCACCGGGGCGCCGGCCGAAGTCATCCAGAACCTCCAGGAGATGGAGGATGACGGCGAGCCCTACGAGAGCATCGAGGAGGTTTGGCCGGACTACCCGACGGCCAACGAGGACTTCTACTTCGAAGACGAATAAGCCGACGATGCCCTCGGGGACCCCGTCGTCCCGCTCTCGCCCTTGGTTCCGTCGCTCCGTTTCGGCCCTCCGCGCTCTCCTCGGGCTCGGAGGGCTTCTCGTGCTGGCCGGGGGCGCGGCGGCGCTCCGGCCGGTCGCGGCCCAGGACGCCCCGGCTCGCCTCGCCGAGGTGCGCCTCATCGGCGACCCGCTCCCGACGATGACGCGGGACGCGCTCCGCGAGCAGCTCCGCACGCGCGCCAACCGAGCGTTCCTCGGCCTGCCCGGCATCACGCCCGGCCTCTGGATCTACCGCCTCGGCGGCGAGGAGGGCGCCCTCGCGCGCGCCCTCCGCCGGGCGGGCGAGCCGCCGGCCCTCTACGACCCCGTGCTCGTCGAGGCCGACCGGGCGCGGCTCGCGGCGCTGTTCCGGCAGGAGGGGTTCCGCGCCGCCGAGGTCGGCGTCCGGGTCGATACGCTCGGCCTCGGTCCCGTCCGCGTGCGCGTCACGTTCGACGTCGAGGCAGGGACGCCGACGTACCTGCGGGCCGTGCGCTACGAGGGGCTCGATGCCCTTTCGGCCGAGGAGCGAGCCGAGTGGGCCGAGGCCACGCGCCTGCGGCTTCAGACCGTCGATCGGGAGGGGCTCGCCTTTCAGGCGGAGGGTCAGCGCTTCGCCGAGCGCGAGCTGCTCGACGAGCGCCGCGCCCTCCTCGACTTCCTGCGCGCGCGCGGCTTCGCCCGCGTCACCCGTGACTCCATCCAGGCCGTCGTCTTCGGCCTGCCGGGTGGCGCGGCGGCGGAGGCCGCCCCGGACTCCGTAGACGTGGCCTTCCGGGTGCGCCCGGGTCCGCGCTTCCGCTTCGGCGACGTCGCGTTCGTGGTGAGTGGGCCCGAGGCCGGGGCCCCGCTCCGAACGGACACCCTGGCGGTCGGCGACGGCCTCGTGACGGTGCGGATCGAAGGGGAGCGACGGCTCTCGCCGGGCCTGCTGCGGCGGGCCCTCCAGGCCGCACCCGGCGCGCCCTACGACGTGCGCACCCTCCTCGACACCAAGCGGCGGCTGGATCGGACGGGCGTGTTTTCGTTCTCCGAGATCGCCGCACTGCCCCCCGACACGGCGCGCGGCGGCCTGCCTCGGCTGCCGCACCGGATCGGGCTGCGGACGCGCCCCCGCCACAGCGTCCGCCTCGAAGGCTTCGTGCTGCAGCGGACGAGCCTGCTGGGGACGGAAACGGAGGAGCTCGCCTTCGGCGCCGGGACGGCGTACCACAACCTCAACGCCTTCGGCGGTGGCGAGGCGCTCACGGTGCGCACGGCCGGCTCGGTGGCGGGCGACTTCGCCGAGGGCTTCCCGACGGTTCAGGGCGAGGTGGGGGCGAGCCTGACGCTGCCCGGGTTGCGCCCGCTCGGCGCCCTCGAGCGCACGCTGCGTCCCCACGACGCGCGGACGCGCCTCTCGTTCGGCCTGCTGACGGCCCGCCGCGCCCAGCTGGGCGTGGTCATCCGGGGCCGGGCCTCCCTCGGGCTCCGCTACGAACTCCAGCACACGCCGTCCCTCACCTCCCTCCTCGACCTCGTCGACTTCAACCTGAGCGATCCGGACACGCTGGCCGGTTTCTCCGAGCGTTTCCTTTCCTTCGTCGAGGACCCCGTTGCTCGGCGGTTCGTGCTGGAGGACTACACGCGGCCCCAGGTCAACAACGCCTTCCGCTACACCGTCCGCGCCGTCACCGCCGACCCGTTCCGCCGCGACCGGGGCCACGCCGTCGAGGTCGCGGTCGAGGCGGGCGGGCACCTCTCGGCGCTTCTGGACCACATCGTGTTCACGCCGGACTCGGCCGAGGGCTCGCTCCCGGGCCTCCCGCTCTTCGGCGGCGACAGCCGGCTGGAATACCGCCCGTACGTGCGGGGCCAACTCGACGCCCGGCGCTACGTCCCGCGCGGGCGGGCCACGCTCGCGGCCAAGCTCATCGCCGGGGCGGCGCTGCCTACGGGGCGCTCGCCCGTGGTTCCGTTCGACCGGCGGTTCTACGCGGGCGGGGCGTCCAGCGTGCGCGGCTTCCGGCTCCGCACGCTCGGCCCCGGCGGTGCCGACGCCGAAGGCGCCTTCGTCCAGGGCGGCGACATCAAGCTCGAAGCGAGCGCCGAGGCGCGCTACGTCGTCGTCCGCCCCCTGTTCAACGCGGACTGGCAGCTCGCCGTCTTCGCCGACGCCGGGAACGTGTGGTTCGGCCCGCGCAACCCCGGCGACCCGGCCGGGCGGTTCCGCATGGACCGGTTCCATCGCGAGCTGGGCGTCGGCGCCGGCCTCGGGCTTCGGATCGCGTGGGACTATTTGATCCTCCGGTTGGACCTCGCCTGGCCGGTGCACAGCCCCGTCCCCGTCGCGGGCTGGCTCCCGGAAGGCCTCGGGCGTCCGCTCCTCCACTTCGGCATCGGCCAGGCCTTCTGAGCGGATCGCCGGGAGTGCACGCGAAAACCGCCGGTGCGGCGTTGAGGGACGGTGCGGCCGCCGAACAAAAGGCACCCCGGTGTGTATTGACGCACACGGCCGAGCCCGCTATTCTGTCCGCGTCCCACCCGTACCTCCGTGCTCATGCGCCACGCCTTCTTCGCCGCCGTCATCGCCGCCGCGCTGCTCACCGCCCCGGCTCAGGCCCAGCTCCGCGCCGACCTGCCGGGTGGACCGGCGCCGGTGGCGCTCTCGGATGCGCCCGGCCCGCTCTCGCTCGGCGGCCTCTTCAACGCGAACACGCTCCGGCTCAGCCATTCGTACGAGTTCTCGTACTCCGCGCTGGGCGGGGCCAGCCTCGGCCTCGGCGTCTACACGACGAGCCTCCGCTGGCAGCCGACCGACCGCCTCGCGGCCCGCGTGGACGTGGGCGTGGCCCACTCGCCCTTCGGCGACGATGCCCTCCGCCAGGGCCTCGGCTTCACGGCGGACGCGCCCGCCCGGCCCTTCCTCCGCAACGCCGAACTGGCCTACCGCCCGACGGACAACAGCGTGGTACACCTCCGGGTGCAGCAGAGCCCCTTCGGCGCCTACGCGAGCCCCTACTACGGCTACCCCGGCTACGCGCCGTACGGCTACGCGCC
>CAZOJJ010000001.1:57008-58163 GCA_964580105.1 uncultured Rhodothermales bacterium | reverse complement strand
CGGCTACGCGCCGTACGGCTACGCGCCCGGCTTCGGGGCGGGCCTCCACGCGCGCTACGCCTCGGATCCCGGCGACCTCTTCTGGCGCGACGGGCAGTGAGCCATCCGCCGGCGTCTGACCCGCCTCGCGGCACGCCGGACCTTCCGGCGTGCCGCGTTCGTTTCTACGGCGGTCCGCCGTTTCCCGCTTGAGCCGATCCCGCCTCACCAACGCGCTCCTGAACGTCGCCCTCCTGGGTGCGGGGCTCGCCGTGCTCGTGCTGCTCTACGGCCTCGCCGCGCGGACGTTCACGCCCCGCACGGCGCCCGACCGCGAGGTGAACCCCGCCCAACTCATGGGCGACGTGATCCAGGTCGAGGTCCGCAACGGCGCGGGCGAGGCCGGCCTCGCCGGGGCGGTGACTCGCTACCTCCGCCGGCGCGGCTTCGACGTGGTCGAGAGCGGGAACTACCGCTCCTTCGACGAGCCGGTCACGTTCGTGATCGACCGCGTCGGCAACCCGGAAGCGTGCCGCCGCCTCGCCAACGCGCTCGGCCTTCCGCCCGACCGCATCCGGGAGGACCTCCGCCCCGACCTCTTCCTCGACGCCTCCGTCGTCATCGGCCGCGACTACGCCTCGCTGCCACCCTTCCGTGAAGGCGTCGATCCGTAACGAACCCCTGTGCTGATGGCTTCTGCTCCGACGTCTGCTTCCACCACCCATTCGGCGCGCGAGCGCCGCACCGGCCCCGTGCCGGGCCGCGAACTCGCCCGCCTCGCCGTTGACGCCGCCCTCGACAAGAAGGCGAAGGACGTGACCGTGATGGACCTGCGCGGCATCTCCGGCGAGGTGGACTACTTCGTGATCGCCACGGGCGAGTCCGACCTTCAGATCCGCGCCGTCACCGACGGCGTGGTGGACCGGCTCCGCCAGGACGCCGGCGAGCGCCCGCTCCACCGCGAGGGCGCCCCCGGCACTTCGCGCTGGATCGTCCTCGACTACTTCGACCTCGTCGTCCACGTCTTCGACCCCGAGCTCCGCGCCTACTACGACCTCGAACGCCTCTGGGGCGACGCGCCCACCGAGCACGTCGCCGAGGACGCCGAGGAGGTCACGCTCCTGCGAGACGACGCATGATGGCGAGACGACGCATGATGGCGAGACGACGCATGAT
>CAZOJJ010000001.1:39496-56908 GCA_964580105.1 uncultured Rhodothermales bacterium | reverse complement strand
GCGAGACGACGCATGATGGCGAGACGACGCATGATGGCGAGACGACGCATGATTCGTGCTCTGCTCTTCCTCGCGGCCGGCCTCGCGCTCGCGGCCTGCACCGGCTCCGGTGGGTCCACCGCCCCGTCGGACGCGGAGTATGGCCACCGCTATGAGGGCCTCGCGCCGGACGGCCGCGAGACGGTCCTCATCACGCCGCCGGACTCGGCCGTGTCGTACGTCGTGACGCCGGCCGTGCTGGACAGCGTGCTCGTCCGCCCGGCCCGCACTGCCGCCGCGCCCGGCGAGGCCGTCCCCGTCGAGGTGCTCGTGAAGGGAGCGCTCCCGGACGCCTGCTCCGCGCTCAACCCGCCCGAGCAATCCCGCGCGGCGAACCTCGTGGCCGTGACGCTCACGATGCGTCGGCCGCGTGAGACCGCGTGCGCGCAGGTCGTCCGCCCCTTCCGATTCTACCTGCCGCTGGAGGGGACCTACCCGCCGGGCGCGTACACGCTCACGCTCAACGGGGCGGCCTACCCGTTCCGCATCCGTGCGGCCGAGCCGGACTCAGGGTCGTGATGGACCGGCCCGCCCGGCTCTTCGTGGTGCTCGGCGCCGCCAGCGCGGCGCTGGCCGTGGCCGCCGGCGCCTTCGGCGCGCACGCGCTCGCCGAGGCCGTCCCGCCCGCGCGGCTGGCGACGTGGCAGACGGCGGCGCACTACCACGTGGTCCATGCGCTGGCGCTGATCGCGGCCGGGCTCGTGCAGGGCCACGTGCCCGGGCGGCTCGGCCGCCTCGCCGGCTGGCTCTTCGTGGCCGGGACCGTGCTCTTCGCCGGGAGCCTCTACGCCCTCGTCCTCACCGACACGCCCGCGCTCGGCGCGGTGACGCCGTTTGGTGGCGTGGCCTTCATCGCCGGGTGGCTCTGCCTCGCAGCCGGCGTGTGGGGGAGCGGGAGAAAGGGGGAGTCGTAACCGCCTCTCCTTCTCCCGTGCTCCCCGTCTAGCCGTCAGCCTTCCTCCTCGAAGAGGATCATGAAGCTGGGCGCGAGGTCGTGCTCCCGGGCGAGGTTCAGGAGGGCGTCGGCGGCGTCCTCGGGCGTGTCGAAGCAGCCGAACTCCTTGCCGTCCACGGCGAGGGCGTAGTCGATCTCGCCGTCCTCGTCGGCGTCGAGGTCTTCCCACTCGACGGCCTCCTCGATGAGGAAAGTGTCGCGCTCGGGGTCGTAGGAGGCGAGGTAGCGCTCGCGCACGCTCTCCTGGTCAATGAGGCTGACGTTGCCGAGGGCACCGTACTCGGCGTCGTAGAAGAGGGCTTCGATGAGGAGCCGGCGGGCGAACTGATCGCTGTTGAAGGGCATCGGAATGCGGGTCGGATGGGGAGAGGATCGCGGGGAGGAGGTACGCACCGGAGCGCCGCCGGGTTACTGTGCCGCGCCCGCCGGTGTTTCGCCCAGCAGCGCGTCCAGCGCCGCGAAGGCCGCCGCGCCATGATACGCCACGCGGGGCACGCCGAACCGCGCGGCGAGGTGCGTCAGGAGCCGCTCGGCCGCCTCCGCGTCGTCCACCGGCCGGCCGACCTCGTGCGCCAGCGAGGTCACGCCCCGGTCGTCGATGCCGCAGGGGACGATGTGACCGAACCAGCCGAGGTCGGTGTTGAGGTTGAAGGCGAGGCCGTGCATCGTGACCCAGCGGCTGCACCGGATGCCCATCGCGCAGATCTTCCGCTCCAGCCCGCGCGCGTCGGGGCCGACCCAGACGCCGGTGCGGCCGTCCACCCGGTCCGCCTCGACGCCGTAGTCGGCGCAGGTCCGGATGACGGCCTCCTCCAGCTCGCGGAGGTAGCGGTGGATGTCGGTGCCGCGCCCGCCGTCGGGGTACGTGAGCCGGTCGAGGTCGAGGATCGGATAGACGACGAGCTGGCCCGGTCCGTGGAAGGTGATGTCGCCGCCGCGGTCCACCGGGACGTACGTGGCGCCGAGGCGGGCGAGGTCCGCCTCCGAGAGCAGGAGGTTCGCCGGGTCGCCGCTCTTGCCGAGGGTGTAGACCGGCGGGTGCTCGACGAGGAGGACGACCGGATTGGCCGCCTCGCCGCTCCGTTTCGCCGCGATCAGCCGGGCCTGGACGCGCTGCTGGAGCGCCCACGCCGGGCCGTAGTCGATCCGGCCGAGGTAGCAGGCGGTGAGGGTCGGGTGCGTGGGCAGGAGTCCGTCGGCTGGGGAGCGGCCCGGCGCGCTAGTTCGAGAACGAGACGCGGAAGCTGAAGCCGCCGTTGATGTTGGTCGTCGTCGGGATGCGGCTGTCCCGGCCTTCGACGTTCTCGTAGCGGACGAAGATGTCCATGTTGACCTGGTTCGAGATCGCGTAGGAGAGGCGCGGCTCGGCGGTCAGGCGGATGGCCCCTGAGATCTGCGACTCCGTCAGTTCGTTCCCCAGCAGCGCGTCGCGGAGGTCGGTGGCGAGGAAGCGGGTGAAGTCCTGGGAGTCCGAGCGGGAGAGGGTGAGTGTGAGGCGGACGTTGTTGTTGAGACGCCGGCGCCGGAAGAGCGGGAGGCGCAGGCCCGACTTGGAGTACGTGAGGCGGAGGGACACCTCCTCGGTGCTCCCCTGCGACACGCTGGCGGTGGCCGCCGAGAGCGAGTAGGTCTCGCTCTGGCTCCAGCTGATGTCGGTCTGGAGGCCGCCCTTCCAGGTGAGGTTCACCCCGAGGAGGGGCTGGAAGCGCTGGTTGACCAGCGAGGTGCCCGGCTCCCGGAATGGGATGACGCCGACAAGGGTGGCCGGGGTGCCGTCCGGGAGCGGGAGGGTGCGCGGCGCCGTCGTGTTGCCGAAGTCGGCGTTGGAGGCGTAGCTGAGGTCGTAGGTGCCCGCGTAGCTGTGGCGGAGGGTGACCTGCTGCGTGAGGGCGCGAAGGAGCGGCCAGCGGGAGAGCCCGGAGTACGTGACGTCCCAGTTGGGAAGCGGCAGCGCGAGGAGGCCGTCGGCGCCGAAGGCCCCGGCGGACTGGACGAAGGCGGAGCGGAAGTCCTCCGTGAGGCCCCGCTTGGTGAGCACGTCGGAGACGAACCGGCCGAGGGAGTCGACGGGAGCGCCGCCGGCCACCACGTCGTCCTGGAAGCGCTCCACCTGGAGGTCGAGAAGGCGGTCGTACGAGCCGCCGAAGGCGAGGATCGTAGCGGAGCCGCCGCCCCGCTCGACGGCCGAGCGTTCGCCCAGGGCCCCCTCGTCGTCGGGGGCGAAGGTGAAGACCTGGCTCTGGTTCCAGTTGGTGTCCCAGGTGAGGTTGACGTTGAAGTCGGGAGTGAGGCGGAGCGTGGTCCGGGCGTTGAGGCGGTGGTTGTCGCCGAGGTTGTCCTCGAACTGGAGGCCCGCGGCGCGGTTGCCGAGGCCGAAGCGGCGGTCGAGCGCGAGGCGGTAGCCGAGGCTCGGCCCCTCGCCGGTGAGCGCGTCGTAGAGGGAATACCCCTCGTCCACGAGGCCGCCGGCCGAGGCCGAGCGGGTGCCGTTGTAGGTAACGGTGAAGTCCTCGATGCCCGTGAGGCCGAGGAACAGCTTCCGGGCCAGGCGCCCCAGGTTCGGCAGGGGGAGACGGCGACGGTCGGTGGAATCGGCCGCCGCCACGGGCGGTGCGTCCTCGGCCGGCTCCGCCTCGGGGTCGGCCGCGCGCGGGGTAGCCCCACGGCCGCCGCGCGGGGCGGCGCCCCGGTTGCCGTTACGAGCGTTCTGCTCGGCCTCCTCGAGCCGCCGGTAGAAGGGGATGAGCCGCCAGAGCTCGCGCGGGCGCAGCTGGAGGCCGCCCCGGATGTTCGCCTGGGACCGGATGCCTGAGACGGTCTGGCTCTCCGACTCCAGGCCCTGCACCGGTGTGTAGAGCCACGAGAACTGAGAGGTATAACTGAGCGGCTGCGGTCGGAACCACGAGAGCCAGCGGATTCGCTCCAGGGTGGGCTGGAAGGTGCCGGAGAAGTTCTGGTCGAACCGGTCGGTGAGGGCGTCCCGCTCGCCCGAGAACACGTCGCCGAGGAGGGTGCCCAGCGGGAGCACGTCGAGGGAGCGGGTCTCGTAGACCTGCAGGCCGTCGATCTGGTTGATGTTGAGGGAATCCGGGATGCCGAAGTCGAGGCGGGCCGGGCCGCCCGGAGCGAAGGCCTCCTCACGGCTGAGGTCGTACTGGCGGGCGAGGCCGGTGGAGTCGCGCACGTAGAGGCTGAACATCTCGTCCACGCCGGCGCTGGAGAGGCTCTGGTCGATGTCCGAGCGGTACGAGAAGGCGAGGAACGTGAACGGGTTGTAGGTGAGGTCGAAGGCGCGGCCGTGGCCGAAAACGTGGTCCTGGCGGACGGGGTAGAGGAAGCCCTGCGGGATGCCCGCCAGCGTGGAGTCGTTGAGCACGCTGGCACGCGGGCGCTCCTGGTCCTCGCGGACGCTCCGGTCGGCGTCGGCCGAGAAGGTGAGCGACTGCGGGAGGTAGTTGAGGCGGAGGTCGCCGAGGACGCCGAGGAGGGGCACCTCGTCGATGAACCAGAAGGGCCGGATCGTCCGCGCGCGGGGGACGGTGAGGCGGTAGGTGAACGAGCCGGACCACCGCTCCGTGTCGTTGAACAGGATCGACGGGGTGCGCTGCGAAGAGGCCGCGTTCGTGTAGACGAGGGTGATGCCGTCGAGGGTGTAGCGAAGGAAGGGCGAGCGGCTGCCGCTCTTCGAAATCGGGATGCGGAGCGAGCGGGAGAACGAGGCCGTCTCGCTCTCGGCGCGGATCTGCTCGATGCGCTGGGCTTTCTCCTCCGCAGGAATCGCCGGGTCCTCCTCCACCTGCGCGATGAGCTCGTCGACGCGGATGTCGCCGCGCCGGGGCGAGAAGCGCGGCGTGCTCTGGTTCTGCTGGATGGAGAGCGTGATGGGCACGTTCCACCCGAACCGCTCGGGCAGCACCTTGTGCGCGTTGAACGAGGCGAGGACGCTGTAGCTCTGCTCGTCGTTGAAGGCGCGGTCGCCGAGGCCGCTGCCGAGCTCGCCGAAGCCGTCGGTCTGGCGGCTGAACCGGGCGTTGACGGAGGCCACGTCGGAGAGCTGGATGTTGGCGCGGCCGTAGGCGCTCCAGCCGGCGGCCTCGTCGTAGCCCGAGACGCGGAGCTCGTTGAACCACACCTCGGCGTTCTCCAGCGGTGCCGTCGAGCCGCCCACGCCGTTGCGGATGCCGAGCACGATGGTGCTCACGCTCTGGATGGAGGGGTTGCCCCGGATGTAGAGCCGGGTGCCCGGCGGGGCGCCCTCGGGGGTTCGGCCGTTGGAGTAGCGCTCGTCGAGCGGGATGGCGCGGTTTTCGTCGCGCTCCACCTTGAGCTGGTTGAGCGCGCTGAGTACGATGTTGACCGAGTTGAGGTCGAGCGTCTGGCCGCCGCCGATGGGCACGTTCGTCTGCCAGAGGCTGTCGGGATCCGGGCTCTGCCCGTCCGGCAGCTCGGGGATCTCGTAGGGGTAGATCGGCTGCTCGTACTCGTAGTAGTCCTCGGTCTCGTTGGCGCCGAGGCGGACGAAGACGCGCACGGAATCCCGCCGCTCGAACCCTTCGCCGTGGACGAACATGCGGACGTTGGAGTACTTCGTCAGGTCGAGGCGGTTGGTCGAGAACGGCTTGTAGATGGCGCGGCTGGCGCCCTCGGGGAGGTCCTCGACGCGGAAGACGAGCGCCTGCTCGCGGTTGCGGATGAGGTTGCCCGAGATGTCCGGCGTGCGGCTGACGAGCGCGCCGCGCGGGATCTCGTACTGGCTCGCGTTCTCCTCGTTGTTCACCGACTCGATGAACAGCCGCGCGCGGTCGCGCGGGGTCGGCGTGCCCTCCTCGCCCTCCTCGATGCCGACGCGGTCGGACTTGAGCCACTGGCTGCCGACGAGCTCCAGCGTCACGAAGCGGAGCGTGGCCGGGCCGGTGTGGCCGGTCGTCCAGAGCCGCATGGTCTCGATGAGCGAGAAGTCCGGGTTGCCGATGG
The DNA here is from genome assembly GCA_964580105.1 of uncultured Rhodothermales bacterium. Lineage (GTDB taxonomy): Bacteria > Bacteroidota > Rhodothermia > Rhodothermales > Rubricoccaceae > CAZOJJ01. Next base: position 50,940 of record CAZOJJ010000001.1, on the reverse strand, counting down.
CCTGGCGCTCCTGGCTGCGCACGGGGATGCGCATGAGGTACCACCGCTGTCCATTCGGTGCGACGATCTCGTTCTGGAAGAACGGGCTCGCGCGGAGCGCGCTCTCATCGAGCGGGATGGCGTAGCGAAAGTGGGACTCGGCGAGGTCCGGGGCGAAGTTGCCGTTGAGGTCCTCGCTGTCCGGGAAGCGGGAGTTCCCCGCCTCGCCCGACTGGACGATGTCGCGCTGGCTCTCGAACGTGTTGAACTCATGGCCGGGGAAGAACCGGGAGAACCGCTCCTGGAGCGTGGCCCGCCCGCCCTCGAAGCGGTTGCCGTCGTTGAAGTAGGCCGTCTCCTCAAAGTGGTGGTAGTCGTCGCCGGAGGGGTCCTCCTCGGCCAGGAACCGCTCGCGCGTGCCGCTGGCGAGGGCCTCGACGAAGGGGGCGAAGAGGTCCCGCTCGCTGGTGGCGTAGGGCGCCCCGGCCGGGTTGTCCCTCCGGGAGGGGAGGCCGTCGAGGCCGAGGTCTTCCGTTCGGCCCGTCTCGTCCGAGAAGTCGACGGTGGTGTTGGCCTGGCCCTCGGGGAGGCGCCCCCAGGGGCCCACGTTGCTGGTCTCGGTGAGCCCGTCCTCGAGGTTGAGCTGGCGGTTGGGGATGACGTCCTCGCTGACGGAGCCGAGGTCGAGGTAGAGCACGGCGTCGGGGCTGAGCGGCTCGCGTCCGTCCGGCCCGCCCAGCGGGGAGAAGATGAACTCGACGAACTCGATGTTATTCCGTCCGCCGAAGTCGGTGTACCCCTCCGGAAGCCGCTGCACGATGCCGCCCCAGGCATCGCGCGGGTTGGCCGCGAAGTCGGTCTGGAGTGCGGCGTTGTAGTTGTAGGGGCCGCGGTAGCGGGGGTCGAAATAGAGGTCGAGCGTGGTGAGCGTGCGGGATTCGTTCGTGCGGATCTCGCGGTCGGGGAAGATGGCCTGCGTCTCGACCTGGGCCGTGGCGGGGTTGGTGCAGTCCACCTCCTGACAGAGGTTGCCGTTGTAGGTACCGGGGAGGATGGAGTACCACGCGAAGCGGCCGCGCCAGTTGGAGGCGAGGCGGGGGTCCGTGACGGGGAGGTCGGCCGTCCAGGGGATGGTGCCCTCGGGCCCGGCGCCGGCCGGGGCGGCGGCGAGGCGCCATTCGCCCGGGCTCATCAGCGGGTACGTGTTCTCGACGCCCTCGAAGTCGTCGATGAAGGAGAGCCCCCGGAGCTCGTCCTCCTTGAAGTCGCGATTGATGCCGCGGAGGAGGTCGCGTTCCTGCTCGAAGGCGAAGGTCTGGGGATGGTCCGGGAGGAGCTGGGCGAACTCGCCCTTGAGGTCGATGCGGCTGGGGGCGCGGGTCTGGATGAGCGGGAGGGCGTCGACGGCGCGCGTGAGCCAGCGCGGCTCGGCGAGGTAGCGCCCGTCGAAGCCGAAGATGGTGTTCTGGAGGGGCTCCTCCCCGATGCGGTACTTGTCGATGAGCGGCTTCTCGGAGAGCCGCATCCAGGTGGCGCCGAAAGCGAGGTCCTCGCCGAGGGTGTAGTCCGCCCGGAGGCCGAGGAGCGTCTTGCTCCCGATGGCGGTGAACTGCTGCCGCTCGAACTCCACCTTGATGTTCTGCGTGGAGGTGAGGTAGGTGGGGTTGATGATCTCGACGGTCCCGCTCGTGTAGTTGACGCGGTAGTCGGTGCCCTCGTTGAGCTGGATGGAGCCCGAGCTCACGACGACGGAGCCCTCGACGACGGCGAAGCCGAGTTCGTAGATGGACTGGATGCTGGAGCGGTATTCTCCCGCGATGATGTAGTTGTCGATGTTCGGGATCCGCTGCTGCGCCACGCTCGGCTTGAGGCTGTAGAGCGTGTCGAAGGTGTAGTTGCGGATGGCGACCTCGCGGGCGATGGACTGGAAGTTGACCGGGATGCCGGCCTCGCCTTCGAGGACGCTGCGGAGGTAGGCGCCGAAGGGCTCGCGGTTGGGGAAGATGATGCGGCCGGCGGCCGGGTCGACGGTGATGCCCTGCTTGAAGTCGAACACGTCGTCCGGCTGGGGCTGGCTGTCGCGGTTGAGGCGGTCGAGGCCGAGGGTTTCGAGGAGGCGCTGGCCGTTGCCGATGGAGAGGCCGGGGAGCGAGGGCTGGGCGGTCTGCCCGTTCGGCTCGTAGAGCACGTTGAGCTCGAAGGCGTCCGGGGTGAGGGAGCGGCCGCCGACGCGGTAGATGTTGCGGAGGGTGAGGCCCCAGGAGGCGTCGTTCGGCGTGGGGTTGTTGCCGCGGAGCAGCTTGAGGATGATGCGGTCGCCGTTGGTGGAGCCGGAGGTGGAGCCCTGCCCGTAGTCGCCGACGGTGACGACCTCGCCGTTGTCGTTGAGGTACTGGTAGGCGACGGCGACCATCTCGTTCTCCGTCAGCGCGCGCTTGAGGGAGAGGTAGCCGAGGGAGCGGTCGAAGGTGTAGTCGATGCCCTCCTGGAGCTTGCGGAAGCGGGTGGTCTCGTAGTCCGACTCGCGGAGGTTGAAGGTGCCCTCGAAGTCGACCTGGGCGAGCGAGTCGCGAAAGAGAAGGAGGTCGTCGTCGGTGTACTGGTCGAGGTCGGGGTGGGGGAGCGGCGTGTCGCCGGGGTCGTCGGCGAAGGCGGCGAGGTAGGCGTCGGCGCCGGCGAGGACGCCGCGCGCGGGCACGCCGGGGATGGCGTTGCCGGGGCCGGGCTCGGCGAGGTCGACGAGAGCCGTCGCATAGACGATCTCCTCGTTGCCGCTGCCGGACTGCCCCCCGTAGATCGTCGCGTTGTCGTGGAGCCAGACGTCGATGCTGATGATGGTGTCGAAGCCGGGTGGCGGGGTCACCTGCGTGGCCGTCGCGTGCCCCTCGTCCCACCAGTTGCGGAAGAGGTAGGCGAGGTAGAAGTGGGTGTTGTCCTCGTAGTCGTACGGGGCGAGGGCGAAGCGGGTGGTCTGGCTCCCCCCCTCGATGGAGAGCTCGTCGGACTGCGCGTCCTGCTGGCTGGCGACGGCCGTCACGCCGAGGCCGCCGAACTGGAGGTCGGTGCGGAGGCCGAAGAGGCGCTGCCCGCCGCGGATGAGCTCGCTCGGCGTCTGGAGGAAGACGTTGCCCGCCTCGATGCGCTGGATGATGTCGTCGTCGTAGCCCTCGTAGACGAGCGAGACCTGGTTCTCGAAGTCGAACTGGTTCTGCGTGTCGTAGTTGACGTTGACGCGGAGCTTGTCGCCGATGGTGCCGGTGATGCCGAGGGAGAGCTCCTGGCCGAAGTCCGGGTTGATCGTGCCGCCCCGGCCGGAGGTGGCCTGGAGCAGTTCGTTGGCCTGGTAGTCGAGGCCGAGGTCGATGTTGGCCTGGCCGTTGACGCGGAGGTCCACCTCGTTCTTGCCGAAGATGGTGGCGAAGGGGGTCTCGCGCCCGCCGGGGATGTCGATGGTGATGCCGAAGCCGCCGCGCCGGTTGCTGCGCCCGCGCCGGGCGGCGAGTTCGCGGAAGGTCTCGGCGGCGGAGGCCCGGAGGCGGGCGTCGCGGTAGGTGGGGAGGTCCACCTCGGTCGGGTAGCGGACGTCCTGGCCGCCCACCTCCTCGGTAATGCGGTAGCGCAGCGCGGCCGAGTCCAGCTCGACCTCCCGGCGCCAGTACGAGCCGAGTTCGAATTGGTAGGGCTGCGCGGCGCGGTCGGTCAGCGGGGCGAGGAAGGACTCGCGGCGCGGGGTCGGGAAGTAGCGCCGCGCCCGCTCCAGCGTGTCGGCCTCGGCGAGGCCCCCGAGGGAGTCGGCCCTGGCGAGGGTGGAATCCACGCCGAGGGAGTCGGTCCGGCCCGAAGCGCGGAGGAGCGAATCCAGGGCGCCGTCGGGTGCCGGGTCCGCGAGGGGTTGGCCGAGGCGGGTGGTGTCCGTGTCGGCGCGGGCCGTCCGGGGCGGCGCCCAGCGCCGGCCGTTCTCGTCGGCGGAGGCGGTCCGAGCGTGCCCGGCGAGGAGGCCGACGACGACCACCACCAGCGCAGCCAGGAAAGCCGGGAGGCGGGGGGAATCGGGGCGACGCGGGGGCGGCGGGGGCACGCGCACGGAGTACGGGGGCGCTCGGCTACGGGTACGAAGACCGACGGGCCGCTCGCGAGCACCGCGTCAGCGACGGGGGGGCCGGGGACCGGCGAGACGGCAGGGCGGTCGTGGCGTAGCGAAACGGCGTCGATAGGGTGCAGCGTGGGCGACGGGAGCGAAGCCGGAGGGGGCGCGCCCGCTATGCGCGCCGGGGATCCGAGCCGGGGGGCTGAAACTACGCCTGCCTCGGAGGGCTCGCAAGGGCAGTCCGGCGCGCCGGGAGGGCAGAAGCACGGCCCTCCCGGGTGCTCCCGCCGTGTAGGGGCGGCCCCTACGTACCGGCGCGGTGCGGGCCACTTGGCGTCCGGCAGCTTCCGGCTGTAGTCTTCGTTCCTGCTTCCACCAGACGCCCCTGCCATGCGCCTCGTCTCGCTCGCCCGCCCGGCCCGCTCGTTGGGGATGGGACTCTTCGTGCTCGCTGCCTGCGGCACGGCCCCCGCCGCTTTCGCCCAGACGCCTTCCCCCTCGCAGCACGACCACCCGCCCGGTTCGTATCCGCCCGTGTTCGTCGAGCCGGTGCCGGGCGCGGAGGCCATCGAGGCGGAGGTGCGGGCGGTGCTCGAATTCCAGCAGGAGGCGTGGAACGCGGGTGACATCCGGGGCTTCATGGTCGGGTACGCGCGGCACGACTCGCTCGTGTTCATCTCCGGCGACGTCGTCCGGCGCGGGTGGCAGGAGAACCTCTACGCCTACATGCGGAGCTATCCCAACCGGGCGGCGATGGGCACGCTCGCCTTCGAGGAGGTCGAGGTGCGCGCGCTCGCCCCGGAGGTCGCCCTCGCCCACGGGGTCTGGCGGCTGGAGCGCGAGGGCGACGCGCCGCACGGCCGCTTCAGCCTCGTCTTTCGCAAGTTCGACGAGGGGTGGCGGATCGTCCACGACCACACGTCGAGCGCGGAATGACGGCCGGGCATGCGGAATGACGGCCGGGCATGGCGCGTAAATCCCGGCTACCTTCGGGGCACGTACCACGAACCGCGTCCGCCATGCCTGCCTCCGATCTCTCCGGAACCCTCGTCGTCGTCACCGGCGCCGGCGGGCGCCTGGGCCGCGTGCTCGTCCCGGCCCTCCTCGACGTCGGCGCCGTCGTGGCCGGCCTCGACGTGCAGCCGGTGGACGGCCTGCCGGGCGGCGTCGCTACGTTCGCGGCCGACCTGACCGACGAGGCGGCGGTGGCCGGAGCGCTCGACCGCGTCGAGGCCGAGGTCGGCCCGCTCGGCGCGCTCGTCCACACCGTCGGGATGTGGGAGGGGGCGCCGTTCGCCGAGACCTCGCTGGCCGACTGGCGGCGCGTGATGGATGTGAACCTCACGAGTGCGTTCCTCTGTTTCCGCGAGGCCGCGCGGCGGATGCAGGAGCGCGGCGGACGGATCGTCGGCATCGCCTCGCGGCAGGGCACCGAGCGCGGCGCGGCCGAGCAGGCGGCCTACTCGGCGTCGAAGGCGGGCGTCGTTCGCCTCGTCGAGGCCATCGCGGCGGAGTACGGGGGGCGGGTTACGGCGGCGGCCGTCGCACCGTCTACGATCCTGTTCGGCGGCGAAGGGGAGGGCGCGAAGGGGGTGGCGGCCGAAGACGTGGCCGCGCTCTGTGTCTACCTCTGCGGCACGGGCGGGGCCGTCCACAACGGGACCGTGCTCCGCGCCTACGGCTCGGGCTGAGGCGTCCGCCGGGGGGGGCGAGGGAGGAGCCCCGCGGTTTCTGCCGCAGGTCGAATGCGGGAGCGCGAGCCGGTTCCACGAGGGCGCCGAGGCCGGCGGTTCGGTTACGCCTCGACGGCTTCCGGCTCCGTCCAGCGCTCGGCGACGGCGATGCCTCGCTCGGCCAGCGCGTCGAAGAACGGCTCGGGCGGGACGATCTGTTCGGGGGGCGCCACGCCGCCGCCGCCGATCCGGCCCGTCGCCAGGAGCACGGCCACGGCGGCGGCCGGGAAGGCCGTGCAGCGGCGCATCGCCGAGAGCCCCGTCGCCTCGTCGAAGCGGTCCACGAGCTGGTAGGTCAGCGTCCGCTCCTCCCCCGCCACCTCGCCCACGACCTCGCCCACGACCTCGACGCGGACGAGCACGGCGTCTTTGTACGCGCCGCCGAGGCGCTGGCGGAGGCGCCGGACGAGCACGTCGCGGTAGGTGAGGTGGGTGCGGACGTCGAGCACCTCGCGGGCGGCGAGGCCGAGGTCGAGGAGGAACCGCATCTGCGAGGCGTGGCCGGGGTAGCGGAGCGTCTTGACGTCGAGGCGGTCGAGGCGGTCGGCGAGCGCGCGGGTGAGCGCCGGCAGGCCGCCGGCGGCGTAGAACGCTTCGAGCGTGCCGAACTCGTCGCCCACCTCCACGTCCTCCAGCCCCGTCAGCGGCTCGACGACCTCGATGCGGCCGTTGCGGAGGACGACCACCGGCTCGGTGTAGTCGTCGAGCAGCTTCTCGGCCGAGTGCGCGAGGCGGTAGTTGAAGGGCGCCTTCGGCTCCGTCGGCACGTCGCCCACGCGGATGCAGGCCGCGCGGGGGCGGTCGAAGCGGTCCACGGCGCGGAGCGTGAGGACGTTGACGAGGCCGGGGGCGAGGCCGCAACTCGGCACCACCCAGCGGCCCTGCGCCTCGGCGCGCGGCGCGAGCGCCTCCAACTCGGCGAGGAGGGGCTCCGGTCCGCCGAGGTCGACGAAGTGGGCGCCCAGGCGGAGGGCGAGGTCGGCCAGCGGCGGGTTGTGGTCCGGGGCGACGCATGAGACGAGGCAGGCGCTCCCGGCCACGAGGGTCTGCAGGGCGGGGACGTCGCGGACGTCGGCGGCGTGGGTGCGCAGGCGCGGGTGGTCGAACTCGGCGCGGAAGGCGCGGAGCACGGCCGGCCGGGCCTCGACGACCTGCACGCGCGTGACCTCGGGGCGCTGGCACAGGTCGTAGGCGACGGCCGAACCCATCGCGCCGGCGCCCAGGACGGTGATCTTCATGGGGGTGGGGGACGTACGCTCGGAAACTACGCGCTCACTGGTACGGATCGGCGGGGCGTCGTCGTTCCATAACGCGGCCGTCGCATTTACGCCGCGGCCGTTCGCGCGCCGAGCCGCCCCGTCACGGCCACCGACAGCAGCACGAGCGCCATCAGCAGCACGCTGTAGGCCGCCGCCACGCCGATGTCCAGCCGGAGCTGCGAGAAGATGCCCACCGAGATCGGGCGGTTGGCGTGGACGTAGAGCAGGATGGAGGAGACGAACTCGCCGAGGGCCGTCACGAACGTGAGAAGCGTCCCGGCCAGCACGCCCGGCGCGATCACGGGCAGCACCACGCGCCGGAACGTGGCGAAGGCGGAGGCGCCGAGGTCGGCCGACGCCTCGCTGAGGCGGTCGTCGTAGCCTTCGAGGGCGGCCTGGGCGGCGCGCACGACGAGCGGGATGTGGCGGACGAAGTACGCCAGCGGCAGCAGCCAGACCGTCCCCAGCAGCACGGCCCCGCCCGCCAGCGCCGTCGGCTCGTCGAAGGCCACGATCAGGTTGAGGGCGATGACGGTGCCGGGGATGGCGAAGGGCAGCAGCGCCAGCGCGCGGAGCAGGCCGCGCCCCGGAATCCGCCCCTTCACGATCACCAGGGCCGCCGCCACGCCGAAGACGAGGTTGGCCCCCGTCGCCAGCGCGGCCATCCAGAGCGAATGGCCGATGGGCGCGAACACGTCCGGCTGCCCGAAGAGGGCGGCGTAGTTGGCGAGCGTGTAGTGCTCGGGGAGCACCTGGGTCGTCCATCGGCCCGCCTCGGTGAACGAGAGGAGGACCACGGTGGCGACGGGCAGCAGGATCACGAGGAGGAAGCCGACGGCCAGCAGGCCCGCCAGCATCCGAGCCCAGCCGCTCCGCACGGGCGTGCCCAGCCGGCCCGCGCCCTTCGAGGCGGTACCCGGCGCCTTCCGGGGCCGGGCCTCCATGCCGGCGAGGAAGAGCAGGCAGATCGCCGTCAGCACGGCCGAGACCGTCGCGGCGCGGTCGAGGAAGCCGTTCGTCTTGAACTGGTAGATCTGCGTCGTGAGGAACGGCTCGTCGCCGGCGAACAGCAGCGGCGCGGTGAAGCTCGCCATCGAGAGCATGAACACGAGGAGCGCCGCCCCGACGAGCGCCGGGCGCAGCAGCGGGAGGACCACGCGGCGGAAGGTCGTCCAGCCGGAGGCGCCGAGGTCGGCCGAGGCATCCAGAAGGCTGCGGTCGAGGTCGGCCAGCGCGGCGGCGGCAAAGAGGTAGAAGTAGACGTAGAAGCTGTAGACGTGGACGAGCAGGACCGCGCCGCGCCCCTCGAACGCGAACGGCACCGTCTCCAGCCCGAAGAGCGCCTGGAGCCCGCGCGGGAGGATGCCGCTCTCGCCGTAGAGGAACAGAAACGCCAGCACCCCGACGAGCGGCGGCAGCGCCAGCGGCAGCGCGGCCACGACCTGGAGGGTCTTACGGAGCGGGACGTCGTACCGGAAGAACGCCCACGCCAGCGCCGTCCCCACCGCCCCACCGAGGACGACGGTGCCGGCCGAGATGCCGACGGAGTTCAGCAGCGCCCGTACGCCCGCCGCACGCCCGCGCCCGAACAGCCGCGCCAGGTTCTCGCCGTCGAGCCCGAGGGCGAACGTGCCGAGACTCGGCCAGACGACGTACCCCAGCAGCACGGCGGCCACCGGGACGGCGAGGAGCAGGGCGGTGCGGCGCGTGAGCACGTCGGTGAGTACGTCGGTTCCGTGTTCGTGGTTCAGCGTGTGAGGGGATCGAGAACCTGGCACCCCGAACCGGCTACGTTTCGCGACGGGAGATCCAGGCGGGCGTCTCCGGCGGATCGTAGGCGCGGAAGCGGTCGAGCAGCGTCGCCGGCTCGGCCTCGACGTGGACGAGCGCGCGGTGGAGCGGGTGGAGCAGGCCCTCCGCCTCGGCGTGGTCGAGGAAGGTCACGAGGCCGTCGTAGTAGCCCGCCACGTTGAGGAGGCCGCACGGCTTGCTGTGGATGCCGAGCTGCGCCCACGTCAGGATCTCGGCGATCTCTTCCAGCGTGCCGAGGCCGCCGGGGAGCGCCACGAACCCGTCGGAGAGCTCGGCCATGAGCGCCTTCCGCTCGTGCATCGAGTCGACGAGGTGGAGCTTCGTCAGGCCGGGGTGGGCGATCTCCTTGGCGGCCAACCCGTACGGGAGCACGCCGACGGCCTCGCCGCCCGCGTCCAGCACGGCGTCGGCCAGCACGCCCATGAGGCCGACGCTCGCGCCGCCGTAGACGAGGCCGATACCTTCGGCGGCGAGCCGCCGCCCGAGGGCGTGCGCGGCGTCGGCGTAGTCATATCGCTGGCCGGGTTTCGAGCCGCAGTAGACGCAGAGCCGGCGGAGGTCGGGCATGGGTGCAGGAAGCGCGTCATCCTGAACGCAGGGAAGGATCGGGTCCCGGCACGGGGGGCATCAGGGCCACCGGCCATCGGGTACGAACTCCTTCGCGCTGCGCAGGATGACAAAGGAAGCGGGCTCGGAAGCTACAGCCCGGAAGCTATAGCCCGGAGCGGCCTTCGAGGGCGCGCGAGAGCGTGGCTTCGTCGGCGTACTCGAGGTCGCCGCCTATGGGGAGGCCGCGCGCGATGCGCGTGACGGTGAGGCCGAGCGGCCCTAGCAACTGGCTCACGTAGTACGCCGTCGTGTCTCCCTCCACGTTCGGGTTCATCGCCAGGATGACCTCGCGGACGGGTTCGTAGGGCACGCCGCCCTCCGCGACGGCTCCGTCGCCCTCCGGGGGCCGCGGCGCGGCGCGGGCGACGAGCTCGCGGATGCGGAGGTCCTCCGGGCCGATCCCGTCGAGCGGCGAGATCACGCCGCCGAGGACGTGGTAGAGGCCGCGGTACTCGCCCGTCCGCTCCAGCGCCAGCACGTCGTTGGGCTCCTCGACCACGCAGATCGTCGTGCGGTCGCGCTTGACGGAGCGGCAGATGGGGCAGGGGTCGTCGTCGGTGACGTTGAAGCAGACCGAGCAGGTCTTGACGCGGTCCTTGACGGCCACGAGCGCCTTGGCCAGCTCGACGACCTCCTCGCGGGGCATCTTGAGCACGTACGCGGCGAGCCGCTGCGCCGTCTTGCGCCCGACGGTCGGCAGCTTGGAGAACTGCTCGACGAGGGCCTCGACGGTCTCGGAGGTCAGGTGCATGGCGGAAGGCAGACGTCGGAAGACGGGAAGGTCGGGACGGGGCGTGACAGCCTTCTGTCCTCCGCCGTCCGTCTTCTGACTTCGGGATCAGAGCAGGCTGCCGGTGCCGCCGAAGCCGCCGAGGTCGCCCATGCCGGGCGGGAGGAAGGCCGTGGCCGCCTCCTGGAGCTTCCGCGTGCGGACGGCCTCGGCCTCGTCGAGCGCCTTGTTGACGCCGGCGATGACGAGGTCCTCGAGCATCTCCAGGTCGTCGGGGTCGACGACGCTGGGCTCGATCTTGACGGCGGTGACGCGGCCGGAGCCGTCGGCGGTGACGGTGACCATGCCGCCGCCGACCTCGGCCGTGACGGTCTCCTTCTTGAGGGCCTCCTGCGTGTCGGCCATCTTCTGCTGCATCTCGGCCATGCGGCCGAAGAGGTCCGCCATGTTGGGGGGGGTGTCCATTGCGTATTCCGTGTTTCGTATTGCGTAGTGCGTACGAGGTGGACCCGAGGCCCTTACGCACGACGCGACACGCGTTACCAGACGATCTCGGCCCCGAACTTCTCGAAGAGCGCGCGGAAGACGGGGTGCTCTTGGCGGAGCTGCTTGAGCCGCTCGAACGGGTCCACCTCGGCGGCGGTTTCTCCGCCCGCCTCGGGGCGCGCGACGACGAAGCGGAGCGCGGGCGGCGCCTCGCCCAGGAGCGCGCCGAGGGCGGCCGCGATGGCGGGCGCTTCGCTCTCGAGGAGCGAGCGGCCGAAGTCGTCGGGCACGCGCACCTCGACGGCCCCCTTCGCTGCGCGGTGCGGCGCCGCCAGCTGGAGCAGCGAGCCGACGTGGACGCGCTCGGCCTTGACCGCCGCCACCAGCCGGGGCCAGAGCTCGCGCACGCGTGTCAGGGGCACGCCGAAATCGTCCGTGTCGCGCGGGGACGCGCGGATTGCTGCCGGCACGCCGGTGGCCACGACGGGGGCGGTGCCGCCCACTCCATCCCCTCCGGGCATCGCGGCGGAGGGGGGGCCGTCTGCGCCGTCGCCGGCGGCCTTGCGGCGCGAGAGGGCGGGCGCGCTGAAGAGGGACTGGGCGACGGGCGAGGGCCTGGGCGCCGGTTCGGGTTCGGGGGCGTCGCCGGAGGGGCGGCGCGGCGGCTCGGGCGAGAAGACGTAGGGCTCGCCGCCGTCGTCGTCCGCCTCGTCCGGGTCGGCCGGAGCGTCGGCCGGAGCGTCGGCCGG
>CAZOJJ010000001.1:11400-39396 GCA_964580105.1 uncultured Rhodothermales bacterium | reverse complement strand
CGTCGTCGTCCGCCTCGTCCGGGTCGGCCGGAGCGTCGGCCGGAGCGTCGGCCGGTGCGGGCGCGTTTCGGGGCGGCTCGGCGCGGGGCGTGTGTGCCTCGGCCGGCGGCGTCTCTTCTGCGCGGGCGGGCGTTTCGTAGGGTGGGTTCGGCTCGGCCGCCGTGGGTGCCGTCGCCTTCGGTGGCGCCTCCTCGACGGACGGGAGCGATGTGCCGGCGAGGGCGGCCTCGACGCGCTCCAGCTTGGCGAGCACCTTCGCCAGGTCGGCGGCGGGCATGAGGCTGGCCATCTTGAGCAGCGCCAGCTCGGTCGTCAGGCGCGGCTGGCGGCTGGCCTTGATCGCCATCTCGGCCTCGTCCACGAGCATGAGCAGGTGGAGGAGGTCGGCCTCGGCCCACGGCCGGGCGGCGTCGAGGTAGCGGCGTCGCGTGGCGTCGGTGGCCTCGATGAGGTCGGCCGCGCCGGTCGAGGCGGCGACGAGGAGGTGGCGGACGTGCTCGGCCAGGCCGCCGAGGAACTCGGGCAGGTCGTAGCCGCGCCGGACGAGCCGGTCCACGAGGTCGAGCAGCCCGGCGCGGTCCTGCGCCTTCGCCTTGTCGGTCGTCTCGAAGAAGAGGTCCACGTCCACCACGCCGAGGGCGTCGCGGAGGGCGTCGGCGCGGAGGGGGGTGCCGACGAGCGAGACGGCCTGGTCGAAGAGGGAGAGGGCGTCGCGGAGGGCGCCGTCGCCCTTGCGTGCGATGAGCATGAGCGCCTCAGCCTCGGCCTCGACCGACTCCTCGGCGCAGATCTCCTCCAGCCGTCCTACGATCTCCGGCACGGCGATGCGCCGGAAGTCGAACCGCTGCGTCCGCGAGAGGATCGTCGGGAGGACCTTGTGCGGCTCGGTGGTGGCGAAGATGAAGAGGACGTACGGCGGCGGCTCCTCCAGCGTCTTCAGGAGCGCGTTGAAGGCGCCCTGCGAGAGCATGTGGACCTCGTCGAGGATGTAGATCTTCTTCTTCGCGCCCTGGGGCGGGACGCGGACGGTGTCGCGCAGCTCGCGGATGTCGTCCACCTTGTTGTTCGAGGCGGCGTCAATCTCGATGATGTTCATCGAGCGGCCCTCCTCGAAGGCGCGGCAGGAGTCGCACGCGCGGCACGGCTCGGCGTTGTCTCGCTCGGCCAGCGGCGTGGTGCAGTTGACGGCCTTGGCGAGGATGCGCGCGGCCGTCGTCTTGCCCACGCCGCGCGGCCCGCTGAAGAGGTAGGCGTGGGCGAGGCGGCCGAGGCGGACGGCGTTGCGGAGCGTCTGCGCCACGTGCTCCTGGCCGACCATCTCACCGAAGGTCTGCGGGCGGTACTTCCGCGCGGTGACCTGGTAGCGCGAGGCGCCGTCGTCGGCGCCGTCGTCGGGTGCGGCGGGGTCCAGGGAGGGGTCCAGGGAGGCGTCGAGGGGGCGCGGGGCGTCAGCCATGCGGCGGGGCGCGGGATACGACGAAAAAACCACGAGCGGGGACCCGGTCAAAGTACCGACCGGGGTCCCCGCCCGCAAGGCGCCCGCGCCGCGAGCGCCGGGCCTTCGCCGCTTACTCCTCGACGACGACGACCTGCGTGTTCGCCTGCTTGTCGCCGATGCGTCGGCCGTCCGCGTCGGAGATCACGAGGATGCACTCGACGAGGGCGAGGAGGCCCGCGAGGCCGGCCAGCGCGGTCAGCAGGAAGAAGCCGCCCCAGCCGCCGATGAAGTAGGAGAGGCCGCTGAGGGCGCTGCCGAGGGCGAGCGTCCAGTTGCGCCGGACGGAGGTCTCCATGTCCATCGCGCCGCCGTCGAGGCGGACGGGCCGCAGCTTCATCAGCTTCTTGCCGATGGAGCGGCCGTCGGCGAAGTCCAGCGTGAGGCCGTCACGGACGAGGATGTAGGCCGCGGCGACGAGGAGGCCGAGGCCATACATCCGGATGCCGCCCATGCCGAGGATGGAGGCGACGACACCGGCCAGGAGGCCGTCGATCAACACGGCGACGAACCGCTTGACCGGATCGGCTTTGGTGAGGGCCGGGTCGGGCGCGCTGGTTACCGGCTCGGCGGGCGGGATGGGGGTGGGGTCGATGGGGGGTTCCATAGAAGCGCGGAGCGGTGGGTGAGAAGAGGGGCAGTCCTCCTATTATTAGGGACGATAGGGCGCAGGAATATCCCGTGCAAGCGGGGAATCCCCCGGTCTGCCGTCAGGCCTCCCCTCCTGCGCCCCGTGGCGCAGGACTCAGAATCCGTAGCGGCGGCGGAAGAAGGCGTACGCCTCGTTGATCCGCTTCGTCTCCTCCTCGGCGAGGGCCTGGAGCTTGGCGCCGAGGCCGGCCACCTTGTCCGGGTGGTACGCCGCGATCAGGCGGAGGTACGCCCGCCGCACCCCCGCCTCGGTGATCTCGCCCTCCAGCTCCAGCACGGCCCGGTAGTGCGCCTCGGTGCGGTGCGGGGCTTCCGGTGAGAGGGGCGGGGCGACGGGGGGCGCCTCGGGACCCGTCGCGGCCTCCTGCGCCACCCGGCGGTGCAGCCGCTCGCGCTCGCGGAGGGCGCGCGCCTTTCGCTCCTTGGCGAAGTAGGCCGTGCGCATCCGGTCGGCGAGGTCGTCGTGGCTCCAGTGGCGGCGGGCGGGGTCCCGCTTCGCCCGGCCGCGCGGCCGCCCGCGCCAGAGGATCGCCAGGACGCTCAGGGCGAGGGCGAGGACGCCGGCCAGGGCGAGCGTCGCCAGGGCGAGGGTGAGCAGGTCGGCGGAGGCGGGCACGGCGGCGGGGCCGGGGCGCCGCGCGGTCAGGCGTCGACGACGGGCGCCGGGGAGTCGGAAGGAGCCGGGTGCGCGGATGTCGGCGCAGGCGTGTTCACCGGCGGCTCGAAGCAGCGGCGGCAGCGCGGTTCGTAGGCTTCTTTCTCGCCCACGAGGACGCGGTTCCCGTCGGCCACGAGGCGCTGGGAGTGGTTGGCCGGCGCGCCGCACCGCATGCACACGGCGTGGAGCTTCGTCACGTGCTCGGCCACGGCCATGAGCTGGGGGACGGGCTCGAAGGGCTGCCCCCGGTAGTCCTGGTCGAGGCCGGCCACGATGACGCGCTTGCCGTCGCGGGCGAGGCGCTGGCAGACGGCCACGAGCGAGGCGTCGAAGAACTGCGCCTCGTCAATGCCCACCACGTCGGCCTCGGTGGCGAGGAGGAGGATCTGCTCGGGGGCGTAGACGACCTGCGAGGGGATGGCGTTCTCGTCGTGGCTGACGACGGCGTCCTCGCCGAAGGCCTCCGCGTAGCGGGTGTCCACGGCCGGCTTGAAGATCTCGACGCGCTGGCGGGCGATCCGCGCGCGGCGGAGGCGGCGGATCAGCTCCTCGGTCTTGCCGCTGAACATGCTCCCGCAGACGACCTCGATCCAACCGGCGGCGTCGCGTGTGTAGACGTGGGGCTCCATGCGGGGAAGGTACGGACAGGGAGACGGCGGGGCCGCGCCTCGGGCGGACACGGAGGCCCTCGGCATCCACCCGAGCGTTGGGCTCAAGGCGCCTTGCGGCCCAGCCGCAGGACAGGATCCTACAACTCCCCTATGTCTCGGGCGCGTACCCAGCCGCGCGCACCGTCGGGCAGGCGTACCTCGACCCAGGCGCCCCGACGCGCGCCGAGGCGGGCGATCCGGCCCGGATCGAGCAGGCGCCCGTCCGCCGCGCCCGGCCGAGGTCGCAGCGTCGTCTCGGCGAGGACGACGGCCTCGGGCGCGCGGGCGTCGAGCCAGACGGCGGTGCCGGCGCCCAAGACGACGAGGGCCAGCGGCACGAGCACGACGAGCGCTCGTCGCAGTCCCGCCGCCCGGCTTCGTGTCCACATGCGGACGCCGAGCAGGACGACGGCTGCCAGGAACAGCGCGTAGCCGGCGAGCAACAGGCCGAGCGCGCCGAACGCGCGCCGGAGGGCGTCCCTCGGCGTCGGGGCGGAGCCGGCATCCAGCCCCGCCTGCTCGCGGGCGATCCGCCGGTTGTGGGCGATCTGCGCGTCGGCCGGCCGCAGGCGGTGCGCCTTTTCGAGGTGGAGCACGGCGCAGCCGAGGTCGGCGGTGGCGAGGCAGGCGGTGCCGAGGTCGTAGTGGAGCGCCGCGCCGGTCCAGCCCGTGGCCAGCGCGCCCTCGAAGGCGGCGACGGCGCCCACCGCGTCGCCCTCGGCGTAGAGCCGGCGGCCGAGGTCGAAGAGCCGCTCGGCCTCGGCGCGGTCGCCGGAGGGGGCGGCCTGGAGCAGCAGGAGGAGCAGGAGAATGCCCTTCATCGCGGCCCGACCGGCGCGGCCTGCGCGTCCACGGTGGTGAGGAGGTGTGCGGCCCGGTCGGCCACGGCGGCGAGGGCGTCGGCGTCGGCCCCGCTCATCGGGGCGAACTGACCGCGCTCGCACTCGGCCAGGAAGGCGTCCACCGCCGTGCGTGTTTCGAGGGCGACGCCCCGCTCGGCCAGCGCCGCGGCGAGGGCGGTCCGGGGAAGGCGTGCCGAAGGCAAGGCGAGACGGTGAGCCAGGAAGCGGCGCACGACCCCCTCCGCCTCGGCGTAGAAGGCGCGCGGGTCGTCGGTCCTGGACCGGGCGGTCTGGAGGTGGCGGGCGGCCTCGGGGTGGGCGCGGAGGGCGAGGGCCTCGGGCGAGGACTCCGCCCGCGCCTCGGCACGGCGGCGGAGGGCGACGAGGCCGAGCAGCGCCAGAAGCGGCAGCGCCAGCCCGGCGAGCAACGCGCCCACCGGGAGCCGGGGAGGGGGGGGGGCGCGGCGCCAGTCCACCTCGGCCATCATCCCGAGGGGGGCGGACGGGTCGGCCGCGGTGGCTGCCGGGGCGCCGGAAACCTCGACGGGGAACGTCGCCGAGCGGAGCGTCTCGTACGTGCCGGTTTCCGGGTCGTAGTAGCTCCACGCCACGGGCGGAATCTCGAAGGCGCCGCCGCCGCGTGGGACGAGCGTGTACGTGAACGTCTTGGCGCCCGCGAGCGGGACGGCCGAGCGGTCGAGGGTGCGCGCCTCGTCGGGGTCGAACGCGTCGAAGCCGTCCGGGGTGGGGAAGTCCGGCGGTTCGAGCGTGGCGATGTTGCCGGTTCCCCGGATCTCGACCGTGAACTCGACCGGCTCGCCGGCGGCGACGGCGTCCTTGTCCGTGTACGCCGCGAGGCCGAACTGGCCGACGGCCCCGTGGAACGAGGGCGGCGCGCCGGCCGGGAGCGGATCGACCGTGATGGGCACGGCCGGCGCGCGCACGCGCTCCTTGACGAACCGGCTCGTGAACGGCGAGAAGAGGGAGCCGAACGGGTCGTCCGTGCGCGGCCCCCGCACGAGGTCGATCTCGAACTCCGTCGCGCCGAGTTCGAGCGTGCCGGAGCGGGTGGGGAAGAGGGCGAGGCGGAAGATGGTCGCGGCCTCGAACGGCTCGCCGCCGACGGTCACCGCGCGCGCGTGGAGGTCGCTCGCCGAGACGTCGAGGGCCTCGCGCCAGAAGCCGTCGGTGTTGAGGGCGGTGGCGAGCCGGGGGCTGCCGTGCGGCCGGAGCCCGGGCGCGAAGTAGAGCACGAAGTCCACCACGACCTGCTCGCCCACGACGACGCGCCGGGTGCGGGGCTCGGCGCGGATGAAGAGGTCGCCCGAGGGGGCGGACGGCGCCTGCGGAGCGGGGACGGGCGCCAGCCGGGAGGCGCGGGGGGCGCTTGCGGCGCCGCGCTGGCGCTGCGGCACGACGGTGATCTCGACGGGGTCGGTGCGGTACGTCCGCCCGCCCGCCTCGATGCGCGCGCCGAGGATGGTGGCCGTGCCGGTGCGCTGCGGCTCGTAGAGCCAGCCGAGGGTGAGCCGCTCCCGGCCGTTCACGACGACGGTGGACTGCACCGCCGGGTGGCCCATCGCGAGCGTGAGGCCCCGCGCGTCCGGCGGCCGGATGGGCTCGAGCCCGCTGAGGTCGCCGGTGATTTCGAGGGTGTAGAGCAGCGTCTCCTCGTCGCCCAGCTCGGTCTTGTCGGTGTAGGCGTAGACCGAGAGCTGCGCCGAGGCGGGCGGCGTCGCCAGCCCTGCGAGAAGGGTAAGGAGGGGAAGGAGCCGCTTCACCAGTCCCTCGTCACGCGGCGTGGGCGGGTCTGCTGCCGCTGCATCCGCTGGAGCAGCCGCTCCTCGTCGGCGCCGACGGCGTTGAGGAGGCGCTCGGCCTCCTCGCGCGTCATCCGCCCGGTTTCGACGGGGCCGTCGCCCTGCGGCGTGGCCTCGCCCTCGCCGGGGCGCGCACCGTCCCGCCGGCCCGTCTCGCCGGGCTCCCGCTTCTCAGGCGCGTCGTCCTCCTCTTCGGGCTCGGCGCGCGTCTGGTCGGCCGCCGCCGGGTCGTCCGGCCGCTCGGCGTCGTTCTGGCCCTGCCGGGATGGGTCGCCGTTCTGCGACGACGCCTCGCGTTCCTCGTTCTGCGCCGGGTTCTCGCCGCCGTTCCGGGGCGGTTGTTCTTCGCGGATGCGCGCCAGGAGCGCCTTCAGGCGCGCGTCGTCGGGGTCGAGGGCGAGACCCTGGAGGGCCGCCTGCTCGGCCGGCTCGCGCTGCCCGTCGATGTAGAGGCGCGCGGCGTCGTGGTACAGATCGGCCGCCGACTGGGCGCGCACGCCCGTCGCGATCAGGGCCAGCACGAGGAGGAAGGCTTTCATGGGGCGTCGGCTTCTTCGATGGCGACGACGTCGCCGAGGCGCTGGATCACGTCCTGGTACGCGGCCACGGTCGAGTCGCGGGCGCGGCCGTCCTCGAACAGGTCGAGGGCCTCGCGGTAGCGGCGGGCGGCGACGAGGGCGTCGGCCTGCGCCTTCAACTGCCGGGCAAACGCGGAAGGTTCGGGTGGGGGCGAGGTCTCGCCCGATTCGGTCTCCGGTTCGCCCTGCTCGTTCCGTCGGCGTTTCACCCATTCGTAGTTGTGGCGCGCGGCGGGGAAGCCGGGTGTGAGGACGAGGGCGCGGCGGAGGCGGGCGGCGGCCTCGGTGAGCGAGTCGGCGCGGGCAAGGGCCGTCCCGGCGTTGTAGGCGAAGCGCGCCCGCACGTCCGGCGTCTCCGCCAGGGCGGCGGCCTCGTCGAAGGCGGCGGCGGCCTCGGCGAACTGGCGCTGGGCGTAGCGGGCGAGGCCGAGGTCGTTCCACAGCGCCGCACGGATCGGCCCCGGTTGGCCTTCGGTGGCCGCGAGGCCGGCCTCGAACTCGGCGGCGGCCCCGGCTGCGTCGCCTGCTTCGAGAAGGCGGAGGCCGCGTCGCCCCTCGGCCGCGCCGTCGGCGAAGGCGGCGAGGAGGCTCAGCGCGAGGACGAGGGCGCGGCGGGGCACGGCGGGGAGTGGGTAGGGGTGAGAGCAGGAGGGGCTTACGTGCCGGCGTGCGTACGATCATAGACCCCCGGCGCCCGTAGCGCCAGGACGCGCTCGGCGAGCAGCAGCAGCAGCGCCAGCCCGAGCGGCCACTGATACCGCTCCGCCGACGCCTCGAAGCGCTCGGTACCGACGACGGTGCGGTCCAAACGGTCCAGCTGGGCCGATAGGGCCGCCACGTCGTCGCTTGCGCCTCCGAGGAAGACGAGCCCGGCGTCTCCGGCGATCTGGCGGAGCACGCCTTCCTGGAGCGTCGAGATCACCGCCTCGCCGCCCTCGCGCTTGACCCCGACGCGCCGGCCGTCGCGGTAGATCGGGACCGGCCCGCCCGCCTCGGTGCCGACGCCGGCGGCCAGGAGCGCCACGCCGTCGTCGCGGAGGGCGTCCACGGCGTCGTCGAGGCCGGCCTCGTGGTTCTCGCCGTCCGAGACGACGAGCACGGCGCGGGGGCGCGGCGCGCGGTCGCCCTCGTCCGTGAACGCCTGGCGGGCGACGAACAGCGCACGGGCGAAGTCGGAGCCGGGCGTAGCCAGGAGCGACGGGTCGGCGGCGTCGAGGAAGAGGCGGAAGGCCGAGCGGTCGGACGTGAGCGGGCACTGCAGGAAGGCGTCGCCCGCGAAGACGACGAGGCCGAGGCGGTCGCCGCGCCGCGCTTCGGCCAGCCGGGCCAGCGCCAGCCTGGCACGCGCCAGCCGGTTCGGCGCCACGTCCTCGGTCAGCATGGAAGCGGACACGTCGAGGGCGACGACGAGGTCGAGGCTCTCGTGCCGCGCCTCGCGGACGGCGGTCCCGTAGCGCGGCCCTGCCAGGGCCACGACGAGCGCCGCCAGCGCCGCCGTGACGAGCGCCGCGCGCCAGCGCCGGACGCGCGCCACGCGTTCGGCCCGCGCCGCCTCGCTCGCCGCCCGCCCGCCGAAGAACAGGGCCAGCGCTTCGCGCCGCCGCCGCGCCGCGTAGGCATACAGCCCCGCCGCCGCCGGGACGAGCAGCAGGAGCCAGAGGGCTTCGGGGCGGGCGAAGGACATGACGATGGCAGAGGGTGGATGGCAGAAGGGTGGATGGCAGAAGGGTGGATGGCAGAGGGACGAGGGCGGCTCCCCCTCATCCATCGCCCCTCATCCATCAAGGAACGCGGCGGAGGCGGGTGGTAGTGAGCAGCACGCTCAGGAGCAGAAGCCCGGCGGCGGGGCCGAGGAACCACGCATAGCGCTCCTCCACGGCCACGTACGTCGTCTCCTCGATCTCGGTCGTTTCCAGCTTCGAGATGGCGTCGTAGATCTGGGCGAGGGCCTCGGCGTCGGTGGCGCGGAAGTAGCGCCCACCCGTGGTCTCGGCGGCGGCGCGGAGCGTGGCCTCGTCCACCTCGGCCGGGCGGAGGAAGCGGCCGAAGACGCCGCCCACGGCGCCCTCCTCGCTGCCGACGCCGACGGCGTAGATCCGCACGCCGAGCGCCTCGGCCGCCTCGGCGGCCGTCGTGGGGTCGATCTCGCCCGCGTTGTTCTGGCCGTCGGTGAGCAGGATCATCACCTTGCTCGCGGCTTCGCTCTCGCGGAGGCGCGCCGCCGCCGTGGCGATGGCGCTGCCGATGGCCGTGCCGTCCACCAGCACGCCCATCCGCACGCTCCGCAGCATCCGCTTGAGGAAGCCGTAGTCGAGCGTGAGCGGGGCCTGGGTGTACGCCTGCGCGGCGAAGACGACGAGGCCGATCCGGTCGGATGTCCGCCCGTCGATGAAGTCGGCGGCGACGGCGCGGGCGGCCTCGAAGCGGTTGGGGTAAAAGTCCTCGGCCGCCATCGAGGTCGAGACGTCGAGGACGAGGACGATGTCGATGCCCTCGGTGCTCCGCTCGACGGTCACGTCGCGCTCCTGGGGCCGGGCGAGGGCGACGACGCCGAGCGCGAACGCCGCCAGCGTGAGGGCGGCGGGCAGGCCGCGCAGGCGCGCCCCGAGCGTCGGCGGGAGCGCGGCGGCGTCGGCCGTGGCGGAGTAGCGGAGGCCGGGGGCTGCGCGCCGGGCCTGCCGCCACGCCGCCCAGCCCAGTGCCGGCACGGCGAGGAGCGCGAGCAGGAAGAGCGGCGCGGCGAAAGACATGCTCGGTGGCAGGGAGCCGATGGAGGATGGCCGATGAACGCTCGAAGAGCCCATCCGTCATCCATGCCCGCCCACGCTAGAGGGCGTCGATGGCGCGGCGGAGGCGGTCGCGGACCTCCCCGGCGATGGGTTCGAGCGCGTCGTTTTCCACCCCGGCCATCGAGGCGACGGGGTCCACGGCGAAGACCTCGGTCCGCCCGTCGCCCGCGTCCTGCACGACGACGTTGCACGGGAGCATGGCGCCGATGTGGGGCTCGGCCTGGAGCGCGCGGTGCGCGAAGGCCGGGTTGCAGGCGCCGAGGATGCGGTAGGGCCGGAAGTCCACGTCGAGCTTCTTCTTGAGCGTGGCGGTGACGTCAATCTCGGTGAGGACGCCGAAGCCTTCGGCCTGGAGCGCCTCGGTGGCGCGCTGGACGGCCTCGTCGAATCCGAGGTCGAGGGTGCGGGCGTGGTAGTAGGACATGGCAGGAATCGAGGGAAGGGGCTGGGCCGGCTCGGCCGGCGCCGGGGTGAGCCGCGCCTTCGGGAGAGCGGCGCCGCGAGGGCTCTGCTTCGCCCCTTCCCCGATCGACAGGAAAGGGAACGGCGTGCCTCGGGCGCAATCTAGCGCGCCTCGGGCGGCGCCGTAGCGACGGCCAGGGCGGCGCCCGGAAGGGGGACGGCGAGGGAGGCGGCGAGCACGGTGGGGCGGTCGGGGTTGCTCCCTACGCGGCGGCCGGGCCGCCGTTCGCGGCGCACTATCTTGGACGGCTCCGCCCGACGACCCCACGCCCATGCGCCGGTTTTCTCTTGCGTTCGCCCTCGCCATGCTGTTCACGTCAGGTTCGGCCGCCGCCCAGTCCGATTCCGCCTCGTCCGCCGCGCCGGACGACCCCGTCGTTCTCGTCCTCCACGGCGGAGCCGGGACGATCCGGCGCGCGGACATGACCGACGAGACGGAGGCGGAGATCCGCGCCGTGCTCGAACGGGCCCTCCGCGCCGGGCACGCCGCGCTCGAGGCCGGGCGGCCCGCCCTCGACGGCGTCCTCGCCGCCATCGAGGTGCTCGAAGACGATCCCCACTTCAACGCGGGCCGGGGCGGCGTCTTCGCCGCCGACGGGACCGTCCGCCACGACGCGTCCGTGATGGACGGCGCGACGGGCCGGGCGGGCGCCTCCGCCGGCACGATGCACGTCCGCCACCCGATCCGCCTCGCGCGGGCGGTGATGGAGGCCTCGCCGCACGTGCTGCTGACCGGCGAGGGGGCCGAGGAGTTCGCGCTCCAGCAGGGCCTGGAACTCGTGCCCAACGCGTTCTTCCACACCGAGGGCCGCCGCCGCGCGCTCGAGGCCGTCCAGCAGCGCGAACGCGACGCCTCCGGCGACGCGGGCTACGACCCCGAGCCGTGGCAGCGCCACGGCACCGTCGGCGCCGTGGCGCTCGACCGCGACGGCCACCTCGCCGCCGGGACCTCGACGGGCGGCATGACCAACAAGCGCTGGGGGCGCGTGGGCGACTCCCCCATCATCGGGGCCGGCACCTACGCCGCCGACGCCACGTGCGGCGTCAGCGCGACGGGCCACGGCGAGTACTTCATCCGCCTCGGCGTCGCGCGGGACATCGCCGCGCGGGCGGCCTACCTCGGCGAGTCGTGCGCCGAGGCGGCCGAGCACGTCATCCACCGGACGCTCACCGAGGCGGGCGGCACCGGCGGCGTGATCGTCCTCGACGCACGGGGCCGCGCGGCGATGCCGTTCAACACGGAGGGGATGTACCGCGCCACCATCACGCGCAGCGGCGTCGTCACGACGGCGCTCTACGCCGACGAGTAGTTGAAACGAGTAGTTGCTCGGAAACGAGTAGTTGCTCGGAAACGAGTAGTTGCTCGGAAACGAGTAGTTGCTCGGAAACGAGTAGTTGATCGGCGAAGGGGTGACACGGGATCCGTCATCCGAAACGGCGATCCTCCGCGCGCCCATCCCCCTTGCTCTCGTGCGCCTTCCCTTTGATCCCGACGACGCCCTCGCCCACCTCTCCGAGGCGGACCCCCTCCTCGGCGGCCTCATCGAGCGGGCCGGGCCCTTCACCCTCGCACCGCGCGGCGACGAGCCGTTCGTGGCGCTGCTCCGCGCCGTCGTCTACCAGCAGCTCTCGGGGAAGGCTGCCGCGACCATCCACGGCCGGGTGCTGGCGCTGTTCGAGGCCGCTACGCCCTCGCCCGAGGCGCTCCTCGCCCTGCCCGACGAGCCGCTGCGCGGGGCCGGCCTCTCGCGCAGCAAGCTCGCCGCCCTCCGCGACCTCGCCGCCAAGACCCTCGACGGCACCGTGCCTTCGCGCGACGCGCTCCATGGGATGGACGACGCGGAGATCGTCGAGCGCCTGACGGCCGTGCGCGGCGTCGGGCCGTGGACGGTGCAGATGCTCCTCATGTTCAACCTCGGCCGGCCCGACGTGCTGCCGGCCGACGACCTCGGCGTGCGCCACGGCTTCAAACTGCTCCACGGCCACGACGAGATGCCCGCGCCGGCGGCCCTCCTCGCGCACGGCGAGCGCTGGCGGCCCTGGCGGACCGTGGCGAGCTGGTACCTCTGGCGCGCCGTGGACCTCCACCGCCAGACGGCGTAGCGGCGTGGGGTTATGCCGGAAGGGTGTCCGGTGTCTATGAAAAGGTTCGTCTTTTTCCCAGGCACCATGCGCTTCGCATTCCTGCTGCTCACGGCCGCGGTGGCGACGGCCCCGGCCGAGGCCCAGCCCCTCGCCGACACGCTGCTGACGTGGAACAGCTACCGCGCCGAGCGCTCGGCGCGCGTCCGCCTCTTCCGGGCCGCCGACGACGACCGGCCCTACACCGTCGTGGCCGACGAGCGGGCCGAGAGCCCCGGCGGGCCCATCACCGACGAGGTCCGCTACGTCGCCGAGACGGTCGGCCGCACGTTCGGGTTCGACCCGGCCGAGGCCACGTTCGTCTTCTGCTTCACCGCCGCCGGCTTCACGCCCGGCGCGAGCGCTTCCGGCAAGGCGCTCCTCCTCCGCGCCACGTTCCGCCGGACCGACTCCGGCGACCTCGGCACGCCCTCGTGGCGCGTCATCAGCCGCGAAGCCCTCGACGACCTCACCGACCGCGCGTACCGGGAGTGAAGGCCGGGCGGAGGGGGATCAAACGGGGGGCAGGCCGCGTCCAAGCCTGCGGATGAACGTCACAACAACTAACCGGGTGGAGGGCTCCATGGCCTCGTTCTCTTCGAACGGCACGGACGCGAACGCCAACTCCGAGCACCTCGTGCTCGACGAACTCTCCGAGGCCCTGCGCATCTCGAAGCAGACCCTCGTGAGCTGGACCGACCGCGGCCTCATCGACGCCTCGCTCGACTGGGGGCTCTCGGACGCCAACGAGGAGCTCCGGCTCATCCACATCTCGCCGGCCTCGCTCGACTTCCTCCGCGGTTTCGCCGACGAGTACCGCAACGACACCGTCACGCGCACCGAGGCCCGCCGCCTGCTCAAGCTCATCGACCGGAACCAGGTGCAGCGCCTGATCCGCCAGGGCAGCATCAAGGCGAAGAAGATCAAGGGCGAGACCCGCGTGAGCGTGGGGAGCGTCGAGGACTACCTCATCGAGCTGGAGACGCCGGCGGAGTCGGCCGTCTGACCGGCCGCTTCGTTCCGTTCGGCCGCGCCGCCGGGGTTTCGCCCTCGGCGGCGCGGTGCGCTTTCGCTTGCCGGGTGTAGCTTGCCGGGTCCTCACGTGCCCCGATGCCCCGTTCGCTCCTCGGTCTCGTCCGCCTGCTCCGGCCCCTCAACGTCGCCCTGATGGTGCTGGGCGTCGGTCTCGGTGCGCTCCTGGCCGCGGGCCCGGACGCCTTCGCGGCCCCGGCGCGGTGGGCCGTCCTCCTGGCGATGGCCTCGGCCGCCCTCGTCGGCGGGGCGGCCAACGCCGTCAACGACGTCTACGACCTCGCCATCGACCGGATCAACCGACCGGACCGCCCGCTGCCGTCGGGCGCCGTCTCCGTCGGTGCGGCCCGGGCGCTGTGGGTGGCCGTCACCGCCCTCGGCGTCGGCCTCGGGCTGCTCGTCTCGCCGCTCCACGGCGTCCTCGCGGCGGGGTCGGCGGCGCTGCTCTGGGCCTACAGCGCCCGGCTGAAGCGGACGCCCGGCTGGGGCAACCTCGCCGTCGCCTTCGTGCTGGTGCTGGCCGTGTTCTACGGCGCCCTCGCGGCGCGGGCCGGGCTGCCGTCCGCCGTGCTCGTCGGCGCGGCCTTCGCCGGGCTGACCACGGTGGCCCGCGAGGCGGCCAAGGACATCGAGGACGCCGCGGGCGACGCGGCCGGAGGGGCGCGGACGCTCCCGCTCGTCTGGGGCCTCCGCCCGACGGCCGCCTTGATCCTCGCCGTCGTCGCCCTCACCCTGCTGGCGTTTCCGGTGGCCGTGCTCGCCGGGGTGCGCACGGCGTTCCTCGGCTACGGCCTCCCGGCGGCCGGTGCCCTCCTCGTGGCCGCGTGGGCCTTGCTGGCCGCGGGCGCGCACGACGACGACACGGCCTGGACCCTCGGTGCGCGCCGCGCCAGCGCGTGGCTCAAGGCGGCGATGGCGCTGGGCATCGCCGCCCTCGCCCTCGCCCGGCTGTAGCGCCGGGATGGGCTACTCCGCCGGGACGGCGCCGCCCGTGGCGAGCGCCCGGACGATCCGGTCCTGCGCGCTGGCGATGGCGCTCCCGTTCGTGGTGTAGTTGTTGGCGATGACGCAGAACGCCAGCGGGTGCCCGTTCGGCGCGGTCACGTAGCCCGAGAGGGCGCGGACGTACTCCAGCGAGCCGGTCTTACCGCGCACCGGGACGCCCCGGAGCCGGTTGCGGAGCGTCGAGCCCGCGCCGCCGCCCTCGGGCAGCGAGGCGTAGAACGCCCGTGCCGCCGGGTGCGTGTGCATCCGGCTCAGCAGCCCGGCCATCGCCTGCGGCGTGATGAGGTTCTTCCGCGAGAGCCCGCTTCCGTCGCGGATGGAGAGCCCGTTGGTCTCGACCCCGGCCGCCTCGAGGAAGGCGAGGACGCGGCGGGCGCCGCCGCGCGTGCTGCCGTCCCCGGCAAACGTGCGGAAGAGCTGCTCGGCGTAGAGGTTGTCCGACCGACGGTTGATGGCGGTGACGATCTCGCGGAGGGGCGGCGAGACGTGGACGAGCAGCGGCTGCTTCCCCTCGTACGACGGCGCGCGGTCGAGGTCGTCCACGTCGATCAGGGCGGCGTCCACCGTGATGCCCTCGGCGGCGAGGGCCTCCGAAAAGGCGTGGAGCGTGAACCGCGTCGGGTTCTCGATGGGGACGTGGAGGGTGCCCCGGTAGCGCTGCGAGACGCTGCCCGAGAGCGTGATGGTGTTGGTGCCGAGCGCGCGCTCGACGCGGAACGGGCCGTACCCGCCGCCCCGCCGCGCGCCGATCTGGTTGCGCACCTGGGCGTAGCCGGCCGGCTCGGCCGAGACGGCGGTGCCGTTGATGCGCAGCTGGACGAGGTTGTCGGCGTAGGTGAGCCCGCCCGAGCCGGGCGCGTAGTCCTCCGTCGCCACGTGCCAGACGTCCCAGCCCTCGGCGTAGGGGTTGTCCTCGAACACGTCGTCGTCGCCGAGGAGGCGGCCCTCGATGCGGCGGACGCCGGCCTCGCGGAGCTGACGGGCCCAGGTGTCGAGCGGGTCGGCGGGGTCGGCGTCGTTGCGGCTGCCGAAGGTGGGGTCGCCCGAGCCGCGCAGGATCAGGTCCCCGCGCAGCGTGCCGTCGGAGGTGGCGGCGCCGTCGAAGTAGAGGCGCGTGACGTAGCGGTAGTCCGGGCCGAGGGCGTCGAGCGCCGTGGCCGTGGTAAAGAGCTTGAGGTTGGAGGCCGGGATGAGGTTCTTGTCGCCGTTGCGGCTGTAGACGACGCGGCCGGTCTGGAGGTCGAGCGCGTAGATCCCCCAGATGGCCGAGGGCAGGTCGGGCTCTTCCAGGATGGCCTCGATGGCCTGCTGCGTGCGCGTCTCCAGCGCGGTCGTCTCGTCGGCCACGGCCGGGCGGGCGGGCCCGAGGGCGACGGCTCCGAGGCCGAGGACGAGGCCGAGGACGACGAGGTGCAGGGCGGAGCGACGAGCAGGCATGAGGACGACGGGGCGGGCGGGGCGCGGCGGGCCGGACGCGGGCAGTTTCGCGGGTTTCTCGGCG
Source organism: uncultured Rhodothermales bacterium (assembly GCA_964580105.1). Classification (GTDB taxonomy): domain Bacteria; phylum Bacteroidota; class Rhodothermia; order Rhodothermales; family Rubricoccaceae; genus CAZOJJ01. The sequence goes on along the minus strand of CAZOJJ010000001.1, from coordinate 23,792 downwards.
GAAATCAAGCGGAAAACGGAGGGCGGGGCAGGGTATATTGCGCCCGCTCCCCCCGCCTCTCTGCGTTGCTATGGCCCGCCCTTCGGGATCCGCCCGCCGCTCCTCCGCCCGCCGCTCCGGCGCGTCCACCCGCCGCGCGGGCACGGCGCGGATGGTCTTCGGCCGGACGAACTACGTCCTCCTCCTGGGGAGCCTCGGCGCCATCGTCCTGGGCTTCGCGCTCATGGCGTTCGACAACGCGCGCGGGCTCGACGAGCGGGGCGTCCACCTTTCGCTCGACAGCCCGCTCTCGCTGACCGTCGCGCCGATTCTGCTGATGGCGGGCTACCTCGGGATCGTCTGGGCCATCCTCTGGCGGCCAAAGGACGAGCCGGCCGACGCGGCGGTCCAGGACGGCTGACGGTTGCGGCGGGTGCCGTAGGTTCAGAGCACCGTTCTCTGCCGGTTTGTCCATGCGTCTCCTCCCCTTTGCCCTCGTCCTCGGCCTCGTCGGGTGCACCGACGACGGGATCCCCGTTCCCGCTCAGGCGGACGACCCCGCGCCCGTCGCCATCGAGGCGGACCCGGCCGCACCGGCCGACACCGCCGTCACGGCGTTCTTCGCCCGCTTCCAGGCGGCCGTGCGCCGCGGCGAGGAAAGCGCGGTCGAGGCCATGATCAACTTCCCCGTGGAGGGTCTCGGTGCAGACCGCGACGCGTTCCGCGCCACGTACTACCCGATGCTGTTCGCGGACGGCGCCTTCCGCGACCGCCTCCTGGCCGCGTCACCCCGTGCGCTGGAGGCGGACGGCGAGGGCGGCTACACGTTCCAGGCGCTCGTCACGGGCTGCGACGACGGCGACGACGGGACGGACTGCGAGTCGGCCGCGGTCTACACCTTCCGCCGGGACGCCGAGGGCCGCTGGCGCGTGGCGGACGTCCACCTCGCGGGTTGAGTGGGGCTTCACTCGTACAGCAGGTACGGCGCGCGCTGCCGGCGGAAGGCTTCGACGTCCGCCTCCCAGGACGGGATCGGTTCGCCGGCGCGGAGGGCGCGGGCGAGCCGGGTCGTTCCGGCCAGCTTCGCCAGCCAGGCGTCGTCGAAGAAGCGGCGGCGCTCCGCTTCGGGCGCGAGCCGGTAGACCTCGCGGAGGAGCGCCGCGCCGAGGCGGACGGGCTCGAAGGCGCTCGGGTCCGTCACGGTCAGGCGTAGGCCGTGGACGGTCCGGCCTTCGTGCTTCGGATTCGTCGCTCGGCCGGGCAGGTCGCGCGGCGTGAAGGCGACGGGCTCGGCCGCGACGCCCTCCGCCTCGATTTGTGCGAGGAGCGCGTCGGCGTCGAGCCAGGGTGCGCCAAAGACGAGGAACGGCGTTTCGGTGCCGCGCCCCTCGCTCGCGGTCGTCCCCTCGAACAGCGCGATCCCCGGGTAGACGCGCGCCGTCTCCACGTCGGGGACGTTGGGCGAGGGCGGGACCCACGGCAGGGCGGCATCCTCCCACGGCATCCCGCGCCGGTAGCCCTCCATCGCGACGACGCGGAGGTCGAGCGCTTCGAGCCCGTCGAGCCAGCCCTCGCCCCGGATCATCCGCGCCAACTCGCCGACGGTCATCCCGTGCGTGATCGGGATCGGGTACATCCCGACGAACGACGTGTGCGTCGGCTCCATCGTCCAGCCCTCGACCCGGTCGCCGAGGGGGTTGGGCCGGTCGAGGACGACGAACGGGATGCCGGCGTCGGCGGCGGCCTGCATCGCCAGGCCCATCGTGGAGACGTAGGTGTAGAACCGCGCGCCGACGTCCTGCACGTCGAACACGAGGGCGTCGAGGCCGTCGAGTTGGGCGCGTGTCGGCTTCCGGGTCGCGCCGTAGAGGCTGTAAACCGGGGCGCCGGTTTGCGCGTCGCGCCCACTCGTGACGCGGGCGCCCGCCTCGGCGGTGCCGCGGAGGCCGTGCTCCGGCCCGAAGAGCGCCGCCAGCGTCACGTTCGGCGCCTCGGCCAGCCGGTCGATGAGGTGCGCCGGGCCGCCGTCGGCCGTGTCCACCCGCGCCGTCGGGTTCGTCACGAGGCCGACGCGCCAGCCGGCGAGGTCGCGGAAGCCGGTGTCCACGAGCCGCTGCGCCCCGGTGCGGACCGCCGGCCCCGCCGTCGGAACTACCGAGGCGGGCGAGGCCGGCCCGTCCTGCGCGCGGCAGGCGGTGAAAGCGAGGAGGAGGCAAAGGGCGGAGGCAAGGAGGACGACGCCGGGCCGGCCTCTTCCCGTCCGCCTTGCCTTCGTTCCTCCCAGGCGTGCGCTCCTCAATACTGCACCCGCACGGTGTACTCGACCGTCGCCGTCTCGTCGGGGCCGAGCGTGAGGGGGAACTCGACCGTGAAGGCGTCGAGCTTCTCGTAGTCGTGGCTGGCGGACGTGATCGTCCAGTCGCCGTAGACGCGCTCGACGACGGCGACCTCGGCGGGCGTCTGCTTCCGGTTGCGCACCTCCACCTCGACGGTGTACTCGCGGAGACGGTCGGAGAGCCGCCGCTCGTTCGTCTGGCGGCGCGTGCCGACCACGTCGAAGGCGTCGCCGATGTAGAGGCGCAGCTCCTCGTTGCGCGGCGTGTGGTCGATGAGGTCCTCGCCGAGGAACTGAAGGCGGCCCTGGCGGTCGGCCTTGTAGACGCGGACCTTCCCCTTCGGCAGCGGCATGCCCATGTTGTTCGCCTCGGTGTTGGCGAACTCCAGCACGATGGCCGCGCTCATCTCGCTCGAGGCGCCGCCCGCACCGGGGCGGGGCGCACGGTAGAACGGGAAGTAGGTGCCCGCGCCGTCGAAGACGAGGCGGCGGCGGACACCGACCCCGCTGGCCGCGAGGAGCTGCATCTGCTTCGTTTCGCGCTCGGCCAGCGTCGTCGTGCCGTCGAGCGTGTAGAGGTGGTACTCGAAGAAGGCCTCCTCCTGGAAGGGCGGCGGCGCCGGGGCGGCCTCCATGGCCACCCGGTCGTACATCGGCTGCGGGCGGCCGTACTCCTGCACGCGGCGGACGTCGCCGGCGAGGAGCTGGAGGCTCGCGTCGCGGTACGTCGCACCGGACTGGTTGTCGAGCGTGACCCAGCCGGTGAGGTCCACCTCGGTCTCGTCCTCGTTGACGACGGCCACGTAGTCGGCCTTCCAGGTCATCCCGTCGGTCATGTAGGAGACCTCCGTGCGGTGCGTCCCGGCGCGGTCGGTGTTCAAATGCCACAGGAGCGACGGCCGGCTGAGGAGGCCTTCGGGGAGTTCCGCCAGTTCGATGGTGCCCTGCGGATCGACCAGCACGCGGCCGTCGTCGAGGCGGACGATGCGGCCCTGGCCGGGCTGGCTCAGCAGCACGCCCTCCTCGATCACCGTTTCGTCGCCGATCTCCCGGATGAGCCGGATGCGCTCCCCGACGGCCTTGTCGAGCACCGAGTTCGTGCCGATGAGCGCGTACTGGTAGTTCTGCTCGCGCACGGAGAGCGCGCCCGGCGCCGTGAGCGACTTGATGGCGATGCTCGTCGGGTCGATGCGCGCGGCCACGCCCTCGAAGCGGACGAGGTTCATCCCGCGCTGGAGGTCGAGCGGGCGCACCTCGCGGACGACGCCGAAGCCCTGGTTGTAGACGGTGACGGAGACGCCCTCCTGGGCTTCCGGCAGGGAGACGACGGGCGTCTGGGCGAGGGCGGGCATGGCGGTGAGAAGGCCGAGGCCGAGGAGGAGGGGGCGCATGGGGTGCGGCGGCTGGGACGAAGGAAGGTACGGGGACCGAGGGCGAGGCGGGGAAGCGGCCGAGGCCCTCCTTCCTCCAGGGGAGGACTCATTCTCCAGGGAGGACTCATTCTCCAGGGAGGACTCATTCCCCAGGGAGGACTCATTCCCCTTCCGTCCTCGCCACGTTCGCCCATCGAACGGGCGCCCGAAAATCTATATTGCGCCTCGCCCGTTCTCCCTCGTCCTTCGTCCCTCCCGTGAAGCCCCTCGCCGAGCGCACCGACGCCCTCCGCCAGTCCGACATCCGCGCCGTCACCTTCGCCGTCAACCGCGTCGGCGGGATCAACCTCGGGCAGGGTATCTGCGACCTCCCCACGCCCGGCGCCATCAAGGCCGGGGCCGTCGCGGCCGTCGAGGGCGACCGCTCCATCTACACGGCCTACAACGGCGTCAAGAAGCTCCGCGCGCCGATCCTCGAAAAAGCCCGCACCTTCAACGGCCTGCCCGCCCAGGACGACGAGGAGGTCATGGTCTCCGTCGGCTCCACCGGCGCGTTCGTGGCCGCCGTGCTCGCGCTGTGCAACCCCGGCGACGAGGTCGTCCTCTTCGAGCCGTTCTACGGCTACCACACCGGCATCCTGAGCCTCTTCGGCGTCCGGCCCGTCGCCGTCCCCCTCCGCCGGCCCGACTGGCGCGTGGACTTCGACGCGCTCGAGGCGGCGATCACCGGGAAGACGAAGGCCGTCCTCGTCTGCACGCCCGCCAACCCGTCCGGCAAGGTGTGGACGCGCGAGGAGCTCGCGCGCCTCCTCGGCCTCCTCGAACGGCACGACCTCTGGGCCGTCACCGACGAGATCTACGAGTACATGACCTACGACGGGCGGGCGCACGTTTCGCTCGCCAGCCTGCCGGGTGCCTACGAGCGGACCGTCACGATCTCGGGCTTCTCCAAGACCTTCAACATGACCGGCTGGCGGCTCGGCTACGCCGTCGGTCCCCACCCGGTGATCGAGAAGATGGGGCTCGTCAACGACCTCGTCTACATCTGCGCGCCGGCCCCGCTCCAGCACGGCGTGGCCGAGGCGCTGCCGATGCCGGACGCCTACTACGCCGACATGCGCGACGCGTACGCCGCCAAGCGCATGCTCCTGTGCGACACGCTGGAGGCGTGCGGCTTTGACCTCCACCGGCCCGACGGCGCCTACTACGTCCTCGCCAACTTCGCCCGCTTCGGGCGCGAGGCGGAGGGGTTCGGAGACGACCGGGAGGCGGCGCAGACGCTCATCGAGCGGGCCGGCGTGGCCTGCGTGCCGGGCAACTCGTTCTTCGCCGACCCCGAGGACGGGCGCTTCTGGCTGCGGTTCTGCTACGCCAAGGAGATGGACGTGCTGGAAGACGCCTGCCGCCGCCTCCGCGATGCCTTCGCGCCGGTCGCGGCGTGAAGACGGAGGGGCGTCCTTCGTCTGGCCCTCGGCTCCTCGGGGGCGCAGGGCCTTGCGCCCCTACCGAAGGACGGACGTGAGGATGCCCACTTGTCGGGGGGCGGTGCGCCGCTCGCGCAGCGCGCGGGTTTGGAGCCGAAGGCAGGGACGGTTACGTTTCGGGGCACACCCGCCTCGACTGCTCATGCTCCGCTCCGCTGCACTCTTCGTCGCCGTCCTGCTCCTCGCGCCGCTCGCCTCCGGCCAGCACCTCCGCTCCGGCTCGTTCGACCCCCAGACGGGCGAGCCGATTCCCCTCGGCGGCACGCCGCCCGAGCCGCAGGCCGCGCCCGCATTCCGCGGCGGGGGGACGCTGGAGGTGCTGGCGCACCTGCCGGAGGGCTCGACCAAGCTCGTCCGGGTGACCGACGACGACCTCGTCGTCTTCCAGAATGGGGCCGACCTCGTTGCCGGCAGCGTCGAGGACGACGGCGGCGCGGCCGTGTTCGCCGAGGCCGGGCGCTACAGGCTGGAGGGGCAGCCGACCGACATGGTGATCGTGGGCTCGCTCGCCTACGTGACGCTCCAGAAGAACGAAGGCCTCCTCGTCCTCGACCTCTCCGACCCGGCCGCCATCACGGCCGCCGGCCAGCTCGAAGGGACGGACCTCTTCGCCGTGGCGGTGCAGGGGGACTACGCCTACGTCGGCAAGGGCACGGCCGGCCTCGCCGTCTACGACGTCTCCGACCTCGGCGCCATCACCGAGGTGGCCGCGCTCGACACGCCGGGCTCGGCCAACGGCCTCGCCGTCAGCGGGACGACGCTCTACGTGGCCGACGGCAACAACAGCAGCGGGCCGGACTTCCGCACCTACGACGTCTCCGACCCCACGAACCCCCAACTCCTCGGTACCTACGAGGCGGGGGGCTTCGTGACGTACGTGCTCGTGGACGGCGGCGTGGCTTACCTCGCGGGCGCCTTTGGCCTCCACACTCTGGACGTGTCCGACCCGGCGAGCCCGACGTTCCTCGGCAGCTTCGACGCAGGTGGGGACACGACGTACGAAATAGACCTGTCTCAGGGTGAGCAGAGCGCCTACCTCGCGGGGCTTGCTGGGGCCTTCGCCGTGGACGTGTCCGACCCGGCGAATCCGGTTGCCTTTCAGTCGTTCACCGACAGTGGCCAGGGGCTCGGCATCGCGCTGCTGACGACGGATGATTTCCTCGAGCTCGCGCTGTTTGCGGACCGTTTCGAGGGGCTGCGCATCCTCGATGCATCCCTCCGTGATGGCGATCAGCTCCCACAGATCGGCTTCGTCGAGAACGGCGGGTTTTCCCACAAGGGCACCTTCGACGGCGGCTACCTCTACGTGACCGACCTGGCCGGGACGCTCCGCATCATCGACCTCGGCGCGGCCGTGCCCGGCGGCAGCGGGCCCATCGAGGAGGTCGGGCGGATCGACGTGCCGGCGAACACGCAGGAGGTGCTCGTCCGCGGCGGCCTCGCCTACGTCACCGACGCCGACTTCGGCGGGACCGGGCTGACCATCGTGGACGTGAGCGACCCCGCCAATCCGTCCATCGTCGGCAGCTACGGGAACGCCAACCAGGTCTTCGGCCTCGACCTCGTCGGCGACGTGCTCTACCTCGCGCACGGCTTCTCCGGCCTCGTGACGCTCGACGTGTCGGACCCCGCCAACCCGGTGCCCCTCGGCGCCTTCCCGATGGCGAGCAACACGGTGGATGTGGTCGTGGACCCCGACACCGACGTGGCCTACGTGGTCAACTTCGGCGGCGGGATGTACAGCCTCGACGTGAGCGACCCGGCCAGCCCCGTCCAACTCGACGCCGAGGTGGGGTGGGGGTTCTTGAATGCAATCAGCTTCGGGCAGCGTTACACCGATCCCGTTCGCCAGACCGGCCTGGTGGCGGACGGGCAGGCAGGACTGCGTGTGGTCGACATGACCGATCCCTCAGCGTTGTCCACCGTCAATACGTACCCAACGGCCTCACAGGCCCGTGACGTGGCTGGGACGGCCCTCCTCGCCCTTACCCGAGGGGCCTTCTTCGATGCGGCCGCCGTCGCCGATGACTTCTTCGGGCTGCGCGTCTTTCTGAACGATGGGAGCGCGTTCGGGAGCCTGGAGTCGGCAGACCGCGGCATCGGAGTGGCGTACCTGGGTCCGACGGAGGACGAAATCCGTCACCTCATCGCGCTGGCGGCCGGAGAAACGGGGGTCTATTTCGTGGAGGGCCCGATCACCGTAGTCAGCGAAACCGAGACGGCGCACGACGCCTTCCGTCTCGCCGCCGTGACGCCCAACCCGGCGCGGGGCGCCGCCACCGTCCGCTACGCGCTGCCCGAGGCGGGGCCGGTCACGCTCGCCGTCTACGACCTCCTCGGGCGCCGCGTCGCCACCCTGGCCGAAGGCACCCAGGCGGCCGGAGCGCACGAGGCGCGGCTCGACGCGGCGCGCCTGCCCAGCGGCGTCTACGTCGTCCGCCTCGCGGCGGGGGGGCGCGTGCTCACGACGAAGGCCACCGTGGTGCGCTGACGAATCCGCGCCGTCCGGGGCAAGGCCATCGCCCCGGACGGCGCGCTTCGCTACTCGATCTCGCGCTGGTAGGGCTGGAACTCGCAGCCGGGCCGGACGGCCACGTAGACGACCTCGGGCGCGTCGTCCATCCCGGGCTCGGCGAACACCGCCGCCCCGCCCACCTCGGCCAGGAACGCGACCTCGTAGGCCCCGAGGATGCGCGGGAGCCCGTACTTCACGTACGACGCGCCGCCGAGGGTGATCGGTTCGTTGTTGACGTACCACGGCGTCCGCTCGGCGTAACGGCCCAGCTCGTACGCCCATTCCGTGTACTCGTAGCCGCTCGTCGAGAAGAGCCGGCCGTCCACCTCGGTGTCGCCGGTGTCGGGGTAGTAGAGCGCGTCCCACTCCACGAGGTCGGTGCCGTCGAGGAGGCAGACGGTGACGGACCGGGGGCCGCTCGAGGCCGACCCGAACGAGTCGGTCGTGGAGAGCACGAGCGTGTAGGCGCCCGTCTCGCCGACGTCGTAGCTCGTCACGAGGACGCGCCACGTTCCGGCCTCGGCGTCCTCGATATCGAGGCGCGACCGGTCGAGGTTGCCCTCCCAGTCGTCGTTGTCGAACTGCTCGCCCGACGGGGCGAGGGCGATGAGGTACGGGTCGAAGGCATCGGAGGTGAGGTCGGCCGTGAGCCGCTGCCCGGCCTCGACCTCGACGGTGTACTCGTCGGCGTACTCCCCGCTGGAGAGCGTCGCGTCGCCGGCGGCGAGGGCGCCGGACTCGGTGCGCGGCTGGGCGAGGGCCTGGGCGCTCAGGAGGAGGGCGCCGGTCAGAAGGAGGAAGGCACGCATGGGATTCGGTCGGGTAAGGGTTCGGCTCCTGGGGGCAGGAGCGAGGGAGGCGGCCCGGGGGCCGCGCGGTTCAGAACGACGTGACGCGGAGGACGACGCCGTAGGGCTCCTCGCCGAGGGCCTCGGCGAAGGGGTTGTGGATCGTCTGGACCTCGAGGACGAGGTTGTCGGGGTTGTCGGAGAACGGGAGCCAGTAGGTCATCGGTGTGGAGCCGGCGTCTCGCTCGTTTCGGACGAACGAGCCGGCGTTGAAGCGGACGGCGCCGACGCGCCCGACGAGGTCGGCGTAGACGCGGTTGGCCTCGGCCCTGGTGAGGCCGTCGCCGAAGTCGGCGACGAAGGAGCAGCGGCCGAGAAAGCACGAGACGTAGCTTTCGTCCGCACCCGGAAGCGTCACGCGGGCGTGGTAGTGCTCCTCCTCCTCGTCGTAGGCGCCACGGACGCCGTCGAAGGTCGGGAAGGCGTCGACGACCCGGTTGAGCGCGTCCGCGAAGGCAGCGGCGGGCGGCGGATCGGCTTCGGCGAGGCTCCCCCGCTCGGTGGTGTAGCGGAGGGTGTAGGCGCCGCGCCCGTCGTCGGCGAACGTTCCGGCGTAGAGGGTGTACGTCCCGCCGCGCTCGGCCACGTATTCCAGGTGCGACCGCGCCGTGCTTCCGGCGTCGTCGTTGAACGCAAGGCGCGTGCCGTCGAGTTCGAGGCGGAGGTAGGTGTCGAAGTCGTCGCTCGTCAGCTCGGCCTCGAACGGCTGCCCGGCTTCGAGGCGGACCTCGTAGCGGTCGGCGCGGCGCTCGTTGCCGACGGCCGTGAGCGGGACGACGGGGTCGTCGTCGGTGATCGTGCCCCGGACGGTCCGGGTCGTCGAGGCGGGGCCGGTGCGGAGGGTGAGCGTGTAGGCGCCCGTTTCGCCCGGCTCGTAGCTGGTCACGCGGACGCGCCAGGTGCCGCCCTCGGCGTCCTCGATCTCTACACGGGAGCGGCTGTAGCTCCCCTCCCAGTCGTCGTTCTCGGTCTGCTCGCCGGACGGCGCGAGGACGATGAGGTACGGGTCGAAGGCGTCGGAGGTGAGGTCGGCCGTGAGCCGCTGCCCGGCCTCGACCTCCACGGTGTACGTGTCCGCGTACTCGCCGCTGTCGAGGGTGTCGTCGCCGGGGCCGAGGCGGCCGGACTCGGTGCGCGGCTGGGCGAGGAGTGAGGGGGCGACGGTCAGGAGGAGGAAGCTGGCGAATAGGGCGCGCATGGGGCAGCCGGTGGATCCGTGAAAGCCGGGGAAGGGTGTGTGCTCGGGCGGCCTCAGTCGGTGTAGACGAACTGGTCGCCCTCGACGCGGACGGGCCGGGGCTCGCCGCCGGGCTGCCGGAGCGTGCCCTCGACGGGCCCGTCGTCGGCCCAGGTGCCGGAGAAGATGCGGCCGTCGGCATAGTAGAGGGTGCCCTGGCCGTGGCGCATCCCCTGGTGCCATTCCCCTTCGTAGCGCTGGCCGCTGGGCCACGTCATCGTACCCGGGCCCTCGCGCTGGCCGTCGCGCCACGCGCCGGTGTAGACCATGCCGCTGGCCCAGGTGTAGGTGCCCTGGCCGTGCTGGTCGTCGGCCGCCCATTCGCCCTCGTAGACGTCGCCGGCGTGCTCGCCGCTGGCGAAGGTCATGCGGCCGTAGCCGTGGCGCTTGTCGTCGAGGTAGTCGCCTTCGTAGACGTTGCCGTTGGCGTAGACCTCGCGGCCGCGGACGCGGTCGTCGTCCACCCAGTCGCCCGTGAAGGAGGCGCCGGAGACCCAGGTGAAGGTGCCCCGGCCGTGGCGCACGTCGTCGGCCCATTCGCCCTCGTAGCGGTTGCCGCTCGTGTAGGTGTGGGTGCCGTGGCCGTGGCGGTGCCAGTCGTACCACGCGCCGGTGTAGACCTGGCCGTCGGCCCAGGTGTACGTGCCCGTGACGGGGTCGCCCTCGACGAAGGTGCCTTCGAGCACGTCGCCCTCGAAGTCGCCGGGGCCGTAGGTGTAGCGGCCCTGGCCGTGGAAGAGGCTCTGCTCGAAGTCGCCCTCGTAGACGCTGCCGTCGGCGAAGGTGAGGACGCCGTGGACCTCGTAGCCGTCGGCGAAGCGCCCGGTGAAGGTGTCGCCCTCGCTATTGGTGAAGGAGCCCTCGCCGTGCGGGAGGCCGGCCTGGAACGTACCGGTGTACCGGATGATGACGGTGCCGTCCTGGACGTACTCGACCGCCCCGGTGCCGCCCTCGCAGTCGCCCGAGACGCACCGCTTGACGACCTCGCCCGGCTCTGCGCTCGGCGGGGCCGAGGCGGGCGCGCTCGGTGCGCCGGCCCACCCGGCGACGAGCGCCTGCCCGGCGCGGACGGCGGCGTCGCGCGCGGCGGTGTCGGCGAAGCGGTAGTTGACGAGGTCGGTGTCGTCCTGGAACGAGGTGCAGGCGATGCGGATGCCCGCCGCATGGATCCGGATGGCGTAGGGGTTGACGCCGCCTTCGAACACCTCGAAGCGGGTGCCGGTGGTGATGGGGACGGTGGTCGCGCAGGAGGTGGAGCGGATCACGAGGGCGTCCCCCTCGCGGGTGACGCGGTTGTGCTCGGGCGGCTGGTTCATGGCCTCGTCGAACCGGGCGAGGAGGTCGGCGCTCGGCTGGGCCGCCAGCGGGGCGGCGAGGAGCCCGAGGAGGAGGAAGGCGGTGCGCATGGCGTCAGCGGGTTTCGTAGCGGGTTTCGTAGGTGAGGGTGTAGGGGCCGGTGGCGCGGGCATCCTCGCTCGACACGATGATCCGCCACGCGCCGGCCTCGGCGTCGGGCACCTCGGCCCGCGTGCGGCCGGGATGCGTATCGTAGGCGTCCCGGGGGACCGCCCGGCCGCTCGGGCCGAGGAGGGTCACGAACGGCGTGAAGGCGGGCGAGACGACCTCGACGGTGAGGGTCTGGCCGGCGTAGACCACGACGGCGTAGCGATCCATGTAGCGCCCGGCGGTGACGACGTCGCCGTCGTCGAGGCGGCCGGCCTCGGTGTGCGTGCCGCCGACGGGCGAGCCGGCGCCGCCGGGGAGCGGCCGGCAGACGGCGTCGGACCCGCGCATCACGACGAGGTCGTACTCGATGCCGCCGCCGCGCTGGACGGGCTCGAAGGCCACCTGGAGGCCCTCGAAGATGCTCATCAGCTCGCCGTCGTAGCATTCCAGAAACATCGCGACGTCCTGGCCGGTGGGCTTCTCGGGCCACGTGTGGAGGGCGGCACGGAGGGCGCGCTGCCACGCCTGGCCGGTGAGGCCGGGGTGCTGCATGTCGGCCGGGCGGACCTGCGCGACGTACCGCGTCGTGCCGCCCTCGGTCGTCTCGACCCGCGCGGCGTAGGCGTCGGCCACGGCGGGCGGATCCGTCTGAATCGCGTCGAAGCCGTCGCGGGCGGCCTGGAGGACGCGCGCCAGGTCGCCGGCCACGCGCCGCTCGAAGTCGGCCGAGGCGGCGGGGTCGTCGAGCGCCACGTCGAGCGTGAAGGCGCCCTCGGGGCGCGGCCCGCCCGCACCATCCTGCGTCGTCACGATGACGTGCCAGGCGCCGCCCTCGCGGGCGACGGTCTGGACGAAGGCGCGGCCCGGGTTGGTGTCGGCGTCGTGCGGGAAGAGCTGCTCGCCGGAGGGCGACTGGAGCGCGACGTACGGTGCAAAGTAGAGGGACGCGACGCTGGCCGCGATGCGCTGCCCCGCCGCCACGTCGATGCGCTGCACGTCCACGACGAGGCCGTTGTCGAGCGCGGGCGAGGCGTCGTCGAACGTGCCTTCGTGGAAGAAGGCCATGACCTGGGCCTGCGCCAGGGGCGCGGCGAGGAGGGCGATCAGAAGCAGGAGCGGGCGCATGGGGCCAAGAAACGGCATTACTGAAACGGCATTACTGAAACGGCATTACT
>CAZOJJ010000001.1:9697-11300 GCA_964580105.1 uncultured Rhodothermales bacterium | reverse complement strand
GAAACGGCATTACTGAAACGGCATTACTGAAACGGCATTACTCGGTTGCCCCGGCGTTCACCGGGAGATCGGCGTAGTCGGGAAGGTCGTACGCGCGGGCGAACTGGCGGGCTGCGAGGCCGTGGCGCCGGCCTCCAGCAGGAGGCGTACGGCGCCGCCGCGCACGGCACCGCCGCGCCCGGCCATTGCGCCCGGCCATTGCGGCGACGGCGTCGGGGTGGGGCTGGGCGAGCGCCGAGGCGGACAGGGCGAGGAGCAGGAGGGGAAGCAGCGGGAAGCGCATGGAGCAGGGAGGCGGGCCGGGTCGCCGCGCGCTTTCGTGCTGCGCCCCGGCAGCGCGGTCGCTTTACCCGGTGTGCAGCGCCTGACCGCGTAGGCGTGGTTCCAGGAGGTGACGAGTTCGCCGGCCTCGGGCCGGCCCGGGGCCGGCGGGGTGAAGAAGCAGGAGGGGGCGCATCGGTCGAGGGGGAAGGATGGCGAGACGCCGTCTCCCGAAACCGTGCCAGAGCGCCGCACCGCGCGTTTCGGGGGCCTGCGGGGCGGCCCGTATCCGATCAGGCACAGGCGCCCCGGGTGGCCGTGTCGGAAACGAAAACGGGGCGGCCCGCTCGGCAGGCCGCCCCGAAGGAGAAGGGAGCGCGTGGCTCAGGCGTCGATCACATCGGCGCCGTTGGACACGATCTCGCTCTCAGGGAAGAAGTAGCGGCTTTCCTTGACGCCGTTCTCGGGAGAGTCCGAGCCGTGGACGGCGTTCTCGCCCATCGACCGGGCGAACTGCTTGCGGATGGTGCCCTCCTCGGCGTTGGCCGGGTTCGTCGCGCCGATGACCGTGCGCCAGTGGGCGACGGCGTCTTCGCGCTCGAGCACGAGCGGAATGCACGGTGCGCTCGACATGAACGCGGTCAGCTCGCCGAAGAACGGGCGCTCGCGGTGGACGGCGTAGAAGCCCTCGGCCTCGGCGCGCGTAAGCTGGACGAGCTTCATCGCGCGGATGGCGAAGCCTTCCTGGAGGATGCGGTCGATGATCTTCCCGGCGTGGCCGTCGGCCACGGCGTCGGGCTTGATGATGGCGAGGGTGCGTTCCATGCAGCGTAGGGTCGGGGTTCGGGATGGCGGGCGCGAAGAAACAACCCCAGCCCGGCGGGGCCGACCGCGAAGCGCCGTAGAAAACGAGCGCCGGGGCTCACTGCTCGCGGGGTGGCTGCCTTGCTCCAACCCCGGACGCCGGAGTCCGGGTGGTCAGGGCGAACCGGCAGTCAGCCGGCGTTCCGTTCCTCCGCCATCCCGTGCACCACGAGGTACGTCCCGGCGTCCACCACCGTCTTCAACACGACGAGCACGACCCGCGTCCAGACCGGCGAGCCGCGCGGCCAGCGCGCCGCCGCCGAGCGCGGTGAGCTGGAAGACGAGCACGCGGGCGTACGGCGCCCACGTCTGGGCCGACGGCAGCGCCGTCCGGTAGGCGCCGCGCCCGAGGTAATGGCGCACGAACGAGAGCCCGTGGCTCAGCACCAGCGTGGCGATGGTGAGGTAGAAGCTCCACGCCGCCCGCTCGTCCGGTACGTCGAGGCCTTCCGCCGGGAACGCATCGCCGAAGGCGACG
>CAZOJJ010000001.1:2737-9597 GCA_964580105.1 uncultured Rhodothermales bacterium | reverse complement strand
GGCGACGGCGAAGGCGACGGCGAAGGCGACGGCGAAGGCGACGGCGAAGGCGACGGCGAAGGCGACGCCGAGGAGGAACAGGTGGCCGAGCCAGAATCCGCCGTAGTGGAGGAGGAAGAAGAAGGTCGTCCCGATCCGCCCGAGCAGCGTGCTGCGCGCGGGCGCGCCCGTCGGCCTGTCGCGCCAGCCGGAGGCGCCGGGGTCGCCCTGCGCCATCAGGATGCGCGGGACGTTGAAGAGGCCGACGATCCCGCTCTCGACTCAGTAGACCAGCAGCACGCCGGCCAGGCTCCACCCGAGGAACAGCACGCCCACGAGCGGCACCGCGTTGGCCGCCACGAGCGCCGCCAGCGCCGCGACGGACGAGGCCGGCCGCCTCGGCGCGCCCAGCCAGGCCGACGGGCTCACGGCGTTGGGCCGCAGGCGGTGTCGAGCCGGACGCGCGCGGCGGCGAGGTCGAGGTCGAGCGCGAGTACGTCGAGCGGGACGTTCAGGCCGCCCTCGCGCGTTTCCTGGTCGCCGGTCGGGTAGAGGCGGAAGACCGAGCGGCCCTCGCGGACGGGCCCGTCGAACACGTCGCCCGGCCGGGGCGCGTACGTCTCGTGTCGGGAGGTGGCGACGGTGAAGCCGTGGTCGAGCGTGCGGGCGACGAACGTGGGGCAGTCCGGCCGCGTGAGGACGACGGCGTGGGCGCCCTGGCTGGCCTGGCCCGCCGAGAAGAGCCGGAGGCCGCAGCCGCTGAGCAGGGAGGAGAGGAGGAGAGGAAGCAAGGAAGCGAGGAAGAAGCCGGTGCGGGCGCTTCGTCCTTCGTCCCTCGCCCTTCGTCCCCCGCCCTTCATCCGACGTGCCGCTCGGCGTGGTACGACGAGCGCACCAGCGGGCCGCTCTCGACGTGCTCGATCCCCTTCGCCTCGCCGACGGCCTTGTAGCGCGCGAACTCGTCGGGGTGGACGAACCGTTCGACGGGGAGGTGCATCCGCGTCGGCTGGAGGTACTGCCCGATGGTCATCACGTCCACGCCGTGCGCGGCGAAGTCGTCCATGAGGCTGAACACCTCCGCCTCGGTCTCCCCGAGGCCGACCATGATGCCGCTCTTGACGCGGAGGCCGAACTCCTCCTTCGCCATCTTGAGCACGTCGAGCGAGCGCTGGTAGTCGGCCTGGGGGCGGACGCGGCGGTAGAGGCGGGGGACGGTCTCGACGTTGTGGTTGAGCACGTCGGGCCGGGCGCGGAAGACCGTTTCGAGGGCCGGTCGGAGGCCGCGCATGTCCGGGATGAGCACCTCGATGGTGCAGCCGGGGATCTGCTCGCGGACGAGCCGGATGGTCTCGGCGAAGATGGGCGCCCCGCCGTCCTCGCGGTCGTCGCGGTTGATGCTCGTCACGACGACGTGGCGGAGGCCCATCAGCCGGGCGGCTTCCGCCACGCGGCGGGGCTCGTCCCAGTCGAGGTCGTACTGCGCGGGGCGGCCGGTGTGGACGGCGCAGAACGAGCAGCTCCGCGTGCACACGTTGCCGAGGATCATGAACGTGGCCGTCCCGGCCGTCCAGCACTCGCCCATGTTGGGGCAGCGGGCGCTGGCGCAGACGGTGTGCAGGTCGTACCGCTCGATGGTCTGCTGGACCGTGCGGAATGTATCGCCGTAGGGCAGCTTGACGCGGAGCCAGTCGGGGCGCTGGCCGGGGCGGTTTCCTTCGCGCGGCTTCTCGACGACGGGCAGCTCGATCAGGCCGCCGTCGAAGGCGGCGCCGTCGCCGGCCGCGAGGGCGGTCTTGAGGGCGATCTCGCCGGGGCGGCGGGGGGGCTTGGGGGCGTCGGCCATGAGCCTGGGCGTGCGTGCAGCGGACGGGTAGGTTAAAGTACGCACGGGGGGGGGCGGGCGTGCCCGGCGAGGCGGCCGGGGCGGGTCCACGCCTCCGCCTTCGCGGAGTTTCCTTGGCTATCTTCGAGGCGAAAGGACTTCCTTCCATAGCTCTGCCGCGCTCCTCCCCATCGTCATCCTGAGGAGCGGAGCGACGAAGGATCTAGCGGATCTAGCTGCGGTGCGACGGTGGTCCCGTCGGGCTACCGGCAACCCGGACGAAGATCCTTCGCTCAGGATGACAGAGGGAAGGGGGAACTCGAGGCCGGGAAAGAATCCGCCTCCTCCAGACCGAACGTTCCAACCTCATCCTCCCCTTATCCATGCCCGTTACCGCGCTGCCCGACCGCGCCCTCCCGAGCCCCGAGTCCGTCCGCGACACCCTCGGCCGCCACCTCCTCACCGACGGCTACCCGCTCGTCCTCGACATGACCGAGAGCGAGGGGGTCTACCTCCGCGACGCCGTCACCGGCCGGACGTACCTCGACCTCTTCACGTTCTACGCCTCGAACCCGCTCGGGATGAACCACCCGAAGCTGGCGGGCGAGGGCGAGGCCGCCGAGGCGTTCCGCGCCCGGCTCATGGACGCCGCGCTCAACAAGGTGGCCAACTCCGACATCTACACGGCCCACTTCGCCCGCTTCCTCGGCACCTTCGAGCGCGTCGGCATCCCGGAGGAGCTGCCCCACGCCTTCTTCATCGCCGGGGGCGCCCTCGCCGTCGAGAACGCCCTCAAGACGGCGTTCGACTGGAAGGTGCGCAAGAACTGGCAGAAGGGGTACACCTCCGAGCGCGGGCAGCAGGTGCTCCACTTCGAGCAGGCCTTCCACGGCCGGAGCGGCTACACCATGTCGCTCACGAACACCGACCCCAACAAGGTCGCCCTCTTTCCCAAGTTCGACTGGCCGCGCATCCCCAGCCCGAAGTGCAACGGGCCGGCCGACCTGGAGGACGTCGAGGAGCGCGAGGCTATGGCCATCAACCTCGCCAAGACCGCCTTCCACACCAACAAGGACGACATCGCCGCCATCATCATCGAGCCGATCCAGGCCGAGGGCGGCGACAACCACTTCCGCCCCGCGTTCCTCCAGGCCCTTCGTGACCTCGCCGACGAGAACGAGGCGCTGCTGATCTTCGACGAGGTCCAGACGGGCGTGGGCCTGACGGGCTCGTTCTGGGCCTACCAGGGCCTCGGCGTCACGCCGGACGTGCTCGCCTTCGGCAAGAAGGCGCAGGTGTGTGGCATCCTCGCAAGCCGCCGCATCGACGAGGTGGAGGACCACGTCTTCCAGAAGTCGAGCCGCATCAACTCCACCTGGGGCGGCAACCTCGTGGACATGGTCCGCTTCGACCGCATCCTCGAAGTGATCGAGGAAGACGACCTCGTCGCCAACGCGCGCGAGACGGGGGCGCACCTGCTCGGGCGGGTGCGCGGCCTCGCCGAGCGCTTCGAGGGCGTCACGAACCCGCGCGGCCTCGGGCTGATGTGCGCCTTCGACCTGGCCGACACCGCCACGCGCAACGCCGTCCTCGCGAAGACCTACGAGCACGGCGCCGTCGTGCTCGGCTGCGGGCCGCGCTCCGTCCGCTTCCGCCCCTCGCTCTGCATCACGCCGGAGGAGGTGGATGCGGGGCTGGCCGTGCTGGAGCGGGCGCTCCAGGACGTGCTCGAAGCGTAGGCCCCGGTTTTCCGAGCGCGCGCCCCGTCTCCCCGGCGGGGCGCGCGCGTTTTCGGGGACGCCGAAGGCGAATGGGCAAAGACGGTGGTAGGGCGGTCCGGTGTACCTCGAAGGGATGCGGAGACGTGGGTTTGTTTCGCAGCCTTCACCCGCATCCCGGTGCGCCTCGGCGGCGCGCTGGACCGGGAGCGCGCGCCGCTACGCCGGCCGAGCGCTACGGCGCCCTCCTCTTCAACCACGACCGTCTCTACGAGTCCGAGCGCGATGCCGGCCGCCTCTACGGCACGTTCCGCCACCGCCTCTCGCCGACGGCCTCCTACTACCTCGGCCTGGACTACCAGCGCCGGGACGCCGTCCGCTACCCCCTCGGGTTTTCCGACGACCTCGCCGACGCCCTCCGCTACGGCGACATAGACGACCCGGTCAACGCGACGGCGGCGCGCTACGTGCATGCGACCCCTGACGGGTACGTGCAGCGAGCGAGTGACGGCTCGTTCGCCCTCGGCGGCGCCTACGGTCTCTTCGCCCTCCCCGGCGAGGTGGCCGCGCAGTACCAGAAGGCGCACACCACGACGCTCCAACTCACGGGCCGCACCGAGGTAACGCTCGGCGTCCACCAGGTGGAGTTCGGCGGGGAGTACGAGCAGCAGAACCGCCGCTTCTTCACCATCACCGCCGGCCAGCTCGCCCGCTTCCACGCCGACGGCCACGCCGAGTCCTCGGCGGCGGGCATCCCCGAAGGCGGCGTCACCCGCTACGACCAGCTCTCCTTCGAGGCCATGCGGGCCGCCGGCGGCAGCAGCTACACCTACTACGGGTACGACTTCCTCGGCCTCAACGAGGTGGACGACCAGGACGTGGACGCCTTCGGCGAGGGGACCAACCGCAACGTGGCGCCCTACCAGCCGATCTACTACGCGGGCTACGTCCAGGAGTGGACGGCTTCCTCGCCTCAGCGTCGGGCCGGGCCGCCCTCGATGCCGTGCGCTCCCCCGAGGCCTTCGCGTTCCAGTACCGCGCGTACACCGGCGGCCCGGTCAACGTCGGCGGGGCGTCGTCGTCGCGCCATCCGCTCTTCTACGGGCAGCCCCGGCAGGTCCGCCTCGGGCTGCGGCTCGGCGTCTGACCGACCGCCCCGAACCACGCGCGCCCCGACCCTGCGAACGAGGGCCGGGGCGCGCGCAGACTCCGCCAGGGTATTCAGACCGAGCGCGGGATCAGCCGGGGGCGGCGGGGCGAGACGTGCAGCATGGCCGCGAGAAGGGCGACGGCGGGGGCGATCTCCAGCGCGAAGTGGATCATGGCGGATCGGGGAAGAGCGTGTTGGAGAGAGGCAGCGTGACACGGCGTCACGCGCGGGGGGATCGAACAACCCCCGTTCCAGCCGAGCGCGGTGCCGCGAACGTTGGGGATCGCCCTGAGGCCCGGCCGGGTCCTCGGCCAGCGTGGCAGCCGGTATCTTGGACGCCGGCCCCGCGACCCCGCCCATCCTGTCATGCCCCGGCACGTCACCGCCCCCACCCGCCTCTCCGTTCCGGGCGGCAAGCGCATCGAAGAGTACGTCGGCCGCGTGCACACCGGCACCGAGGCCGTCAGCGTGGCGCGCATGACGGCTCCGCCCGGCTGGGACGAGCCGTTCCAGACGCCCGCCTTCGACGAAGTCACCATCGTCGTCCGGGGCGCGGTGCGCGTCGAGCACGAGGGCGGCCACCTCGACGTGGCGGCGGGGGAGACCGTGCTCTGCCGGGCCGGCGAGCGGATCCGCTACAGCAACCCCTTCGACGCCGAAGCCGAGTACTGGGCCGTGTGCGTGCCCGCCTTCAGCCCCGAGGCCGCCGGGCGCGAGGAGGGGTGAGCCGGAACGAGGCATCCGGCCCCTCCCCCGAGCAGGGATCGCCGGGGGAGGGGCCGGCCGCGTCCTTTCGGGAGCAGGGCGCGTCGAAACCCTAGGTGGCCGCCGGCCGGGTCCGGGAGCCGTCGAAGGAGTAGGCGCCCGCGCCGCCCAGGATGAGCGCCAGGAAGCCCGCGATGAAGAGCAGGTTCACCTCGATGCCCGGGCCCGGCTGGTTCGTGAAGAAGAAGCCGTTGCTCCAGTGCACCGTGAACATCGCCACGAGCATGTTGACGATGAGCAGCGCGCTCACGATGGCCGTGAAGGCGCCGGCCACGATCATCAGCCCGCCGACGGTTTCGAGGAGGGCCACGACCCAGGCCATCAGGCCCGGCGCCGGAATCCCGAGGCTGCCGAGGAACCCGGCCGTGTTCTCGATGCCGCCCGTGAACTTGCTGATGCCGTGCGCCGCCATCGAGCCGCCGAAGACGACGCGGAGGACGAGCGGGGCGTAGGGGGCCCATTTCGCGTTCATGACGCAGGAAGGCTGGTGGAAGGGAGCGAGGAAAGGCGTTGGAACAAGAGTAGGGCTCAGCCCCTTCCGAAACAATCCCGAGGCGAAACCGGCGTCAGCCCTCGGCGGGCCCGCGCGCCTCGCCCGGGTGCTGCGCGTTGAACACGAAGGCGGCGAGCGCGCCCCCGGCGAAGCACGCCACGAGGTACACCCACAGCCCGCCGAGCGAGCTGCCGTCGCCGAGGAGCGCGTCGACCACGATGGGGCCGAGGGCGACGGCCGGGTTGAACGCGCCGCCCGAGATCGGTCCGGCCGCGAACGCGCCGGCCAGGACGGTGAAGCCGATGGCGAGGCCGTAGTAGCTGTTGCCTTCCGTCGCGCGGGCCGTGGCCACGTTGAGGACGACGAGGGCGAGGGCGAAGGTGAAGAGCAGCTCCAGCAGGAAGAACTCGAAGAGCGAGGTCTCCGCCGCCGGGGCCACGTCCAGCGTGCGGTCGTTGACGAGGTAGACGACGAGCGCGGCCACGAGCGCGGCGGCCAGCTGCGCGGCGATGTAGAAACCGCCCTCGGTGCTGCCGACCCGGCCGCGGAGCCAGACGGCCAGCGTCACGGCCGGGTTGTAGTGCGCGCCGGAGATGTGGCCGCCCATGTACACCATCACCATGAGCACGCATCCGATGGCGATGGGCGCGAACTCGGTCCCGATCAGGACTGTCAGGCCGATGGTGAGGACGAGGAAGAACGTTCCGATGAACTCGGTGAGCAGTTTGGGAAGCATGGCGGAAAGCCGGTGGGTGAGGAGTCCGGAAGGTATCCCGCCCGGCGATTCCGTCCTACGCCTCGCGTTGATTCCGCAGCGGTTGGCCCCGCCGCCGAGGCCGCCTCGTGGCGCAGCGGCACGAGGCGGGCCCACGGAGTCTCGTACGTGAAGCCGTTGAAGTACGTGAAGCCGTTGAAGTACGTGAAGCCGTTGAA
>CAZOJJ010000001.1:0-2637 GCA_964580105.1 uncultured Rhodothermales bacterium | reverse complement strand
GTACGTGAAGCCGTTGAAGTACGTGAAGCCGTTGAAGTACGTGAAGCCGTTGAAAAGGAGGGCTTGCGTGCGAGTCGTCGTCGGGAGAGGAAGGGGAGCCTGGCGCCGTCAGGGCGTCGGGGCTTCGGGCGAGGAGGGAGGCCGCTGTGCCGCCTTGCGGAACAGCGCGGCCGATCCGGCCCACAGCGCGACGAAGAACCCGTTCCCCGCCACGACCTCGAAGGGGCCGCTCTCCGGCCCGCCCCACCCGGCGACGAGGGCGCCCACGGCGACCGCCGTCTGCGCGAGCGCCGTCGCGGCCATCGCGTAGGCCATCCCGCGGGGCCGGAAGCGCGCGAGGAGGGCACCGACGAAGCCGATGGCGAGGACGCCGAAGTACAGCAGGTTGGCGTCGTTGTCCTCGGACCCGAGGATCCCGACGGCCCCGTTCACCCACACGAGGAGCAGGCCCGCCGCAAGGCCGAGGCCGGACGCGGCCCGGTACGCGGCGCTGTCCGCCTTCCTCATGACCAGGTCGAAGGGAAGGCCGACGCCGAGGAGGAGGACGGCGGCGAACACGTAGTCGCCCACCGTCCACGGTGCTCCGGTGAGCAGGGGCAGCAGCAGTATGAGCGCGGCGGCGGACCAGCCCGCTATCCTCCAGGGGCTCCAGCGCCGTCCGGCGCCGTGTTTCATGTTGGCTTCCATTGTCTTGTCTCCGTGGTTGGTCATGGGTGAACGTGGGGGGCGAGGCCCGGTGCGGCGTAACTTCCGGGCGGGCCGTGTGAGCGGCGTGAGCACCGTCTGAGATCTCCGTGAGCATGGCTGAGACCGCGCTGAGGTACCGGTTCGACGACTTCCTCCTCGATGCTCCCAACCGGCAGCTCTGGCGGAGGGGCGAGCGGATCGACCTCAACGCCCGCTACTTCGACGCCCTCGTGCTCCTGGTGCGGGAGCACGGGCGGCTCGTCGAGAAGGACCGGTTCTTTGCCGAGGTGTGGGGCGATGTCGTCGTGAGCGACGGCGCGCTCACGCAGTGCATCAAGGACGTCCGCCGGCAGCTCGGCGACGACGCCGCCAACCCCCGCTACATCGAGACGGTGCCGCGCTACGGCTACCGCTTCATCGGGTCGGTCGAGGCCGTTCCTCCGGCGGCCACCGACGGCGGCCCGGCTCCGCCCGAGGCGGGCCGCCTCGGCGGCTCCGTGGGGGGGGCGCCTCCGCCGGACGGCGGGCGCGTTCGGCGAGCCGAGTCGGACGGCAGAGGCCTCCCGACGGAGACGACTCGGCCGTCTTCCCTGCAGGCCGCCGCGCTGTGGGGCGCCGCCGGGGCGCTCGGCGGCGGCTTCGCCGGTGTGCTCGGGGGGCTCCTCTACGGGTCCGCCCTCGCCTACGCCCCCGCCGACGCCGGGCTGGGCACCGCCTCCGTCCTCCTCGTGCTCCTCAGCCTCAACGTGCTCGTGGGCCTCGTGGGCGGTGCGGGCGTGAGCTTCGGCATGGCGGCGGTGGGGTGGGTCAGGCACCGCGCGCTGCGGTGGAACGTCGCCGGCGCCGCCCTCGGCGGCCTGCTCGTGGGCGGGGGCACGAAGCTGCTCGGGGTGGACGCCTTCCACCTCCTCTTCGGGCGGGCGCCCGCCGGAATCACCGGAGGACTGGAGGGGGCCGCGCTCGGCGCCGCCCTCGCCCTCGGCGCGCGGCTCGGCGGCCCCGATGCCGCTCCACGCTGGCGGCCCGTCCTGGGAGCCGGCGTCGCGGGGGCGGTGGCCGGGGCGCTCATCCCCGCCGCCGGCGGCCGCCTCATGGGCGGGAGCCTCGTGCTGCTGGCCCGCTCGTTCGACGGCTCGCGGCTCCAGCTCGACGCCCTGGGACGGCTCTTCGGCGAGGTCCACTTCGGCCACACCACGCAGGTGGTCCTGGGCGGCGTCGAGGGCTTCCTGTTCGGGAGCTGCGTCGCGGCCGCCCTCGTCCTGGCGCGGCGCGCGCTGGCGCCGGGCGCTCGGCGGGGTGCGCGGCCGTAGCCGGTGGCCCGCATCCGTGCCCGGTCAGTATACTCAGGGGCGACGTACGATCCTCCCGCGCGAAGAATGCCGAGCAAGCCGTTAAACCGAAACCTGCACACCGCCAAAGTTGCCAAAAAGGACGAATTTTACACCCAGTACGTTGACATCCAGAAGGAAATCGAGGCCTACCTCGAATTCGACCCCGACACCTTCCGGGGCAAGGTCGTCTACTGCAACTGCGACGACCCCTTCGAGAGCAACTTCTTCAAGTACTTCGCCGCCAACTTCAACAAGCTCGGCCTCAAGAAGCTCATCGCCACCAGCTACGACGGCTCCCCCATCGCCGGGCAGTACACCCTCTTCCCCGAATACAACGAGGGCAACGGCACGCGCCGGAAGCCCAAGGCCCTGGCCGTCGTCCTCGACCACGTGAAGGACGAGGACGGCGACGGCGCGGCGAACGTGACCGACGTCGAGCTTTTCCTCCAGCGCAACAAGGCCGCCCGCATCGCCCTCAAGGGCAACGACCCCTACCCCGGCGGCGACTTCCGCAGCGCCGAGTGCGTCGCGTTCCTCAACGAGGCCGACATCGTCGTCACCAACCCGCCGTTCTCCCTGTTCCGCGAGTACGTGGCGCAGCTCGTGGAGCACGGGAAGA